>JBKEDO010000063.1:0-30470 GCA_047975405.1 Bacteroides sp.
TGTTTTGCAACTCAAACAAGACTGAAGTATTGGCTTCAGCCACATTTTCTTTCTCAAAAGCCGATTGCTTCAAGTTGTAGAGCTGAGGAGCAGGAAGGTTACCCGTCTCTATTTTCGGTCCCCAAGTAATCATCGGTCCACCGTCGTTCGATTCGATATATTTCCATTCGGGTGTGCGTACCGACAAAGAGTGGTTCGCTGCTTGTTCGATCACCCAAGGACGCTCCGTTGTTGTTTTTCCCAACCAACTCTCTAAGTAGTTGAAGCTATCGGGAGCAGCCCCTTTTGGAAGACGTTCGCCAACCAAAGCAGCCATTGAGCTCATCCAGTCGATCTGTGACACCAAAGCGTCGGAAACGATTCCGCGTTTCACTTGCTTAGGCCAACGAACGATAGCCGGTACCCGTGTACCACCTTCGAAAGCACTATATTTATTTCCACGTAAGTTGCCTGCAGGAGAGTGCCCGTTCAACAATTCTTCAGCCTGATCTTGGTAACCGTCATCGACCACCGGCCCATTGTCGCTCGAAAGAATGATCAATGTATTCTCAGTCAGCCCCAACTCGTCGAGAGTCTTCAAGATCTGTCCCACGCTCCAGTCGAACTGTGCAATAGCATCGCCACGCAATCCCATGCCACTCTTTCCTCTAAACCGTGGATGCGGGAAACGAGGAACGTGAACATCATTTGTTGCGAAATACATAAAGAACGGTTGATTGCGATTGGCTTTGATGAAATCGACCGCATGCGACGTGATCGAATCGGCAATATTTTCATCTTTCCAAAGCGCTTTACCACCACCTTTCATATAACCGATACGGCCAATACCATTGACAATCGCCATGTCATGTCCGTGGCTCGATTTTAAGTTATAAAGCAATTCCGGATGATCTTTTCCTAACGGCTCACCTTTGATTGGTTGGCGGTAGCTCACCTCTATCGGTGCAGAAGGATCGTAGTTGGCTACCCTACCGTTTTCAATAAAAACACAAGGCACACGGTCGGCTGTAGCCGCCATGATATACGAATAATCGAAACCCAAATCGCCTAAAGCAGCGGGTAACGGTGCATTCCAATCTTGTTCACCGGTTTTGTCGCCCAAACCTAAATGCCATTTACCAATAGCAGCAGTCGCATAACCGGCTTGTTGGAAGACATCGGCCAGTGTATAACGTTCCGGACGGATAATCATACCCGCATCACCGGCAGCCACATCTGTGCCCGGTCGACGCCAAGCATATTCCCCCGTCAGCAAAGAATAACGTGAAGGGGTACTGGTTGCCGCTGTTGCATGAGCATTGGTCAGCCGCATACCTTCGGCAGCTAAGCGATTCACATTCGGTGTATGAACATTCTTGGCTCCGTAACATTCCAAATCGCCATAACCCATGTCATCGGCATAGATAAAGACCACATTCGGTCTAGTGGGCTCGTTCTGTTTGTGTTTGTTTTGGTCAGCTTTGTCTGTCGTACCAGCCATAATAGAGCTGATGGGCGACAAAAAAGCGAATAAAAAATAAGGTCTCATAAGATATTATTATTTAAACAATGGGAAATTAGCATTCTCAACACGGGCATTCTGCATAATGGCCTTCAGCTCGCTCACTTTCTCCGGGTACTGACTGAGTACATTGTGATGTTCCGAAGGATCTGAATTCAGGTTGTACAGTTCATAATAAGGTTGCTTTCCACGTATATTCAAATGAAGAAGCTTCCACGGCCCTTTTCTGACGGCCTGACGACCATTCATCTCTTGAAATTCGAAATAAAGATAATCGTGTTCCTTTTGCCCTTTTTTGTTTTGCCACAAAGGTAATAAACTTACCCCATCCATTGCATTCGGATTGAACTTTTGTTTTAAGACCTCTCTAAACGTTGGCATGAGATCCCAAAACGATGACATAAAATCAGTCTGGGTGCCCGGTTCAACATGTCCTTTCCATGATACGATCATCGGCACACGAATGCCTCCTTCGTATAAATCTCTTTTATACCCGCGCCAGATACCATTGCTGTTAAAGAAGTCGGGATCGGCTCCTCCTTCTTTATGAGGGCCGTTATCACTCGAAAAGACGATAATCGTATTCTCGTAGACTCCCATATCTTTAAGTTTCTGAACAATCTGTCCGACATAAAGGTCGAGGCGAGTTACCATCGCTGCAAACGTTGCATGAGGATAGAATTGCGAACAATAACCACCTTTTCTAAATCCACGACTACCAGGCTCAACCCCTTGATAAGCCACCTCCGGAAATTTTCCACGGAATTTCTTGATGATGCTATCTTCAGGGACGATCAGTTCGGCATGAGGAATCACCGTTGGATACCACATGAAGAACGGTTCGTCTGTTCCCACCTGATCTAAAAAGTCGAGTGCTTTCTGATGGATCAGATCTTGCGAATAAGTCCCTTTGCCATATTGCACTTCGAGGACATTATCTTTCAGATCGATGCGTTTATCGTTTTCCCAAAGATGATCGGGATAATAGCTATGAGCCAGTAGCTGACAGTTATAACCAAAGAAGGAGTCAACTCCTACACGGTTAGGATCGCCGCTTGTACCAATATAACCTAAGCCCCATTTACCAAAGACTCCGGTGGTATAGCCTGCATTTTTAAAGTCTTGAAAAATAGTTTCCGTACCTTCAGGAAAAGGCGTTTGTCCTTCGGGAGAGATTTCCATATTACCGCGTATAGGCGTATGTCCTGTGTGAGTACCGGTCAACAGACACGATCGTGACGGGGCGCTGACAGTGGTTCCGGAATAGAATTGCGTAAATCGCATTCCATCCTGTGCCAGTTTGTCAATGTTAGGCGTTTGGAACTTCTCCTGTCCGTAGCAGCTCAAATCGCCATAACCAAGGTCATCGGCCAAGATAAACACCACGTTAGGCGCTTGTTGTTTTTTAGTTTTCTGTGTTTGTTTCTTTGCTTGTGCTTGAGGCATTCCGATCAAACTCAAGAGGAATGCACTTCCGTAAATTAGTTCACGATTCATGTTTATTCTATTTTTAAGACTTAATCAACAAAAATAAAAAAAGTTCAGACTCCTGCAAAACCCTCTAACAACTATCGTTTCTATAAAACGTTTTTAGAGAACCACGCAACAGTCTGAACTTCTAGTTCACCTTATCAATTGGCGGTGTCCCATCCCGGATTCTGAGTGATATCAGGATTCAAAAGAATCTCCCCGGTCGGAACTTGATAGAGATAATATTTTTCTAACCATCCTTTATTCTCTACTAATGGAGAGTTGAACAGATAGATATAGCCTTCAGTCATGCTGCCAGATGTACCATCGGAAACGCCTGTGGTCTCATTGAGCAAAGTAAACCCACTTGGCAAAGCCGTTTTTTTCATCCAAATACCTTTCGCAGTCTGATTCACAAACCAAGGTGCCATTCTCCAACGGCGAACATCGTAGAAGCCGAAACCTTCGCCCATCAACTCAATGATGCGTTCACGACGAACTTCCCAAAGAATCGGATCAACCAGAATACCGGCTTCGTTACCTGCAGGATAGTATTTACCACGGTTAGGATCGAAATTACCATCAACCTCAGCCAAAATCAAATGAGCAATGCCGGCTCTGTCGCGCAACTTATTGATCGTCTGATCGGCAACACCTTGATCGAAGCGTCCAAGTTCGAACATCGCCTCAGCGTAGTTCAACAAGATTTCTTCAATTTTGAAGATTGGTTTATCAGCAGTATTTAACAAGCCATTGTTAAAGCTTTCTTCCCAGTTGCTCCAGTTCTTCCAAACATAATATCCCGAGCGACAGGTCACAAATGCTCCGGTACCCAAACGTGGGATCTCAGGAACAAGAGAAGCCGACCAGTTTTGTCCCGGAAGACGTTTCATACCGATACCCGGATTGCTACATGAGGTGTTTGCTCCCATGATGTCGATATATTCACGATCGGCAGGCTCAGTAGTATAAGTCCATGTGCGATAACCTTCAGGGCCTTTACCTGATTTCACTTTGTAAGGAGGAATGACAGTATGGTATAAACGCGGGTCACGATCTCTGAACGTGGCGTACATCGTTTTATCTCCATGATAACCTGAAGCCGAGTTTAAGATTGGTTTACCGTTCTTCATCAAATACAAGTCGACAGTCGACTGGTTCATCTCTACATTGTGCGAAGAAGTGTGTTCCAAATAGCTCGCTCCATTCTGATTGATGTTAGCGACGTGTTGTCTGTAAAGAATCACACCGGGTACTTTACCCAAATCTTCCGTCGTCCACATCTCTCCATATCCGGCAGCCGGCTGACCGTCGGTTCCAACGTACAATGTTGGATAAGCCGTCATCAATAAAGCAGATACACGAACACACTCATTCAAATAACTATCGTAATCGCCCAAGTTGTGGTATTTACGCCAAGTTCCTTCACGAAGAGTGAATCGTGAGATAGCTGCACGGACACAGTCTTGCGTGATGGTATTTGCTCCATCTTTGCTTACAAAGTTCCCGATATGCTCTTCGGCCCATTTCAAGCGCTCCAAGACTTTATCGGCCACCTCTTTGCGAGGAAGACGCGAACCAAAAGCTTCAGGCGACTGATCGTCCATCACGGTTTCTACCCAAGGAATATCCCCAAAGCGATCAATCAGTTCCATATACCAATACGAATGGAAGAAATAGCCTACTGCTTTCCAATGGTCTTTCTCTGTATCCGACATTGAAGAAGCATCGAGGTGCGACAACATCATGTTGATACGACGAATATACTCAAAATCCCAACCATTGCCAGAAGCTACACTACCGACAGTTTGGTAAGCGTAAGAGTTGAATCCACTTACACTTTTCTTTTCAAAATATCCAGCATTGATATCCCCACGGTAATGCGAGTCCTGTCCATTGTTTCCTAAAGAGGTGGCAATGGTGTTATTCGCAAACATATCATAGCATGGCCACATGAAAGCCTTGAAATTGTCGTATGAGTTGAATACGTTTTCTTCGGTAGGTTTATTGACCGGAAACTTATCGAGGAAAGAGTCGTTACATCCCGTCAACACGACTCCTGTATATATCAGTAAAGAGTAAAATATCTTTTTCATAATAATTCAGAGTTTATAAAGTGAAGTTCAAACCAAATGATATGGTACGATAAGAAGGGTAATTCCATTCTAAAGTTTCAGGATCGATTCCTGAAGGCAAAGATGAGAACGTTGCTAGATTCTCAACACTGATAAATCCCTTCAACTGTTTGAGCATCAATTTACTGATCCACTTTTGAGGAACAATATAAGATAAGGTCACATTCTTAATACGGAAGTAAGAAGCATTCGACAAGAAACGATCCGATTTTCTATAGTTCGATCCCATATTGCCGTAATCACCATAGATACGTGGGAATCGAGCATTAGGATTAAGTGCGGTATAATCGCCATTGTCTTTATCGGCCGGTTTCCAATAGTCGCTCAATCCATCGTACAACGGTATGAATTTGAAGTCGCTGTAAAGAGGAAAAGTCAAGGTATTGGCCAACCAAGCATCACGCTTACCGGTACCTTGCATAAACACACTCAAATCGAATCCACCATAGTTTACCCCTAGGTTGATACCATATAAATAACGAGGAGTGGTATTACCAATGATCTTACGGTCGCCCGGATTAGAAGCGGTGTTATCACCACCATAAATCAAGTTCTCTCCTTTATCGTCATCACGTAGATTCTGGAACTTCAAGTCGCCCGGACGAGGATTAACGCCATCGATCTTAGCTACACCTTCTTTCAAGATCCAAGTGGATGTGCTTTCAAAGTCATCGACTGTGTAGAAACCGTCGGCAACATATCCCCAGATTTCTCCGAGTTTCTTACCTTCATAGAAAAGTTCCTTGTTATTGGATTCAAGCACTTTCGATTTATTGTCATCATATCTCACAATTTCCGATTGTCCATCCGATAAGTTAAGGCCTAAACGATAACCGACCTTACCAATCTTATCGCGCCAGTTTACGCTAACTTCCCAACCTCTAGTGCGCATATCGGCAGTGTTCTGCAAAGGAGCACCGGTACCGACAACAGCCGGAAGATCCATACCCGGAGCAAGCATTCCCTTCGTATCCCGTTGAAACCAGTCGAATGTTCCATTCAAACGATTATTGAATAAAGTAATGTCTACACCAAGGTCTAAAGTACCCACTTTTTCCCAAGTAAAGTTCTGACTAACCAATTTAGGCAGTCCTGAGATCGCAGTCACATAATCACCGTTGATCAACCATTTCTTATATTTATTGTCGATATCCATTGATGGGATATAAGCATAGTTTGCAACGCTCTGGTTTCCGATACGACCATAAGACGCTCTTAATTTAAAGCCATCCAACCATTTGCGACTGAAATCCATGAATTTCTCTTGAGCCACTTGCCAACCGGCAGAAACTGAGGGGAAGAAGCCGAAACGATTGTTCTTAGGGAATCTTGACGATCCGTCATAGCGGCCGTTCACTTCCAATAAATACTTATCGAGATAAGAATAGTTCACACGGAAGAATCCACCACGTACGGCATACTCCGAATATGAGTCATTTGCCACAATCTTCGACGTACCGGCATCCATTGAAGGCACTTCAATAATTGCCTGTCCATAAGAAGAAGCATCTAACGTTTCAGAATAGTTCGATTCTTGGTTAAAACCACCCATCAATCTAAACTTGTGTTGTCCGATATTCAAGTTATACGTTCCATAAATATTGATCGCATTATAGTCGGTATACTGCTTGTACTTTCTCAAATAATCGTCAGTTGGCGTTTTATTTTCTCCACCTTGGATCGTTGTATAAGACGTTTTTCCGGTATACCAGCTGTAATCATATACGTTCTTGTCGAAGGTATATTCAAAAGCAACTTCTAATCCTTTAACCGGTTTCAAGATCGATTTCAAGAAAATACGAGGGTTGTCATTGAGATCTTTCGATGTATTGGCCCATAACACTTGGTTACGTCCGGTAAACGATGGCAAATCTTTTCCGGTTGAAGAGATATCACCAGGGATAATGCCTTCCGGGTAGAAAGAAACCAAACGGGTAGAATAGATAGCTCCAAGTGAAGAAGAAGGTAAAGTCTTCTTGCTCTTTCCATAACTTACCGTAGCCTCTTGAGTAAACCAAGGCGTTATATCGGCAGCAATAAAAGAGCTAAAATTGAAACGAGTAAACTTATCTTTATCAGTGATCAATACACCATCGTTCGATACGAATCCTCCTGACAAACGATAACGTAATTTCTCTGTACCTCCCGATGCCGAGATGTTGTGTGTCATCTGGAAGCTATTGGTAATCATGTTACCAACCAAGTCTTTTTCGTTTAAGTAATAAACAGCACCATCTGTATCCTTAAAGATACCATCGCCTACAGTGTTAAACTTAGAAGGATCTTTTTTGTATTCATCTAGATAATTCAACCATTTATTGATGCTTGGTGAACCCATCGACCAGAACTGATCACCGGCAGCATCGGAATAAGCTCTTAGATAATCGGCAAGCGGAGCTTGTTTAGGCAAGTTTACGGCATTACCGAAACCAAAATTATTGTTATAGTTTAATTGGAAATTGGTAGCCCCTTTAGGACGTTTAGTCGTCACCAAGATTACACCACCGGCTGCTCTTGCTCCGAAGATTGCTGCTGAAGCAGCATCTTTCATCACAGTTACTGTTTCAATATCTTCCGGGTTAATCATATCGATATCCCCTTCAACATTATCAATCAACACTAATGGTCTAATAGCATTTCCCATTGTTCCATCACTATTCTGTATTCCCAAAGAGTAAGCTCCACGAATCTGGAACGATTTGCTCTTTCCAGGGTCATTACCACCATTCGAAACCAATAAGCCCGGAACGGTACTTTGAAGAGCATCAGCTGCATTCAAGATTGGTCGGTTACCAATGACCTCATCCATCTTTACCGATGAAACGGCACCGGTAAGGTTCGCTTTCTTCTGAGAACCGAAACCGACTACCACAACTTCATCCAAAACACGAGTGTCATCTTTTAAAGTGATAGCCATTGGTTTTCCGGCAACAACTTTCAACGTTTCTTTCTTATAACCAATATACGTAATCTCGATCGTTGCATCCGGAGAACTAACGTTCAAGATAAATTTTCCGTCTAAATCGGTGATTGTACCGTTGGTTGTACCACTCTCAATCACACTAGCCCCGATAATCGGTTCTCCGCTAGCATCGATCACACGACCGGTAATTCTAACAGCAGCATTCTTTGCTGTTTTTTGTGTGGTTGCCAGATTAGACAATACTATTTTCTTATCTAATACCGTACATTCGATATCAGTCCCTTTAAAGACTTCGTTCAATACCGCAAAGATGTTGGCATTATTCATTTTTACCGATACCTTGCGTTTCAGATCGATTTGATGATTGTTGTAGAAAAATCCAAAATCCGATTGATGTTCAATCTCTTTCAACACTTCCTCAACATTTGCATTACGCACATTCAAGTTGATGACAGCTTTTTGTGCATAGCTAATTGTTGCATTAGCCCAGCCAACACAACAAAACATAAACAAAACCAATAGCCTCATAGATAGGGGAATTTTTTTTAAGGTTATCCAAAGCGGATAAAACATCCGATTTCGTTGGATGCTGAAATAATTTTGCATAATTTTGTAATGATTTAAAGTTATAAAATTGTAAATCAGGACTTGTCGCCAAACAAGTCGTTCGTGATTTTCGGTTTTGATATGGGAAGATACGCCAATATCTTTCCATATTTTTTTGGTTTAAGGGTCTTTCATAGTTTTTTATTTTAAAATTATTTATAAAGCAAGACTTTGGTTTTTCCTGCTTTTATATCTCCATTGTCTATATACTTCCATCGGATACCCGAAGAAACTTTAAAGTATTCTAAGATTCGTTCTAAACGCTGACTCGTGAAAGTTCCGGTAAAGGCATAATCCTTCGTTTTCAGATTCCGGATCACAAACTCAACATTATATCTCTTTTCTAAAATTCTCAAAGCGTCCTCTAAAGTGGTGTTGTCAAAAACAATCTTACCATCAACCCAAGATATTTCCGACAAACAAGATGTGTTATACAGATGAACCCTCTTCGAGGAACTGTCGAATACAATGCGCTGTCCCGGCGACATAGCAACCGACTTCACGCCTTCACCCGGAGCGGGATAACGGAAACTGATCTTACCTCTAATGAGTGTAGCGACTACATCTTCCTCAGAATTGTAAGCCTCAATATTAAAGCGAGTGCCATGAACCTCAATGCTCGTCTGATGCAACGTCTGCACTATAAATTTCTTTTTCGCATCGTGAGTCACATCAAAAAAGGCTTCACCATTTAAAACCACAGTACGCGTTGTCCCATCAAACGTAGAAGGGTATTTCAAACTCGATTCGGAATTTAAATACACCAACGTACTATCGGGCAACATAAACGAAGTGGTCATCCCCGGATTAGTCTTCATCTCGATCATCTGAGCTAAAGGAACTTCCTCCACCGAGAGATATTTAACCAAAACAACCGTTAGGAGAGGAATAAACAAAATAGCCGCTACCCGCTCAAGATAACGTAAAGAGAAACGCCTGTCTCTTTTCCTCTGTCCTTGTTTCACGCGTTTCAACGCCTTTTGCACATCAATGCCAGGAGCAATCCTCTGATAGTCGGCAGCCAATGCAATCGCATTCATCTGCTTCACCAGCGAGCGATGTTCTTCAGATTCAGCCATCCACTCTTCTACTCGGTGCTCTTCCTCCGGAGTCAGCAAACCATCGAGGTAACGTGGAAGGAGTTCTTCTATATTTTGATTATAATCTTCTGATAGATTCATTCTTTCTTATTCTTTGTTTTTATACTGGGGGTTGATCTTCTCGGGTATCGGAGCGTGCGTCGTCTTCAGCCACGAAAAAAGTTTTTGCTTCATCTCAGCACATCGATCGGCATATTCTGTTGCCAAGTTATGACGTTCCGAGACATCAGCCTTCAAATTAAATAATTCACATTGCTTGGTTTCATAGTAATAAATCAACTTCCAATCGCCCGAACGGATCACCGAATAAGGTGTAGCGCGGAATTCCTGACGGCCATAACCTTCCAAATAAGCCGGGAAATGCCAAAACAAATCACGCTGAATAGTCGGTTGAGCCGACAATAAATCGAATATATTCGCACCATCTAACCCTTGAGGACGTTGGCCATGTACCAAATCGACCAACGTCGGGAAAAAGTCGATATTAACCACCGGCACATCAGTAGCCGTTTTAGGCGCAATCTTCGATGGGTAACGAATGATCAACGGCACTCTAACTCCACCTTCGTAAGGAGTTCCCTTCTCTCCCCGAAGCGGGAAGTTGTCGGTAGCCATTGACGTACCACCATTATCGGACGTAAAGATAAAAATCGTATTATCGGACAGTCCCTGAGCATCCAGCAATTCACAGAGTGCACCCACTCCGTCATCGACCTTTTCGATCATTGCCGCATAAACGGGGTTTTTATGATGCTTACCGGGCACTTTCTTCTTATACTTATCGACCAAATCTTGCGGAGCAGTCAGAGGAGAATGCACAGCATAATGAGCCAGATAAAGGAAGAATGGTTTTGAGGTGTCGCGGTTCTTAATAAAATGCTCAGCCTCGCGAGTCAGACGATCGGTCAAGTATTCTCCAGGTCTCCCCTCTTCCAAAGCCACATGACATTTCGAATGCGCCTTATTGCAGTACGGATAAAAATAAGAATAGGGACTTCCCGCTTTATTCCCTCCGATATTTAAGTCGAACCCTTGCGACAGCGGTCCGGTACCTTCATCATCACTTCCCATGTGCCATTTTCCAACATGAGCACATTCATAACCCGACTGTTTTAATGCTTCGGCCAATGTCGTAAATGAAGAAGCCACATCTTCGGTATTAGCAATAGGAATCAGTTTTCGTTTCGAAGCCTCTCCCCGTTCGGAAGGACTAACCGTATAAACCCCATGTCGAGGAGCATACATCCCGGTCATAAAACAAGCTCTGCTCGGTGCAGAGTTTGCTCCGGCAGAATAAGACTGTGTGAATTTTAGTCCTTGTGTAGCCAAACGATCAATATTAGGCGTTTCATAGAAGTCACTACCATAACAACCCAAATCGAAAGCCCCCAAATCATCGGTCATAATAAAGACGATATTTGGTCGGTCGCTTTGTGCTTTTGCTGTAGAAAAGCACAATCCCTCAGTGGCTAATAATATGTAAAACAGTTTATTATTCAATGTGTACTAATCGTATAAAGGTCAATAACTATTCTCCCGAAAGAGCTTCTTTATAAGAAAGACAATCCTAAAATAAACTCTCCTAAACAAAAATACATTTTTTATCAATAAAGATTAAAATAAATAAAGAAAAGCTATCTTTGCCTTCGATTTAATACAAATAGTACATGGAAACAAGGAGATCAAACGAAACCATAGGAGAGTTATTTTCTTCTTTTCAGAAGGGAAGAGAAGAAGCTTTCGATCTGTTATTCGAAAGATTCTACCCCATTTACTGTGCCTATGCTCAACGATTTATTCCGCTTGAAGATGCCGAGGAAGTCGTGCAAGACGTCATGATGTGGTTGTATAATAATAAAGATTTCTTCGCTATTGAATCCTCGTTAGACAGCTATATTTTCAAGACCATCTATCACCGGAGTCTCAACAAGATCAATCAGAAAGAAGTTAAAAAACGAGCAGACACTCAATACTTTGAAAACAATCAATCGGCATTGTACGACATCGACAGTGCCCAGATCGAGGAGCTATCAAGAAAGATCAACGAGGCCGTTTCTCGTTTGCCCGAGAAATACAAAGAGGCCTTTATCATGCATCGTTTTAAGGATATGAGTTATAAAGAGATTGCAGAAAGACTAGATGTGTCGGTCAAGACCATTGATTATAGAATTCAGCAATCGCTGAAAATTCTTCGTCACGACTTGAAGGATTATCTGCCTCTACTCTTTATGCTGGGCGTCATCAGGTAATATTAGACCTCATCTGATTTTCGACTTTCAACGTCTGCTTTTAAATTCTGTCTTTAAGTTTCACTTTTAGATCTTTGGCGTTCGGTTTTTAGCGTCCATTCTGAAATTCTTTTATGATTCTTTCGACTGTTCGGCCAGACGAATCAAGCGGGCAACAGACGCAGCGGTCTCTTTGAGGTTTTTCTTCGCAGTCGACGGATTCATCGCTTCAGAGAGACTCATCGGATAAGGAGTGGACGAAAAGACGGCCTCAAACCCCATATCGAACAAAGCGGTTCGGTCGGTCACCCCACCCGCCAGCAAGATCACCGGAATCTGTTGTTTTTGAGCTGCACAAAGCACCCCATAAGCCACCTTGCCCATACCGGTTTGCCGATCGGCCTTTCCTTCACCCGTCACAACCAGATCGGCTCCCAATAACTGACTCGGAACGTCTAAAGCCTCTAAGATAAAGTCAATGCCCGGTCGCAATTCCGCCTTCAAGAAAGCCAACAGTCCCCCACCGGCTCCACCGGCTGCTCCCGAACCCGGAACATTCATTAAGTTATCGCCCGTTTTTCGATAGACCACTTCGGCAAAATGCTTTAGGCCATCATCGAGGAAACCGACGTTACGCTCATTGGCTCCTTTTTGAGACGCAAAAACTTGAGCCGCTCCTTCAGGACCATAGAACGGATTACGAACATCGGTGATGATGATAAACCTTGTCCGGTATACGCCGGGGTGGACTTGTGACGCATCTACATCGAAAACCAAAGGTAATAATTCTCCTCGGCCAACCGACAGTTCGCTTCCCTCCCTATCGAGAAATTTAAAACCCAAAGCTTGAAGCATCCCGATCGCCGCATCGTTTGTTGCACTTCCTCCAAGGCCGATGATACACGTCGAACACCCCTGATCCAAAGCATCGGCAATCAGCTGCCCCGTACCATAAGACGTGGTATACAGCGGATTTCGTTTCTCTTCCGGAACTAAAGTTAGCCCACTGGCTGCAGCCATCTCAATCAATGCGGTCTGTCCATCATCCAAAAGTCCGTACGACGCTTTCATCGGGCGCTGCAACGGATCGCAAACCTCAACGGTTCGGTAACTTCCGCCATAGCGTTCCATCAATACAGACAAGACCCCTTCTCCACCATCGGATACGGGAATACGCCTGATCTCAGCTTCAGGAAAGAGCTCCTCAAAACTCTCGGCAACCACATCGACCACCTCTCCGGCAGACAGACTCCCCTTAAAGGAGTCCATTGCAATCACGATCTTCTTCATACCAAATTAACTCTGTCAGCATACATCCGCTAAAGATACTTTTTTTTATACATAATAATATGTACTTTTGCACTCTATTTCATAAAACGATAAAAGATGAGCCAGCCGACCCAACAACCTATCAGTAAAATCACTTTATCGATACTGATCGCATTAAGTCTTTCGCATTGCCTCAATGATCTTCTGCAAGCCGTTGTCTCGGCCACCTATCCGTTGTTGAAGGAACAGCTATCGCTAAGCTTCGCACAGATCGGGCTCATCACCTTGGTTTATCAGCTCTCGGCTTCGGTCTTTCAGCCCATAACAGGTTATCTGTTCGACAAACGTCCTTTTCCTTGGTCGCTCCCAACAGGAATGACTTTCACACTCATTGGTCTGATCAACTTTGCCTTTGCCAATACCATGACATGGACCCTCTGCGCCGTATTTCTCATCGGACTGGGATCGTCCATTCTCCATCCGGAAGCCTCCCGCATCGCCTTCCTAGCCTCCGGCGGTAAAAGAGGTCTAGCACAATCGCTATTTCAAGTCGGCGGCAACCTTGGCGGATCATTAGCCCCACTGCTGGTCGCCCTCATCGTCGCTCCCTATGGGAAAGAATATGTGGCCTACTTCGTACTGTTTGCCATTGCTGCCATCATCGCCATGCTTCCCATCTGTCGATGGTATAAGGGACACCTCAACTATCTGAAGACCACCAAAAAGACACACGCTCACCTGATCCCTCGTCCTCTATCGGATGGGAAAACCCTCTTATCCATCAGTATTCTTCTGATACTGATCTTCTCAAAATACATCTATATGGCCAGTTTGACCAACTATTATACGTTCTACCTGATCCATAAATTCGGAGTCACCATCCAGCAATCGCAGCTTTACCTCTTCATCTTTTTAGCGGCAACAGCCATAGGAACGCTTGTTGGGGGACCGCTTGGCGATCGCATTGGTCGTAAATATGTCATCTGGATCTCTATTCTGGGCACAGCGCCTTTCAGCTTACTGATGCCACATGTGGGACTGCTGCCAACTATTGTTCTGAGTTTCTTCGTCGGCTTCATGCTCTCCTCCGCTTTTCCGGCTATCTTATTATATGCTCAAGAACTTCTACCTAACAAACTCGGACTGATCTCCGGTCTGTTTTTCGGATTAGCCTTCGGTATCGCCGGCATCGCATCGGCAGTCTTAGGAAGTCTGGCCGATCAGTATGGCATCGAAGCGATATACCACTGGTGTGCATTTATGCCACTACTCGGATTATTCACCTGGTTCTTGCCGGATTTGAAGAAAATCGTTCAAAACTAAAGTTTCTATCTTATGCTTAAACGACACATCATCTACATACTCCTCCTTCTAACCACCTCCTTGTCTGCTCAAGAAGCATCGGTCGATTCCATATCGCCTTCGACCACCTCTCCGGGCAAATTCAAGACTACGCTCAAGAAGTTCTTCAACTTCTCTGATTTCGACACCTTATACATTGCACCCAATCGATATAATTACGCCCTGATGACCACGCATTTCAGCAACTTCGAATATTACTCGGTCAGCAGTACTTTACCCAAACAACAGACCATCACGCTCTATCCCAACCCGCGACGCAAACTGGGCTTCTACTTCGGCTGGCGCTGGATCTTCCTGGGATGGTCGTTCAACATCGACGATATCTATCGAAAGACAAGTCAGGAGAACAAAGGAACGGAGTTCGACTTAAGTCTATACAGCTCGAAATTCGGGCTCGATCTGTTTTATCGAAAAACCGGAAACAATTATCAGATCAAGCACATCAAAGGGTTCGAGGATGCCATACCAAACAACTATTCCCAGCCCTTCAACGGACTGAAGGTCGACATTAAAGGATTAACGCTCTATTATATTCTCAACAACCGTAAATTCTCCTACCCCGCTGCCTTTAGTCAGTCGACCAATCAGCGTAAGAGTGCCGGATCAATGATTGTCGGTGTCTCATTCTCGAAACATAATCTCGATTTCGACTACACCCAACTTCCCGTCATGATTCAAGAAAGAATGAATCCCGGGATGAAGGTTGAAAACATCCACTTCTCAAATTTCGCAGTCAGCTACGGCTATGCCTACAACTGGGTGTTTGCACGCAACTTCTTGTTCAATGCCTCTTTAACCCCGGCTATTGCCTATAAGACCTCTCACATCGTGACCGAAGCCAATAAAGACAACCGATCGTACAACAGTATCAATCTCGATCTCATCGTTCGTGCCGGATTGGTCTACAACAATAGCAAGTATTATATCGGCACCTCGTTTTTGGGAAAGACCTACAATTACTATAAGAAGAACTTCTCCATGAACAACGGGTTCGGAACCTTGCAGATCTATGCGGGTTTCAACTTCTATTTGAAAAAAGAATACCGCAAAAAAAGGCATTAATTCACAAAATAGGAATAATTGCCAAGTTATTATGTTCTTTTGCTATTTGTGACACAGCTCATTACCTCTATCTTTGCATCAAACAAAAAAACAAAGACTATGAAACGGATTAAGACATTACTTAGCGCCTTTGCTCTCACATTGACTGCATCAGCTTGTGCAGGTAGTAGTTCAAAAGATAATAATAATCAATTAAATAAGGAGGATAATAAAATGGAAGTTATTTCATTAAATAAAGCAGATTTCTTAAAGAAAGTATATAATTACGAAGTCAACTCTAAAGAATGGAAATTCGAGGGTACTCGTCCGGCAATCATCGATTTCTACGCCACATGGTGTGGTCCATGTAAAATGATGGCTCCGATCCTTGACGAGATCAGCAAAGAGTACGACGGTAAGGTAGATGTTTACAAGATCGACGTTGATAAAGAAGAAGAACTTGCAGCAGCTTTCGGCATTAGAAGTATTCCAACATTATTGCTGATTCCGATGAACGAACAACCCCGCATCAGTCAGGGAGCTATGCCAAAAGATCAGCTGAAGAAAACCATTGAAGAGTTTTTATTGAAAAAATAAAAGTCTGTCCATTCATGGAGGTATAGACTAGGATAAAATGATTAGTTTTTAGGATAACGTCTGCCGGAACCCGTTTCCAGGCAGACGTTTCTTATGAAAGCCCATCCCTTCATCGGCAAGCCATGAGATAATAAAAATAAAAGCCTCTCGAAGGTTGACTTCCGTTTAAAAAATATCTACTTTTGTAAGAGAAATAAGCATCATTCAACTCATAAGAATAAATATGGAAGCATTGGCTCTAAACTCGGCAGAGATTATTCTGCTATCCGCTTTGGGAGGTCTGTGGATCATCCAACTGATCTACTACTTCACTTGCTACAATCGGATTGGTAAAAACCAGACCGAGGAGATCAAAAATAAGAAACGTTTTTCGAGCGAACAGCCTCCATTGTCGGTCGTCGTCTATGCTCGAAACGATGCCGAGAACTTGCGACGTTTTCTTCCGACCGTGCTTCAGCAAGACTACCCCTTGTTTGAGGTGATTGTCATCAATGATGCTTCTACCGATGATACCGAGATCGTATTAGAACAACTCCAAAGGGAATACCCTCATCTTTACTATAGCTTTACACCCGACAGTGCCCGTTACATCAGTCACAAGAAGCTAGCGCTGACCTTAGGGATCAAAGCGAGTAAATATAATTGGCTGGTCTTTACGGAGACCAACTGCGAACCGGCTAGTCCCCAATGGTTATCGCTCTTGGCCCGTAACTTCACTCCGGGTACTGAAGTGGTATTGGGAGCAGCCCTTTATAAACCGACTAAAGGGTTTCGGTCGCGCTACCTCTCCTTCGATACGCTGTTCACGGCTATGCGTTATCTGGGACTGGCGCATGCAGGAAAACCTTACATGGGCATCGGACGTAACCTCGCCTATCGCAAAGAGTTGTTCTTTGCTCAAAAAGGATATTCTAGTCACCTCAACCTTCAACGGGGAGAAGACGACATCTTCATCAATCGCATCGCTACCGGGCAAAACACCCGCATTGAAACCGATAGTCGCTCGGTAATCCGGATCGAACCGTTGCATAGCATCAAGTCGTGGATTGGAGAAAAAATCAGCTACAAGGTCACCGGTCAATATTATAAGGGCCATCAACGCCAATGGCTCGGTTTTGAAACGACTTCTCGCCTGCTGTTTCATACGCTCAACCTCTTTACCATCGTTTGGAGTATCCTCCAATCGGCATGGATCGTAACCGGCGTAGCAGCATTCCTTTGGCTGATCCGCTATATCACACAACTGCTTGTCGTGAATCGGAGTGCGAAAGTGCTGGGCGAACCCAAACGATTCTACACCTCACTCCTCGTGTTCGACTTCATCCAACCGTTGCAATCGCTTCGCTTCGAATTGGACAGACGTTTCCATCGAAAGAGTGACTTCCAAAGAAGATAATCGAGGAAATAGAGTTACCCCTTCTCCATAAGAATAAATAAGTACGATTTACCCACACCTCCCACACTAAAATTCACAGAAATCTCTATTCATGGACTCTCGAACGTAGTGTGGGATACCATTTTTAAAGGGTTATCCCACACTAAATCGGGGTTATCCCACACCATCTAACACTCCGACCAACCTGGTGAAGCGTTACGTTCCATCATCAGTTATGAGAAACAAGCACAGCCTATTTTTCAGCCCATCTTATAGACTACTACTCAATTGCAATTAGACGGTATTTCTATTTTATTAATCGTTATCAATGCTCAATCACTCGCCATCACCATTTAGTTTCTTGAGCCCTCGAACGTGGGCTCTTCAGCCCTCGTTCGAGGGCTCATGGGTTTTCCTTCGAGGGCTGAAGAGCCCTGCATCGAAGGCTCAACAAATGAACGTTTACTAACCTCTAAAGAAGTTGAGAAAATGATTAAATAGAGCGGAAGAAGTCACTAATATCATTGCAAGAAAAAACTCAAACACTGATGCGATGACACCTTAATAAGCCCCCAATAAAAAAAGAGCTTGAAACGATTTGCGAAGACAATAATTGATAAAGATGACAACTTATAGAGATGACTCTTTGCAAAGATGGCCAGTTGTAAAGATGATCAGTCGTAAAGATGATTAGTCATAAAGATGGAAATTTACAAAAATGGCTAGTCGCTGAGATGAAGAATTACGGAGATAATGAGTTGTAGAGATACTGATCGACATTAATTTACTGGTAAAAACAAAGACCGGCAGTGTGCGTTATTCGTAACGCATAGAAGTGGCCGGATTGATGCGGGTAATTAAGAAAGAAGGGCCGATCAGCATCAAGACCGAGACCAACAACGTACCGATATTGATCAGTAGCCACAACAAAACATTAAACGAGATAGGCACCGTATCGATATAATACGTTTGCGGATCGAGCTTAAACAAGCCGAAATAGGATTGCACAAAGCAGAAAGCCAAGCCAATGGCATTTCCCCAAATCATCCCTTTCCCAATGAGGAAGACAGAGAACCAGAGGAAAGTCTTCCGAATGGTGTAGTTGCCGGCTCCCAACGCCTTCAAGATTCCAATCATATTGGTGCGTTCCAGAATGATGATCAACAATCCGGAGATCATCGTGAAGCCTGCCACTCCGACCATCAAGAACAAGATGACCCATACATTCATATCGAGCAAATCGAGCCAAGCAAAGATCTGAGGGTTCATCTGCAAGATGTTACGCACATAATAGACGCTTCCATAGCGGTCGATCCGATTATCGGTCACCTCACCCAACTGATTGGTGATCTCCTCCAAACGATCATAATCGTTTACCTGCAGTTCAACACCGCTGACTTGGTCTTTCTCCCAGCCATTGAGACGGTTGACCATGTGGAGGTCGGTGATTAAAAATAGATTATCGTATTCCGAGAAGTTCGTTTCGTAAATACCCACAATTGTCAGTCGGCGGACTCTCACCTCTTGCTGAACGTAATAGGTATAGATCCGATCGCCTAATTTCAGACGTAACTTCGACGCAAGTGATCTGGAGATCACCACTTGATTCGAAGAGGTCGAATCACTGAACGTCGGGAACTCCCCCTCAATCAGATGTTTTTTAAAGAAGGTGGCATCGAATTCCGCTCCCACCCCTTTGAGCACCATACCCTGAAAAGCATCGGCCGTCTTGATCATGCCGGGCTTGGTGGAATAGCGTTCCACATGCTTAATCTCCGGAAAGGTCGTCAGAGCCTTCATCATACTGTCGCCCACCTCAACGGGATGTGTCTCATAAGAGGTCGCCGCATCCAGATTAGTCACCTGAATATGCGAGCCAAAGCCAATCACCTTGCCACGTACCTCACTCTTAAAGCCAATCACGACAGCTACCGAAACGATCATCACCGCCAGACCGATCGCAATCCCAATGATTGCAATCAACACCGCCGGGCGAGAGACACGTTTCCCGCCATCATGATCACGATAAATGCGTTTCGCTATGAAGAGTGATAATGACATGGTTCAAAAAGAGTTTACTGTTCGGTACGACCCGGATAAGCTTCCAATGCTTTTTGCAGCACAAACAACGCACGGTTCAAGTCTTCTTTCTTCAAGACGTAAGCAATACGCACTTCATTGATTCCCGCACCCGGTGTGGTGTAGAATCCCGAAGCCGGTGCCATGAAAACCGTCTGGCCTTCATAGTCGAAGTCAGACAGACACCATGCACAGAACTTATCGGAATTGTCGACCGGCAATTTAGCTACGGTGTAGAACGCACCCATCGGAATCGGTGAATAGACGCCCGGTATTCGGTTCAACCCATCGATCAGACATTTACGACGTTCCACGTACTCATCGTACGTCTCACGATAATATTCTTCCGGAGCATCGAGCGAAGCCTCAGCAGCAATCTGACCAATCAATGGAGGACTCAGACGAGCCTGACAGAATTTCATCACGGCGTCTCTAATGGATTTGTTCTTACTGATCAACGCACCAATGCGAATACCACATTCCGAGTAACGTTTCGAAACCGAGTCGATCAACACCACATTTTCTTCGATACCCTCAAGGTGACAAGCCGAGATATAAGGCGAACCGGTATAGATAAATTCACGGTAGACCTCATCAGAGAAAAGAAACAAATCGTACTTCTTCACCAAGTCACGAATCTGATTCATCTCACGGCGAGTATATAGATAACCGGTCGGATTATTCGGGTTACAGATCAAAATCGCTTTCGTACGCTCATTGATCAGTTCTTCGAATTTCTCAACCTTAGGCAACGAGAAGCCTTCTTCAATGGTCGTTGTGATGGTACGGATCTTTGCACCGGCAGAAATAGCAAAAGCCATGTAGTTGGCATAAGCCGGTTCGGGCACAATAATCTCATCTCCCGGATTCAAGCACGATAGAAAAGCAAAAAGCACCGCTTCCGATCCGCCCGAAGTGATGATGATATCATCGGCAGTTAAGTTGATGTTATACTTTTCGTAATAGTGTACCAACTTCTCGCGGTAGCTTCTGTATCCGGCACTCGGACTATATTCTAATACTTTACGGTCGATATTGCGTATCGCATCAATCGCGGCTTGAGGAGTCGGCAAATCAGGTTGTCCGATGTTCAAGTGAAAGACATGCACTCCACGTTGCTTAGCAGCATCTGCCAAAGGAGCCAGTTTTCTGATTGGAGATGCAGGCATCTCGTTTCCGCGAATCGATATATTAGGCATAGTTAATATTAAAAAAAAATCGTTTTTATTTTCGTTGATTGTGCACAAAGGTACGTAATAATTTGAATACAGAGATATAAAAACTTTAAAAACCTTATCAACCCTAAAAACGTTGTATAGGTAAAAAAAGAAATACCTACATTTGCTGAAAAATAACCCAATTATCAAGCATAATGACAATAAACCTTATAACTTTTGCTTCGCATCTGCACAAGCAGGCTTCTATAAAGAGCTCACATGAAGCGATCTTAAGCGAACTTGAAAAATATTACACGCTAAAACTTGTCGACTACAAAGAGATGCACAAGCTTCGAGAAGATGATTTCAAAATTGTTTTCATTGCAACCGGAGGAGTGGAAAGACAAGTGATTCAATATTTCGAACAACTTCCTCGGCCAACCATCCTACTAGCCGACGGCATGCAGAATTCTCTGGCTGCATCACTCGAGATCTCATCATGGTTGCGTAGCAGAGGGATGAAATGTGAGATTCTGCACGGCGAATATCCCTACATCGTTCAGCGCATCGAAACCTTATATACCAATTTCTGTTCGCAACGCGCGATCGTCGGACAACGGGTCGGCGTGATCGGTACGTCGTCACCTTGGCTCGTGGCAAGCAGCGTCGACTACCTATTGGCCAAGCGTCGCTGGGGTATCGACTTCATCGACATTCCTCTCGAAAGGGTGTACGACGAGTTCGAACGGATCACCGACGACGAGGTGGGAGCTTCGTGTGCAGCAGTAGCCTCACAAGCTTTGGCTTGTCGGGAAGGTACTCCAGAAGATTTAATCAAAGCCATGCGTCTCTATCGGGCTATCCGTAACATCGCTCACCAAGAGAACTTGAACGCTTTGACCCTAAGTTGCTTTAAGATTATCGAGAAACTCGGCACAACGGGCTGTCTGGCTCTATCGCTACTGAACGACGACGGGATCATTGCCTGCTGTGAAGGCGATCTGCAATCGGTTTTCACCCTCTTGGCTATAAAAGCGCTAACGGGAAAAACAGGATTTATGGCCAACCCGTCGATGATCAGCGGACGAACCAATGAGGTCACCTTAGCACACTGCACTGTGGGACTAAAGCAAACCGACCGTTATATCATCCGTAATCATTTTGAGACTGAAAGCGGTATCGCCATACAAGGTTTATTGCCTACGGGTGACGTGACGCTAGTAAAATGTGGTGGGGAATCACTCGATGAATATTTCATCTCATCGGGATCGCTGACCGAGAATACCAATTATATCAATATGTGTCGCACGCAAGTACGGGTCAGACTCGATGGGTCGACCGATTATTTCCTAAAGAATCCGTTGGGTAATCATCACATTTTGATACAAGGCAATTGTGAACAAGCTCTACACGACTTCTTCCAGGCAAACGGTTGCCGTCGCGTAGAATAACATTCAGAACCATCCGTTCATTTCTATATCATGGGTGGATTGTCCCGATCAGTCAACGATCGGACAATCGACCCATTTTTCATGATGCCGCTCCACAACCGTCTGATAGCCCACTTGCTTCAGATGATCCAAAGCGATCCGTCGCTGATGGTTGATCCGTTCCGGATAGTGTGCGTCACTGTTGACCTGCACGCGAATGCCGAGTTCACGCATCATAGAGAAATAACGTTCATTGGGATAGAACGTATGGAGTTCGCGATGCGCTTTCGTGTTGATCTCAACAATATAGCCTTTCGAGGCAATGTCGGAGAAGTAATCCGCCATCAAGGCCTCATACCAGGGCTCGTCGAGTATTCCCGGGCGAACCGCTTCGGCATTATAATGAATTTTATCGGCGTGACCTAAAATATCGAAACCACCTAAAGTCATCATGCGACGCAAACGTTGGTAATAGAGCTGAACTACACCTTTCACATCATTCTCAAAATGATCGCGCATCAAGGTCTTGAACACCTCAGCCGACACATCGACATCGACAATCTCTCCCTTCACATCGGGCAAGAGATGGACCGAACCGATGCGATAATCGAGAGGTAACGCTTGAAAGCAAGTCGCCCCCGGGTGATGTTCATCGTTCAGATAATCAATCTCGAGACCAACAGCCAATTCGATCTGATCCTTATATTTCGTTTTCATTCGGGCGAATTCCCGGAGATAATCCGTCATATCCTCCCATTCCATGGTCCATGCCGTAGAAAAAGGTAGAGGAGCATGCGACGAAAAGCCATACGACGTAAAGCCTTCGCCGATGGCAAAACGTACAAATTCTTCCATGTTTGCCCGTCCGTCGCAGTACAAACAATGACTGTGATAATTGGTCAGATTACTCATAAAACTAATGCCTTATACCTTAACAAATGACTTAACAAAGACCCTAACAAAAGGCCTTAAAAAATACCTTAAAATCATATCTTAAGACCGATGCTTCTATTCACATCGGCCGTTACAATCCTTAATGATTACAACTCTTAGTCGCAACAATCCTTAGTTGTTACAATCCTTACTGATTATAATCTTTAGTCGTTACAACTCTTAGCGACTACAACTCTTTACCCTTCGATCTCACTCAACTCCAACCAACGCATGGTTTTCTCGTCGATAAGCTCGTTGATCTCGGGCAAACGTTTCGACTTCTCCGTCAGCTCGTCGACCGAGAGTGATCCGCTGCAAAGCGATTCTTCGAGACTTTGCTTCTCAGCCTCAAGTGCGGCGATCTCGGTTTCCAGTTGCTCGAACTCCCGCTTTTCCTTAAAGCTCATCTTACGTTTATCGTTCAGACGTACCCGAGTGGTTTTCTCTTCCTGAGGCTTCTCGGCCAACTTCTCCTTCTGTGCCTTAGCCTCCTTCCAGTCGCGGTAATCGCTATAATTTCCGGGGAAATCGCGTATATCAGCCTGACCGTTGAACACCAACAAATGGTCGACCACCTTATCCATGAAGTAACGGTCGTGCGAAACCACGATGACGCACCCCTTGAAGCTTTGCAGGTACTCCTCAAGCACGTTGAGCGTCACAATATCCAAATCGTTCGTCGGCTCATCGAGCACCAAGAAATTCGGGTTACGCATCAACACGGTGCATAGGTACAACCGGCGACGCTCTCCCCCACTCAACTTATAGACATAGCTATGCTGAGTCTCGGGAGTAAATAGGAAATGCTGCAAGAACTGCGATGCCGTGAGCTTCTTACCGTTGCCCAGCTCGATCACCTCAGCAATATCCTGCACCACGTCGATCACCTTCATCTGTTCGTCAAACTGTAAGCCGTCCTGAGAATAATAGCCGAAACGTACCGTCTCACCGATGTCGAGCGTTCCACTATCGGCTTGCTCTATCCCCATGAGGATCTTGATAAACGTCGACTTTCCGGTGCCGTTGCTCCCCACGATACCCATCTTCTCATAACGCGAAAAGATATAAGAGAAATCGTCCAGAATCTTCAAGTCGCCAAACCGCTTACAGAGGTTCTCGGCTTCAAAGATCTTACTTCCGATGTACGACGCCTTCACCTCCAGCTTCACATTATCGCTTTTCATCCGTTGCTTCGCCACCTTCTCCAAGTCATAGAAAGCATCTTCGCGATAGCGAGCCTTGTGACCGCGCGCCTGCGGCATACGTCTCATCCATTCCAGCTCCGTACGATAAAGGTTGTTCGCCCGTTCAATCTCGACCGTCTTAGCCTCGATACGTTCCTCCCGCTTCTCCAAGTAGTAGCTGTAGTTGCCTTTATATTGATAGATCTGACGATTGTCGATCTCAAAAATCTCCGAACAGACCCGATCGAGAAAATAACGGTCGTGCGTCACCATCAGCAGACTGAGGTTGGTCCGTCGCAGATACTCCTCCAACCATTCGGTCATCTCCAGATCCAAGTGGTTGGTTGGCTCGTCGAGGATCAACAAGTCCGGCTCGGTGATCAGTGCATTGGCCAAAGCCACACGCTTCAACTGGCCTCCCGAAAGCTGACCGATCGGTTGATTAAATCGATGAATCTTAAGTTGCGACAAGATCTGCTTCGCCTTCTGCTCGTAGTCCCAAGCCTTCTCCTGTTCCATACGGGCCAACAGTTCGTCGAGCCCCGGATGTCCCTCGGTATCCATACACCGTTCGTACTCCTTAATGAGTTCGACGGTACTATTCCCATGCAAGAAACAGGCTTCGAGCACGGTGATGTCGGCAGGATATTGCGGATCTTGTTCGAGATAGCCTACGCGAAGATCACGACGAAAGACCACCGATCCGTCATCGTAGCCCTCCTTACCGGCTATAATATTTAAAAGAGTGGTTTTGCCCGTGCCGTTCTTAGCGATCAAGCCAACGCGCTGGCCTTCGGCAATACCAAAAGAAAGGTTATCAAAAAGCACCAAGTCGCCGAACGATTTCGTCAGTCCGTCGACTTGCAAATAAGGATTTATCATAATAGTTCGTTATACGCTTCAATCAGGTTACAAGGCTCACCCGCCTTCACTTTACTCCAAGTCAGCTTCATCGGGTCAATCAGTCGTTCGCCATACATCAAGACCGGTGCTTCACGGTTACCGTCGACCAATGTCCGCCATTCGGCTCCATCCACCTCATTAGCGAAGATCACACACAGTGTAATGCCAAGAGCCACCCATTCATCGCGTTTCTTGCGACCGATGATCTCCTTATCGACAATCTTCTGCAGCTTCTCCAAATCCTCTTCCGTTCCTTGGAAGTCGACCTTCAACTCCTCCTTAACCAAGTTCGTTGCCCACTCGTAGCTCTCGTTCAGCTGATAAATCTCCATCAGTCGGATGGGAATCAGTTCAGCCGGGTACTTCTCACCTTCGTGACGCACCTCCAAAGAAGCAATGGTTTCCTCAGCCTCATGGATGTCACCACCCTTAGTCAGGGTGAACGAACAGTCGAATGCCAGTTCACCGGCACCAACGATCCAAACATGCGTCGTGTAGAATTCACCTTCCTCCTCAAACATCTCTTTGCTATAGGCACAATCCAATGCCCCAACACGCTTACGAACAGCCGTCGGATTCTCTTTCAGCTCCTGCTCCACGCTCTGGCGACCGAAGTTCGCCCCTCCTTTGTAAGCCGATATTCTGAAATTTCCGGTCCATACCTCCGGATTATAGAAGAGAAAAGACCCTTCACCATCCTCAAACTCATTCCATTGCGAAGGGTAGCTCATAGCAAACCAAGCTCCCGGAGAGATAAATTTCTTACCTTGCATTTCTTACTGACATTTATTTAATAAGGTACAAAAATAACATTACCGCCAATGATATGCAAACTTTTGCTCTATTTCCCTATCGGCTGAATCTTCTGGCGGACCTCCTTCGAGATTTCAAGGAACATATAGTTCAGCTTACCGGAATGGATACCCATCTCATTCTCTTGATATTTCTTGTTGGCATACTGCTTCGATTTTTCAAAAGTCAGCCGCGACATTTCGTTCTGCGATTTGCCCACCATGGTCGAATCGAGCTGTTCATCAGGGAAGAAATCGTCCAAATCGATGTCCCCGATCATGGTCGTTTCGAGGAAGTTCATCTCCTTATGTTTCATATCGGTGTAGTACCCCACAAACATGTGACCCGGCGTACGAACCAAGATCGGTTCAATGTTGATCGCTCTCAACAAAGAGGCAAACAAAACACTTCCATCCACACAGTTGATCTGCGACGATTGCAAAGCATCGTCGAACGTACGGACACGTTGCGAGAACACCACGTTGCTCGATAGACTGGTATTGGAGACAGAGCTATATCGGAACTTACGCTTCTGCAGGACATTCCAAAGCGCATAGACTTGCTTGTCGACCGTATTCTTATACGAAGCTTGATATCCCAAAAAGCGGTTGACGATCCGGGTATTGAGTGCCTCGCGCAACAATTGGTCGATCATCGGATGATCTTCATTCACATAAGCGGCGAAGAAGATGCTCGTATCGTGAAACTCCGTACCATTGGCCACATAACCCAACAAACACTCGTTGACACTGCGCACCGAAAAGGTACGTACCCGTTGCCCAAGGTCTTCACCGTTCATCTCGACCTTAACCACCACACTCACCGGCTCAGCCTGTGCATTATTCTTCAACGCCTCATAGTTCCAGATGATATCCGGATAAATGGTGTATTCCGTTCGAGGACGATCTAACACGAACTCCGATACCGAACGGGAGAAGAAAGGCGTTTCACCCACCTCTATCCGCACACGAGAATAGGCCGATCGTGATTTCAGACGAATAGAGATACACGACTTCGGGTTACCCAAATAGACCGAATCGGAAGGGACCACCACCTGAGCATCGGTCGTCGCCACCGACAAGATCGCTGAAGGAAAAATATTTCCTCCCAAATCGTCCGTAATCTCAAAACCGGTTTTAAAATCGGAACATTTCAAGACCCAAACACTCAATGCCACAATTAATAATACAGCAGCGAAAGCGAGCTGCTTCTTCTTAGTCAAAAATCCCTTTCCATGATCCATCTGAATAGCCATAACATACTTTTACCTTTTATTGATAGGACAAAGTTAATAAATCGCTGCCGATATCATATCATTCTACCCAAAAAGAATGAAAGTAAAATCGGGCTTTTCATCGAAATAAAACCATCGATAAGCTCCAAATAAAACGGCGATAAAACATTCTTAACACTTGTCTCTCGAAAATGTCACATAAATGTAACGCCTGTTTCATTCACCAGTAACAAAAGAACGGCTATTTTGTATGGAAAATAAAATAAAAGCATAACTTTGTCTTAAAGGTTATTTTAACAGGCTTTTAATTACATCATTATAATAGTTACAAAAAGATGAATGATTATCGTATTTTAGTCGTTGACGACGAAGAAGATCTTTGCGAGATCTTAAAATTCAATCTGGAGAATGAAGGTTATGAGGTAGACACCGCCCATTCGGCAGAAGAAGCGTTAAAGCTAGACTTAAGTCAATATAACCTTTTATTGCTCGATGTGATGATGGGTGAGATCTCCGGATTCAAGATGGCTAATATGCTGAAAAAGGACAAAAAGTTGGCTCATATCCCCATCATCTTTATCACCGCCAAGGATACCGAGAACGACACCCTCACCGGGTTTAACTTGGGAGCCGATGACTATATCTCGAAACCTTTCTCTTTGCGTGAAGTTATCGTCCGCGTCAAAGCAGTACTCCGACGGGCTTCAGCAACTGCAGAGCCGGCTCAGAAAACCGAGCAGTTGGTCTATGAGAAGATGGTGATCAACATCACCAATAAAAAAGTGACGATCGACGGCAACGAGGTTGCACTCACCAAGAAAGAGTTTGAGATCCTTTTATTGCTCGTGCAGAACAAAGGACGCGTCTTCTCTCGCGAAGAGATCCTCACCCGAGTTTGGAGCGACGAAGTCTATGTGCTCGATCGCACCATCGATGTGAATATCACACGATTGAGAAAGAAGATCAAAGCGTACGGCAAGCTGATTGTCACCCGTCTGGGTTACGGTTATTGCTTCGATGCGGAATAAACGCACAGCAGCATCGCCCGACCTCTTTCGAGGATCTATTCATGCGGTGATTGATTCATGCGAGAATTTATTCAATGATTCGGTGATTGATTCAATGATTCGGTGATTGATTCAATGATTCATTCAATAGGCTATTCATTCGAGGATTTATTCAACATATTAAATACATGTATAAGAGCACTCCTAAACGCCATTTCTTATCGTTCAACCGTAAGTTGTTTCTTTCGGTTATCTCGATCTTTTTTATCTTCATCATCACCTTCTTGGCTTATCAATACCAACGGGAAAAAGAGTTTAAGATAGAAATGCTCGAAGTGCAGTTGCAGAACTACAACAATACGTTGTATGAGAAACTGAAGCAACACCCTTTATCGGACGAACTCATCCGGGAGTCTCTCTACAATCATCTGAAAGATATTCGTGTTACGATAGTCGACCTTAAAGGAAAGGTGATCTTCGACAGTTTCCGAAAAGACTATAACCTCTTAGGTAACCATTTCTACCGCCCGGAGATTCAAGAAGCGCTGAAGTACGGTTACGGATTCGATGTCCGTCGTACCTCCGAAAGCACGGGGTTGAACTATTTCTACGCCGCAACAGCCTACGATAGTTATATCATCCGATCGGCATTACCCTACAACGTCCCCCTCATCAACACCTTGAAGGCCGACTCCAACTACCTTTGGTTCACCGGCATATTAACCCTCATTCTGATTGCACTCTTCTACAAGTTTACGCATAAACTCGGTAAGTCGATCAATAACTTGCGCGAATTTGCCATGCGTGCCGATCGTAATGAATCGATCGAGATGAATGCACTGACGGACTTCCCTCACAACGAGCTGGGCGAGATCTCACAACATATCATCCAGATCTATAAACGCCTGCACAAGACGAAAGAGGCGCTCTACATCGAACGCGAAAAGTTGATTGCCCACCTGCAAACCTCACGTGAGGGACTAGGCATCTTTACCAAAGACAAAAAAGAGATCTTGGTGAACAACCTCTTCACTCAATACAGCAACTTGATCTCTGACTCCAACCTGCAAGAGACCGAAGAAGTGTTTGCCGTGAAAGAGTTTCAAGAGATCACCGACTTTATCAGTAAGGGACAAGCACAGCTTCCTAAGGGACGTGAAGAAAAACGCATGTCGATCAGCATCGACAAGAACGGACGCACCTTTGCCGTGGAGTGCATCTTGTTTCAAGATTCTAATTTCGAAATCTCGATCAATGACGTCACGCTCGAAGAGGAACGGGTACGCCTTAAGCGCCAACTCACCCAGAACATTGCCCACGAGCTGAAAACACCGGTGAGCAGCATACAAGGCTATCTGGAAACCATTGTCAACAACAAGAACATTCCACCGGAGAAGTTACACACCTTCCTCGATCGCTGCTATGCGCAAAGCAATCGCCTCAGTCACCTGCTTCAAGACATCTCCGTGCTCACCCGCATGGACGAGGCCAGCAATCTGATCGGCATGGAAACATTAAACCTTTCGGTCATTGTCAAGAACATCATCAACGAGGTCTATCTCGATCTCGACGAGAAACAGATCACGGTGATCAACTCGCTCAAAGACAATCTCATGATGCGAGGTAACTACTCCTTGATCTACTCCATCTTCCGTAACCTGATGGACAATGCCATTGCCTACGCCGGGAGCAATGTTAAGATCTACATCAGCTGTTTCCGAGAAGATAGCAACTACTATTATTTCAGCTTTGCCGACAACGGTGTGGGAGTTGCTCCCGAACACTTGAACCGCCTGTTCGAACGCTTTTATCGCGTCGATAAAGGTCGCTCGAGAAAACTCGGAGGAACGGGATTGGGACTGGCTATCGTCAAAAATGCGGTTCTGATCCACGGAGGAAGCATTTCTGCAAAAAACTACCAACAAAACGGGTTAGAGTTCATCTTCACTCTGGCCAAAGGAAAATAATCTGCTATAATCGTAGTATTATTCAGCAAATAATCTTACCTTTGTAAGGTATTGGTTTGCGACTCTTGTTCACAAGGGAAGCAATTAAAAGGGAATCAGGTGAAAATCCTGAACAGTCCCGCTGCTGTAAGTTTCATAAAAATGCCGCAAGCAAACCACTAATAGCCACTGGATTAA
>JBKEDO010000103.1:0-35824 GCA_047975405.1 Bacteroides sp.
AATCTTTACTTTTATTCTTCTAGCATGTTTTGGTGTCGTTTATGCACAAAAGTATTACTACACCGTGACTAAAACCTTTAATGAGGACGGTTATACGTATCAGTGTAATGTCAGTACTTCGAAATTTTTTACGCTTTATAATAAGGCTAGCAGATTTATATCTGTTCGTCAGCAATATAAAGATGGTCGTCCTCTTGATGAAAAGTTTCATAATATGCCTCGAACGTATTATGTCAAGGATGATTCTTGGACAAAGCCCAAATGTTATTCAATCGTAAATAATGCATTTGCTTCTTTCGATAAGAATCGATTAAGAGGTGAGGAGTTAATGATTTTATTATATATAGATTCTACTACAGGTAAAGTTGCGGATGTTGAATTTAACTTTGTCACAGTGAATCCTTTTTCAACTGTTCCTTTGTCTATCTATCGTAATATTGAGCTTGAAATTAAGAAACATATTTATTTCATTCCAACTCCAGAGGGTAATAAACTTAATTTTCTGTTCCATTTTTGGGAGCAAGAAATTGAATAACTAATAGGCTAATTTATAATGAAAACAATCTTTGCTTTTATTCTTCTAGCATGTTTTGGTGTTACTCACGCACAAACGAATTACTACACCGTGACTAAAACCTTTAATGAGGATGGTTATGCTTATCAATGTGATGTTGATGAGTCACGATTTGTTATGCTTTATAATAAGGATAGTAAATACATTTTTATGGATCAAAAATATAAAGATGGTCGTCCTCTTGATAAAAAGTTTCGTAATATGCCTCGAACATATTATGTCAAGGATGATTCTTGGACAAAGCCCAAATGTTATTCGATTGTGAATAATGCATTTGCTTCTTTTGATAAAACGCGATTAAAAGGTAGGGAGTTAATGATTTCATTATATATAGACTCTACTACAGGTAAGATAATTGATGTTGAATTTAACTTTGTTACATTTAATCCTTTTTCTACAGTTCCTTTGTCTATCTATCGTAATATTGAGCTTGAAATTAAAAAACAAATTTATTTCATCCCAACGCTAGAGGGTAATAAGCTAAATTTTATATTTCATTTTTGGCAGCAAAAAATTGAGTAATCAATGCTTGGGATTTCTACTCAATTTGTGTATTACAGAATACAAACATAAAGTGTTTTCAAAAACCAAGCTGTTTTGTAATAGAGAAAGAAGTTTAGAGGGGGAGGGTTGTGACTTTCCCCTTTTTTCTCACCTTTCCTTTGCACTTCCGCTTATTTTCCGCATATTTGCATTGCGTTACATTTTACAAGAAGGCGATAATTTCGCTGTGATAGCTGCGGGCCTTAATTCGTCCGTAGCTCCGTATATTATACGGTTCTGACCCCCGTGTAGAGTATTAATGTACCTACTGCCTTTTTGTAAAATGGTGTAACGCAACGGGAAAGCGGAACCGTTCTTTTTATTTCCGCTGTTTAATTTCGCTGATATGGCACGCAGGAAATTGTCTTATTCGCTTGAGAAACGGTTTGTCTGTTATGGACATTATGAGTTAACCGTTTCTGATGAATCCGGGGTATTAGGTAACTTGGTGACCGGTGATACGGAGCTGATCGATCGCCTTAACTCTGAATTTCCCAAGGAGAGAGAGGAGGCTACGGCCGAAGCTATAGCCCTTGTTCTTGATTCAGGTAGTCGATAACCTTTCTATTGGCTTCATCTATCTTCCGTCTATCAAAATCGATATAAATGGATGTTACATGGCTGCCGATCTCGTGTCCCAATGCTTGAGAGATTGTTTCTTTGGGTATGTCGAGTGATGCTGCGATGGTCGCCCATGTGTGCCGTGCCCAATATGGTGAGATATCCGGGAATAAAGGAATACCTACTTTTTTGCCACCTAACCCTTTCCTTTCATTTAATCCCAAGCGCTTGAGACCTCTTCCCATTAGTGTGGTAAAGTTTCTATATGATCCGTATTTCTCGACGGTATTTAGAAGATAATTCTTCCCCTTGTATTTTTCAATAAGTTCTAATGCTTCCGGTTCTATGTTTATAGAGTACAGCTTGCCTGTTTTAGCTCGTTTGTATTCGAGTCTTCCGTTTTCAAGTTTCTTGGCATGGAATAAATCGATAGAGTTTATACCAATTAAATAAAACATGAGCATGAAAATATCTTGGAACTCTTTTTGGTACTCATCGCCTTTGTAATCTCTTAGCATTACCAGTTGTTCCCTTGTTAATGCTCTTTTTCTTGTTTCTTCTTTTTCAATTTTAAATTTTCTAAATGGATATAGCTCCGTTATTTCATTGTCAAGGCAATAATTGAATACTGATCTGATGTTGCGTAGGTGTATGGATCTAGTATTTGTTTTTAATCCTTGCTTATATAGATGATCGTTGAAAGAAGTAAGCCATTTTTTATCTATTGTGTCAAATGTACAGGTATCGTCGAATTCTTCTATTTTAATTTTTGTTGATTCGTATAGTGCAATCGTGTTATCTTTCTTTTTTGTTTCAATAAACTCATCTATGAATGAGATGAATGAACGCTCTTCTGTTGAATTGTTTTTTATTAGGTATTCGATTTGTGCTTTAAGTGATTTGTCACTGATTCGTTTTAGTCTATCATCAATTGATAATAAATACGATTCAACTTTGTTTAGCAGATTTCTTATAACAACATTTTTTGCTTTATAGTTTGGTTCTTTCTTGTTATATTCAACGTTGGACCATGTTTCTGTGCTCGCGCTAAATTCTGTGGCTATTAAAAACTTCTTGTTGTGCTGAACTCTTAATTTTAGGGGGAATGTTCCATCTTTTTTCGCTCGTCTTGTGTCGAGGTAATAATTTACTGTTGCCATATAAATATTTTTTGCGTTAAAATTTGCACCTAATTTGCACCTATTAACCACTAAAAACCATAGAAAACGGGATATTGTGAAGCAATTTATAATGAAAAAGCCGCTTACATGTTAGGTGTAAACGGCTGTGAATCAGATTGTAGTGGATACGAGAATCGAACTCGTATTACATGCGTGAGAGGCATGCGTCCTAACCGTTAGACGAATCCACCAAAGATGTAATTAAAAGAGCTAAGTCTTTCAACTTAGCTCCTTTATATTTACTGTACACGACGCGGAAGCTGGGGGATTCGAACCCCCGGTACGGTTACCCGTACGTCAGTTTAGCAAACTGGTGGTTTCAGCCACTCACCCAAACGTCCTTGTTGTTGCGCTTTCTCTCAAACGCGGTGCAAATATAGGATGAACTTTTGGAGTATGCAAATCTTTCTGCAATATTTTTTTGTGATTTTAAGAGGCCATTTTATAATCTTCTATGAGTCAATTGCTAATGAGCCGATTTTATTTTCTTTTATGTTTAGCTCTCCTTAGAGTGATTGAGTCTATCAACTATCATTACCTTAATTAATATAAGGCGGCAGTGAAACATTTAGTGTGCTTTGTTGTTATCTGTAAGATTGGGTTATCGTTCGATAATCTTTTAGGTTATTTATTTGTCAAATAAGATTTTATAAAACAGGTCTTATGAAATGGTGTTTAAAAGTTTTGTATGGGCGTAAATAGTTCATATCTTTGCGGCATATTAGCATAGTAACGCATGGAATGGTTATATCATCTTTTTATTGAGCACTCAGCTTTACAAGCGGTGGTTGTGCTTTCTCTGATTTGTGCCATAGGACTAGGGTTAGGTAAAATTCGGTTTTTTGGCATTACTTTAGGAGTCACATTTGTCTTCTTCATGGGTATTTTGGCCGGACACTTAGGCTTTTCAGTCGATCCGCAAATGCTTAATTATGCCGAGAGTTTCGGCTTGGTTGTTTTTGTCTATTCGCTAGGGTTACAAGTCGGCCCCGGATTCTTTAGCTCATTTAGAAAGGGAGGCGTTAAACTCAATATGCTGGCGATCGCTTTGGTGCTTTTGGGAACGGTGATGGCCGTGATCGGAAGTTATCTAACAGAGGTCTCTTTGCCCAATATGGTGGGGATCTTATGCGGAGCCACCACCAATACTCCTGCGTTGGGAGCTGCTCAGCAAACTTTGAAACAACTTGGTATGGAAAGTAATTCACCGGCATTAGGTTGTGCGGTGACTTATCCTTTAGGAGTGATCGGGGTGATCTTGGCTGTACTGGTTATCCGTAAGCTATTGGTTCGCAAAGAAGAATTGGGACAAGAAGAGTCCGATAGCGCAAACAAACCTTACATTGCCGTTTTCCAAGTCCATAACCCGGCGATCTTCAATAAAAGTATCAAAGATGCAGCAAATATGAGTTATCCGAAGTTTGTGATTTCGCGTTTGTGGCGGGATGGCACGGTGAGTATACCGACATCGGATAAAGTGCTTAAAGAACACGACCGCCTTTTGGTCGTGACTTCCGAAAAGGATGTGTTGGCTTTAACTATTTTGTTCGGTGAACAAGAGAATGCCGATTGGAACAAAGAAGATATTGATTGGAATGCCATCGATAGCCAGCTCATCTCACAACGTATTGTGATCACTCGTCCTGAGTTGAACGGCAAAAAGTTGGGATCGTTGCGCTTGCGTAATCTATATGGAATTAATATTAGCCGGGTTTACCGCTCGGGGGTGCAACTATTGGCTACTCCGGAGTTAGTTCTCCAGTTGGGTGACCGTTTGACGGTAGTCGGTGAAGCGGCGGCAATTCATAATGTCGAGAAAGTTCTTGGCAATGCGGTGAAGAATCTTAATGAGCCGAACTTAGTCGTGATCTTTATTGGTATGGTCTTGGGATTAGCTTTGGGAGCTATACCGTTTACTGTTCCGGGGGTAAGTGTGCCTGTCCAGCTTGGTTTGGCCGGCGGTCCGATTATTGTGGGCTTGCTGCTGGGTACTTTTGGTCCTCGCATTCATATGGTAACCTATACAACACTTAGTGCTAACCTAATGCTTCGTGCTTTGGGGCTGGCGATGTATCTGGCTTGTTTGGGACTTGATGCCGGAAAGCATTTCTTTGAAACCGTCTTCCGTCCCGAAGGATTAATGTGGGTTGGGATAGGTTTTGGGCTGACAGTGATACCGACACTGATTATCGGTATTGTTGCTTTAAAATGGTTTAAGGTCGATTTCGGTTCGGTTTCGGGGATGCTATGCGGGGGTATGGCTAATCCGATGGCATTGAGCTACGCCAATGATACGATTCCGGGAGATAACCCTTCGGTGGCTTACGCAACAGTCTATCCGTTGTGTATGTTCTTAAGAGTGATTATCGCACAGATCTTATTGATGTTCTTATTATAGTGCATTAACTTAATAAAATTAATTTATATTACAGGTCTTATTATGAATGCTTTGAATACGATTAATCCGGAAACTATCGCCGGCGACTTACGTTATTTACAGTTGCTTTCGAGAAGTTTCCCGACTATTGCAGCAGCAAGTACAGAAATTATCAATCTCGAAGCGATCTTAAATTTGCCTAAAGGTACCGAACATTTCCTGACCGACATCCATGGCGAATATGAAGCGTTTCAGCATGTGTTGAAGAATGCTTCGGGAGCAGTAAAACGCAAAGTGAACGAGATTTTCGGCAATACGTTGCGTGAAGCGGAAAAAAAAGAAATTTGTACGCTGATTTACTATCCGGAGGAGAAATTACAATTGGTTAAAGCTTCCGAGAGGGACATGGAAGATTGGTATATCACCACTCTGAATCAATTGGTAAGGGTTTGTCAGAATGTATCGTCTAAATACACCCGTTCGAAAGTACGCAAGTCTTTGCCGACGGAATTCTCCTATATTATTCAAGAACTTTTGCATGAATCGTCGGTCGAACCCAATAAACATGCTTATATCAATGTGATTATCAGTACGATGATTACGACTCGTCGCGCCGATGATTTTATCATCGCGATGTGTAACCTCATCCAGCGACTGACGATTGATTCTTTACACATTGTGGGGGATATCTACGACCGCGGACCGGGAGCTCATATCATTATGGATACTCTTTGTCGATATCATAATTTCGATATCCAATGGGGAAATCACGATATTCTTTGGATTGGTGCGGCGTCGGGTAACGATAGCTGTATTGCCAATGTGATTCGTATGTCGTTGCGTTATGCCAACTTGACCACGTTGGAAGATGGTTACGGAATTAATCTCTTGCCTTTAGCGACTTTTGCCATGGAAATTTACGGTGACGATCCTTGCACGGTGTTTGCACCTAAGACGTCGTTTGCCGATACCGATTATAATGAAAAGACTTTGCGTCTGATTACTCAAATGCATAAAGCCATTTCGATCATCCAGTTTAAGTTGGAATCGCAGATCATCTCCCGGCGGAAAGAGTTTAATATGCAAAACCGTAATTTGTTGGAGAAGATCGATTATAAACGTGGGGTGTTTGTGTGTGGCGATAAGGAATATGAGATGCGCGACTGTAACTTCCCGACCATTGATCCGAAAGATCCTTATCGGTTGACGGATGAGGAACAGGAACTTGTTGACAAGATTCATAGTTCGTTCATGAATAGCGAAAAGCTCAAGAAGCATATGCGCTGTATGTTCACTTATGGAGGAATGTATTTGGTGTGTAACTCTAATCTGCTCTATCATGCATCGGTACCGTTGAATGCCGACGGTTCGTTTAAGAAGATTATGATTCGTGGTAAAGAATATTCCGGCCGCAAGTTGCTCGACAAGATTGATCAATTGATCCGTAATGCTTACTTCGACGAAGAGGAAGATGAGGAAAATCACGCTTTTGCCTTGGATTACTTATGGTATTTGTGGTGTGGTGCCGATTCTCCATCGTTCGATAAAGATAAGATGGCGACCTTCGAACGTTACTTTATTGCTGAGAAGGAGACGCATAAAGAGAAGAAAGGACATTATTATAACCTAAGAGATAAAGAAGAGACTTGTAGTCGAATCTTAGAGGAGTTCGGTGTTGTTGGTTTGCATACCCATGTCATTAACGGACATGTTCCTGTTAAGACGATTAAAGGTGAACAGCCGATGAAAGCCAATGGTAAACTGTTGGTGATTGACGGAGGATTTTCTAAGGCTTATCAACCGGAGACCGGTATTGCCGGTTATACGTTGGTGTACCATTCACACGGTTTGCAGTTGGTTCAGCATGAGCCATTCCAATCGCGTCAGAAGGCTATTGAAGAGGGACAGGATATTAAGTCGACGACGTTCGTTATCGAGTTTAACTCTCAACGTATGATGGTGAAGGATACGGATAAAGGGAAAGAACTTATTGCTCAGATTGCTGATTTGAAGAAGCTGTTGGTGGCCTATCGCCTTGGTTTTATCAAGGAAAAGATTTAAGGGTAGCAGAACTTTTGTTGACTAATGAAGCTCTACTATCTATAACGTTCTAATGGTTGAATAAACTCTAATTGCGGAAGAAAGACCTAATCATTAAAAGTTAAGGCTGAACTCTTAATGAGTTCAGCCTTAACTTTTCTATTATTTATTCTGAGGTTGTTGATTCAAGAATTATTCATGTTAGAACAAGACGATTCCGGCCTCAGCAATCACTCCCTTATCGTAAGTGCGCGATTTGTTATAGTAACGACTGCCGCCATATCCACCGGTCACAAAGACAGATAGTTTTTTACTGATGCTGTATTCAAGATTCAGACGAGCTTGAAGAGCATACAGTCTTGCTGGGATTGTTTCACTCTTGTTGTCTAGCATTTCGATATGCTGATAACCGAGGTCACCGCTAATTGAAAGATTCTTATAGAGTGGTAAGGCGATACCGGCTCTGTAGAATGCTGTTGCCGAAAACTTGTCGCTGAAATCCAAATAATGCGTACCTCCACCTAAGATGGTATAGAACAATTCATTTTTGAATCGGGCCGCGATATTGGTCTTGGTACGGTTACCGCCAAACATCATGAGTTGCACGCGAGTATCCGGGTTGGCATTTACCAAGCCGATCTGAAAGCCTTTCATGTCGTTCTTGTAGTAGTTTACGAGCCCGATCTGTAAACCGTTAGCTTCTTTAAGCACATAGTTGAATAGGCCAACTTGCATGCCGCGGAGATTGCCACCGACAAAGTTGCTTATGGCTGATAGCTGTATGCCAGTCATGTTGCCTCCGGTTAGGTTGAATAATCCTGAACCCATTACTCCGGAATAGGAGTCGCCCACAATATTACCTAGTCCGGACAGATCGATTCCGTTCGATGAATCCCCGGAAATGTTTGTTAGCCCCGAAACTTTTATTCCGTTACTATGGTCTCCTACGATATTGCAAAGGCCGGATAAGAAGACTCCTTTACTTTGGTCGCCGGAAATATTGATGAGTCCGCCTACTGCTGCACCATTGAGGTTATCTCCGGCGATGTTGATTAATCCACTGACTGCTGCTCCATTTAGGTTGTTCCCGGCAATATTGATTAAACCGGCGATCATTCCACCGTTTGAATTATTCCCGGTGATGTTCGTTAGTCCACTGAGTTGTATGCCACTCATTGATTCTCCTACAAGGTTGGATATGCCGGCAACTTGTATACCATTCATCGATTTTCCGACCACGTTTGCTATGCCGGAGATCTGTACGCCGTTCAAATTATCCATGACTATACTTGGCAGAATGTTGACACTTAAACCGTTCATTCTATTCATCTTCGATTGAAGGCCGAGGTTGAAATAGGTGGTTTGTAGACTATCGTACGGTTGGGTGGAAATGTTTTTCCAGAGAGATAGATTGATACCGGCCGATTTGTTCTGAGCCGATAAATTAACGGCAGCCAAAATAAAGGCTGCCATTAAAAGGTTACGTTTTATATTCATATTTTTATCGTTGATCATCCTTTAGCTTCTTGATATAAGAATCGTTTGATGCTCTTCTTCGGTGTCTTTTCAAACTCTTCGGGATAAATTTTCATCTTCGAGATCTGACTGTAAGCCGGAAGCATGCCGTTAAGCGTGACACGATTTTCTTCCATGACTCTTTCCATATCTTCATTTTTCAAGCCGTTTGCAAAAGCTTCGTCAAAGTCGGGATAAACTAAACCAACGAGTTTCTCGTTTTGCTGAACGATAATGCTTTCGGCCACATAAGGCAGGTTATTTAATTTATCTTCGATCTCTTCCGGATAGATGTTCTGACCGCTGGCACTAAGAAGCATATTCTTACTTCTTCCTTTGATGGTGACATGGCCTTCAGCATCGATCAGACCCAAGTCGCCGGTGTGTAACCAACCATCGGCATCGATAACCTGACGAGTGGCTTCTTCGTTTTTGTAATAGCCTAACATCATGTTCGGACCTCTACATACAATTTCTCCGACTACATTCTCCGGATCGGGAGATAAGATCTTAACCTCCATACGAGGAGCTGCTTTTCCGCAAGAACCTGGTTTGAACGTTGCCCAATCTTCATAACAGATAATCGGGCCACATTCGGTCATGCCATAGCCAACTGTATAAGGGAATTCTATAGTACGAAGGAATTGTTCCACTTCTTGGTTAAATGCTGCTCCGCCGACAATCACTTCAACGAAGTTACCTCCGAAGCCTTTGACCATCTCTTCGCGTACGGTTGCTTTAATCTTATCGTTGATGATAGGCACCTTCATGAGTAATTTCATCTTCAAGGTTTCCAATTTCGGAAGAACGCTTTTCTTGATAATTTTCTCAATGATCAGCGGCACGGCAACGATCAAATTTGGTTTAACCTCAGCAAAGGCTTGGAAGATAATTTTCGGACTTGGCATGCGGGTTAGGAAATAGATCTGACAACCCACTGAAAATTCGTATAAGAACTCAAAAGCCAATCCGTACATGTGTGCCATAGGCAACATCGATACAATCTTATCGCCAGGCTTTAGCGTGAGCACTTCATACGCAAATGTCGTGTTCGACCATAAGCTGCGATAGGGGAGCATAACTCCTTTTGAATAGCTGGTTGTTCCTGATGTATAATTGATCACTGCAAGTTCTTCCGGTTGGTCTTTGTGATAAGAGATATGTTCCTGACGGAAGTTCTTTGGATATTTCTTACCAAACATTTCGTTCAGATGTTCGCGTGCGTGAGTCAGTGATTCACTGCGGGAAACCAATACACTGAAGTCGGTCATTAATAAGATACCTTCTAATAAAGGCATGGCCGATTCATTTAAATTTTCCCAAATCATATCACCTACAAAAAGGAGCTTGGCTTCAGAATGATTAACAATATGGTGAACGTTGTCAGCTTTAAATTCATGTAGGATGGGGACAATGACTGCACCATAAGTCAGCGTAGCTAAAAAGGTAACTCCCCAATGCGAACTGTTTCTGCCACAGACTGCAATTTTGTCTCCTTTACGGATACCGCTTTCTTCGAAAATAATATGAAGTTTCTCGATCTTACGAGCAACGTCTTTGTACTGAAGGGTAGCCCCTTTATAATCGGTTAGGGCATCTAAATCCCAATTAGTCTTGATACTATTTTCAATGTAAGCTATAAAACTTTGTTCCATCGTCTTTTATGCACATTTGGTTTTAAAATGTGCAAATATAATTATTAAATTAAAAAAATCAATACTTTTTATAGATTCATTTCCAGGTCCTCGCAGTACCACTCGTACATTCGGGCAACTCCTTCTTCGATCTCGATCTGATGATGCCACCCCAAAGAATGGAGTTTCGAAGGGTCTGTCAACTTACGCATTGTGCCGTCCGGTTTAGTCGAGTCAAAGCTTAATGTGCCGTCGTAACCCACTGTCTTTATGATGAGTTCGGCCAATGCTTTAATCGAAATCTCTTTCCCGGTACCAATATTGATGTGGCAGTTTCTGATTTCCTTTTCGCCTGTGGCATAGGTGTCATTGAAATTGACTTTTTCCATCACAAAGACACTGGCGTCGGCCATTTCTTCACTCCAAAGAAATTCTCGTAAAGGAGTGCCTGTACCCCAAAGTGTAAGGCCGGATGGCTGTATGCCGTATTTCAAGAGCATGCTCTCTATTTCGTCAATGGAGGCACAACCGTCGATTTTCTCGATCGGACGACGATTCAAATCGGCACGAATAGCGGCCCAATTTCCTTCTTTTAGGTGTTTGGCTAGAAGGATCTTGCGTATCATAGCCGGGAGGACATGGCTCCGCTCCAAATCGAAATTATCGTTTGGACCATAGAGGTTGGTCGGCATTACAGCAATATAGTTGGTGCCATATTGTAGGTTGAAACTTTCACAAAGCTTTAATCCGGCAATCTTTGCCAAGGCATAAGGCTCGTTGGTGTATTCCAGAGGAGCTGTCAGCAAGACTTCTTCAGACATTGGCTGACTGGCATTACGCGGATAGATGCAAGTGCTTCCTAAAAAGAGGAGCTTCTTCACGTGATGGCGGAAGCTCTCGCCAATGACGTTTTGCTGAATCTGTAGATTCTTATAGATGAAATCGGCACGATAAATGCTATTGGCCATAATACCGCCAACAAAAGCTGCAGCCAGAAAGACATATTCGGGCTGCTCTTCATCAAAGAATGTTCGGACTGCGACGCTGTCGAGCAGATCTAATTCATGGTGTGTGCGTCCGATTAGATTGGTATATCCTTTGGATTCTAGATTTTTCCAAATGGCCGATCCTACCAATCCACGATGACCGGCCACATATATTTTTGCATTTTTTTCCATGCTGCGTGTTAGTGTTTATTGGCAATCATACGTTTGACCTTTTCCATATCGTGCTTTGTCATGATTTTGACAAGCTCTTCAAATGAGGTCTTGCGAGGATTCCAACCTAGAAGGGTTTTGGCTTTTGTCGGATCACCAAGGAGTTGCTCAACTTCTGCCGGACGGAAATATTTCGGATCGACTTCTACAAGAACTCTACCGGTAGCAGAGTCGATTCCTTGTTCGTTAACGCCTTCTCCTTGCCATTGTAAGTTGATCCCTGCTTCTTTAAAGGCCAAAGATGCAAATTCGCGAACGGTATGCATCTCACCCGTAGCGATTACAAAGTCTTCAGGGGTGTGATGTTGAAGCATCAGCCACATACATTCAATATAGTCTTTGGCATATCCCCAGTCGCGACGAGCGTCGAGGTTACCCAAATAAAGCTTGTCTTGTTCGCCTTGGGCGATACGCGCAGCGGCCAAGGTAATCTTTCTGGTCACAAAGGTTTCGCCTCGTCGTTCACTCTCGTGATTAAACAAGATGCCATTCACGGCAAACATGCCGTAGCTTTCACGATAGTTCTTGGTAATCCAGAAACCATATTGTTTGGCAACGCCGTACGGGCTGCGTGGGTAGAATGGAGTGGTCTCTTTTTGTGGAACTTCTTGTACCTTACCGTAAAGTTCCGAGGTGGAAGCTTGGTAAATACGTGTTTTATGTTCCATGCCTAAGATACGCACAGCTTCGAGCATGCGTAGCGTCCCCACTGCATCTGTCTCTGCGGTGTATTCGGGAACATCGAAAGAAACTTTAACGTGACTTTGAGCCGCCAAATTATAGATTTCGTCCGGACGGACTTGTTGAATGATACGTATTAACGAACTAGAGTCGGTCATGTCGCCATAATGTAGGTTTATGGTGCGTTTTTGCTTCATGTCGCGTACCCACTCATCGAAGTACATATGTTCGATACGACCGGTATTGAACGACGATGAACGTCTTAATATACCATGTACTTCATAGCCTTTCTGTAGGAGAAATTCGGCAAGGTACGAGCCATCTTGACCTGTAATGCCCGATATTAGAGCTGTTTTCATTATCCTGAATTTGTTTTGAAAATCTTTATTAAGGTGCAAATGTCGTAAATTATTCCAGCATCTGCAATAAGTTTTACTTATTTTACGTTAGAGGCTTTCTTGTTTTATGACTTCGACTTTGGAACTCTGATGAAGTTGTAATGTCGTTGGATCGAAAGGAGTTGCCACTATAGGCTTGTTTCCTTATAACGAACAAATCCCCACCCGATACGTTATAGCATAATAAGTTATTAGTAATTAAAAAGATTGGATATATGAGCTTAAAGAAAACAGATATAGGACTAATCGGCCTTGCCGTGATGGGCGAAAATTTAGCTTTAAATATGGAAAGTAAGGGGTGGGCTGTTTCAGTTTACAACCGTGTGAACCCAACAAGTGAGAGGCAGGTCGTGCAACGATTTATCGATGGTCGAGGAAAAAATAAACGTTTCGAGGGGTTTACCGACTTAAAAGAATTTGTGGATTCTATTTCCATGCCGAGAAGAATCATGATGATGGTTCGCGCCGGTAGCCCGGTCGATGAGTTGATGGAACAATTGTTTCCTTTGTTATCGCCGGGTGATGTCTTAATTGATGGTGGTAACTCTAACTTTGAAGATACCAATCGTCGAGTGGAATTGGCCGAATCTAAAGGATTCTATTTTATTGGTTCGGGTGTGTCTGGTGGAGAAGAAGGGGCTTTAAATGGGGCTTCTGTGATGCCTGGCGGTTCTTCGGCAGCATGGCCTTTAGTGAAACCGATCCTTCAAAGCATTGCGGCAAAAGCTGAAGATGGTGCGGTCTGTTGCGATTGGGTTGGCCCTAAAGGTGCCGGACATTTTGTGAAGATGATTCACAATGGCATCGAATATGGCGATATGCAACTCATTGCTGAAGCGTATTGGGTCATGAAGCGGATGCTTCACCTTTCTAATGAGGAGATGGCGGATGTTTTCACGGAGTGGAACAAAGGGAAATTGCAAAGTTATTTAATTGAAATTACAGCCGAAATCTTACGTCATAAAGATGGAGACGGGGCTTATTTGATTGATCAGATTTTGGATGCCGCCGGACAGAAAGGCACCGGAAAATGGTCGGTTGTGAATGCGATGGATCTGGGTATGCCTTTAGGACTTATTGCTTCTGCAGTGTTTGAACGCAGCTTATCGGCTCAAAAGGAAATGCGTGATGAGGCTTCTAAAGCGTATGCTGTAGAGTCTTTTCAGCCTTTATTCGGTAAGAAAGAATTAATTAATGATTTACATGATGCGCTATATGCTTCTAAGCTGGTCTCTTATGCTCAAGGATTTGCTGTTTTGTCTGCGGCGTCCGAATCGTTTGGATGGAATCTTAATTTGTCGTCTATTGCGCGAATGTGGCGTGGAGGTTGCATCATTAGAAGTCGCTTCCTAAATGATATTGCTCAAGCTTTCGAACAAGATCAACCGAAACATTTACTTCTTGCACCTTACTTTAAGGATGAAATGAAACGTTTATATAAAGGATGGAAGTACTTAGTCATCGAGGCGATGGAAGCTGAACTATCGATCCCGGCTTTTTCTTCTGCATTGAACTACTTTAATTCATTGACTTCTGCCGATCTGCCGGCTAATATGATACAAGCTCAACGTGATTACTTTGGTGCGCATTTGTTTGAGAAGAGGGACTCGCCTCGTGGGGAATTCTTTCACGAGAATTGGACCGGACACGGAGGGGAAACGAAATCGGGTAATTATAATGTATAGATAAGGAGGCGACATGGATAAGTTTACTATGGTGATCTTTGGAGCATCTGGCGATTTGACTAAACGCAAACTCATGCCGGCCCTGTTCTCGCTTTATAAAGCTAATCGGCTTCCTCAAGATTTTGCAATTGTTGGTGCCGGTCGTACCGTCTATACTGACGAAGAGTACCGTGCTTATATCTTGCATCAATTAAAGATGTTTGTGAAATTGGAAGAACAGGATGTGGCTCAGATGAATGAGCTGGTGTCTCATTTGTTTTATTATTCAATGGATCCGACCGATGAGGAAGCCTATAAGGGATTAAAAAATAGGATCAACGAATTATCGGGAAAAGAACAGACTGCTAACTTCTTATTTTATTTAGCGACTCCTCCATTGTTGTATGGCGTGGTTCCGAAACATCTGAAGAGTGCGGGACTGAACACAAAACAATCGCGTATAATTGTCGAGAAACCATTCGGATATGATCTGGCTTCAGCGCAAGAGTTGAATGCCGTTTACAAGTCGGTGTTCGAGGAACATCAGATTTATCGTATTGATCATTTTTTGGGAAAGGAAACCGCTCAAAATATTTTAGCTTTTCGTTTTGCTAATGGTATTTTCGAGCCACTGTGGAATAGAAATTATATCGATTATGTTGAAATCACCGCCGTTGAGAATCTAGGTATCGAACAACGAGGTGGATTTTATGATTCGACGGGAGCATTGCGCGATATGGTACAGAACCACCTCATTCAGTTGGTGGCGCTGACGGCTATGGAACCTCCGGGAACGTTCAATGCAGATCATTTTCGTAATGAGGTGGTGAAAGTTTACGAGTCTTTGACACCACTGACTGAAGTGGATTTTGAGGAACATGTGGTACGGGGGCAATATTTAGATTCGGGCGATAAGAAAGGGTATCGTGAGGAAAAAGGAATTCCTGTTGATTCTAGAACGGAGACTTATGTGGCCTTGAAGTTGGGGATCAGCAATTGGCGTTGGAGTGGGGTGCCATTCTACATCCGTACCGGTAAGCAGATGCCAACAAAGGTTACTGAGATTGTGATTCATTTTCGCAAAACACCTCATTTGATGTTTGGTTGTAAGGAGGGAAAATGTCCTGATGGTAATAAGTTAATTTTGCGCATACAACCGAATGAGGGGGTGGTCCTTAAATTAGGAATGAAAACGCCGGGAACAGGTTTTGATATACAGCCTGTTACGATGGACTTTAGTTATGATCAATTGGGAGGACTTTCTGGCGGAGATGCCTATTCTAGGCTCATTGACGATTGTATTCAGGGAGATGCGACCTTGTTTACTCGGAGTGATGCGGTAGAAGCTTCTTGGCGCTTTTTCGATCCGCTACTGAATTATTGGGATCAACATGCCGATGCTCCACTTTATGGATATCCGGCAGGAACATGGGGACCTCTCGAGAGTGAGGCGATGATGCGTGAACATGGAGCGGAATGGACCAATCCATGTAAGAATCTAATTAATACTGATAAATATTGTGAGTTATGAAATTGTCGGTTTTCCCTACGTCGATAGCGACGGCTAGGGCTTTAATATTACGTATATTGACATTAATGAAGGAATCGCCGAATAAGGTCTTTAATGTGGCAGTGAGCGGGGGGAGCACTCCGGCTTTGATGTTCGACTTGTGGGCAAATGAGTATAAACGTTCTACACCTTGGGAACGTTTGAATTTGTATTGGGTCGATGAACGTTGTGTAAAACCGACCGACTCTGAGAGTAATTATGGCTTAATGAATTCGATGCTCCTATATACGGTACCTATTCCTCCAGATAATGTGCACCGTATTCATGGAGAGAATGATCCTGAAAGTGAGGCTGAGCGATACTCGAATTTACTTCGCTCTCGTTTGCCCCTAGAAGAAGGGTGGCCGGTATTTGACATTATTTTATTAGGAGCTGGGTCCGACGGACACACTTCTTCTATCTTCCCTGGGCAAGAGGATTTACTTCATGCCTCGGTGCCTTATGTCGTTAGTACAGCACCTATTACCAATCAGAAACGTATCTGTATGACTGGCATTCAAATTCTTAATGCGCATTTTGTGTTTTTTCTGGTTACAGGAAGTAGTAAAACCAGGGTGATATCAGAGATGTTGCAATCATCGGACGGGGGCCCGGCAGCTTATATTGCTCGTCATGCAAAGAATGTTGAGTTGTTTGCTGATCAAGTAGCCATGGGAAATTCCTCTCAATCTTGATGATAGAGTGTGGAAGGCAACTGTTGCTATTCCTAAAAGTCTGTTTATAACAAATTATATGAGAAGAGCCTGGTCTAACCCGATTTTGGAGTAAAGATCAGGCTCTCTTTGTGATTGATGCAAAACTGTAAGTTACAAATTAGAGGTTACTCGTCTTAGTATTTTAATTTTAGTTCACCCTTTTGTTTTATCGTTTTTACTTGCGTGGATGGGAACTGCGTTTGTCTGTTTTCGTTTGATGTGATTGATTGATAGTTGTTTGTTTTGTTTTTTTAAGTATCAAGATGGTTCGTTTCTGTGAAATATTGGTTATATTTGGTAACTTTATTTTAGATGTTAACCAAAATGCAAAACTTTATTTTTCAGAATCCGACAAAGCTTATTATGGGGCGTGGAATGATCGCTCAATTAAGTGAAGAAATACCTGCCGACAAGCGTGTGATGATTACCTTTGGTGGTGGAAGTGTCAAACAAAATGGTGTTTACGATCAAGTCAAACTGGCTTTAAAGAACCATTTTACAGTAGAATTTTGGGGCATTGAACCCAATCCGTCTATAGAAACGCTGCGCAAGGCGATTGCTTTGGGGCGTGAACATAAAATCGATTATCTTTTGGCTGTGGGTGGTGGATCGGTTATTGATGGTACAAAACTGATCTCGGCAGGATTGCTTTATGATGGCGATGCTTGGGATTTGGTCGTATCTGGCGTACCTTGTTCGACCACTGTTCCTTTGGCTACTGTACTGACGTTGCCAGCTACCGGCTCGGAGATGAATCGTGGAGCAGTGATCTCTCGGTATGAAACTAAGGAGAAATTTGCTTTTTACTCTAATTATCCGGTTTTCTCAATCCTTGATCCCGAGGTGACGTTCTCTTTGCCACCTCATCAAGTTGCTTGTGGATTGGTCGACACGTTTGTACATGTGATGGAACAGTACCTTACAACAACTAATCAGAGTCGGTTGATGGATCGCTGGGCGGAGGGAATCTTACAAACAATTGTCGAGATTGCACCGAAAATCAAGGCCAATCAGAAGGGTTATGATGTGATGGCCGATTTTATGTTGTCGGCAACGATGGCACTTAATGGTTTTGTGTCGATGGGAGTCAGTCAAGATTGGGCAACGCATATGATCGGACACGAGCTGACGGCTTTGCATGGCCTTACTCATGGGCATACTTTAGCCATTGTGTTTCCGGGAACTTGTCGCGTGTTGAGTGCTTCCAAAGGAGATAAATTACTACAATATGGCGAACGGGTATGGGGAATTGTTAAGGATTCCAGAGAAGCTCGGATTGAAGAAACCATTAACCGTACAGAGGAATTCTTCCGTCTGTTGGGTTTGACTACCCGTTTGCATGAAGAGAATATTGGAGAGGAAACAATTGCCGAAATTGAACGTCGGTTTAATGAACGCCATGTCGCTTTTGGAGAAAATGGAGAGGTGACGGGTACTGTGGCTCGACGTATCTTGGAGAGCGTTTTCTAAAAAACATCCTTTTATGATCAAATTCTTGCCTTCCTAATTAGGTGTTAGGTAGGCAAGAATTGTTGTATATGCATACTATTAAAACAAACAAAGATGAAAGGAAAAATATATTTGACGGCTTTGGCTTTCCTCTTGTCGGGCTATGCTATGCCCAAAGAAAAGCATCTTGTCTGGAGTGTAGGCCAAGATGATCGTTCAGCTGCCGAATTTGCTCTTGGTCCAAGCGATTACAACTCATTTTTAGCCAAAGATTTTGGTTATGAAGATCGGTACTATCTTGTTGGGCGTTCGATGACGAATGTCGGCTTTCCTTATGTGCTGCCCGGTCCCGATGATACTTGGGGTGGTACTTGGGGAACATCCGGATGGCGTACACATGATGTGACTTTATTATTCGATTTGAAAAATAAACCTTCCGGAAAAGGATGGAAATTGGTGGTCGATTTACTCGATTCCAATCCCAATCGATCGGTTGTAAAGATAAAAGTGAACGGGGTAGATAAACGTTTTGAATTTAAAGGGACATCAAAAGAGGTGCTCGATGGAAAGACAAACGAAGCTAAAGAACGCTTATTAGAGTTCCCGTTGACTGCCGATGACTTGGAGAAAGAAGGGAACTCTGTCGTCATATCGGTGTTGGAAGGAGGATGGATTGTTTTCGATCAAGTTCGTTTGGAAGGGCCTAAACGTGCTGAATTGAAAGTCGATAAGGCCCCGATTTATGTGCGTGCGGTGAAACCTGCTGATTATGAATTGGAACGAGAGGGACAGAGGGTGCAACCTTTATTGATCGATGTGGAGCATTTAGAGGGCTCACCACATTTATCGGTTAAGGTGGATCGGAATTTAGTTTTCGAGACTTCATTGGATACAGCACGTTATCTGTTTGAAGTTCCGATGCCTGCAGTTACCCGCAAACGAGAAAGTTTATATGAGATTTTCGTTGACGGAAAGAAATTAACTGAAGGTCGCGTGGTGAGAATACCACAACCTCTACAGACTTTGGCCGATTATGTCGATACTCAGATGGGAACTGCTCATTCACGATGGATGATTGCTCCGGGGCCTTGGATGCCTTTTAGTATGGTTAAGTTAAGTCCGGATAATCAAAATACAGGTTGGCAATCGGGCTATCAACCGACTTTCGAAACGTTGGGATGTTTTAGTCATATTCATGAATGGACGATGGCCGGACTTGGAATGATGCCTACCAACGGAGAGCTGTTTACGAAAGTTGGCGATGAATTTAAACCTGATGAAGGATATCGTTCTCGAATAGATAAACGTTCGGAGGAGGCGCCTTTGGGATATTATAAGGTTTTTCTCACAGATACACGCATCTTGGCAGAAGTGACGGCAACCGAACGTGCCGGCTTTCAGCGTTATACGTTCCCTAGTGATCAAGACGGAAGAGTCATGATTGATTTGCATATTCCTTCCGAATATGATTACCTTTTGAAAGAGGTCGTTTTAAAACAAGTTAGTGATTATCGAATTGAAGGAATTAGTCATCAACTTTCTCCTCGTCCAACGGTTTGGAGTAATGACGCCGACCAAGAGTATACGGTGAATTTTGTATTGGAGTTTGATGCGCCGATTAAGAAAGTTGGCGGATGGAGTAATAATGAGGTATTGACGACGTCGTCTATCAGTGGCAAAGATTTGAAAGATGCCGGTCTTTTTGTTGAGTTTGATACCAAAAAACATCCGGTGGTTCAGGTGCGGAGCGGCCTTTCTTTGGTGAGTGTAGTCAATGCTGCCGAGAATCTCAAGAAAGAGATTAGTGATCCTTTTGGATGGGACTTTCAGGCTGTAGTCGATCATCAAAAGAAGGTGTGGAACGATTTATTGTCTCGTACGGTGATTACAACCGATGATCGGTTGGAAAAGGTGAGATTCTATACTAATGCTTATCGTGCACTTTGTCGTAATACGTGGAGTGATGTAAATGGTGAGTGGATGTCGCCCGATGAAAAGGTACAACGCTTTACCGATCCGAATCATTTGGCTCTGGGATGCGATGCCTTTTGGAATACCTTCTGGAATTTAAATCAATATTGGAATTTAGTGACTCCGGAATGGGCCTCTCGATGGGTTCATTCCCAGTTGGCATTGTATGATGCGAATGGCTGGTTAGCTAAGGGGCCTGCGGGAATGGAATACATCCCGGTGATGGTGGCTGAACATGAGATCCCACAGATCGTGTCGACCTACCAGATGGGCATCCGTGATTATGATGTAGAGAAGGCTTTTGAAGCCATGAAAAAGATGCAAACAACGCCTGCCACAGCCGTTGCCGGAGGGTTTGCCGGAAATCGAGATTTAATACCTTATTTGAAGTATCACTATGTGCCGATGGAAAAGGGACGGTTCTCCAACTCTTTGGAGTATGCTTTTGATGATTGGAGTGTGGGGCAGATGGCTAAGGCATTAGGTCGCTATAAAGATTATGAGGTGTATAGTACGCGAGGTGAATGGTGGAGAAATGTGATTAATCCGGAGAATGGGTATGCTCATCTAAAAGATACGACCGGTCGTTTCATTCCTAATTTTGACCCGTTCCATTCGGGTAGTAATCACCATTACGTTGAAGGTAATGCCTGGCAATTGTCTTTCTTTGTTCCCCAAAATATGCCGGGCTTGATCGATGTGATTGGACGGAAGACATTTGTTGATCGTTTGAATTGGGGATTTACCGTGAGTGAACCTTGGCGGTTTAATGCACCTAACGACCAGTATTGGGATTATCCGGCGGTACAAGGTAATCAGCAATCGATGCATTTTGCTTTTCTATTCAATTGGGCAGGGCAACCTTGGTTAACTCAGAAGTGGAGTCGGTCGATCATGGACTGCTATTATGGATATGGCGTTGCTAACGCTTATCTGGGAGATGAAGATCAAGGGCAAATGAGTGCTTGGTTTGTGATGGCTGCTATAGGATTATTTCAGACGGATGGAGGTTGTCGGGTCGATCCGATTTATGAGATTGCTAGCCCTCTGTATGAAAAGATTGTTATTGATCTTGGAGAAAGATATAATCGTGGAAAGCAGTTTACGATTCATGCGAAGAATGTCTCGCGTAAAAACAAATATGTTCAATCGGCCATATTAAATGGCAAACCTCTTAATCAGTTCTATTTTCCGGCATCCGAGTTGCTTAAGGGAGGGGAATTGATTTTAATGATGGGCGATCGGCCTAATTACTCTTGGGGAGTAGATGAAAAAGATATTAACACTATAAAATAGAATACATTATGAAACACGGCTATTATTTATTTCGTTTATTGGCCCTAGTTCTGGGACTTACTTTGTCCAGTTGGATCTCCATTCAGGCTTCTGTTCATCCTAAGCCTTTTGTTATTCCTGAGCTGAAAGAATGGAAAGGGATGGAAGGAGAATTATGCTTGACTCCTCAGACCCGTATCGTTTATTCGGCAAAACAAAAGGGATTGCAACATGTAGCGCAACTTTTGGCAGAGGATGTAAAGACTATGTTTGGTTATGATATTGAAGTGACGGATGGAAAAAGTCGTTTAGGGGATATCGTCCTGAAATTACAAGCTGATAAGAAGTTGGGGAAAGAGGGATATGCCATGAATATTCGTTCCAAAGTGATATTGTCGGCACCGGAACCCTTAGGGGTCTATTGGGGCACACGTACTTTACTTCAGATTGCTGAGCAAAATGTCGAACGAAAGTTGCCTAAAGGAGACATACGTGACTTCCCTGATTACGCATTGCGCGGTTTTATGCTCGATTGTGGTCGTAAATTTATCCCTTTACATTTCTTAAAGAATTATGTTAAGATCATGTCTTACTATAAAATGAATGCGTTCCAGATTCATTTAAATGATAATGGGTTCAAAGCTTTCTTTGAGAATGATTGGAATAAGACTTATGCAGCTTTTCGTTTGGAGTCGTCAACCTTTCCGGGATTGGCAGCGGCCGATGGTTATTACACTAAACGAGAATTTATAGACCTGCAAAAACTCGCTGAAGATCGATTTGTTGAAATCATTCCGGAGATTGATGCACCTGCTCACACACTCGCTTTTACTCACTATAAACCGGAGATCGGGAGCAAAGAGTATGGCATGGATCATTTAGACTTGTTTAATCCGGAGACTTATCGTTTTATGGATGCGCTTTGGAAGGAGTATTTGGAAGGTGATCATCCCGTATTTCGAGGTAAACGAGTGCATATCGGTACCGATGAATATTCGAATAAGAACAAAGAGGTGGTAGAGAAATTTAGAGCATTTACCGATCGATATATTCGTTATGTGGAGGGATTTGGCAAACAAGCTTGCTTATGGGGAGCGCTGACTCATGCTAAAGGGACGACCCCTGTGAAGTCTGAAGATGTGGTTATGGGAGCTTGGTATAACGGGTATGCCGAACCTAAAGAGATGGCGAAGCAAGGTTACCAATTGGTTAGCATTCCGGATGGCTTGTTATATATTGTTCCTGCTGCCGGTTATTACTATGACTATTTAAATACCAAGTTGCTCTATGAAACCTGGACGCCTGCCCATGTCGGTAAGGCGGTGTTTGACGAGAAAGATCCGGCCATTTTGGGAGGTATGTTTGCGGTATGGAACGATCATGTCGGCAATGGGATTTCGACAAAAGATATTCATCACAGGGCTTATCCTGCATTACAAACTTTGGCTACCAAAATGTGGAGTGGGGCGGAGGTCAGTCTTCCGTTCGATCTGTTCGATCGTTATAGAGAACAGCTGAGTGAGGCACCCGGTGTTAATGAATTAGGTCGCATCGGAAAGAAAGAAGGGCTGGTTTATGAACAAGAGACTGTTTCTCCTCATGATGTGATGCCGTATGCCGAAATTGGATATAATTATTCTGTTACATTCGATATTGAAGGAGCCGATGAGCAATTTGGTACAGAGTTGTTTCGCTCGAATGACGCCGTTTTCTATTTGTCCGATCCGATTAAAGGATTAGTTGGCTTTGCTCGCGATGGATACCTATTTACCTTCAATTATCGGATAAGAGCAGGAGAGAAGATCAATCTTGGAATTAGTGGAGATCATCGTGGCACAAGATTATTGGTCAATGGAAAAGTTGTTGATGAACTAAACATCCGTAAGTTATACTTCAATGAAGGAAAAGATAAAATGAACGAAGTGCGTACATTGGTCTTTCCTTTGACTAAAGCGGGATCATTCATGAGTAAAATCACTCATCTTGAGCTATATTGGAAAGCTAAATGATAGGAGGTGGATTAGATTTCAGATGAATGGATCGTATCATCGCTCTTTCGATGGTTCGGCATGCTAATTATATTATATTCGGCTTTAATGTTCTTGTTTTAAAATAAAAGTTATTGCAGCCGATGGTCTAGATGATATAAGATAAGTACCCGATTAAGAACATTTTACAAATGTTCGTTGTTTATTTATAATATGTTTTGAGTATTAATTCTTCATTGGAAGATCAAAAATAAATGAGATGATGAAAAGAGTCAATTATTCATTAATGCGTTCATTATTCGCTTTTATGGTTGGATTGGTATTGGTGTGGCGACCTGATATTGCTGCTAAATATATAGTTATAGTCATAGGCCTTGGCTTTTTTATTCCAGGCTTTATTAATATCGTGAATTGTTGGTTAAAACGTAAAAAAACAACGACAACTTGTCGTTTCCCCATCGAAGGAATGGGGTCGACCTTGTTTGGTTTATGGTTAATTATTATGCCTGATTTTTTTGCCGATGTGTTGCTTTTCTTATTGGGACTCACCTTAGTTATTGGTGGAGTGCAACAAATAGCCTCTCTGACGGTCGCTAAATCGTGGATTCCTATTCCGCCTTTATTTTACTTTTTCCCAGTTATCATTTTGGTAATTGGTATTATTGCGTTGTTTAACCCAACCGGAGTACGTAATACCGCATTTATGATTATGGGAGTAGCAGGTATGGCTTATGGAATAGTAGAGTTTATTAATTGGTTCCGTTTCATGCGCCATCGCCCCTTAAGAAAAGAATTAGATGATTCTGACGATGTGGAATCTAATGATCAGTCTGTGGCTCCTTAAACATCTTTGTGTGATAATTGAGGTATGAATATTTTCCTTCTGTGGTATGAAATTACCATATTCGTGTTATTTATTGAGCTTTCAATTGATTTTAACTTTGCATTATTGAAAAAGTTTAAGAATTATTGAATGAATATGGAAAGAATAGCAAGAAAAATCACTGATTTAGTGGGAAATACTCCATTGATGGAGTTAACAGCATATGAAGATTATAAGAAGTTAGGTAGCCGTTTGCTGGCTAAACTTGAATATTTCAATCCGGCAGGAAGTGTTAAAGATAGAGTGGCGCTGGCTATGGTCGAGGATGCGGAAGCTCAAGGATTGTTGAAGCCTGGGGCTACCATCATTGAACCGACTAGTGGAAATACAGGCATTGGCTTAGCTTTTGTGTCAGCTTCCAAAGGCTATCGCTTGATCTTAACGATGCCCGATACGATGAGCATGGAGCGTCGAGGACTTTTAAAAGCGTTAGGCGCAGATTTGGTTCTGACCCCAGGAGCAAATGGCATGAAGGGAGCGATTGCTAAAGCTGAAGAGTTGTTAAGCGTGACTCCTAATGCCGTAATCTTACATCAGTTCGATAACCCTGCAAACCCGATGATGCATTTCCGCACAACCGGTCAGGAGATCTGGAGAGATACCGATGGGAAGGTGGATATTTTCGTGGCTGGTGTAGGTACGGGAGGAACCATCAGTGGAGTTGGAAAGGCTTTGAAGGCTCATAACGATGGGGTACAAGTTGTGGCGGTTGAACCGACAGATTCTCCGGTTTTATCCGGTGGGAATCCCGGGGCACATAAAATACAAGGTATTGGTGCCGGCTTTGTGCCGAGTATTTACGACTCGGAGGTTGTGGATGCGATTATTCAGGTTGGAAACGATGAGGCCATTCGTACTAGTCGAGAGCTTGCTCAACATGAAGGCTTGATTGTCGGCATTTCGTCGGGAGCCGCTGTTTATGCAGCAACACAACTTGCTCTATTGCCTGAGAATGCTAATAAGACGATTGTTGTATTGCTCCCTGATACGGGCGAACGTTATCTTTCGACGTTGTTGTATGCATTTGAAGAGTATCCGTTATAAGATAGAATAAAATAATAAGGTTTAAGATTTTGTTTGAGGAAGGATAACACTTTTAATTTGAGACTTAAGCTTTTTATCGGTAATTAAAAGAGGCCTATCAGACTCGATTTTCGAGTTCGATAGGCCTCTTTATGGTGGTATACTATACTTTGGCTTTGTTCTTTTTAGCCTAATGATTTAGAATTCTGCAGGATAATATAACATATTTCGAAGATGTTATTCTGAGGATGTTTAGTTATAAGCCGACTCTCCGTGTTCATAGATATCGAGTCCTTCTTCTTCAATACGTGGTGCTACACGCAATCCATAAGCTTTTCTTAAGATGGTGAACACTACAAATCCGCAACCTGCTGCCCAAAGGCCTATCACGGCAGCTCCAAAACCCTGTGCAAGTAAGAGCGAAGCATCGTGTCCATAAAGTAAACCTTGCTTGGTTGAAAAAACTCCGACTAATATCGTTCCTAATGCACCGGATACTCCGTGTACCGAAGAGGCTCCAACAGGGTCGTCAATGTGTAAACGTTTGTCTATAACTTCAACCGCTAAGATCATGACTATTCCGCAAATGGCACCGATACTTGCGGCTCCAATCGGAGAAATGCAGTCGCATCCGGCAGTGACGCCGACTAGTCCGGCTAATATGCCGTTTAGGGTGAGTGATAAGGATGGCTTTCCGAACTGAATCCAACTGAATGCTAAGGTGAAAAGGCCACCGGCACAGGCTCCTAAGTTGGTGTTTAGAAAAACTTTTGAGAGTATTATGGCATCTGACGATGTAGCTGCCGCTAATTGTGAGCCGGGATTAAAACCGAACCATCCGAACCATAATATAAAGACCCCTAAGGCGGCCATGGTTAAACTGTGCCCGGGGATGGCTTTCGATGATTTATCTTTTCCGTATTTTCCAATACGTGGTCCTATGATCGCAGCGCCGACTAAAGCAATCCACCCACCAACGGAGTGAACGACTGTAGAACCTGCAAAATCGTGAAAAGTGGTTCCAAAGGTGGTCATCATAAACGACCCTGCATGACTATCCATTAACCAGCCGCCTCCCCAGGTCCAATGCCCCGATACCGGATAAATGAGTACACTGATGCAGATGGTATAAATGAGGTACATCGAGAACTTTGTTCGTTCGGCCATCGCTCCGGATACAATTGTTGCTGTTGTTGCACAGAACATTGTTTGGAAGAGGAGAAAACTCTCAACAGGGATATTCGGTGATTCGAAAAAGGAAAGATCGAACCAATGAGGGGTTCCGACGAACTGTCCGATGCCGAACATCAATCCGAATCCGACAAACCAATAGAGTAATGAACCAAACATGAAATCAATGAAGTTTTTCATCAAAATGTTTGTTGTGTTTTTAGTTCGGGTGAATCCGGCTTCGACCAAGGCGAACCCCGGTTGCATAAAAAAGACAAGCATTGAGGCTATGAGTACCCATACCGTATTTAATCCGAAAGTTAGATCGGATAGATTTTGAGCGACGGAGGTCGATGCGGAATTTGCGGCTTGTATGGTAGAAAGTGAATCTGTTGGAAGTGAATTTTGTGCCTGTAGCATGGGGGTAAATAGTAGAAGTAATGTGATGAGAGCTATCCTTGTGTCTCTTAGTTTTCTGATGATTGCAGTGTGCATAATTTATGAATTTTATGATTATACTTATACCTATTATAAATCTTATGGTTATTCTTCTTTCTCTGCGTTATATAAAGCGACATCACCTCTTTCACCTGTACGTATCCGAATGGCGTCTTCAACAGGGATGACGAAGATACGTCCGTCTCCGATCTCGCCTGTTTGTGCGGCTTTAATGATCGATTGCACGGTTCGTTCAGTGTTCTTATCGCGCACAACGATCGATACCAGTGTGCGCTCTATGGAGCTGGTATCATAGACTACGCCTCTATAAATGCGACCTTGGCGAGATTTTCCAACTCCTCTTACATCATAGTAAGAGAACCATTCAATGTTTGCTTCAAGAAGAGCTTCTTTAACTTCTTCAAACTTTGTTTTTCTAATGATTGCTTCAATTTTCTTCATATCGTTGATAAATTAATGATATCCATTGGTTTATAATTTCTTTTTGATTCCATATTTCTATTTATTGTGTTATTATGATTTTTATGTTGGCAAATATAAATCAAAATGATTTAATAATAAAACTTTTGCTTTTCTTTTTGATATTATTTTGTGGATTTATCTGTCTTGTTGCAATTTGATTTCATTAAGAGCTGACATTTGATCTATATCGACTTAATTGGGGGAGGTCTAAAAAGAGAAGAGGCTGCCTTGAGTTTTTACACTCAAAGCAGCCTCTTTATAGAATTTATTGAAAACCTGCAGGGAAAATACTTATCTAATGAAAAGTAGTTCTCTATATTTAGGTAATGTCCACATCTGATTATCGACAATCAGCTCCAGCTTATCAATATGGTAACGGATCTCCTCTAGTGCAGGAGCGATCGTATCATGGTAAGCAATCGCTTTTTCTCGTTCAGACTCTAATTTGTTAGCGACCTTACGATCTTCGATCATAGCATCAACATGTTCTTTAATGAATGCAGTGCGATCGGCAATCTCTTCAATCAGTTCTAGATTTTTAGCAGATAATCTTTCAGCTTTATCTGCCGGGAAAAGACTTTGCATTTTATAGACATTGTTGATCAAGTTCGTTTGATATTGAGTTGCCACAGGAATGATATGATTCATGGCTAGATCCCCTAATACACGAGCTTCAATTTGAATCTTTTTAGTGTAAGTTTCCCATTTCACTTCATTACGAGCTTCTAGTTCTTTTTGACTCATGACGCCTGTCGATTCGAACATCGCAATGGTTTCAGGTTTCAAATAGTTGTCGAAGATGAGCGGAACAGAAGTCTCGCAATCTAAGCCGCGTCGTTCTGCTTCAATTTTCCATTCTTCGCTGTAACCATTACCGTCGAAATGAATCGGCTTGCACGTTTTGATATAGCGACGAATCACTTCTAAGATAGCGGAAATCTTCGGTTCTCCTTTTTCAATCAGTGCATCCACGTCTTTCTTGAATTGAGTCAACTGCTCTGCTAATGCCGCATTCAGAGAAATCATCGCTGATGCACAGTTGGCTTCCGAACCGACTGCACGGAACTCGAAACGGTTGCCGGTAAAGGCAAATGGAGACGTACGGTTACGATCGGTATTGTCGATCAGAAGTTCCGGAATTTGTGGTATATCAAGTTTCATGCCTTGTTTGCCCACTAAATTGATCAAATCATCTTTAGTGCTACTTTCAATGTGAGAAAGAACTTGAGTCAGTTGCTTTCCTAAGAATGATGAGATGATGGCAGGAGGAGCTTCGTTGGCACCTAAACGATGAGCATTGGTCGCACTGGCGATCGATGCTTTTAGTAAACCATTGTGTTTGTATACCGCCATTAATGTATTCACAACGAAGGTCACAAATCGTAGATTCTCTTCAGGTGTCTTGCCTGGAGCGAGAAGCATAATGCCTGTATCGGTTCCTAACGACCAGTTGTTGTGCTTTCCTGATCCATTCACTCCTTTGAAAGGCTTTTCATGAAGAAGAACGCGGAAACCATGTCGGCGTGAGATTTTACGCATCAGTGACATGATCAACAAGTTGTGATCGTTTGCCAGATTACATTCTTCATAGATTGGAGCTAGCTCAAACTGGTTTGGAGCCACCTCATTATGTCTGGTTTTTACCGGTATACCTAATTTTAAGGCCTCTACTTCAAGGTCTTTCATGAATGCCGCCACACGAGTAGGGATAGCACCAAAATAGTGGTCTTCCAACTGTTGGTTTTTCGCGCTATCGTGTCCCATCAAGGTACGGCCTGTTAACAATAGGTCCGGACGAGCAGCATATAAACCTTCATCAACCAAGAAATATTCCTGTTCCCAACCTAAGAAAGTCGTCACCTTTTTAACTTCAGGATTAAAATAGCGACAAGCTGCTGTAGCTGCTTTGTCCACCGCTCTTAAGGCCTTTAATAATGGGGCTTTATAGTCGAGCGCTTCTCCTGTATAGGCAATAAACACAGTCGGGATGCAAAGGGTATCATCTACAAGAAAAGCGGGAGATGAAGGATCCCATGCACTATATCCGCGTGCTTCAAATGTATTTCTAATTCCACCATTAGGGAAAGAGGAAGCGTCAGGTTCTTGCTGTACAAGTAGTTTTCCGCTAAATTCTTCCATCATACCACCTTTGCCATCATGCTCTACAAAAGCATCATGTTTCTCGGCTGTTCCTTCTGTTAATGGTGCAAACCAGTGAGTATAATGCGTTGCTCCCATTTCCACGGCCCATTTTTTCATTCCCGCGGCAACGTCGTTTGCTATGCTGCGATCAAGAGGGGCACCATTGTCAATGGCGTCAATAATAGTGTTATATACCTTGCTTGGAAGGTATTTAAACATCTTTTCTTTGTTGAATACATACTTAGCATAGTATTCAGAAGGGCGCTCCTTTGGAATGGATACCTCAACAGCTTTCTTCTTGAAAGCGGTTTCTACGACTCTAAATCTTAATTCTGACATAATACTTGGTTTGATTTTATATAAGGGTCTATTTATTTCTTTAGTATACAATAAACATCTGTTTTTGTTTTATTGTTTGGTTTTCAATGCCTTATAACTAATATTGCTTCCTAAGGATTGGTTTGCCAAAATGACATTTAAATTATGTTTAAATATTCATTTGTTTTATTTATTGCACAAATATATATCTTTTTGTTTTAATTCAAAGAAAAATCAATTTCTTTTTTCTATTTTTTTAGGAAAAAAAGAATAAGAGAATAATTGAATGCTTATGAACTGATTAATAATGACTCTCTTTTTATATAATATATAAATAAAACGTCAGGGTTTCTTTCAAATAGAAAGAAGCCCTGACGGAGATTATATAGACTATACCTTACGGCCGATTAAAAACTTAACCCAAATGTAACATAGGTGTTTTGCATTGCGGGGTTTATGGTGATTTTGCTAAAGACCGGTAGAGAAAAAGAAGAAGTCATTTTGATCTCTTTTTCTGCTTTAAGACTAATGTCGGTTACTGCAAACCGATTGGTCGACTCATTATAGTAGTCTGTTCCCCAGGGTACTACTCCAACTTCTGCTAGGAAACTGATGTCGCCAATAGAAAAAGGTGAAGCTAGCGAGCAGTAAGAGGAATAAGCTCTTTTCCCTTCTTGTGTTACACCGTCGGCTCCTGCAAAATTGGTATACCAATTTATGGCTAGATAACCAAAATTATAACCGATTTGTGCTTCGAGAAGATGGGTGTTTTGTACTTTTTTGAAATAGGGATGATACATCGGATTGCCGTTCTCGTCTAGTTCCCGATCTAACCAATAATCGGTAACGGAGATGCTGAATCGGTCATTGTCATAGCCCAAGGTGAAATCAATTTCCTTGGTATCTTCTTTGTTGATTCCTGTTGATCCAAATGCGCTTATAAATAGATTCTTGTATGATAAAGATAGAGTCGGTTGTATGCTCACATGACCTAGATCTTGTCCACGCCAAATATACGAACTAACCAAGTCGACTCCGATATTGGCTTCCACTTTATCTTGCGCTTTAAGGGTCATAGGGAAGAGACATAGGCCTAGTAATACAATTCCTGAAAACTTACTTTTGATCATACGTTTAAATTTTAATGATAATGATTAATTTAATATCTCACGTCTCGTGTCTCAAAGTATTTTTATAATTTATTATCCCCTTATTTATCATGTAAATAAGGGGATAACTATATCATTCTAGAATTTTCTTTATCAAGAAGGCTCTGTAATGAAGAAAATCTCGATTAAAAAGATTGCTTTTCTAAAAAGGAACGGTCACCAGTTCTTATAACCATTCTTTTATGCGTTTCATCGCTTCGATACAGTGTTCGCGTTCACCGAAAGCGGATAAACGAATATAGCCTTCTCCGCTTGGACCGAATCCTGCTCCCGGAGTTCCAACCACATTCGCTTCGTAAAGCATTTGCTCAAAGAACTTCCATGATGAGACACCATTTGGAGTTTTGATCCATACATAAGGAGCATTTACGCCACCATAAACGGTTAGGCCACACGCTTCAGCACCTTCTTTGATGATTTTGGCATTAGCCATATAGTAATCGATCGTTTCTTTTACTTGCTCTTTACCTTCAGGGCTGTAGATTGCTTCAGCTGCACGTTGAGTGATATACGATGTTCCATTGAACTTCGTACATTGTCGACGATTCCACAACGCGTTGAGCGAAACTCTCTCGCCGGTCAATGTGGCAGCGGTAAGGTCTTTAGGAACTACTGTGTATCCACAACGTACTCCCGTAAATCCGGCTGTTTTAGAGAAACTCCTAAATTCGATGGCACACTTCTTAGCACCTTTGATCTCGTAAATAGAATGAGGGATCTCCGGATCTTGAATAAAGGCTTCATAAGCGGCATCAAATAAGATAAGCGTATCGTTTGCAAGAGCGTAATCGACCCACTTCTTCAATTCCTCTTTGCTGAGTGTGGTGCCTGTTGGGTTGTTTGGATAACACAGATAGACAATATCCACACGCTTACTTGGAATTTTCGGGATAAAATCATTTTCACTCGTACATGGCATATAAGTCACATTGCTCCAACGACCGGTTTCCGCTTCGAAGGTACCGGTACGTCCTGCCATCACATTACTGTCGATATAAACCGGATAGATAGGATCGGTTACTCCAACGCTGTTGTCGTGACGAAGAATATCTCCGATGTTTCCGGTATCGCTTTTAGCTCCATCACTGATAAAGACTTCCGATGGGCTCAACTGAACGCCACGTGGAGCAAAATCGTTCTTGATAATAGCTTCTGCTAAAAAGTCGTATCCTTGTTCCGGGCCGTAACCGCGGAAAGTTTCTTTGTTCGTCATCTCTTCTACCGCTTTGTGCATCGCTTCGATACAAGCCGGAGGGAGAGGTCGTGTCACATCACCGATACCCATACGAATAATATCTTTCTGTGGGTAAGCCGTTTTGAAAACATGTATTTTTTTGGCAATATCCGAGAATAAATAGTTGCCGGGTAATTTGAGGAAATGTTCGTTAACTAATGCCATATTGTTGTTGATTTAAAAAGTTCTAAAATTAAAAATTAGTCTTCTAAGGTGATTTCGCCGTCGAATACGATGGCTGCCGGACCGGTCATGAAGATGTGGTTTGTCGTTTCATCCCACTCTATGACTACGCTTCCTCCATCCATCACAATTTCACTTTTTCGTCCCGCTTTACCGTTGATGAATGCCGCTACTGCAGTCGCACAAGCTCCTGTTCCGCAAGCAAGTGTGATGCCTGAGCCGCGTTCCCAAACTCTCATGCGTATCTTATTTTCTCCAATGACTTGAGCAAACTCCGCATTGGTGCGTTGTGGGAAGTGTGGGTGATGCTCAAGCTTTGGTCCAATCTGTGTCAACTCAATCTGATGAATATCATCGACAAAAGAAACTAAATGTGGATTCCCCATTGAAACCTCTGTTGCCGGATTGGGCAAAAGATCATCAGCCGGCATTAAGTTGGTTTTTAAAGGTTCGCCCATATCGACCGTAACAGAATTTACGATTCCATTCTCCACATGGAGATTTAGGATTTTGATTCCGGAGAGCGTTTCAAGAGCTATTTCAGTCTTTTCAGTCAGTCCATACTCATAGACGTATTTAGCAACACAGCGGGTTCCATTTCCGCACATCATGGCTTCAGAACCATCTGAATTGAAAATTCGCATACTAAAATCAGCGATCTCCGATGAGCCGATCAGAATAAGTCCGTCACTTCCTATACCGGTGTGAAACTTACTCCATTCTATAGCTACTTTTTCGGGATTGTTGATGGGGTAGGCCATGGTGTTGACGTAAATATAATCATTTCCTGCACCGTGCATCTTTGTAAATTTGATCACTCTTCCCATTCTGTTATGGCGTTTAATTGATTCTTGAACGTTCGTTTATTGGCATTCTGCTCTATAATAATGCAAAGATAGAACTTTTTGTTTAAATCTTATTTTTTTATTGTGGTTTAATATTGTATTATACTCTTTTGTGTGACTATTTATTATTATTGCATTCTTCTTTCTTTTAATTTGATTTATTTCTAACTTCTTTTCTGTTAAACTGGTTTTTTCTCGTGTCGAGTCTTAGTCGGATAAGATCTCGTCTTTGTCTCTCCGTATCCTACTCTTCGAGGAATCAAAGAAACCGACTCATCGCCAGCGTTTAAGAGAATCTATTTTTTCGGTAAAAGTGATTCGAGAAGCAATGGCTCATTAGTGGTGACGAAGTCCACTTTATGCTCTATAAGCCACTCCATATCTTCTTTCTTGTTGACTGTCCACACGTTGACTTTCAGTCCTAAATCATGGCACGATTGGATCCATTCCGGCTTTTGTCTGAAAATACCGAGGTTGTAATCGACCCCTGTCGCACCGAGCGATTGAAGTTCTTCAGGCGATCGATCGCCCTTTAGATAGAATGTAGGTGTGCCGGCGGGAGCCAAACGGATAAACTCTTTGAGCGCATGTTCCGAGAAAGTGATGTATTCCATTCGCTTCTCCAATTTCATATTCTTGACTAGCTTCACGATGGCTTCTACCGCTTGCGTTTCACGTTCCGGCGTTTGGTGGGCTTTAAGCTCCAAGATTAATCTGGTCTTTGTCTTTTTTCCGGCTTTCAGATACGCTTCAAGGGTGGGCAGGTGCTCCCCATTGCTGAGAGTGAGGGCTGTCAACTCACTGGCGTTCGATCCTTCCATGCTTTTGGATTGATACGTTGCGTCATGATTAACGACCAGTTGATTATCTTTTGTGAGCCAAACATCGAATTCGGAGCCATAACATCCAATAGAATCGGCTTTTAGCAAAGCTGTAATACTATTTTGTGCCGAGCCATCGGTTTTCCAAAAACCACGATGAGCGATGACCTCGGTGGTTTGAGCGTTTACAGTTGCTGTTCCAACGAAAAGCAACAGGCTTAGAAAGAGAGGGGTAAGTTTCATGTTTTTCTTATTTTTAATTTATGAGTTTTTAGCTTATGGGCTTTTAGTTTATGAATTTTAGCTGGTCATTTTTAGTTTCTCATTTTTAGTTTATAACCTTAAAGTAATCACCGATCATTTACCCGATATCACTTTATTTTAGGGGTTGGGTTCGGACGATTATTCTCCCAGATTAAATATTCCGGATGGTCGGATAGTTGTTTAACGTCGATAAAAAGGTTATTAACTATCGCATTGCGTTGCGGTTTCCCGGTTGTATAAGGAAGATAATCGATCAGATAAGGATAAGCTTGCGCATAGACCCCTTCATTGAACCGTACCTCTCGGAGTCGTTTCTCGAACAATCCACCCGGTTTGATGAGTCCGCTACTCCAATTCTCGAGTCGGTTATCGATATGAATCGCCGTGGGCAGATCGATAAAGGTATTGTCGACGTACCGATTGTCCGATCCGCCTCCCAGGAGTACTGCATAACGTCCGGACCGATAAAAGACATTTTTTTCCACCAGTAAACCACCGGCACCGTCGTCGTGGTAAATCGCGCAGGTGCTGTAGGTCGACGGGATATCTGTAAAGATGTTGTTTCTGATGATCGACCCACATTCCGACGGATTTCGTCCATAGTAGATGGCTCCTTGATCATCGGCTTCGAGCACCGCATGATGAATAGAGTTGTGCTCGATCAAGTGGTTGTTGCCATGAATCAGCATCACCATGCTAGGTGCATTGTAGAGTTCGCAATCCACGACCTTATTACCGACACCGGTGAGGTAGATGTGAGGGCGATAAGAACGTTCGATGCGGTTGTTATCGTGAAAGGTGCATTGACGAACGGTGTTGTTTCCCGCTTCAAGCGTGAGGCGGTCGCCTCCTCCCAGACTGATTCCTCCGGAGCCCAGATTATAAAAGTGGCACCCTTTGATGAGATTGTCCTTTCCTCCTTGGCGATTGAACGTTTGGTTGCTATATAGGTGCTGATCTAAACTGCCGACCAATCCTTTGATCGGTGTCCCTGTGCCTTCGTGCCGATAATCTTCGAAAGGCGCAATACCGAGTCCCACCAGAACGCCCCATTGTCCCGAGTTACGGAAAGTGCAATTTTCGATCGTGATCCGGGTACTGTTGACGAGCGACAAGAGGGCGGCCCGACTATATTCGAAGGTGATATTCTGAAGGGTGATGTCCGACGCTTCTTCGAAACTAAAGAAGGGTTCTTCGAGCTGCGACAGGACGATCTCGTTGACCGTAGAGTCGGGGGAGACAAAGTAGAGTTGTTGTTTCGACGCATCGATAAAAAACTCTCCTTTCTCATCGGTCTCTTCTTTGATATTAAACGCATACCATTTATTCCAAGGGTGAGAAGCATTGAAACCATAGAGAGTCGCTCCGTCTGTGGTGATCTGCTTTTTGATCGTATCGATCTTGGCAATTCTAAGGGCATCGTCGGCATATCCGTGATGGAAATAGCCGGACATCCATTTATCGTCGGAGGGCTGCCACGAAGAGATACGTGCCGAGTCGTACGCCATCACGGCACTC
>JBKEDO010000014.1:0-10364 GCA_047975405.1 Bacteroides sp.
AGAAAATATAATCGCACTACCAAGACCAAAGTACAACCGGTCAACGACTATGGTCGTATACAACCACAGGCTGTTGAGCTGGAAGAAGCCGTCTTGGGAGCATTAATGATCGAAAAAGATGCGTATTCGCTCGTGAGCGAAATTTTACGTCCCGATTCGTTCTACGAACATCGTCACCAATTAATATACTCCGCCATCACCGACTTGGCGATCAACCAAAAGCCGGTCGACATCCTAACCGTAAAAGATCAACTCAATAAACGAGGGGATCTGGAAGAGGTTGGCGGACCATTCTACATCACCCAGTTGAGTAGTAAGGTGGCATCATCGGCTCACATTGAATACCATGCCCGAATCATTGCACAAAAAGCATTGGCACGTGAATTGATCACCTTTACCAGCAATATTCAGAGTAAAGCGTTCGATGCAACACTCGATGTAGACGATTTGATGCAAGAGGCCGAAGGAAAGCTATTTGAAATCTCGCAACAGAACTTAAAGAAAGATTATACGCAGATCAATCCCATTATTGACGAAGCGTATCAGCTCATCCAGAAAGCGGCCGCCAGAACCGATGGTTTGAGTGGTTTGGAAAGTGGATTCACGAAGCTCGATAAGATGACAGCCGGATGGCAAAACTCCGACTTGATCATTATCGCTGCTCGTCCCGCCATGGGTAAGACGGCCTTTGTGCTTTCTATGGCCAAGAATATTGCAGTCGACTTCAGAAATCCGGTAGCGTTGTTCTCGCTTGAAATGAGCAACGTACAGTTGGTGAATCGTTTGATCTCCAACGTGTGCGAGATTCCGAGTGAAAAGATTAAAAGTGGACAGTTGGCTGCTTATGAATGGCAGCAACTCGATTATAAATTAAAGGACTTGTTGGATGCCCCTCTTTATGTCGACGACACCCCTTCACTATCAGTATTCGAACTTCGTACAAAAGCACGACGTTTGGTACGCGAGCATGGGGTAAGGGTGATTATCATTGACTACTTGCAGTTGATGAATGCGAGCGGTATGTCGTTCGGTAGCCGTCAGGAAGAGGTCAGTACCATTTCACGATCACTAAAAGGGTTGGCCAAAGAGTTGAATATCCCGATTATTGCACTGTCACAGTTGAATCGTGGTGTCGAGAGTCGTGAAGGCATCGACGGAAAACGTCCACAGTTGAGCGACCTTCGTGAATCGGGAGCCATCGAGCAGGATGCCGATATGGTGTGTTTCATTCACCGTCCGGAATATTACAAAATCTATCAGGACGATCGAGGAAACGACCTTCGAGGCATGGCGGAGATCATTATCTCCAAACACCGTAATGGTGCCGTAGGCGATGTATTACTTCGATTCAAGGGCGAGTTTACACGTTTCCAAAATCCGGAGGACGATTTGGTGATTCCAATGCCCGATGCAGGAGCCATGTTGGGCTCACGCATGAATGCTCCGGTGCCTTCAATGGGCGATTTACCTCCTCAACCCGACCATCCGTTTGGCGGAGGTGGAGAAGGTCCATTACCGTTTTAACGTCTAAGCACAGACTTGTTTTTACACGCACTTCTTCTTTCTATTTAGAGAGAAGTGGGGCATCTGTGAGGTCTAAGAATAAGAAAATTATGTGTGAATATCCACATTCTGTGGTGCCATAACAAAAAATCTTATTAAATTTGCAAATCTTTTGAGAAACAACAAAAAATAAAATAATATGAACATTTCTTATAACTGGCTGAAAGAGTATGTTGACTTCGATTTAACACCTGATGAAGTTGCTGCTGCGCTAACTTCAATTGGTCTTGAGACCGGTAGCGTGGAAGAAGTTCAAACCATTAAAGGAGGCTTGGAAGGCCTTGTTATCGGTGAAGTGCTGACTTGTGTTGAACATCCTAATTCTGACCATTTACACATTACTACTGTTAATCTAGGTGGTGACGAACCTACGCAGATTGTTTGCGGTGCTGCGAATGTAGCTGCCGGACAAAAGGTTGTAGTCGCTACACTTGGCACTAAACTTTACGATGGCAATGAGTGTTTTACAATAAAAAAATCGAAAATACGCGGTGTTGAATCAACAGGCATGATTTGTGCTGAAGATGAGATTGGCATCGGAACTTCTCACGATGGTATTATCGAACTACCGGCAACAGCTGTTCCGGGTACATTGGCTAAAGATTATTATAACATCAAGAGCGACTACGTGTTGGAAGTGGATATTACTCCTAACCGTGCAGACGCTTGCTCACACTATGGTGTAGCTCGCGACCTTTATGCTTATCTTTTGCAGAACGGCCGCACAGCGACTCTAAAACGTCCTTCGGTTGAAGGTTTTTCTATCGACAATCACGATTTAGATATAGAGGTTAGTGTAGAAACCACAGAAGCATGTCCACACTATGCCGGCGTTACCGTAAAAGGAGTAACCGTTAAAGAGAGTCCGGAATGGTTGCAAAACCAGCTTCGTCTCATCGGCGTACGCCCGATTAATAATGTGGTGGATATCACCAACTACATCGTTCATGCTTTCGGACAACCGTTGCATTGCTTTGATGCTGATCAGATCAAAGGCGGTGAGGTTATTGTTAAGACTCTACCGGAAGGTACAAAGTTCGTTACGCTCGATGAAGTAGAACGCTCGTTGAACGAACGCGACTTAATGATCTGCAACAAGGAAGAAGCGATGTGTATTGCCGGTGTCTTTGGCGGATTAAAATCGGGATCGACCGAACAAACGGTGAACATCTTTATCGAAAGTGCTTATTTCCACCCAACATGGGTACGTAAAGCCGCTCGTCGTCATGGATTGAATACCGATGCCTCGTTCCGTTTCGAACGTGGAGTGGATCCGAACAACATTATGTATTGTTTGAAACTTGCAGCATTGATGATCAAAGAATTGGCCGGAGGTACCATCTCTAGCGAGATCAAAGATGTATGCAGCGAAACCATTCAAGACTTCGTGGTAGAGTTACCTTATCAGAAAGTAAATACATTGATCGGTAAAGTCATCCCGACAGAGACCGTGAAGAACATTGTCACTAGCTTGGAAATGAAGATCACAGCCGAAACTGCTGAAGGATTGACATTGGCCGTACCTCCTTACCGTGTGGATGTACAACGCGACTGTGACGTGATCGAAGATATCTTACGTATCTACGGATATAATAATGTAGAGATCCCTACAACTTTGAAATCAAGTCTGACCACAAAAGGTGATGAAGATCGTTCGAACAAATTGCAAAACTTAGTGGCAGAGCAATTGGTCGGCTGTGGATTCAATGAAATCTTAAACAACTCGTTGACTTGTGCCGGCTATTATGAAGGTCTGGAGACTTATCCGGCTAACCAATCGGTAATGTTACTTAACCCGTTGAGTAACGACTTGAACGCGATGCGTCAGTCTCTTCTTTTCGGTGGATTAGAGAGCGTTGCTCACAATGCCAACCGTAAGAATGCCGATTTGAAATTCTTCGAATTTGGTAACTGTTACCATTACAACGGAGAAAAGAAGAATGCAGAGAAAGTACTTGCACCTTATTCTGAAGAGTACCACTTAGGCTTGTGGGTAACCGGTAAGACGTATTCTAACTCTTGGGCACATGCCGATCAGAACAGTTCGGTTTATGAGCTTAAGGCTTATGTGGAGAATATCTTGAAACGTTTGGGACTCGATTTACACCAGTTGGTTGTTGGTCAGCTGACTAATGATATCTATTCAACTGCTTTATCGGTGAACACTAGAGGTGGCAAATGTTTGGCTACATTTGGTATTGTGACTAAGAAGCTATTGAAGGCTTTCGACATCGATAATGAGGTGTACTATGCCGACTTGAACTGGAAAGAGTTGATGAAAGCCATTCGTTCAACTAAAGTCAGCTATCATGAGATCTCTAAATATCCGGTAGTAAAACGCGACTTGGCTCTATTGATCGACCAGAAAGTGGAGTTTGCCGATATCGAAAAGATGGCATTCGAAACTGAACGTAAACTATTGAAAGAGGTGACTTTGTTCGATGTTTACGAAGGCAAGAATCTAGAGGCCGGAAAGAAATCGTATGCAGTAAGTTTCTTCTTACAGGATGAAACTAAGACACTCGACGAAAAGACGATCGATAAAATCATGTCTAAATTGGTGAGAACCTTCGAAACACGATTGGAAGCCAAATTAAGATAATAGAATCTATTAAATTTCATACAAAATATAAAACCAATGGGAAGAGCGTTTGAATATAGAAAAGCGACCAAGCTTAAAAGATGGGGCAACATGGCCCGTACATTTACTAGAATCGGCAAACAAATTGCAATTGCAGTAAAAGAGGGTGGTGCCGATGCGGAAAACAACCCGCATCTTCGTGCTGTGATCGCTACTGCGAAACGTGAGAACATGCCGAAGGATAACGTTGAACGCGCTATCAAGAACGCATTAGGTAAAGATCAGAAAGATTACAAGGAAATGAACTACGAAGGATACGGTCCTTTCGGTATTGCGGTATATGTGGAAACAGCAACCGACAATACCACACGTACCGTAGCTAACGTACGCAGTATCTTCAATAAACTTGGAGGTTCATTGGGTACTTCAGGTAGTCTTGACTTCATCTTCACTCGCAAATCAATGTTTACCATCACTCCTAAAGAGGGAGTCGATATGGACGAGCTGATTCTTGAGTTGATCGACTTCGGAGTAGAAGATGATTACGATATGGATGAGGAAGAAAACGAAATCACGTTGTATGGTGATCCTAAATCGTTCAGCCAAATCCAAAAATATCTTGAAGACAACGGTTTTGAAGTTAAAGCAGCCGAATTTACCCGTATTCCAAACGACGAGAAAGAGTTGAATGACGAGCAACGCGCTACAATCGACAAGATGGTGGAACGCCTGGAAGACGATGAAGACGTACAGAACGTTTATACGAATATGAAACCTGCTGAAGGAGGAGAAGAATAATTCGGCATGGAGTATACGTTCAAAACGAAAGGAACTTGTAGTACACATATTCATCTAACCATTGAGGAAAACGTTCTTAAGGAGGTTTCTTTCGACGGGGGATGTAATGGTAATCTACAAGGCATCTCATCACTTGTTAAAGGCATGAAGATTGAGGAAGTCCTCACCAGACTAGAAGGGATTCACTGTGGAGGTCGTCCGACTTCTTGTCCCGACCAGCTCTGTCGTGCTTTGCATGAGATGGGGTATTGATGGACTGACCATCGAATCATATAAAAAAAGATCAGCTTTGGGCATTAAGCCCCGAAGCTGATCTTTTTTTTTAGATCAATTGTTTATTTTTCGTAGATCAAAATTCTTGTTTACAAGAGGTTCAGTCTACGAATGGTTCTAATTTCGACTCGCTATTTATCGGTATTTTGAACCAAAAACGATGAAAGCCCGTTCATAATAGATATATTTGTAAATAAGTAAACAAAATAAACGCATGAAACATTTTTTAAAAGAATTAAAGAAGAGCGACCACAAACGCTACCTTGGCGGTTTGGATGTCTTTAAATATATTGGTCCCGGGTTATTGGTCACTGTTGGCTTTATCGATCCCGGAAATTGGGCCTCTAACTTTGCTGCCGGTTCTGAATTTGGTTACACCTTACTATGGGTGGTGACTTTATCGACGGCGATGTTGATTATCCTACAACACAACGTAGCTCACTTGGGCATCGTTACCGGTCTATGCTTGTCGGAAGCAGCCACGAAATATACTCCAAAATGGGTCTCACGCCCAATATTGGGTACAGCCATTTTAGCCTCTATCTCAACCTCTCTAGCCGAGATCTTAGGCGGCGCCATCGCTCTGCAGATGTTATTCGGCATTTCGATTGTCTGGGGAGCGATACTCACCACGGTCTTTGTCTCGATCATGTTGTTCACCAATTCGTACAAGAAGATCGAGCGGTCGATTGTAGCATTTGTATCAGTCATCGGTCTCTCTTTCATCTATGAGCTTTTTCTGGTAGATATCGATTGGCCAATGGCCGCAAAAGGGTGGGTGACCCCTTCCATCCCCGAGGGAAGTATGCTTATTGTGATGAGCGTCTTAGGTGCGGTAGTCATGCCACACAACCTATTCTTACATTCTGAGGTGATACAGAGCCACGAATACAATAAAAAAGACGATGCTTCCATCCAAAAGGTGTTGAAGTACGAGTTGTTCGACACCCTGTTCTCCATGATTGTGGGATGGGCCATTAATAGCGCAATGATCCTTCTGGCTGCGGCAACTTTTTTTAAGAACAACATTCAAGTAGGCGAGTTGCAACAAGCCAAATCATTACTCGAGCCTCTGCTCGGCAATAATGCAGCGATTATTTTTGCATTGGCCTTACTTATGGCAGGAGTTTCGTCAACGATCACAAGCGGCATGGCTGCCGGATCAATCTTTGCCGGTATATTTGGAGAATCATATCACATTAAAGATGTACATTCACAACTCGGCGTACTACTCTCCTTAGGACTAGCCTTACTCTTGATCTTCTTCATTGGCAATCCGTTTAAAGGGTTACTGATCTCACAGATGATTCTGAGTATCCAATTGCCGTTCACCGTTTTCCTGCAAGTCAGCCTAACGTCATCGAGTCGGGTCATGGGTAAATACGTCAACAGCAGATGGAGTACTTTTGTGCTTTACACCATTGCCACGATCGTTTCTATATTGAATATCATGCTTTTATTCTCATAAAAAACAGACATTATGACGATTCACTATCTATTTTTCAACCACACCTTAGGAGAAGTCTTAATGGCTTCCGATGGTAAAGGACTCTGTTTCGTGGGCTTTACCGATAACGATCGTTCATCGGCTTTAGACGATTTGAAAGCAAGACTCAAAGAGGTCACCCTTTTTCAAGAAGGCACCGACGATCATCTTCGTGAAGGCCTCACTTTCTTAACTAGCCGGACCACTGAACCTTGTCGCGTGCCTCTTCGATTTTATGGTACACCGTTTCAGAAAGAAGTCTGGAAAGCTTTAATGAACATACCTTTTGGAGAGCGAACATCCTACAAAGCCATTGCCGAACAAATCGGCCGTCCAAAGGCTGTGCGTGCCGTTGGAACAGCAATTGGACGCAATAATCTGTCGATTATCGTCCCTTGCCACCGAGTACTAACCTCTTCCGGCAAGTTGGGAGGTTATCACTGGGGAATAGAGCGAAAGAAAAGATTACTAGAATACGAACAACAAATGAAAAGATCATGAAAATCATCACCTATAATGTCAACGGATTACGCGCAGCTCTAACTAAAGGGTTCGCCGACTGGTTAAAAGAAGAGAATCCCGATGTGTTGTGCCTTCAGGAGCTTAAGCTTCAGCCCGATCAATATCCCGGTGAAGTATTCGATGCTTTAGGTTATCAGTCGTATATTCATTGTGCCCAAAAGAAAGGTTACAGCGGCGTTGCCATTCTCTGTAAACAGAAACCCGATCATGTAGAATATGGCATGGGAATAGATCAGTACGACGCCGAAGGACGTTTTATTCGAGCCGATTTCGGAGACCTTTCGGTTGTCAGCGTTTACCATCCGTCGGGTACCACCGGCGACGAACGTCAAGCCTTTAAAATGGGATGGCTGGATGCCTTTCAACGCTATGTGCTCGATCTAGAGAAAAAACGCCCTAAACTCGTTTTATGCGGCGATTACAACATCTGTCACGAACCGATAGATATTCACGATCCGGTACGTAATGCGACGAATAGTGGTTTCTTGCCTGAAGAGAGAGAATGGATGACCGGTTTCTTGTCCTCTGGATTTGTCGATTCGTTCCGCACGCTTTATCCCGATAAACAACAATATACTTGGTGGAGTTATCGGTTTAATTCACGCGCAAAGAATAAAGGCTGGCGAATTGATTATTGCATGACCACCGAAAGTTTACGATCGTCTTTAAAATCGGCACGCCTACTCAATGAAGTCGTGCATTCCGATCATTGTCCGATGGCGTTGGAAATGGAATAGAGTAGGGCATCCCACCCTGTTCCTCACAAATAATGCATCGGTTGAAATACAGATAACCGGCGTTTTTTGTACTTTTGCAACGCAACAAAAAATAAAATGAAATGGAAGAAAGAGTAGAAAAAGCAGTAGAACTGTTTAAGAGCGGATATAACTGCTCTCAATCGGTTGTTGCTGCTTTCGCTGATATGTACGGATTCGATCAAGAACAAGCTTTACGCATGGCGGCATCCTTTGGCGGAGGAATCGGACGAATGCGAGAAACCTGTGGCGCAGCATGCGGCATGTTTTTGTTGGCCGGACTCGAAAATGGAGCTGTAGAAGCAACAGACCGACAAGGAAAAGCAGCCAATTATGCTTTGGTTCAGGAATTAGCCGAAGAATTTAAAAAGAGAAACGGATCAATGATCTGTGCAGAACTTTTAGGATTACGCCCCAAGGAAAATATGACGTCACAACCGGAAGAACGCACTACACAATACTACGCAAAACGCCCTTGCGCAAAGATGGTAGAAGAAGCTGCGCGAATCTGGGTGGAACATATCGAAAAGAAATAAAATCGTCTATTCCAGAATCATTATATTACATTTTTATTAAGTTTTACAAACTTCTTTGTTTACTTTATACTTTTTTTACTACATTTGCATTATTCAAACTAACCCTTTTCACCTCTGATTGAAGGTGATAAGTATGTCGAACTTTAAATGACTAACAAAATGTGGAAAGAAAAAGCAGGCGAAATAGCCGGTAAAATCTGGACAGCACTCAATGGTACTGAAGGAATGACACTGAAAGAACTGAAGAAAAAAGCTAAGCTCAATGAGAAGGATCTTCATCTAGGCTTAGGGTGGTTACTAAGAGAAGATAAACTATCGATGGAAGAGATAGAAGGCGAGTGGTTTATCCGACTAAGCTAGTCGCTAAGCATTAAACGAAAATGTGCGCCGATGGGTAAGTCTACTCATCGGCGCACATTAGTTATATAAAGGCTATTTATTTCAGCACTGAGGCAGCTACTGTGTTAGCAACCATTCCACGCAAACGAACCACGCTCGTCACATCTTTGGGATGTACGGCATTGGTCAATAAGATGATGGCTAAATCATGATCGGGATCAATCACAATGGACGTACCGGTGTAGCCCGTATGTCCAACCGTATGCAATCCCAACAAGTTTCCCTTATTTGATGAATAAGCCGAGTAAGAATCCCATCCCGGTGTACGTCCAAACGATTCCAATCCGCGTGGTACCGTAAACATGGCATTAACGGTAAGCTTACTGAGAATACGATGCCCTTTATAAGCCCCTCCATTCAATAAGCTAGTCACAAGAATAGCTAGATCGTTCGCATTCGAAAAGAGTCCCGCATTACCCGAAATCCCGCCATTCATCACGCGTGCCAAAGGGTCATGAACTTGTCCGCAAAGGATCTGTCCGTTGGACTGTTGTTCGGTCGGCGCAATATCTTTCTGCCATGCCGGACAAGCTAAGTTGCCCCAAAAGCCATTTTCCTCTTCTTTAAGTGGCAGGAAATCGGTATGTTTCATGCCAAGTACGTCAAAGATGTTCTGCTTGGCAAAGTCTCGCAAGTTTTGTCCGCTAATCTTCTGAATGATCTGTTGCAGCGTGATATAATTAAGACAACTGTACTGAAACTGAGCCTGTGGCTTAAAATGACGCTTACATTCAGAGATGTAAGTCACCAACCCTTCCGGATGAAGTCGCCCGTATTGCTTCTGAAGTTCAGAAACCGGAGCATATGCAGGAAGTCCCGAGGTATGCGTCAAGAGATCGATAACCCGAATCGGCGTCTCTTTACCGGAATCGTCTATCCACCCTTGAAAATGAGGAAGAAACCGACTCACGGGATCTTCAAACCGTAACAATCCCCGCTCGACCAAGATCATCGCACTTATGGCCGTTGCCACAGGCTTGGTGCATGAGGCCAAGTCGAATACCGTATGAATATCCATCGGTTCAACCTGAGGCTCCAAACGCTTATTCCCATAAGCCTTCAGATAAGCAATTTTCTGATGCCGAACCACCATCAGTACGGCACCGGGTATTTCTTTGTCGGATATCGCTCTCTGAATAGACTCATCGGCATAAGCCAACTGTTTAGCACTTAGACCAACCTTATCGGGCGTAACCCTTCGAAGAGATTGTGCCGACAGAGAAACGCCTATTGAGAATAGGAGCAAACCGACACTAACAATAGTTTTCATCATAACGTTTATTTTGTTTTTAAATTCTCACTTCGGTCTCTTTTGATGAAGAAGCAGAGTCCGGCAAAAGTAAAGAAGGCATTGAATAATAATAATTCATAGCTAAACTGATAGCCATTAAACCAAGCTTCCGAATGACTCTGAAGGATGTAACAGAGCAAAGGAGAGGCAATAGCCACCA
>JBKEDO010000111.1:0-13785 GCA_047975405.1 Bacteroides sp.
CAATACCATAGGCCAAATAAGGACCAGCGCTCAAAACTATGTTTTTGTCATCAGCAACATTAAAATGAGCAGCAGCCATTACTGGTAATTCTAAATAAGCCAAGTTAGCAGTTACGGGACTTTTTTAGCTCCTTTAGTAGAAAAGAACAATGAGGGCTGTATTGAGAATGTTTGATTCACGGCATAATCAAATCCACCTCCGAACTTCAAACCAACCTTTGCATTCATATCAGGATCGCCTCCAAAATTACTAAGATTCATACCTGCCTTGATATTCCAACTAGAAATCTGAGCAAATGATACTACAGAAAAAAGTGCTAAGCACATAAACAAAAAACCTTTTTTCATAATTGTAACTTTTTAATAATTAATAAATAAGAATTATTATATCAACAAATTCATCGCCTAAATCAATAAGGATGAAAAGTTTAGGTATATCGATTTATTTACGATACAAAAATAAGTACAGATTTCAATAAAAACAACTTTTCACAAGTTTTTGTAAACAAAAATAGAACTATCAGATTATAGAGAGGAAAAGACCTATTTTTGAACGGAATATTCCTAATTTACCCTAATCGACTTATTCTTATTATGATTTCGTAAAACAGAACAACGTTCATAATGCCACTTGACTGTGATGTCAGAAAAGAATTAAAAAGGGATGCATCTTCTAATCGCGTTTTTAGTTATCTTTGCGAACTATTTTGATTTAAGAAACATGCAAGGAATAAAGAATCTTACACAAGGACCGATCAACAAACAATTATTCAATTTGGCGTTGCCCATCATGGCAACCTCTTTTATACAAATGGCATATAACCTAACGGATATGGCATGGTTAGGGAGGTTGGGCAGTGAAGCCGTTGCAGCAGTTGGAGCAGTTGGCTTATTAATGTGGATGTCTAGTTCTATTTCTTTGCTGAACAAAGTTGGCTCAGAGGTCAGCGTAGGTCAGTCGATCGGTGCGAAAGATCAAGAAGCAGCACGCAAATTTGCTTCTCATAATATAACTATGGCGCTTATAATTTCCATAGTTCTTGGCGGCTTACTCTTTATTTTATCCAAGCCGATCATTGCTATTTATGAGTTGGAACCCACTATTGCTCATAACTCGGTTAACTACCTAAAAATCATTTCAACAGGGCTACCATTCGTCTTTCTTTCAGCCTCATTTACTGGAATATACAATGCTTCCGGAAGGAGTAAAACCCCTTTCTACATTAGCGGCGCCGGTCTTGTTCTAAACATTATATTAGACCCCATATTTATTTTTCTATTAGGACTAGGTACTAACGGAGCTGCTTACGCCACATGGATCTCTGAGGCAACCGTCTTTATACTCTTTGTTTATCAACTCCGGTACAGAGATGTTCTATTGGGACGATTTCCTTTCTTTACAAAGTTTAAGTCACATTACACTAAACGCATCTTAAAACTAGGTGTTCCGGTGGCAACACTTAATACGCTTTTTGCTTTTGTTAATATGTTTCTTTGCAGAACAGCATCAGAACAAGGCGGACATATCGGACTCATGACTTTTACGACCGGAGGGCAAATTGAAGCCATCACTTGGAACACATCGCAAGGATTTGCTACCGGACTAAGCGCATTTATTGCCCAGAACTACGCTGCTAATAAAATCAGCCGGGTACTCAAGGCTTGGCATACCACCCTTTTGATGACCGGAATATTTGGTAGCTTATGTACCATTCTTTTCGTATTCTTCGGCAATGAAGTCTTTTCGATATTCGTTCCGGAACCTATAGCCTACGAGGCAGGAGGAACATTCTTGCGCATTGATGGCTATTCTCAGATGTTTATGATGCTTGAAATAACCATGCAAGGTATTTTTTATGGCATGGGGCGCACTGTTCCACCAGCAATAACCAGTATTGTACTAAACTATATGCGAATACCTTTGGCTATTATCTTCGTTCAAATGGGCTTGGGCGTAGAAGGTATATGGTGGGCCGTTTGTTTAACCACCATTTTAAAAGGCCTAACATTGTTAACATGGTTTATGATTACAAAGAAAAACTATCTAGGTTTAAGCAAAATAGAAAAATCCAACACCTTGACTCAATAATAAAAAGAGGTCTTATTGAAAACAAAAATGTTTATCTAGTCTTTATATATAGAAACAAAACTCTATTTTTGTGTATAAACCTCACAAATAAGAACATTAATTAAAACAACTAATTATGAAAAAAGTAAAATTTATGGCACTTCTTCTAAGTGTAACATTGGTGTTTAGTGGCTGTGCAAGTATGAATAACACAGCAAAAGGTGGCGCCATAGGAGCTGGAACAGGAGCTGCTTTAGGTGCAATCATCGGTGGTATCGCCGGAAATGGCAAAGGTGCAGCGATTGGTGCAGCGATTGGTACTGCTGTCGGAGGAGGCGCCGGTGTACTTATCGGACGAAAAATGGATAAGAAAGCTGCCGAAGCAGCTAAGATAGAAGGTGCTCAAGTAGAACAGATAACTGATAACAACGGGCTAAAAGCGGTTAAAGTAACTTTCAGTTCAGGTATTCTATTCCCTTTCAACTCTTCGAAACTAAGCGACAATTCGAAAACATCTTTAGCTGAATTTGCTAATATCCTAAAAACTGACCCAACCATTGACATTGCTGTTATCGGTCATACAGACAAAGTTGGTTCTTTCGAAGCTAACCAAAAGGTTTCAACTAATCGCGCCTTCGAAGTACAACAATATTTGCAAAGATGTGGAGTAAATCCTTCTCAGTTTAAAGAAGTTAAAGGAGTCGGTTACGCCGAATATAATGAATCAGAAACAGCAGAGCAAAATCGTCGTGTAGAAGTTTACATGTACGCTAGCGAACAAATGATCAAAAATGCAGAAGCCGGTAAGTAAGATATTACGTATCATACGCAATATCATCATCTTCTTTTTTGTATCATCTACCTTGACTGTGCTTGCATACCGGTTCATCCCGGTATATGCAACACCATTAATGGTTATTCGATACACGCAACAATTATTTTCAGGAGATACACCTACGTGGAAACACACGTGGGTTTCTTCTGAGAAAATATCTCCGCATTTAGCGATGGCTGTGATAGCTTCCGAAGATAATCGTTTTGCAACTCACAATGGATTTGATTTCGTTGAAATAAAGAAAGCTATTAAAGAAAACGAAAAACGCAAGCGGAAACGTGGTGCTAGTACAATCAGTCAGCAAACGGCGAAGAACGTTTTTCTATGGCCGCAGTCCTCATGGGTCAGAAAAGGATTTGAGGTTTATTTCACCTTTATGATTGAACTTTGTTGGTCAAAGGAACGCATCATGGAAGTTTATCTGAACTCTATCGAGATGGGGAAAGGTATATACGGGGCAGAAGCTACGGCCAAATACAAGTTTGGAACGACGGCTCAGAAGCTCAATCGACAACAATGTGCCTTGATTGCCGCTTCCCTGCCCAATCCGATTCGTTTCGATTCGGGACATCCATCGAAATATATGCAAAAACGTCAACAGCAAATCCTACGACTAATGAGGTTAGTTCCACAATTCCCTGCTGACAAAGGAAAGAAGAGTCCATAAGAGCCTTCTTTTCGTGTGCAGTTAGACCGATCATAACCTTTCACTAAAAAGAAAAGCCATTTCCCTTTGGAATTAAACACAAGAAATGGTTAGATTTAAGAGAGAAGAAAGAAGAAAGCAATATTTGCATTAAGAATAAGAGAAAACGGTGATCATCCTGTATTTCTAAAGTCTGGTCACCGTCTCTCTCTCTTACTAACTATCACTTTAAATTATGCTAACTATCTACTCTTTCAATATAAGCTAAGACATCGCCTTTATTAACAAGTCCTCCCTGTTTAGTTGCAATTTCTATAATACGTCCTTTAAAGTTTGCAAGCACCTTATCGTATGTATTCCAAGGCGTAGCGATATAACAGAACACATCATCCGGTTGGTATTTACGTCCTACTTCAGGAGCCATTGATGGAGATTCAACATCGATCTCCCAAATGATGCGTCCTTTCTCCATTGCCATAATAGGTTCAGCTTTAGAACGCTTCATATTCTTAACATCCTCGTCAGAGAATCCTTGTTTAACAAGCTCAGCATCTTTTGCCCGTTGTAGTTCTTCTTGGAAACGTTTCTTTGCAACTCCAGACTTATAATCACGATATTGTCTATCATGCATCGCCAACTCAAACAATTCCTCATCGTCCGGTCCAAAATCCCAACCATTTTCTGTCATCTCCTTGCGGTATTCATCCAATTGGTCCGGATAGTTCTGTTGAGGATCCTCATCGGTAAAGGTGAGTCCCTTTTCCTCGGCCAATTTAACAATTTCCGGTGCAAGAGGGCCAGGCAATCGCCCACTTTTACCTATGATCATATCCCAAGTATGATTATCAATCATCGTCCAACGCTCTTCCCCTCTAACCTGAGCAAGCAGGTTCATTAAGGCTACATTTTTAACGTATTGACTAAATGGAGTCACCAATGGAGGATATCCGAGTTTAGGCCAAACATATTCAACTTCATCAAAAAGCATCACCAATAAATCGTCAATACTTAATTCCGGTTCATTTTTACCCTTTAAGATCAAATTAATACCGGAATGTACGCCTTTCAAATCAGCCATCATTGACCCCATCATACCTCCGGGAAGTCCACACTTCAAAAGCAAAGAAGATGTATGTTTGTTGGTCGGATCCATAAAGAATCCTAAGAAATCATCTATAAATTCTTGCGTCAAAGCACGCGCTTTCATATAAGCTTTCATATTAATTTCCGGAACTTGGAATCCGGCATCTTTCAACATGGCCTGAACAGAAATCACGTCCGGATGAATTTTTCCCCAAGACAATGGTTCCATAGCCACATCAATAATATCAGCTCCATTTTCACAAACCTCCAAGATAGAAGCCATTGATAGCCCAGGTCCACTATGCCCATGGTATTGCACAATCACTTCAGGATGTTTGGTCTTAATATTTTTGGTCAATCGTCCCAGCATTGCCGGACGACCAATTCCTGCCATATCTTTTAAACAGATTTCAGTAGCCCCAGCCTCAATTAACTTGTCGGCAATAGCGGTGTAATACTCCACCGTATGTACGGGAGAGAAAGTAATACAAAGCGTTGCTTGAGGAATCATACCGGCTTCAAGAGCATAATGAATAGAAGGAATGATATTACGTACTTCATTCAATCCGCAAAAAATACGAGTAATATCTACACCTTGCGCATGTTTAACCTTGTACATGAGTCGACGAACATCAGCCGGTACAGGATACATTCTCAAGCCATTCAAGCCTCTATCCAGCATATGTGTCTGAATGCCGGCATCATTGAAGAATTTTGTAAAAGCCCTTACTGCCTTGTTCGGATTTTCGCCATACAAAAGGTTTACTTGTTCAAAAGCCCCACCATTGGTTTCGACACGAGCAAAACAACCCATTTCGACAATTACTGGTGCGATCCGTACTAATTGATCAATACGAGGCTGATATTTTCCGGATGATTGAAACATATCTCTATAAAGGAGACTAAACTTTATTTCTTTCTTCATGACCGCAATTTGATAAATATTTTCTTTTTTATTTTAACTTCTGTAAACGCAAATATACTGGTTTATTTGACATAAAGACAAAAAACAAAGAAAATTTTTATCAAAAAAGATATGTTATATATCATATTGTCAGTTAAATAGAAGAAAACGATAAAAAGTCAGCAATCGTAAAAAGCATCGTTTTTATAACATTTCGTCACAAGAAACTTTACGGTAATATGATATTGAAATAAAAATAGTTAAAAAAATAAGGATTATAAAGAATACATCACGATTGGACTGTTATAGTTAGTAAAATCATAAAAAGTTAAGCCATGAAACTATTAAGCAGAATAACGTTATTATTCACTGTTTTTTCGATCTGTTTAGTACCAATGTTTGCTCAGAATGCAAAGAAAGATAAAGCCGCGATGAAGGCTAAGACTGTGCAAGAATTGATACAATCTAAAGAATATAAGATCAACGTCGAAACAGCCATACCAATGAGTGGCAAACTTGTTCAGCTAACTTCTCCTTACAGTGTTGAGATTAAAAACGATTCGATCTATTCCTATTTACCCTATTACGGGAGAGCTTATTCTATACCATATGGAGGAGGCAGTGGATTAATCTTTCAAACCTCAATAAGTAATTATTCAGAGCATTTGAATAAAAAGGGAAAACATTTGATTCAGTTCTCGGCTGAAACCACCGAAGATTCGTTTAATTTCACCTTAACAATCTTCTCAAATGGTTCGGCTACAGTCAATGTTAATATGCGGAATAGACAACCTATTACGTTCCACGGTGACCTTTCACTAGAAAAAAAGAAATAGATCTTCTAATTCCCTTTTAATATAGGTAAGCGAATATGGTACTTAACTGCAAGAACGCGGGTCAAAAAAACGATTGATCCGCCCACAATCTGACAGACATAAGATCCCAAACCTACCAGATCACACAACCAATAAGCAATACCCCCCAAGACGCAGGCCATTGCATAAATCTCTTGCCGGAAAATCAGAGGAATTTCGTTAATGAAAACATCACGAATCACACCACCTGCTGCTCCTGTGACACTACCCATGATGATCGCCACCCAAAAAGGATACCCCAGCGCCAAGCTTTTCCCAACACCGACAACAGTAAACAAAGCCAAGCCAATCGTATCGAAAAGGAAAAAAGTATTATGTAGATGAATAAGATATTTCCCAAATAAAATGACCCAAAACAAAGCTAAACCTGTACAAACCAGATAGATCGGACTAACCATCCATGCAGGAGTAACATCAAGTAAAACATCACGAATCGTTCCACCCCCAATAGCCGTTGCGAGACCTACAACGTAAGCTCCAAACCAATCAAACTGTTTAGCAGAAGCTAAGCGAATTCCACTAATGGCAAATGCAAACGTACCAATAAAATCAAGTATCTGAACAAATGTCGGCATATCGTATTTTTTTGTTTGCAAAGTAACAAATAATTTCAATAAGAAAGTGTACTTTTGTTTCGTGAAAATTGTTAGAAAGCATATGAAAATTACGATTGTTGCCGGGGCTCGCCCCAATTTTATGAAAATTGCTCCGATCATGCGTGCAATTGAAGCCGCACGGATGCAAGGTAAAAGTATCTCTTACCGACTCATCTATACGGGGAAAAAAGAGGATACCAGTTTAGACGCGTCTCTATTTGCCGACCTTGATATGAGAGAGCCTGATGGCTATTTAGGAATAGAAGGTGGCAATTCAACAAGGTTAGCTGCAGGTATTATGATTGCTTTTGAACAAGAGCTTACTGAAAATCCAGCACATATTGTGATCGTCGTAGATGATTTAACAGCAACGATGAGTTGTGCCATTGTAGCCAAAAAACTAGGGATTAAAGTGGCGCATCTAGTAGCAGGTACACGTTCTTTCGATATGACGATGCCTAAGGAGGTCAACCGTATGATCACAGATGGACTATCCGATTATCTATTCACAGCCGGAATGATTGCTAATCGTAATCTTAATCAGACCGGAACAGAAGAAAAAAACATTTATTACGTTGGGAATATCTTAATAGATTCTATCCGATACAACCGTAATCGGTTATTAAAGCCGATCTGGTTTAATATTCTAGGACTAAAAGAAAAAGAATACATTCTTTTAACCCTTAATCGCCGGGTTGTTTTGAACGACAAGAAGAATCTTAAGAAACTGATAAAGACATTGATAGATAAGTCGAATGGAGTACCAATTGTCGCCCCATTACACACTTATGTCAGCGATGCCATTAAATCGCTAAATCTTCCAATGCCTAATTTGCATATTATGCCTCCTCAAAGTTATTTATTCTTTGGATATCTGATTAATCACGCCAAAGCCATTATAACCGACTCAGGTAATGTTGCTGAAGAAGCAACATTCTTAGGCATTCCATGTATCACATTAAACTCTTATGCAGAACATCCTGAGACCTATCGCATCGGAACCAACGAACTCGTAGGCGAAGATTCGCTAAAACTTTCTGAGAAAATGGAGAGTTTACTAAAAGGTGAATGGAAACAAGGCCAACTTCCTGAACGTTGGGACGGAAGAACGGCTGAACGAATTATACAAATTCTGACTGAGAGTTAAGATAAAACCTCAATCGTTCACACAAAAACGGTATTAAGAAATGACTCTTAATACCGTTTTCTGTTATACACCATACCCAGATCTTCCTTTATATCTCATTCAATGTTAGCCTAAAGCCAATAAGCTCAAAGTAAGTCTCTTCTTATTCTACATTAAACACAAGGAATAGTAAAAAAAGTTATAATGATCGCAACTAACAACAATTTTATTAACTTTGTATTCCTTATTTTACAGACCATTATGAACCAGCAATATAATAAGATCGTCTTACTTTTTTTATTATCGATCATAGCTCCCCATATTTCGGCACAGATCAAGGGAACCATCACTGATTCGTCTACCAATGAACCCTTAATGTATGTTTCTGTATTTTATCCTCAAAAAGGCATAGGTACGGTTTCCAACATCAAAGGAGAATACAAGCTAGAGTCTAAAAGAGGATGGAACGAAATAACCTTCTCCGCAATTGGCTACCAAACAAAAACGGTTAAAATCGCCTCAAACACGAAAGAGTTAAACGTGCAGTTGACATTAGACAATGTGATGTTGAGCGAGGTAGTAGTCAAGCCCAAGAGGGAAAAATATTCTCGTAAAAACAATCCGGCAGTCGATTTCATGCGTAAGGTTATCGAGAATAAGAAAGCTCAGAAACTTGAAGAAAACGACTTTTATCAATACGATAAATACGAGAAGATGAAAATGTCGATCAATGATCTGACTCCCGAGAAACTAGAGAAAGGCATCTATAAGAAATACTCGTTCTTACGCGATCAAGTAGAAGTTTCCGAGAAAACAAACAAGCTGATTCTTCCCATATCTGTACAAGAAACAGCATCACAAATCATCTATCGCAAAAACCCGGAAAGCAAGAAAGCCATTATTCAAGGCTTAAATTCAAATGGCATTGACGAGTTCTTTTCGACAGGCGATATGCTTGGGACTGTTCTGAAGGATGTGTTCTCAGAGATTAATATTTATGACAACAACATACGCCTCTTACAACGTCGGTTTGTCAGCCCGATTGGCAACGATGCCATTTCGTTCTACAAATTTTATTTGATGGACACCATCAAGGTCGAAAAAGATGAATGCGTGCACCTGACTTTTGTTCCACAAAACTCACAAGATTTTGGATTTACAGGACATCTCTATGTTTTGAAAGATTCGACCTATGCCGTTAAACGATGCACCATGAGTTTGCCCAAGAAGACCGGCGTGAACTTCGTGAATAACATGGATATCACACAAGACTACGAACAATTGCCAAATGGGAATTGGGTTCTTTCTGACGACGACATGACGGTGGATCTCTCTTGGAACTCGAATGGGAATAGCGGCATACAAGTTGAACGGACCACCAAATACAGCCATTATCAATTTACGCCTATTGAGCCAAGACTGTTTCGTCTTCGAGGAAACGTCATCAAACAAGCCGACATGCTTTCCAAAAGCGACGAATACTGGGCCAACGTACGTCAGGTCCCTCTAACCAAGAAAGAAAGTTCTATGGGACTATTCATCAAACGTCTTGAAGAGATCCCGGGATTCAAATACATCATCTTTGGCGCAAAAGCTTTGATTGAGAACTTCGTTGAGACAGGAAGTAAAAACACCAAGAGCAAATTCGATATTGGCCCGATCAACACCATGATCTCGAGCAACTATATTGATGGTACCCGTTTCCGTTTAAGTGGAATGTCGACCGCTCATCTCAATCCGAACTGGTTCTTTAGCGGATACACAGCCTATGGATTGAAAGACAAAAAGTGGAAATATAAAGCAGAAGTAACCCATTGCTTCAATAAACGCGATTACGTGGTCTGGGAATTTCCGAAGCACAACTTATCGGCTAGCTATAGCTACGATGTCATGTCGCCCATGGATAAATTTCTGTTCACCGATAAAGATAACGTTTTCCTCGCCTTCAAGACCACCACAGTCGACCAAATGTCGTACATCCGAGATGCGACCATTACCTACGAACTTGAGAATCCGGAAGGTTTGGGCGTGAAGGCGATGTTGCGCCGCCGCAACGACGAACCGGCAGGAAAGTTGGAATACATCAAGACCAACTCCTCGGAGAAAGTACACGACATCACGACAACAGAGGCTAACCTGACCCTCCGTTATGCCCCCGGAGAATCATTTGTCAACTCCAAACAACGACGTGTCCCGGTATCATTAGATGCGCCAATATTCACGCTATCTCATACCATGGGCTTTAAGGGGGTACTCGGTGGAGAATATAACTTCAACCGTACAGAAGCAAGCCTTTGGAAACGATTTTGGCTTCCCTCCTCTTGGGGTAAGATCGATTGTAGCCTGAAGGCCGGTGCCGAATGGAATACCGTACCTTTCCCTTTGCTCATCTTGCCCGAGGCCAACCTGTCCTATATCACTCAGCGAGAAACATTCTGTCTGATTAATAATATGGAGTTTCTTAACGACCGATTTGCCTCTCTGTCTTTGTCGTACGACATGAACGGAAAACTCTTTAATCGAATTCCCTTATTAAAGAAACTCAAATGGCGTGAAATGTTCCGCGTCCGAGCGCTATGGGGAAGCCTGACCGACAAAAACAATCCATTCGTCAGTCAGAACTCCGATTTATTCCGTTTCCCAACAAGAGATGGTCAATACACGAGTTTCGCGATGGACCCTAAAGTACCTTATATTGAGGGAAGTGTTGGAATATACAACATATTCAAACTCCTACACGTTGAATATGTACACCGTTTTACTTACCGTAACAACCCCGGCATTAATAAAAGCGGGATTCGGTTTATGATATTAATGATTTTTTAAATGATACAACCATTAGCAGAGCGTTTACGCCCCAAAACATTAGATGAATATATCGGCCAACAACACCTCATTGGCCCGAATGCGGTTCTCCGTCGGATGATCGACAGCGGACGAATCTCCTCTTTTATCCTTTGGGGTCCTCCGGGAGTGGGCAAAACCACCTTGGCCCAGATTATAGCCAATAAACTGGAGACGCCATTTTACACCTTAAGTGCCGTTACGTCCGGAGTAAAAGACGTCCGTGAAGTGATTGAACGAGCCAAGAGCAACCGTTTCTTTTCTCAAGCGAACCCGATCCTTTTTATTGACGAAATTCATCGATTCAGCAAGTCACAACAAGATTCACTCTTAGGAGCTGTTGAACAAGGCACCATCACGTTAATCGGGGCGACGACCGAGAATCCCTCATTTGAAGTGATCCGTCCCCTTCTATCCCGTTGTCAGCTATACGTCCTTAAATCGCTCGAACAAGAGGATTTATTGGCACTACTTCAACGAGCCATCACCACCGATTTCATTCTTAAAGAACGAAAAATAGAGCTTCAAGAAACCACGGCGATCTTACGCTTTTCTGGAGGAGATGCCCGCAAGTTGCTCAACATACTCGAACTCATTGTCAGTTCAGAAAGTCAAGATCCTGTCGTGATCAATGACAAAATTGTCACCGATCGCTTGCAGGAAAATCCGATGGCCTACGATAAAGAAGGAGAAATGCATTATGACATTGTCTCCGCATTTATCAAATCGATTCGTGGCAGCGACCCCGACGGAGCGATATATTGGTTAGCCCGGATGATCGAAGGTGGTGAAGATCCGGCATTCATTGCACGCCGATTGGTGATCTCGGCCGCCGAAGACATCGGTTTAGCGAATCCCAATGCCCTACTCATCGCCAACACATGTTTTGATGTGATTATGAAAGTCGGCTGGCCGGAGGGACGTATTCCTTTGGCAGAGGCAACCATATACCTGGCAACGAGTCCCAAAAGCAACTCAGCCTACATGGCCATCAATGAAGCGCTCGAATTGGTACGGCAAACCGGTAACCTCCCCATACCCTTGCATCTTCGTAATGCTCCCACCAAGTTAATGAAACAGTTGGGATACGGACAAGATTACAAGTATGCTCATAGCTATGAAGGGAACTTTGTGCAACAACAATACCTACCCGACGAGCTTAAAGAAACACAAATTTGGCATCCTCAGAGCAATCCTGCTGAAAGCAAGCATGAAGAGAGAATGCAGCGATTGTGGGGCGATCGGTATCGAACAAAGAAGTAAGATCTGCCAAGAGATTGTCTCTAGATCAATGGAGCATCAATGGACAATCAATGGAGTATAAAAAGATTTATTAAATAAAAAGCTTATGAAAATTGTTGTATTAGACGGTTATGCCGCCAATCCCGGTGATCTGTCTTGGGATAAGATCGAAACATTAGGAGAATGTACGATTTACGATCGCACTCCTACTGAAAAAGTGATAGAACGAGCTTCGGAGGCAGAGGTTATTTTAGTCAATAAGGTGGTCATCACAGCCGACCATATTGCCGCCCTACCTGGTTTAAAATATATCGGTGTCATGGCTACCGGATATAATATAGTCGATATAAAAGCAGCCAAAGAACGCGGGATTGTTGTAACCAACATTCCGGCTTATAGCACCGCTTCTGTTGCTCAAATGGTTTTTGCGCATATCCTAAACATCACGCAACGTGTAGACCACTACTCCAACAAAGTACGTCAAGGCGATTGGAGCAAGAGTAACGATTTCTGTTTCTGGGACACTCCGCTTATGGAGTTACGGGACAAAAAGATCGGATTGGTCGGTTTGGGTCATATTGGTTATACTACAGCCAGAATCTCTATCGGATTTGGCATGCAAGTCTTTGCATATACCTCGAAATCGCCTTTTCAGCTCCCTCCTGAAATCAAGAAGAAAGAGTTGGATGAGCTATTTGCCGAATGCGACATTATCAGTTTGCATTGCCCGCTAACCGATACGACCAAAGAGTTGGTCAATGCCAAACGACTGGCTCTCATGAAACCAACGGCCGTCCTGATTAATACGGGACGAGGGGGACTGATCAATGAACAAGATTTGGCGGATGCTCTAAACCAAGGCACCATTTACGCTGCCGGTGTGGATGTCTTGTCGACCGAGCCTCCCAAAGAAGATAATCCCCTACTTACAGCCAAGAATTGCTTCATTACTCCTCATATTGCTTGGGCAACTAAAGAAGCTCGCGAACGATTGATGAATATTATTTTAAGCAACATCAAAGCATTCATTGCAGGAAAGCCGGAAAATAACGTTGCTAAATAAATAAAGGAATAAAGACATAAAGATCGGCCATTCATCCCAGAGGGCTCATCGTATTGAGAAACAAAAAGGCTATCTAACCACAATCGGTTTGGATAGTTTTTTTTTATTTTATCAACGCACCCCTTATACCATCGCAAAACAAACATCATACTATCGCAAGAAACATCATAGCATCGCATCACCAAAAGACAAACTTCGAAAGACAAACATCATAGCATCGCAACAAACATCATAGCATTGCAACATCAAAAGACAAACATCGAAAAACACACATCATACCATCGCAAAACAAACAACAAGCGTAAGCCCGTTTTCTGTCGGACGTTATCATTACCAAATTCGACATCAGTTTTAATACCTATTGAAGTAAAATCACTCGCTAAGTAAGTTCCATTTGTTGAGCCTTCCTTCGAAGGCTCTTCAGCCCTCGAACGAAAACCCATAAGCCCTCGAACGTGGGCTCTTCGGCCCTCGTTCGAGGGCTCAACAAATGCCCTTCAAAC
>JBKEDO010000086.1:0-1515 GCA_047975405.1 Bacteroides sp.
AACTCTTCTTTGTATTAATATTTTTTGAATATTAACTCTGATATTATTAAAAGCGAATACTTTTTTAGATCTGTTCAGGATACAGTAAAAATTTATTGACGATCTCATAATACCTAATAATAAGTATTGACGGTTCTTGTTTTTTTCTTGTACTTCTTGTATTGTTTATCAATATTTCAAAGAACGTGGCTTCTGATCAAATCTTCGATTCAAAAGCGGGTGCAAAGGTAAAACTATTTAAGCAAACCACAAATCGTTTTGGAAAGTTTTTTTCAAAGTTAATCTTTCATGTTTTTTCAACTTCAAATCAGTAAACTCTCTTGCGAAAGAACCATTCAAAATCGAAAGGCTGAAAACCTAAGCGAATCGGACTGCAAAGATACAAACTTTAATATTAAAACAACAACTCTTTTCGAAGTTATTTTTAATTTAATTTCTAAAGCGAATCAAAGTCACCTCAAAAGGAAACTACTGAAAAAAGTATCCGGAGAACCCATTCGGCCATCGAACCAAAGCAAAATGTCAATCAAAAGGCTTTGACTCTCTTGCAAAGCGGATGCAAAAGTAGAGCATTAATTGTACATATTCAAATTTTATTGAACTTTATTTATAAAAAAAAGAATCAATGAAATATAACTATCTATAAATCAATATTTAGATAAAAATCTTTTAGAACGCATAAAACGATATTGAATCATCAAATTAGATAGTCATGCAACAAGTGAGACTAAATTATTATATCGAAAAGGAAACACACAACAACAATATCACCTTCAAAAGAAAACAAATCCGTAAATAATCAATCGACAAAATATTGGAGTTATAGTACGACTCTAATCATGGCTTACAACGGTAATTGCCCATAAAGAATAAGAGATGGATAAGGACTCTGAATAATTCAGGGCTATTTAAAGTAGTCCAAAGGCATTTATGGTGATTATGTGAATATAAGAGTATATTGATTAAACTGGCTGGATCAATAGATCTGTCAGATGTAACGATATACGTTATATGCAATCGCACATAACTATGCACGTTTGTGTAATGTGGGTTATTACGTGTAGTTATGTACAGTGATAATGTACAGCGTGGCAATCATGCGCGGTAAGATGTAGATGTAGGTGTACCTAACATCAGTCAATGTCTCTTCATCTGTATATTCAATCGGGGCCTATCAATGGAGGTTTGAAGAAGAAAAGCTGCATCAGATTCATGGACGGGTTCAGAAGACATGACACGATAGGAGATAACATGACATGGCATCGAAGGAATGGGATGGAATGAAATAAGATGGGATGGGATGGTAAGAGATAATGCGGCACAACATTGGATTAGATTAGATAAGATAAGAAGAGAAGAGGCAAGGTAAAACAAGACAAGGTCAAATAGTATTGCATGGTACAAAACAGTACGGGCGGCACAAAAAAAGACCCTTCGAAACATTACTGAATCGAAGGGTCAATCAAAATGGCGGCTACCTACTCTCCCACTGTTACGCAGTACCATCGGCGTGAC
>JBKEDO010000004.1:0-42281 GCA_047975405.1 Bacteroides sp.
ATTAGATTTCTTAGGGTCGTTATAGACGATGACGTTGATAGGACGCAGGTGTAAAGGTGGCAACATCAAAGCCGAGCGTTACTAATTGCCCGTGCACTTTCTTACAAACGCGCGTTGTTTGTTATATCCATTTAGCTATCCTTTTTAGGAGCCTAAATTTTTACTGTACACATGTCATAACCTTCTTTAGGTGGTTATAGCACGAGGGTTCCACCTCTTCCCATTCCGAACAGAGAAGTTAAGCCTCGTCACGCCGATGGTACTGCGTAACAGTGGGAGAGTAGGTAGCCGCCATTTTGATTGACCCTTCGATTCAGTAATGTTTCGAAGGGTCTTTTTTTTGTGCCGCCCGTACTGTTTTGTACCATGCAATACTATTTGACCTTGTCTTGTTTGACCTTGCTTTCTTATCTAATCTAATCCAATGTTGTGCCGCATTATCTCTTACCATCCCATCTTATTTCATTCCATCCCATTCCTTCGATGCCATGTCATGTTATCTCCTATCGTGCCATGTCTTCTGAACCCGTCCATGAATCTGATGCAGCTTTTCTTCTTCAAACCTCGATTGATACGAACTCTTTGGAAAATTAATCAAGTGTTAATCATGCCTTTTCCCTTCTCATTAATTCTCACCATTTTAAAGTTTTCTAAATAACTCAGTTATAACCTTAAAATCAGTTTCTATAAGAGTTTTCTTTATCTCTTTTCTTTTTTTATAAATTTGAATTTTGTACTTTTGGTGCGAATCTAATCGAAAAGCACAGAAAATTAGTTTTATAAATCCTAAATATATTTGTGGATATGGAAAATAAAATTCAAGAGTTAACCGATAAAATTTATCGTGAAGGCGTTGAAAAAGGAAATGAAGAGGCAAAACGAATTATTGAAAAAGCTCAAGAAGAGGCAAAGAAAATTGTTGAGAAAGCCCAAAAAGAAGCAGAAACAATAAAGGTTAGCTCCACGAAATCCGCTGAAGAACTAACAGAGAATACTAAATCGGAACTAAAGTTATATGCTGGTCAGGCTGTTCAAGCTTTAAAATCTGAGATAGCTTCGTGCATAACTAATGCTCTCGTTTCTTCTTCGGTGAAAGATTTTGTTGATAAAAAAGATTTTTTGAACGCATTTATTGTGCAGTTGGCTTCTAAATGGAGTATTGAAGAGCCAATCGTTATTTCTACTGCTGAAGCTGAATCTTTAAAATCATATTTTGCAGCTCATGCTAAAGAATTATTAGAGAAGAGCGTGACTATTGAACAGGTAAATGGTATCAAAACATTGTTTACCGTATCACCTGCCGACGGATCTTATAAAGTAAACTTTGGTGAAGCGGAATTTATGAATTATTTTAAAGCATTTTTGCGTCCTCAATTGGTAGAAATGTTATTTTAATGGTAGGGCTTATGCGCAGTAAATATTATTACTTGATAGCAGGTCTGCCCGATTTAACTCTTGAAGATGGTAAACTTAGTTATACGGTAGCCGATTTCAAATCAGAATTGTATAACCAGTTGTCGACCTCAGATAAAAAATTAATTGATTTGTTTTATCTGAAGTTTGATAACATGAATGTATTGAATCTTCTTAAAGGGAAAGAAGAGGCTTTTGATTTTCGAGGAAACTTTACCTTGGAACTTCTGCAAGAGTGTATTGCTGATCTTAAAGAAGGGAAGAAAATAGATTCAAAGGTCCTTCCTATCTACTTGTCTACTTTTATTTTTGATGTTCTGAGTTCTGAAACAGTCGATTTTGTTGCTCTGGAAAATAAACTGATGGCGCTGTATTATGAATACGCGATGAAGTCAGATAATAAATTCCTGACAGCTTGGTTTGATTTTAACTTGTCTATTAATAATATTCTTTTGGCACTTTCGGCTCGTAAGTATGAATGGGATGTGGCTTCGAATATTGTTGGTCAAACGTGGGTGTGTGATGCATTGAGAACATCGCATGCTCGTGATTTTGGACTTTCGACAGAATTGGAGTATTTCGAACAGTTAAATAGGATGAGTGAAATCACAGATTGGGTAGAACGTGAAAAGAAGATCGATCAACTTCGTTGGAGTTGGATGGATGAAGCGACGTTCTTTGACTATTTCACAATCGAACGTCTTTTCATCTTTTTGCTGAGACTTGAGATGATTGAGCGTTGGATAGCGTTGGATAAAGAAAAGGGAAATCAATATTTCAGAAGTATCATTCATTCATTGAAGAGTGAAGTGACCATTCCCGAAGAATTCAGATAAATAATTTAAAAAATAGATATGGCAACAAAAGGAACTGTCAGTGGCGTTATTGCCAATATGGTAACCCTTGTCGTTGACGGCCCGGTGGCGCAGAATGAAATCTGCTATATTACTACCGGTGGAGACAAGTTGATGGCGGAGGTAATTAAGGTTGTTGGATCGTTTGTTTACGTTCAGGTGTTTGAAAGTACACGTGGATTGAAGGTAGGAGCCACAGCCGAATTTACAGGACACATGCTTGAAGTGACTTTAGGTCCGGGTATGCTGTCAAAGAACTATGATGGGTTGCAAAACGACCTAGATAAGATGGATGGCGTTTTCTTGAAACGCGGAGACTACACTTATGCCTTGGATAAGGGAAGTGTATGGCATTTTAACCCATTGGTCGCTGTTGGTGATAGGGTTAAAGCTTCTGCATGGTTGGGACAAGTCGAAGAAAACTTCCAACCGTTGAAAATAATGGCACCTCTTGCTATGGAAGGCGAAGCTGTTGTGACGCGTATTGTAGCTGAGGGTGATTATAAGATTGAGGATGTTATAGCGGTTCTTACCGATGAGAAAGGAACTGAAATCGAAGTAACGATGATTCAGAAGTGGCCGGTTAAACGTGCCATGACTAACTATAAGCTAAAACCTCGTCCATTTAAATTATTGGAAACCGGGGTCCGTGTGATCGATACAGTGAATCCTATTGTTGAGGGTGGTACCGGATTTATTCCCGGCCCTTTCGGAACTGGTAAGACGGTGCTTCAACATGCTATTTCTAAACAAGCTGAAGCTGACATTGTGATCATCGCAGCTTGTGGTGAACGTGCCAATGAGGTTGTGGAAATCTTTACGGAATTCCCTGAACTGGTTGACCCTCATACCGGACGTAAATTGATGGAGCGTACCATTATTATTGCAAATACATCGAACATGCCGGTTGCTGCTCGTGAGGCATCGGTTTATACAGCGATGAGTATTGCTGAATTTTATCGTTCGATGGGACTTAAGGTGCTTTTGATGGCCGACTCTACTTCTCGTTGGGCGCAGGCTTTGCGTGAGATGTCGAATCGTATGGAAGAGTTGCCTGGGGCTGATGCATTCCCGATGGACTTGTCTTCAATTATATCGAACTTTTATGGTCGTGCAGGATATGTTCAGTTGAACAATGATGAAAGTGGTTCAATCACCTTTATCGGTACGGTATCACCTGCCGGTGGTAACTTGAAAGAGCCGGTGACTGAAAATACGAAGAAGGTTGCTCGCTGTTTCTATGCCTTGGAACAGGAACGTGCCGATAGAAAACGTTATCCGGCTGTGAATCCGATTGATTCTTATTCAAAATATATAGAGTATCCTGAATTTGAGGATTATATTGTAAAACGTATTAACGGAGAATGGATTGGCAAGGTAAACGAGATCAAGACACGTTTGCAACGTGGTAAAGAGATTGCCGAGCAGATTAATATCTTGGGTGACGATGGAGTACCTGTGGAATATCATGTGATTTTCTGGAAATCAGAATTAATCGACTTTGTGATTTTACAGCAAGATGCATTTGATGAGATTGATGCTGTGACACCAATGGATCGCCAGGAAGAAATATTGAATATGGTGATCGATATTTGTCATACGGATTTTGAGTTCGATAACTTTAATGAAGTTATGGATTACTTCAAAAAGATGATCAATATCTGTAAACAGATGAACTATTCAGCTTTCCGTTCGGAACCTTATGAGAAATTCCGTGTTGATTTGACCGAATTGATTGCTAAGAGATCTGTTAAAGAGTAACTATTAACTATCAAATTAATGATATAACAATGTCAACAAAAGCTTTTCAGAAAATATATACCAAGATCACTCAGATTACTAAAGCGACTTGTTCGTTGAAGGCAACTAGTGTGGGCTATGATGAGCTGGCTACCGTTAATGGTAAACTAGCTCAGGTCGTGAAAATTGCCGGTGATGAGGTGACCTTGCAAGTTTTTGAGGGTACCGAAGGTATTCCGACTAATGCTGAGGTGGTATTCCTTGGTAAATCGCCTACACTTAAGGTAGGTGAACAGCTTGCCGGACGTTTCTTTAATGCGTTCGGAGATCCTATTGATGGTGGTCCGGATATTGAGGGACAAGAAGTGCCTATTGGTGGTCCTTCGGTTAACCCTGTTCGACGTAAACAACCATCTGAACTTATTGCAACAGGTATCGCCGGTATTGATTTGAATAATACGTTGGTGTCCGGACAGAAGATTCCATTCTTTGCAGACCCTGACCAACCGTTTAACCAAGTCATGGCTAACGTGGCTTTACGTGCAGAAACCGATAAGATCATTCTTGGAGGTATGGGTATGACTAATGACGACTACCTTTATTTTAAGAATGTGTTCTCTAATGCCGGTGCACTCGATCGTATTATCAGTTTTGTAAATACAACAGAAAATCCTCCTGTAGAACGTTTGTTGATTCCAGATATGGCGTTGACTGCAGCTGAATATTTTGCGGTAAATAATGATGAGAAAGTATTGGTCTTGTTGACCGATATGACATCGTATGCCGATGCTTTGGCCATTGTGTCGAATCGTATGGACCAGATTCCATCGAAGGACTCTATGCCGGGATCTTTGTATTCAGATTTGGCTAAGATCTATGAGAAAGCGGTGCAATTCCCAGCCGGAGGATCAATTACGATTATCGCTGTAACGACTTTATCGGGTGGAGATATTACACACGCTATTCCTGATAATACAGGATATATCACTGAAGGACAGTTATTCTTACGTCGTGATAGTGATATTGGTAAAGTTATTGTCGACCCATTCCGTTCTCTCTCTCGTTTGAAACAATTGGTTACCGGTAAGAAGACCCGTAAAGATCATCCACAAGTGATGAATGCTGCGGTTCGTTTGTATGCCGATGCTGCCAATGCGAAGACGAAGTTGGAGAATGGTTTCGATTTGACTAATTACGATGAACGTACTTTGGCTTTTGCTAAGGATTACTCGAATCAATTATTGGCTATCGATGTCAACTTGAACACCACAGAAATGTTGGATGTGGCTTGGGGATTGTTTGGTAAATATTTCCGTCAGGAAGAGGTAAATATCAAGAAAGAACTAGTAGATCAGTATTGGTCTGGAAAACAGAATGATTGATCGTCATAGGTCAATCATCATAGTGTATTTATCACATAATATCTTATAACAAAGTGGCAATAAAGTTTCAATATAACAAAACCTCTCTTCAGCAACTTGAAAAGCAGCTTAAGGTGCGTACGAGAACTCTACCTATCATTAAGAATAAGGAGAGTGCTCTTCGTATGGAAGTTAAGCGTTGCAAAACAGATGCTGATAGCTTGAAGGTTAGGCTTGAACAACAAATTCAAGCCTCTGAAGCCATGTTCGCTCTTTGGAATGAGTTTGATGCCTCATTGGTTAAAGTCAAAGATGTTCATTTGGGAGTGAAGAAAATAGCCGGAGTTCGGGTTCCAATACTCGAAAACGTCGATTTTGAAATACGTCCCTATAGCTTGTTTAATGCACCGAAATGGTATGCCGATGGCATTCATCTCATCTCGGAGCTTGCTCAAACGGCTATTGAACGTGAATTTATCTTGGCTAAACTAAATTTGCTTGAACATGCGCGTAAGAAAACCACGCAAAAGGTGAATTTGTTTGAGAAAGTTCAGATACCGGGGTATCAAGATGCATTACGAAAGATTAAGCGTTTCATGGAAGACGAAGAGAACTTATCTAAATCGTCTCAGAAGATCATGAAGTCTCGTCAAGAACAAAGGAAGGAGGTAGAGGCATGATTACGAAAATGAAGAAACTGACATTCCTTGTATACCATAAGGAGTATGATGAGTTTTTAAGTGCTTTGCGCAATTTGGGAGTGGTTCATGTGGTTGAAAAGCAACAAGGCGTGAGCGATAATCCCGAGTTACAAGAAAACATTCGACTAGTAGCTCGCATTGGTTCCGTGACTAAAATGTTGCAAAATTTGCTTTTGGCTCAGAAAGAGCCTACAAAGGCGAAAGAGAAGCAAGGTTCGAGTGAGCGTGGCCTTCAAGTGGTTGAAGAAGTAGATGAACTGCAAACCCAAAAAAGCAACCTTCTTCAACAGTTACAGTCGCTGACTAAGGAAAAGGATGCCTTGCAGGTTTGGGGTAATTTTGAACCTGCTGATCTGGTCAAGCTCAAGAAAGCCGGTTATAGAATTCGGTTTTATACTTGCTCTGCGTCGGCTTATAAAAAAGAATGGGAAGATGAATATCAAGCGATGATCATTAATACTCTTTCTTCGAAAATATTCTTTGTCACCGTGACTAAAGAAGGAGAAACGGTTGATTGTGATGCTGAACAGATTATTCTTCCTGATACGTCTTTAGCAAAATTGGAGGAAAACTTTGAAGCGACTCAAAAGGCTATTGAAGGGTGTGACGAAGCTATAAAACAATTAGCAATCGAAGAACTCCCATCTTTGAAGATGGCTTTGAAAAGTGTTCAAGATGAGGTTGAATTATCGACTGTCGTTTTGAATACTCAAACGGTCGTTGGCGATAAGTTGATGATGCTTGAGGGATGGGCTCCTATATCTTGTGTAGAAGGCATTGAGAATGCTTTGAATGAAGGTGAGGTCTATTATGAAGTGACCGATCCGGTTCCGGGTGACAATGTACCTATTCAATTGGCCAATAAAGGTTTCTTTGCTTGGTTCGAACCGATCTGTAAGCTTTATATGTTGCCGAAATACAATGAACTTGATTTGACCCCGTTTTTTGCACCATTCTTTATGGTCTTCTTTGGCCTTTGTTTGGGTGATTCAGGGTATGGCTTGTTCCTATTTGTGGCAGTGACGGCTTATCGTTTGTTTGCTAAGAAGATTAGTGCGACGATGAAACCGATTTTATCGTTGGTGCAGATTTTAGCGGTATCGACTTTCTTCTGTGGTCTGTTGACGGGAACGTTCTTTGGTGCCAATATGTACGAATGGAACTTACCGTTTATGAAAGATCTGAAGGAGGCCGTCTTTATGGATAATAATGATATGTTCCAACTATCATTGATCCTCGGTGCTATACAGATCCTTTTCGGTATGATGCTAAAGGCTGCCAATCAGGCTATCCAGTTTGGGTTTAAATACGCACTTTCGACAATTGGATGGATCATCCTTTTGATTTCAATAGGAGTCGCTGCTTTAGCACCCGGATTGATGCCGATGGGAGGAACTGTTCATCTTGTGATCTTAAGTCTTTCGGGAATTTTGATCTTCTTGTTGAATAGCCCGGGCAAAAACATCTTCCTTAATATCGGAGTTGGATTATGGGATTCGTATAACATGGCTACCGGTCTGCTGGGAGATATCTTATCGTACGTTCGTCTGTTTGCTTTAGGTTTGTCGGGAGGTATCTTGGCAAGTGTATTCAACAGTTTGGCAGTAGGAATGAAGCCCGATAATGTGATCGCAGGTCCGATTGTGATGGTGTTGATCTTTGTGGTTGGCCACGGTATCAATATTTTCATGAATGTCTTAGGAGCTATGGTTCACCCGATGCGTCTGACTTTTGTGGAGTTCTTCAAGAACTCCGGTTATGAAGGAGGCGGCAAGGCTTATAAACCTTTTAAGAATTAAATAAAAAGTAAAAATTAAACAATAAAACAATAGAATAAAATTATGGAAACAAATTTGTTTATTGCCTATATGGGCGTTGCAATTATGATTGGCTTGTCTGGTATCGGAAGTACATATGGAGTAACTATCGCAGGTAATGCCGCTGTAGGTGCATTGAAGAAAAACGATGGCGCTTTCGGTAACTTCTTGGTGTTGACCGCTCTTCCTGGTACTCAGGGTCTTTATGGTTTTGCCGGTTACTTTATGTTTCAAACCATCTTTGGATTATTAACCCCGAACATCACAGCTATTCAAGCTTATGGTATCTTAGGTGCAGGTATTGCATTAGGATTGGTTGCTTTGTTCTCTGCTATTCGTCAGGGACAAGTTTGTGCTAATGGTATTGCTGCTATTGGTCAAGGACATAACGTGTTTAGTAACACTTTGATTCTTGCCGTTTTCCCGGAACTTTATGCTATCGTAGCTTTGGCAGCCACATTCTTGATTGGTAGCGCTTTGCAATAATTAGGATATTGAGTGGACTTTAATGAGTCAAACTCTTCATCGAGAATAAAAGGAGGTCTATTCAGACTTCCTTTTTTATTTCATTGAAAAACGGTTGTAACAGTGCCTTTTTGCAAACGTTTGTTTATCTTTCATCTCTTATATTTAGGTTTTAAGGTATTATTTTTAAAATAATAATGTGTATGTTTGCATGCGGCATACACAAAAAAGAGTTTTTAGACAGAATATGGTAAAAAAGATGTTGTCCCCCGATTATATTTTCGAAGCTAGCTGGGAAGTATGTCATAAAGTGGGAGGTATATATACAGTATTATCTACAAGAGCAAACACGTTACAAAAGCAGTTTCACGATAAAGCTTTTTTTATTGGTCCTGATCTTTGGCGGAATAAGACGAACCCTTTGTTCGTTGAATCTGATGAGTTGTTTGCTTCATGGAAAGCGCACGCCTCTCAACACGATGGAGTAGAGGTGCGCATTGGTCGTTGGAACATTCCCGGGAATCCTATTGTTTTCTTAGTCGATTTTCAATCCTTCTATGCTCATAAGGATCATTATTATGGGGAGATGTGGAATTGTTTTCAAGTCGACTCCCTTCATGCATATGGTGATTATGACGAATCGTCGATGTTTGCGATTGCTTGTGGAAAGGTCGTCGAGAGTTTCTATCATTTTCATTTGACGGCAAACGATAAAGTGATCTTTCAGGCTCATGAATGGATGACCGGAATGTCGGCTCTTTATCTAAAAAAGCAAGTTCCTCAGATTGCGACCATCTTTACGACTCATGCCACATCAATCGGCCGATCAATTGCCGGCAATCAAAAACCATTATATGATTATCTGTTTGCCTATAACGGGGATCAGATGGCACAAGAGCTAAACATGCAATCCAAACATTCCATTGAGAAACAAGCCGCTCATTATGTGGACTGTTTTACAACGGTGAGTGAGATTACTGCAAATGAGTGTTTGGAACTCCTTGATAAGCCTGTTGACGAGATTTTGGTTAATGGATTTGAAGATGACTTTGTACCGAAAGGTCATGCTTTCACTTTAAAGCGTAAACAAGCTCGCGAAAAGATGCTTAAAGTCGCCAATGGGCTCTTGGGAACAACACTTCAGAAGGATACGTTGATTCTGGCTACAAGTGGTCGTTATGAATTTAAGAATAAAGGTCTCGATGTGTTTTTAGACGCTTTGGGTGCTTTAAATCGAAATGCATCGCTCGATCGTTCTGTCTTGGCTTTTATCAATGTACCTGGTTGGTGCGCAGGTCCGCGTCTCGACTTACAAGAACGTTTAAATTCAAATCAAACGTTCGACACTCCTCTTGATCAGCCTTTTATGGCCCATTGTATACACCAATCCGAAAACGATCAGATCTTGAATATGATGCGTCGGGTGGGACTGCAAAACAACGCGGACGATAAGGTGAAAATTATTTTTGTCCCTTGCTATCTTAATGGTAAAGACGGTATTTTCGATGTGGAGTACTATGATCTCTTATTGGGACAGGATTTAAGCGTATACGCCTCGTACTACGAGCCGTGGGGGTACACTCCATTGGAGAGCGTTGCTTTTCGTGTTCCGACTATAACCACCGATTTAGCTGGGTTTGGTCGTTGGGCTCAAAGCATAGGTAAATCGGGCATTGAGAATGGGGTTGAGGTGATACACCGATCGGATACGAACTATTTTGAAGTAGTGAATGTTATTGAAGAGACTATTATTTCTTTTTCCAAAAAGACGACTAAAGAGATTTATTCAATACGAAAGAAGGCTGCTTCTATTGCTGAAAAAGCACTTTGGAAACATTTTATTATCTATTATTATAAAGCGTATGACATCGCTCTTACTCATGCGATGAACAGACTATCAAAAGAAACAACCATTAAAAATCATAAACATTATGAAGATTAAAGTAAGTAATGTGAATACCCCCAACTGGAGGGAGATTACAGTTCAATCTCGCTTGCCGGAAGCCTTACAACATTTATCTGAAATAGCACGAAATGTGTGGTGGGGTTGGAATGCCGAAGCTATCGAACTTTTTAGTGATCTAGATCCTGAGTTATGGATGGAATGTGGGCAAAACCCTGTTTTGTTATTGGAAAGACTGAGCTACGAGAAACTAGAAGCTTTATCGGCTGACAAGACAATTGTTAAGAGAATGGATGAGGTTTATGCGATGTTCAAAGACTATATGAGCGTTAAACCAGATGCAAAACGTGCTTCTGTTGCTTATTTTAGTATGGAATATGGCTTGAATCATGTTCTAAAAATATATTCCGGAGGTTTAGGCGTTTTGGCCGGTGACTATCTGAAAGAAGCTTCTGACAGCAATGTTGATCTTTGTGCCGTTGGTTTCTTGTATCGTTATGGTTACTTTAATCAAAGTTTATCGATGGATGGCCAGCAGATTGCTAGCTATGATGCTCAGAACTTTGGACACCTACCGATTGACAGAGTACTTGATAAGGATGGTAAGCCGATGGTTATTGCTGTTCCGTATACTGATTACTATGTTTATGCTAATGTTTGGCGTATTAATGTTGGACGTATTTCGCTCTACTTGCTGGATACGGATAACGAATTAAATAGTGAATTTGACCGACCAATTACACATCAATTGTATGGTGGGGATTGGGAGAACCGTCTAAAACAAGAAATCTTGTTGGGTATTGGTGGTATTTTGACCTTGAAGGCATTAGGCATTTCAAAAGAGGTCTATCACTGTAACGAAGGACATGCCGCATTAATTAACGTGCAACGTATTTCTGACTATGTATCTAGCGGATTGACTTTCGAGCAAGCCATAGAATTGGTACGTGCATCGTCTCTTTATACTGTGCATACTCCGGTTCCTGCAGGACATGACTATTTTGATGAAGGACTATTTGGCAAATATATGGGCGGATACCCTGCACAAATGGGAATTAGTTGGGACGACTTGATGGATCTTGGACGAAATAATCCGGGTGACAAGACAGAACGTTTCTGTATGTCTGTATTTGCTTGTAACACTTCTCAAGAAGTCAACGGGGTGAGCTGGTTACATGGGAAAGTTTCTCAGGAAATGTTCTCAACGATATGGAAAGGTTATTTCCCTGAAGAAAATCATGTCGGTTATGTTACGAATGGAGTCCATTTCCCGACTTGGTGTGCTACAGAATGGAAACAGTTATACGCTAAATATTTTGGAGAAGGTTATATTAAAGATCAATCGAACGCTAAAATATGGGAAGCCATTTATAATGTGCCCGATGAAGAAATCTGGAGTACACGTACAACCATGAAGAATAAGCTTGTGGATTATATCCGTAAGCAGTTCTGTGAGACTTGGCTGAAAAATCAAGGTGATCCTTCTCGTATCGTGTCGTTGATGGATAAAATCAATCCGAATGCGTTGTTGATCGGTTTTGGACGCCGTTTTGCAACTTATAAGCGTGCACATCTATTGTTTACCGATTTGGAGCGTCTATCTAAGATTGTGAACAATCCGGATTATCCTGTTCAGTTCCTATTTACAGGAAAAGCTCACCCACATGATGGTGCGGGACAAGGGTTGATCAAGAAAATCATTGAGATCTCTCGCCGTCCTGAATTCTTGGGTAAGATTATCTTCCTGGAAAACTATGACATGCAACTTGCTCGTCGCTTGATTTCCGGAGTTGATATCTGGTTGAACACGCCGACACGTCCTTTGGAAGCGTCTGGTACTTCTGGTGAAAAGGCCCTAATGAATGGTGTGGTTAATTTCTCTGTGCTTGATGGTTGGTGGTTAGAAGGCTATCGTGAAGGTGCCGGTTGGGCTTTGACCGACAAACGTACGTATAAGAACCAAGAACATCAAGATCAATTGGATGCTGCAACGATATATAGTATCCTTGAGACCGAAATATTACCTCTGTTCTACGCACGTAATAAGAAAGGATATTCTGAAGGTTGGGTGAAAGTGATCAAGAATTCGATTGCTCAGGTCGCTCCTCATTATACGATGAAACGACAATTGGACGATTATTATAGCAAGTTCTATAATAAGCAAGCTAAGCGTTTCCATTTCTTGTCGGAAGACAATAATGCTAAAGCTAAAGAGATTGCCGCTTGGAAGGAAACTGTTGTAGCTAAATGGAATGAGGTTTCAATCGTTTCTCTTGAGAAAGTTGAAGAACTCAGCAAAGGACATTTAGAGAGCGGTAAAGAATATACGGTGACTTGTGTCATTGACGAGAAAGGACTGAATGACGCCATTGGTTTGGAATTGGTGACCATTTACACGGCAGCCGATGGACAACAACATGTTTATTCTGTTGAGCCTTTCGAAGTGATTAAGAAAGAGGGTAATTTATATACCTTCCAATTGAAGTATGGCTTATCGAATGCCGGTAGCTTTAAAATGGCTTATCGTATGTATCCTAAGAATAACGATCTTCCTCACCGTCAGGACTTCTGTTATGTACGTTGGTTCGATTAAATCGATCAGGATATAGAAATAAAAAAAGATCAAGCGATATCGCTTGATCTTTTTTTATAGGTTGAGATCTGATGCTTATTTTAAAACTTCAGATAGTTTTGACAATAGTTCGTCGCCATGCAATCCGCGTGCAATAATGGTACCTTCACCATCCACTAAGATCGTATGAGGTATGCTATTTACGGCATACATTTGGGCGCCTTCATTGCCCCAACCTTTAAGGTCGGACATTTGAGGCCAAGTGATATTCAATTTCTTGATGGCATCTTCCCAATCTTTACCAGCTTGGTCAAGAGAAACACCGACAATCTCGAAGTTCTTATTCTTATACTTAGCATAGGCTTCTACCAAGCTAGGCATTTCACGGCGACAAGGACCACACCAGCTAGCCCAGAAGTCAATCAACACCACTTTACCTTTTCCTACGTAATCCGATAATTTGATATCCTTTCCAGCCGGCGTTTTCATTTGGAAATCTAGGAATTTTGTACCAACAGCTGTTTTCTTTTGCTTTTCGGTCAATTCTTTAATTTTCACGATACGCTCGTTGTTCTGATAGTTTGCAGGGACTTGTTGCAACAAAGCAGCGTTCTCGTCAGTTGTATTATTGTAGAACGATTGTTGGAACAAGAAGACTCCAACGGGATTGGTAATGTTCTTCTGAACGCCTTCTTTAATAACTTTATAATACTCTTCTTCGAGCTTATTGCCTTCTTCTTTTTTAGCTTCCTTTTGCTCTTCGGTCAAGGTGCTATCGCCCATTGATTCATAGATGGCATTCATCTTTTTGGTTATGCCATTGATCTGCTCTCTAATCTTTTGGTAAGCGTCATTGTTAGGCGTACCTGCTGCCGAGTCGTTATCTTTGCTTAAGTTAATATTGATTTTTCCGTTTTCAAGGAAGAAATCCATTAATAGATTGTCATCTTTCACTTTACAAGTGATGTAACGATTTACAACCGAATCTTGTGTTCCTTCAAAAGTAAATGTACCGTTTTCAATAATAGCCGTATCTAACTTTGTTAGTTCTCGACCGACATTTTCTTGTAAGAATACGGTATCGCCATCAGCTGCACCCTCTACTGATCCAGTTACGGTATAACCGTGTTTTGAACCGGTACAAGCTACAATACCAATTGCCGATACAGCAATTACGAGATGCGTAAATTTTTTCATGCTTTATAAGATTAGTGAATAAATATATAGCAAAGATAGAATTTTTTTTAAATGGAGCTAAAAAAAAGGACGCTATATTATCCTAACAAGTAGGATGAAATTATAGAATTATGTACCTTTGCATCCCCAAAATGTATGAATATGCAACAAAGCGGAATAAATATCATAGAAATTAATAGTGTATCAAAGTTTTTTGACGATAAAATAGCTTTAGATAATGTCTCATTAAAAGTGAGAAAGGGAGAGTTTGTCACGATTCTTGGTCCTTCGGGATGTGGGAAGACAACGTTACTTCGTTTGATTGCGGGATTTCAAACCACTTCGGAAGGATTGATACGTATTGCCGGCAATGAGATTACTCATACGCCTCCTCATAAGCGTCCGGTCAACACCGTGTTTCAGAAGTATGCTTTATTTCCCCATCTGAATGTGTACGATAATATTGCTTTTGGCTTAAAATTGAAAAAGTTACCTCGGCTGACCATTGAGAAGAAGGTTAAGGGAGCTTTGAAGATGGTGGGCATGACCGATTATGAATATCGTGACGTTGATTCTTTATCCGGTGGACAACAGCAACGAGTGGCCATTGCCAGAGCGATTGTCAACGAGCCGGAAGTTTTACTTCTTGATGAGCCTTTGGCGGCCTTGGACTTAAAAATGCGCAAAGACATGCAGATGGAGTTGAAGGAGATGCATAAGAGATTGGGCATTACGTTTGTGTATGTCACACATGATCAAGAGGAAGCTTTAACCCTGAGCGACACGATTGTGGTGATGAGTGAGGGAAAGATACAGCAGATTGGGACGCCTATTGATATTTACAATGAGCCCATAAACTGCTTTGTTGCTGATTTTATTGGTGAAAGCAATATTATTAACGGAACAATGATTCATGATAAACTGGTTCGTTTCTGTGATCATGAATTTGAATGCGTGGATGAGAACTTTGGTGAGAACAGACTCGTTGATGTTGTGATTCGGCCGGAAGATGTTTATATTTTCCCGGTATCGGAAGCGGCACAATTAAAGGGAGTGGTGCAATCGTCGATCTTTAAAGGAGTTCACTATGAGATGATCGTACAGTCGAATGGTTATGAAATCCTAGTACAGGATTATCACCACTATGCAGTCGGTGAGGAAGTTGGCTTACTCATTAAGCCTTTCGATATTCATATCATGAAGAAAGAACGGCTGTGTAACTCTTTTGAAGGGAAGATCATAGATCAGAATCATGTGGAGTTCTTGGGATGCTCGTTTGAGTGTTCGAATACCGGCAAGCAAGCGGAGAGCAAGGTGACGGTTGAAGTCGATTTTGATCAAGTGATCTTGTTGGACAACGAGAAAGACGGTCAGCTGACCGGTGAAGTGAAGTTTATCCTTTATAAAGGCAACCATTATCATCTGACGGTTTTATCGGATTGGGATGAGAATGTGTTTGTCGACACCAATGATGTTTGGGATGATGGTGATCGGGTGGGAATTTCTATTCCTCCGGATGCTATCCGTATCGTAGAATTTAAAGATTGAATATAGGCGTGAATAGAAGGTTATTATTAGTGTTATCGTCGCGTAAGAGTTGGGTGATTCCTTATGCTCTTTTTTCTGTTATATTTGTGGTTATTCCTCTCGTTCTTATTGTGATCTATGCGTTCACCGACGAAGATGGATCTCTTACGCTGTACAACTTCCAAAAGTTTCTGCAACATCCGGAAGCGATTAATACATTTGTTTATTCCATTGGTGTGGCGATTATTACCACGTTGGTTTGTATTCTCTTAGGCTATCCTGCGGCTTGGATCTTAAGTCATGCACGGCTCAACCGGTCGAAGACGATGATTGTTCTGTTTATTCTTCCCATGTGGGTGAATATCTTGGTACGGACATTGGCTACTGTTGCTTTATTCGACTTCTTAAATCTCCCTTTAGGAGAGGGCGCATTGATCTTTGGCATGGTTTACAACTTCCTGCCTTTTATGATTTATCCCATCTATAACACGCTCCAGAAGATGGATCGTAGCTATATAGAAGCGGCACAAGACTTGGGGGCAAACTCTTTTCAAGTCTTCATTAAGGCCGTTTTGCCTCTTTCGATGCCCGGCGTGATGAGTGGGGTGATGATGGTGTTTATGCCTACAATCTCTACCTTTGCGATTGCAGAGTTGCTGACGATGAATAATATTAAACTCTTCGGAACAACCATTCAAGAGAATATCAACAATAGCATGTGGAACTATGGTGCGGCGTTGTCGCTCATCATGTTGCTATTGATTGTTTCGACCTCTTTACTTGGAACCGATAGTAAGGATCAATCAAACGGAGGAGGAGAATTATGGTAAAACGGATCTTAGCTCAAGCTTATCTTTGGGGATTATTGGTTCTACTTTATTCGCCCGTCATGATTATTATATTTTATTCTTTCACCGAAGCTAAAGTGTTAGGGAATTGGACGGGATTTTCGACCAAGCTATACACCTCTCTGTGGACGAATAGTGGAGGGCATCATTCGTTAATGAATGCCTTAATGAATACAATCACGATCGCTTTCCTCGCAGCAACGATTTCAACACTTCTGGGAAGTATAGCAGCAATCGGCATTTTCAACTTAAAGGCGCGAACACGCAAAGCCATGGGACTAGTGAACAGTATTCCTATTCTGAATGGGGATATCATCACCGGTATCTCTTTATTCTTGTTGTTTGTCTCTTTGGGGGTTACTCAAGGTTATGCGACGGTGGTGCTGGCTCATATCACTTTTTGTACGCCTTATGTGGTCTTGAGTGTATTGCCTCGTTTGAAACAGATGAACCCGAATATCTATGAGGCGGCACTCGACTTGGGAGCCACTCCTTATCAAGCTCTGCGTAAGGTGATCATTCCGGAAATACGTCCGGGAATGATCAGCGGATTCATGTTGGCTTTGACGTTGTCGATCGACGATTTTGCCGTAACGGTTTTCACGATCGGTAATCAAGGGTTAGAAACGCTGTCGACCTATATTTATGCTGATGCGCGTAAGGGAGGATTAACTCCGGAGTTGCGTCCATTGTCGGCGATCATTTTTATTGTGGTGCTTGCTCTGCTGATTGTGATCAATTATCGGGCAGGAAAAGGAAAGAAGAATTAATTGTTTTTGGAGGATTATCGTTTTGTCAATGAGAAAGTTTGGTTTGTTGTTGGTTCTTATGGGATTATTCACCGGATGCTACAATGTCGGTGAGCCTAGACAACATATTCTGAAAGTTTATAACTGGGCCGACTACATCGGTGAAGGTGTTTTGGAAGATTTTCAGGCTTATTATAAAGAGCAGACGGGTGAAGAAATACGTGTGGTGTATCAGACGTTTGATATCAATGAGATCATGCTAACGAAGATCGAGAAAGGGCATGAAGATTTCGACGTGGTATGTCCCTCGGAATATATCATTGAACGGATGTTGAAGAAGCAAATGTTGTTGCCTATCGACACGAACTTTGCGCATTCACCCAATTATCTGTGGAATGTCTCTCCTTATATTCGCCGTCAGATTGATAAACTGAGTCAAGCCGACCAGTTGTTGGCTAGTCGTTATGCTGTTTGCTACATGTGGGGTACGGCCGGCATCTTGTATAACAAAAAGTTTGTGCCCGACAATGATCCCATGTCTTGGAAATGTCTGTGGGATAAGAAATATACCGGTAAGATCTTGATGAAAGATAGTTACCGTGATGCTTATGGAACCGCTCTTATTTATGCACATGGTCAGGATTTAGTAGCCGGAAAGACCTCCGTTGAGCGTCTGATGAACGACTATTCGCCTAGCGCCATGGCTATCGTAGAGAAGCAGTTGAAAGCTCTCAAACCCAATATTGCAGGTTGGGAGGCCGATTTTGGGAAAGAGATGATGACCAAGAATAAGGCTTGGCTCAATATGACTTGGAGTGGTGATGCAATCTGGGCCATTGAAGAAGCTCAAGGGGTCGGGGTCGATTTAGATTATGTGGTTCCATCAGAAGGAAGTAATATCTGGTTCGATGGCTGGGTGATTCCTAAATATGCCAAGAACGTGAAGGCTGCAAGCTATTTTATCAACTTCATGTGCCGTCCGGATATCGCTTTACGTAATATGGACTTTTGCGGTTATGTGAGTTCGGTGGCTACTCCCGAAATCTTTGAAGCGAAGTTAGACACGACTTTAGCTTACCGTTCTAACTTAAGTTATTTCTTTGGTCCCGGTCACGATAGTGTACCGATTAATAAAATTCAATACCCTGACGAAGCGGTTGTTGCGCGTTGTGCGATGATTCGTGATTTTGGTCATAAGACTAAAGATGTTCTTGATATTTGGTCGCGTATTAAGGGGGATAATCTAGGCGTTGGCATTACTTTGTTCATCTTTGCTGTAGTCGGGTTGATGACCGGCTGGAGTGTTTATAACCGATGGCAGAGATATAAGCGTAAGAAACAACAGCATCGTAGGAGCCGTCGTCAATCGAAAGTCAGGCGTTAGTCTTAATTAGACGGTTAACCTTGATTTGGGTGTGAAATATTTATAGAGTTGCAGACCCCACTAAGATTTGGTTTTAAACGGTCTAGTCTTTCAGAGATGAAATTTTAAAAGTATCTACGATATCAGCATCAGAAAAGTAAAAGAGTCTATCTTTTCAGCGTGAGAGAGAATCAAAACAGTCTACAAAATGGCCTACGTAAATCGGTAAAATCCACTACGTAAATGAGTAGAAATCGTTTTCTTATGTTGTGTTTTGAGTTTCATGCGGTGGACAACGGATTTTCATACGGTAGAAAATTTATTTTCATACTGACAAAACAGAAGTTTCGACGTATGATAATAAATTTCCCCAAAAGGAAACTAAAAGGGCAAGCGGTGAAACTTGGAGTCTTGCATTGAAAATAGAAAGTGTATAGGTTAATTTTGGGGGTTGATCATTTTTAAGATAAGTTGGAGACATCCTCCTCTAAAAAATAAGGCAGGCAATCTCCCTCAAGCGACTGCGCTGCTTTACAGCACCAGCAGAGTACTGGCAATTGTAAAAATCACCTCTTAATTCATGTGGACATTAAACTTTTTTTTGGAAAATTGCTTCAAAAGTTTCTTTTATATCTTCATCTTTTACTCTATTTTTTGATTTACACAATGGTAAGTCTGTAACAGATATCTTATTATAAAGTTCTTGCTGATTGAATAAATCTATGTATTTTTTAGGAGCCTTTGGACTTATTGAATATAAAAATAGGATAATAGCATCTGTATCTAAAATAAATTCACAATAAGACTTAGCCCAGTTTGTTTTCTCTTTCTCCTTTTTTTTCTTCTTTTCGTCCTCTTCATCAAGTTTTTCTAACTTATCTAATGTTGCAAAAACGACTTGACAATATCTTTCTATACTATTGTCAAATTGATAATATTCATTCTCGAGAAATAGACGTTTAGCTGTAATTAACACACTATCCCTTACAAGTTCGTCCAAATTGTCCTGTAGCTTGATGTATTCCAGCAAAGAATGATGAAAGGGGATATCTGACATTAAAGATTCAGTCTTGAAGTATAATTCCTCTAAAGGTAAATTATTATCGTATTTTTCACTATTGTTTTCCTTTATTCTCTTGTTAATATATTCGATAGGTTTGCGAGCTTCATCTTCTTTTTCTAAGTTGGGGTTATTTAAGGATTTATTGAAATTATTGGAAATAATAGTAAATGCCCAATCTTGTTTGATTTTGAAAGCAAACCTTGATAGAGCCTCGGAACCCGACTTTTGGAAACACTTTACGTTCTCCACTGTTTTATAATAAGTGTCCACGGCATTATTGTAGCACGTTCTTGCTTCCGCTTCTTTCATTCGGCTATTAGATTGATTAATCGCAAAAAGTACTCCTATAAAAGCTAATAAGCCCGTTATTGAACTAACTAGAGAATCTAATTTGCTCCAATTTGTTTTTGAACTAGGAATAACAAAATAAAGAATGAGCAATATTAAAATTGCTATAATGGAGATAATTATCAATATATACAACTTTGAATCTTTACATTTATCAAAAGGTTTTTTGACCACATTCCATATCATTTTCTGATGACCTTTTATTGTTTTCATATCTTTATTTGTTTTATTTTACAAATATATAAATATTTTGATTTGAATGTTTAAATGTTTGTATATTAACATATTAGTATGTAGAATATAGAGGGCCAAAATGTTAATTGTCTTATTTCTTTCGAGATTTAACGAAATTTCTATTTTATGAAAACGTTCAATAATTAGGATACACGTGAAGTTGTTATCAATAGATCGGAGATAGCTCGGTTCTAAAAAAAGAACTGTCAACGCTGATTAGCTAGATCCACGTTGACAGTTACCATGTTGACAGTTACTATAAAAAGCTTACCAATTTTTCGCTATAGAGCGATATCCGTACCTTATAATCACTATAAAGCATAGGAGTGGTAGTATAAAAGAGAGATTAACAGCTGGCATTCCAAATGCCTTTTCACAGTCTATGATTGAGGCTTGAAGTGGCGGAAGTACACTTCCACCAAGTATAGCCATAATAAGTCCGGCTGCACCAAATTTGGCATCATCGCCCATGCCTTTAAGTGCAATTCCGTATATGGTTGGGAACATCAAGGACATGCAAGCCGATACGCCGACTAAACAATATATTCCCCATATATTTTCGAAGAAGATGACTCCCATGGTGAGACAAGCTCCTGCAATGGCTAAAATCATTAATAGTCTTCCCGGATTCAGGTAACGAAGGATGAAGGTGCAAATGAAGCGACTGGCGCAGAAGATGATCATGGCGATGATGTTGTATTCCTGCGAAAGAATCTCGGCACTCTTCTCGTCCATCCCTTGTCCCATGAACAAATGGGTTCCGTATTGTATAATGAAAGTCCAGCACATGATTTGTGCACCGACATAGAAGAACTGAGCAATGACGCCTTCCCGGTAACGAGGGATGAGGAAGATGCGCTTTAGGGTTTGTCCGAGGTGGATTGAGCTCGACTGACTACCGTTATTGGGCATCGGACTAAACTTGATCAGTAGGAACATGATCAAGATGATGAGGCCGATGATGAGATAGGGAGTGATCAACACCGATAGATCGGCCGATTTGATTTGCTCAAATTCGTTGGGGTCGAGTAGAGCTCTTTGAGTGGTGTCGAGAGGACTGAGCTTGGCTTGTATAAAGTTCATCGCAACATACATTCCCAATAACGACCCCATCGGATTGAACGATTGGGCCAAGTTGAGTCGACGGGTAGCCGTTTCTTCGGTTCCCATGGATAGAATATATGGATTGGCACTCGTTTCGAGAAAAGATAGGCCACAAGTTAGAATGAAATAGGCTAGTAAGAACGGATAGTAGCTTCCGGTCATCTTGGCCGGGAAAAACATAAAGGCACCTAAAGCGTAAAGACCTAGACCAACTAATATGCCGGCTTTATAGGAATATTTTCTGATAAAGATTGCGGCAGGAAAAGCCATCGCAAAGTATCCTCCGTAAAAGGCGACTTGAACTAATGCGCCATCGGTTGCACTCATTCGAAAAATCTTAGAGAAAGCTTTGACCATTGGATTGGTGATGTCGTTTGCAAATCCCCATAACGCGAAACAGGACGTTACAAGGATGAATGGATAGAGAAAGCTAACTCCATTTTTACTTAGGATAGATGTATTGTTGTGTTTCATCTTTATTTAAGGTATTGACGTGGTTAATTGGATTAATGGTGTGGGTTCATAGATTTTTGTGATGGTTCAGAGAGGGTTTTACTCTTTCTGAGGATAATAGATTTCAGGATCGACCGTTCGCATCACAATCTGTCGGAGTTCCATCAGGTTTTGTATTTCTCCATTGGTCATGGCTTGCGTCAGAATGTTCCCCATTGCTGTGGCTTCAACCGGACCCGCATACACCGGAAGATCTAGTGCATTGGCTGTTAGCTGGTTGAGAAGTTTGTTCTGCGACCCCCCACCTATAATGTTGAGTTGTTTGACCGGGAAGGGGAGGCAGTTATTCATTTGTGCTACCGCTTGGCGGTATTTAGCTGCGAGAGATTGTAGAACACATTTCACAAGCTCGGCTTTGCTTTGAGGAGTTGTTTCGTGGTGAATGCGACAATACTCTTCAATGGCCTGTTCCATGCTTTCCGGTCGTACAAATAATGGATCATCCACATTAATCAGACTCTTTATAGTGGCTTTTTCTGCTTCTGCAAGAAGGAGATCGTACGCTTGTTCTTCGCCTCGAGCTTTCCATTCGGCCATGAGTTGTTGCAGAATCCATAATCCGGTAATGTTCTGAAGGAAATCGATGGTTCCTTCTATACCGCCTTCGTTGGTGAATTCAGCCTCTTGAGCGTCTTGGGTTAGAATCGGGTAGTCGATTTCGGTACCAAGTAGCGACCAAGTACCGGAGCTAAGGAATGCCGTTTGACTGTTCACCGATGGTATGGCCGCAATGGCACTTCCCGTATCGTGTGAGGCAACGGCTACCACATTGATCTCTTCCGTTCCAATTTCTTGAGCGATCTCTTTTAATAGTTTACCGCGGATCGTTCCCGGATAGACTATTTCACCAAATAACTGTTTCGGTAAACCTAAGGTGTCGATGATTTCTTCCGACCAAGTGCGTTGTTGTGCATTTAATAACCCTGAAGTGGTTGCGATTGTATATTCATTGTTCGCTACGCCCGTTAAGAAGTAACTGAATAGATCGGGCATGAAAAGTAGTCGTCGTGCCATACTCAATTCTTTGCTTTTAGCAGCTTTGAGACTGTAAAGTTGAAAAATGGTATTGATGGGCATGATTTGAGTACCGGTGATGGAGTAATATGTTTTAGGATCGATGTATTGAAAGACTTGATCGGGCACACCGTTGGTACGCTCGTCGCGGTAACAGACCGGATTGCCAAGTAAGTTGCCTTCTTGGTCAATCAGCCCGAAATCGACTCCCCAAGTGTCTATTCCAATGCTATTGATCTTATATCCTTTGTTTACTGCCATTTTTAATCCCTGTTTCATCTCGTGAAAGAGGCTTAGGAAGTCCCAGTAGAGATGCTTTCCTAATCGCACTTGGCGATTAGGAAAACGATGGATCTCTTCGAGTATCAGCCTCCCTTGTTCGATGTAACCGGCGATAATACGCCCACTACCTCCTCCAAAGTCGGCTGCTATATAAACGTGTTTGTTGTCTTTTGTAGTCATCATCAATGGCTTTTTTTGCCTAAGATATAGGTTTCTAAGTCGTCAATATCTTGTTCACTTAAGACGGAGTAATCTCCACCCGACTGTACAATTATTCTACAAGCCATTTCAAAGAAGGTGGCTCGTTCGAAGACTTGATTGAAGTCTGTTCCGCAGACCACTTGCCCATGATTGGTTAGCAACACCGAGTTGTGGTTGGCCATGGCTTCTAAGACTGCATTCGCCAGTTCCGGAGAACCTGGTCGGAAGTATGGGATGATTGGAATTTCCGATCCCACGTGGCAAGGTATCTCAGCGGTGACATTGAAATTGGTCGGTTTGTTCTTCATGCAGGAGATTGCTGTGGCGTATTCTGACTGAAAATGCAAAACGACATTCACGTCTTGACGTTCACGCAGGATTCCAAGATGAAAGGTGCTTTCCATCGACGGCTTAACTCCATTCTGAGGGAGACCGCTAGCAATGTTGCAGATGGAGACTTTCTCCTTCGAGAGGGTTGGTACCCATGAACCGGTTCCTGAGATGAGTGCTTCTTCACCTATTCTCCATGAGAGATTACCGCTACTGCATAGCATTAACTTCTCGTTGCCATAGCGGTGAGCTTGTGCGATAAACTCTTCTATTTGTTGTTCTGTAATCATCGTTCTTGGTTTTATTTGTACATCGGACCATAAGTGTGGCATGCTCTGTAATCTGCCCCTTCTTTATCCATACCGAAGGCATTCCATGCAGCTGGGCGGAAAATGTGATCTTCCTCAACATTGTGCATGCATACCGGAATGCGTAACATCGACGCTAAAGTGATTAAGTCGAGCCCGATATGGCCATAGCTGATAGCTCCATGATTGGCTCCCCAATTGTTCATCACTGAATAAACATCTTTAAATGCCGGTTTATTGCATAAGCGAGGCACAAACCAAGTGGTTGGCCAAGTGCGGTCGGTACGTTCGTCAAGACTCTGGTGTATGTCTGAATCGAGTTCGACAGTCCATCCTTCGGCTATTTGTAAGACCGGTCCCAAGCCTTTTACCAAGTTCAATCGTGACATGGTCACAGGCATTCCGCCTTTAGAGAGGAAGTTCGATGAGAAGCCACCGCCACGGAAATAATCTCTGTTGGCCGGATACCATTTTGTTGCTTCTAGGCAAGCTTTTACTTCTTCTTCAGTCACCTCCCAAGAAGGTTTCATGGTTGGATTTCCATCTTTATCGGTTTGACAACCTGTTCCGTCGAGTGTTGTTGCTCCGGAGTTGATGAGGTGTATGATTCCGTTGGCGGCCAATCCGGCTAGTTCTTTTCCGGTTACCCGTTTCACTGCTTCAGGGCTCCAATAGGTACGAACATCCGAGAAGATCTGAGCGCGATTGGTCAATAGATGTCCGAAGAGCATCGCTACCCCGTTGCAGGCATCATTCTCTGTAGCAAGAACGTAAGCTTCACGAATGCCATTCCAGTCGAATGAAGTGTTCAACAAGGCTTCTGAATAGTCGCCATTCGGATAAAAGTCGGTCCATTGGCGTTGTCCTTGGAAGCCTGCAGCAATAGCATTGTGTCCTAAAGCTTCTTCTTTGAAGCCTAATGCTTTTAGTTTGGGGTTGCCGACCATCAAGTCGCGCATAATCATGGTCATCTTAACAATGAATTCCCAGTCTTTATCTTTTTCTTCGCGTGATTTGGCTTTCTCAGCGACATTAAAATCTTGGCCTTCATTCACCTTGCAGTGAGCTGTGGTCCAAGCCATCGCTTTTTCAAATTCCTCATGATCGTAGATCCCTTCTTCCATGCGACGGATAATCTCAGTAAGGTCGACCGACTCGGTACGTATCCCAAGATATTCTTGGAAGAAATCAGGATTAACGATTGAACCGGCAATTCCCATCGAAACACTACCCATCGATAAGTATGATTTTCCTCTCATGGTTGCTACGGCTTGAGCCGAACGGGCAAAACGGAGTATCTTTTCGGCAACATCTTCCGGGATGGAATTGTCATTCAGATCTTGTACGTCACGTCCGTAAATACCAAATGCGGGCAGACCTTTCTGTGCATGACCTGCAAGCACAGCGGCTAAATAAACTGCTCCGGGGCGTTCGGTGCCGTTAAATCCCCAAACGGCTTTAGGGTAGTAGGGGTGCATGTCCATCGTTTCTGCACCATAGCACCAACAAGAGGTTACGGTAATGGACGATCCAACGCCTTCTCTCTCGAACTTCTCGGCACAGGCAGCACTCTCGGCTACACGTCCGATAGTGGTGTCGGAGATGACGCATTCCACAGGACTTCCATCCCCATTTTTAAGGTTTTCTGAGATGAGTCGAGCTACAGCCTGAGCTAATCCCATCGTCTTTTCTTCAAGGCTTTCACGTACGCCTCCTTGACGAGCGTCAATGGTTGGGCGAATACCTATCTTTGGATACTTTTTCATGTTGTTTTTCATTTATGTTGGTTGTTAAATACTATACTGATCTATGCTGATATTTATTGAATACTTAAATGGAATGTCGTAATATTATTTTTGTCTCTAGGTTGATCTTTATCGATTGATTTTCTTGAACGAACTTGGCCGCGTTATTTCCCATCATTTCCCAATCGATGCTAAGAGCCGTAATCCCGTTATCGATGACTTCATATGAGGGAATATCGTTGTAGGCGATGAGTCCGAAATCTTTTCCGCATTTGAGTTGGTTGAGGCGCCCGCCTTTGATCACTCTGACCACATCTTGTTGCTTTATAGCCATATAGACTTCTCCTTTTTTTATGTCTAGGTTATCGACATCATGGATGACTTCAAAATCATAATGCTGATCTTGACAGAATTGGATAAAGAAGTTCTGGCTGCTTTGAGGATGTTTCAATCGATCTGGAAACAAGAGATTCAGTTTCTTATATTTCTTAAGCCTTTGATTGAGTTGTAAAAGCGCATTGTAGAATCCTTGGTCAAAGTCCTGACAGATATAGGAATAAGTCGCTTTGTCGAACTTTCCAAAATCTAATAAAAGCATTCGGGCAGGATTTATTTTATTCAATGCTGTAGAGAATTTCTCATTATCGAAATTCATGATGATATATTTGTTGTACTTTCCAATGGATTCACGGATAATGGTATTGAATAGTCTTTCGTTGTATTGATGAAAGAGCAAATCAACTTTATAGGTAATGGGAAGATTCCTAATGAAGCTGTTGTAAAGGACCTCTTTGAATGGAGAATATTCGTCAAGCAAGAGCAACACTTGGGTGAGCTTATTCGTTACATAATATCCTTTTCCCGGAGTTGAATCGATCAATCCTCGTTCACGTAGATTGATAAATGCTTTAAATACGGTATCTCGTGATACGTTATAGTTTTTACTGAGCTCATTAATGGAAGGTAACGGATCGCCATCGAGATATTGCTTCATCGATATGGCCTGACTAATCATGTCGGCTAACTGTTGGACCTTTGTCGTCTGTTGTTTGAATTTAATGCTCATGCCATTTTGCTTTTCAATGATAGTTAGCGGTTAACTGTGCTGAACTAGTCTGATGCAAAGGAATGGAATTTATTTGTAATGAGAGATATTGAACTTAATGTTTTAAAACATAAATGAACGATAAATGAGCGTAAACTCTTTGAACGAACTCGTATTTATAATATAAGGTATAGCTTTATAGAAAATGGAATTGTTGATGTTTTATTTTGTTTTTGGATGGAATAGATTATATATTTGTGTCATCACTCAATTTTATAAATCCTAAATCCTATGATGATTCAGATTCTTTTAAATACACCTCTTTTTAGGGGAATTTCAGCAGAGGTGCTTCAGGCCGATTTTAATGAGGTAACGATTCACGAGAAGAGTTATCGCAAAGGAGAGATTTTGGCTCATCAAGGCGATTTATGTAATCGGTTGATTATCGTTTTAAAGGGGAGCGTCAGAGGCGAGATGATTGATTACTCCGGACGGCTCATCAAGGTTGAAGATATTGTAGCCCCTCGTGCATTGGCTCCTTTGTTTCTTTTTGGCGAACAAAATAGATTCCCTGTAGAGGTTACGGCCAATGAATCGACAGAGGTTATTGAGATTCCTAAAGCCCATGTGTTGGCTCTCTTTCGTAAGAATGAGAAATTTCTGGAAAACTATATGACTATTTCAGCCAACTATGCACGTACGCTTTCCGATAAACTCTTTTTTATGTCTTTTAAGTCTATTCGTCAGAAATTAGCGTCTTATTTCCTTCGTCTTTCCAAACAACAGCAGCAGCCGACTGTTGTGGTCGATCGTTCGCAACAGGAACTCAGTGATTATTTTGGAGTATCTCGTCCGTCGTTGGCTCGTGAACTATCTCGTATGCAAGAAGATGGTTTGATTGAAGTCGATCGTAAACAGATTACTCTATTGCGAAAGGATGACTTGGTACGGCTTATTCAATAATTGATTGAGGCTAACTGCTCCTTTTCTGTTTAATCCTGTTTTATCGACTGATTCAAATTGCAACCTTATGTCTTTGATCTCAGTTTTGGCTTTTTGCTGATTTGATTGAGCAAAGTTTTGTCTGTCTAAAGAGTTGTTCCGAAAAACACAATAATCTTTTTATTTGATTCCGAGATGCTTAATGGATGCCGACTGTTTTTGTGGTTTTGCAGATAGGGATTCGTTTATCTTTGTTCCTGTTAATTTAATTGTAAGACTATGAACAAAGTTAGTACTCAAAAGAGCTCTTTCCTTTTTAAGAAACGGTCTCTTGTTTTTGTTTCCTTCCTTGCTATGGTTGTGGGCACAACGCAAGTTGTTGGTGCCACCGAGAATGCGGGGTCGCATGTAAACAGTGATTTGTCTGTTACTCAGCAAAGCATTCTACTCAAAGGTGTAATAAAAGGTAGTGGTGGCGAACCGATTATTGGTGCCAACGTTGTTGTTAAAGGTACCTCAAATGGTACTATAACCGACCTGGACGGCAAGTTTACTCTGAATGTGCCTTCAAATGCCACACTCGAAGTCTCGTACATTGGTTACATCACTCAAGAAGTTGCTGTCGGTAAAAGAAGCACGCTCGTTGTGAACTTGGTTGAAGACACAAAATCGCTTGACGAAGTAGTGGTGGTTGGCTACTCTGTGCAAAAAAAGGTGAATCTAACAGGTTCTGTTTCCGCGGTTTCAAGTGAGAAGCTGGAAGCGCGCCCTGTAACGACGGCTTCTACAGCTTTGCAGGGATTACTTCCGGGAGTCACGGTGATTCAAAATAGTGGTCAGCCCGGTAAGGATAATTCAAGTATTCGTGTGCGAGGCATCGGTACACTTAATGATTCCAATCCGATGTATGTGGTCGATGGTATGGTGGTGTCGACCATAAACGATCTTGATCCCAATGACATTGCTAATATTTCAGTTCTTAAAGATGCGGCGTCATGTGCGATTTATGGTTCACGTGCTGCAAATGGTGTGATTTTGATTACCACTAAGAAAGGAGGCAACAAAAGCACAACGGTGAAGTATGACGGCTATTTTGGCATGCAAACTCCAACGGCGCAACAGAACTATTTGTCATCGGCCGAATATGCCACGTTATATAATCAAGCTTTAATCAATGAAGGAAAGCAAGCGGCGTATACCGATGATCAAATCCAAAAGTTTCGTGATGGGAGCGATCCGGATAATTATCCTAACACCGATTGGCTGGGGCTCATCTTTAAAGATAATGCCTTTCAGCAAAGTCATCGTGTGGAAGTTAGCGGTGGCAGTGAAAAATCTGCTTTCATGATTTCTTTAGGTTATCTTGATCAAAATGGATTGATCGCTCACTCCGGCTTTAAGCGTTATAACGCAAGAGCGAATGTGAATACTCAATTCAAGAAATGGTCGTTTGGCATGAACTTGTCGTATGTGTTTGGTGATACACAAGAACCTTCCAATCCTTATACCGGCGATATGTATCAGATTCTGAGACAAGCGAATCGTATTGCGCCGTTTATCACCAATCAATATTCCAATGGTTATTACGGCTACACGAATGATGGTAATCCTAAAGAATGGCTCGATAACGGTAGTGTCAGAAATGAAAAGTATCATACCTTCCGTGGCGTTGGTCATGTCGGGCTCGATTTATTCGAAGGATTTAAGATCCAAGAGATTTTATCGTACGAATATAAAGGCTCGTCGGATGAGAAATTTATAAAAGACAGCCAATACTACAATTGGAAGACCGGCGATAAAACCTTATATCAAGGTCCGAATAGTCAAACGGATATCCGTTACTCTACGATGACGGTTAACCTGCAAACCCTTATGACTTACAATCGTACCTTTGGCAAGCATACGGTTGGGGCTATTGCCGGATATTCTCAAGAATATTATCGTCGTGATTGGACGAAAGGGTATCGTAAGAATTTCCTCAGTAATGATTTGCACGAACTGAATGCCGGATCGGCAGATGGCCAACAAGCTACCGGTGATGCGGAAGAATATGCTTTACAGTCTTATTTCGGACGGTTGACTTATGATTTTGACAATCGTTATTTATTTGAGGCGAATGTTCGTCGTGATGGTACTTCTAGAATAGCAAAAGATGGACGTTGGGGAACTTTCCCATCTTTTTCAGGAGCATGGCGTGTGATTAATGAGTCGTTTATGGAGCGGTTTAAGCCGGTCTTGTCTGATTTGAAAGTGCGTGCCGGCTGGGGATTGCTCGGTAATCAGAATATTACAAGATCGGATGGTAGTATCAATAACTATCCTTACCAGTCGCTTTTGGCTCAGAAAAACTATTCGTTTGACGGGAAGGTGGTATTGGGAGTTGCTCCGGTTGATGGTTTTAACCCGAATCTAAAATGGGAAACATCCGAGTCTACTAATATTGGTTTGGATATGGGATTCTTCAATAACCAGTTGACGGTGTCGGCCGATGCTTATTGGAGAACAACCAAGGATATTCTTTTGGTGATGCCGGTGAGTGCTCTTTATGGGTTGAATGCTCCTCCTCAGAATGTGGGTAAGGTCATTAATAAGGGACTTGAATTGCAAGTGGGTTATAAATATAAAAAAGGAGATTTTGGCTTTAACTCTCTTGCAAACCTTTCATACAACCGCAATGAAATCTCTGATTTAGGTAATGGGGGAGCTCGTATTTGGAAGGATGATGGATTTACTTTCAAACAAGATGGTTATCCGATCAATGCATTTGGCGGCTATGAATGTGTGGGTGTTTTTACCGATCAAAAAGATCTGGATAATAGTGCCGTTGTGAACCGTAGTAGAGCCGGTTTGGGGGATTTGAAGTATAAAGACCAAAATAACGATGGTAAGATTGATTCCGAAGATCGTGTCTATTTGGGTAGTTTTGCACCTAAGTTTGTCTACGGTTTAACTCTTGACTTTAGCTGGAAAGATTTTGATTTAAGCATGCAGTTTAATGGAGCTGCCGGCGTAAAAGGATATGTTAAAAATGAGATGGTTGGCCGTTTAAATGGAAACACTTCCAAACCAACCGATATGTTTAAAGACTCGTGGGATGCGACAACCAATCCGAATGGTAGTTTCCCTCGTCCGCTCTCTTCTTGGTATCAGAACGATTCAGAAGCGACTCCTTCTTCTTTCTGGATTATCGATGCTTCTTATCTCCGTATGAAAAATATCCAATTGGGTTATACCTTGCCACAAAATATCTGTAAACTGTTGACGGTTTCTAAAATCCGTGTTTACTATAGCGGGCAAAACTTGTTGACGTTAACCGGTTTCTCTAAAGGATTCGATCCTGAAGCACCGGCGGGAGCACGTGCTTATTATCCGCAAGTGAAGGTGAATACCATTGGATTAAGTGTAACTTTTTAAAACTGAAGAATTATGAAAAAATATAGTATATGGGGCATCTTCCTTTTATTGGCAACGTCGTGTACCGATTTCTTGGATCGTTTTCCTTTGGGAACGGAGTCGAATGATACGTTTTGGAGTACGGAAGCTCAGGCCAATGCCGCTTTAAATGGGTGTTACAACGATTGGTATAGCATGGAGAATATTATTTATTTTGACTGTGCATCCGATAATGCCTATAATCCATATCCTTGGGAGGGCTGGCAGGTTGCTGCTTCCGGAGCAGCTACATCTGGTGATTCCGGAAGAGACTTTTTTAGTTATACGTCTATTGCCCGTTGCAATGCGTTTATTGCAAATATTGATCGCGTGACTTCAATGAGTGAGGCTAAACGGAATCAAATGAAAGCGGAAGCTCGATTTTTAAGAGCGTTCGATTATTTTATGAAGGTAACGTTGTATGGCGGTGTACCATTGGTTACTGAGCCTGCTGACATAAATGCCGATCAAGCTCGTAATACCAAAGAAGAAGTTGCCAACTTTGTGATTGCTGAATCAAAGGAGATTGCTCCTCTATTGGCCGGAACGGGTAAAGGGCACGCTTCTACCGGTGCGGCTTATGCTTTGAAAGCTCGTATGGAACTATTTGTCGGTAAATATGCTGATGCTGCTGCTTCTTGTCAGGAGGTGATGAAGTTAGGGTATTCGCTGATGCCTGATTACAAAAGCATTTTCTTGCCTGAAAATGAGAATAATGCCGAAGTTATTCTTAATGTTGAATATGAAGAGAGTAGTTACACTAATACGATTCTGGGCGTCATGCCTCCAAGTTCAAGTGGTGGATGGTCGTCGATTGATCCGACTCAAGCTTTGGTTGATAATTATGAATGTGTTGATGGTAAGCCGATCTCTGAATCAACTTTATACAATCCTAAAGATCCTTATAAGAACAGAGATTCTCGCTTAGCAGCAACCATCGTTTATCCGGGTGCATTGTACAATGGAGCTTATTTAAATTCTATTGATCAGGCGGATCCGACAGGCGATTATTATGCACCATACGGACGGTCGAAAACCGGATATTATCCTCGTAAATATGTCGATAATAAAGGATTGTATGCCGATATTTGGAAGTCGGGGATGAATGGTATTGTGATTCGCTATGCCGAAACGTTATTGACTTACGCTGAAGCTAAGATCGAACTGAATCAACTTGAGCAGTCGGTTTATGATGCGATTAATTTAGTGCGGTTAAGAGCGGGATTGCCGGAAGTGGATCAAACGGTTTATAACAATCAGACTAAGATGCGTGAGTTGATCCGTCGTGAAAGACGTTCGGAATTAGCCATGGAGGGTATCCGTTGGTTTGATGTTTGTCGCTGGGCTATTGGCGAACAAGTGATGAAGGGTAAAGTCTATGGGGCACTGTTGGGTACTGTGAATCCGACGACTGGTGACTTAGCTTTGACGGATACTCGCATTGAGGTCGAGACTCGTGAGTTTAATACCAATAAACACTATCTGTGGGCTATCCCCCAGAAATATATTGATGCAACACCGGCTATAAAACAAAACCCCAATTACTAATGAGTGAATGATAATCCTAGTTTATAGGTGATTTTTATAGGGCAACATAAAATTAGACTATATTTGTTTGATCAAATAAGCTAAGTTTATGTTGCCTTGTTGTTGATCTAATTTTGATTAAATAGAGTATTATGATGATTAAAAGAAACATTTTATGGTCTTTATCTCTTATCGGAGGGACTTTTTTATCTGCACAAAATAAACCAAACGTTTTAGTGATCCTATTGGATGATGCCGGATATTCTAGTTTTGGTTTTAATGGGGCCAAAGATATTCAGTCGCCTTGTATTGATGATTTGGCTAAGGAGGGTGTTGTTTGTACTGATGCACACGTTATGGGTTCGGTCAGTGCGCCTTCGAGAGCTTCTTTGATAACCGGACGTTATGGTCAACGTTTTGGATTTGAATGTAACTTGGATGCACCGGATGCCGGTGTTCCTCATGATGAAGAAACGTTGGGGGACGTGTTTCAAGCTTCAGGCTATCGTACTGCTGCTTTGGGTAAATGGCATTTAGGAAATTTGCCATCCATGCATCCCAATGCTCAAGGATTTGACTACTTTTATGGTTTTATTGCCGGATCGCGTTCTTATTTCTATCGCCCATTAGCCGATGATGCATCAACTTCCCTTCAGAAGATAGAGGAAAACGGGAAAGCATCACCTTTTACAGGATACTTGACAGATGTTTTAACGGATAGAGCCATACAGTATATCGATCAAGACAAGAGTCGTCCTTTTATGATGTATTTGGCTTATAATGCGATTCATACTCCACTGGAGGCTACAGAAGCAGATTTAGCTCGTTTTGCAGGACATAAACGTCAAAAGATAGCGGCTATGACTTATGCCGTCGACCGTGCCGTTGGCCGATTGGTCGATTATTTAAAGCGTGAATCGTTGTTTGAAAATACCTTGATCTTCTTTTTAACGGACAATGGTGGAGCGATCAATAATCTATCGTCTAATCTTCCATATAAGGGATTTAAGGGGAATAAGTTCGAAGGTGGACATCGCGTCCCTTTCTTTGTTGTTTGGGGCGATCGGTTAAAAATGGCACCTAGATCATTTGATGGACTCACCTCTTCTTTAGATATTATGGCAACTTCGGTAGCTGCAGCCGGCATTTCTAAAGATCGTTTACTAAAACCGATTGATGGGGTAGATTTAATGCCTTATCTGACGCATTCTAAAAAAGGAAACCCTCACGAAATTCTATTTTGGAGAAAGATGGGAGCTTCGGCCATTCGCACTCCTTTATATAAACGCATTGAAGTTGAAGGTCTTGGGAAAGTCTTATATGATATGCGGAAGGATCCTTACGAAACGTGTAACCTCATCTTTAAGAAAAGCAAGGTCGATCGGACTTTGGTCAAACAATATAAGGAGTGGGAGAAGCAGATGATTCCCCGCAAATGGGACGATGGGGGCGAATGGCCTCAAGTGACCGATACGATCCATTTTGATCTGATGAACAATAGAGCTCCAAGGAAGTTATTCCCGTAACCTCATGCTGTTTATTGACTTTTGTCCTGATTCTTCTTTGATTTGATGGATGCTAAGGCATACCTTTTGATTAGAAATCAGGTAGAGAGCGATACGTCGTCGGTTTACACTCTCTACACGAGACTAAATGAACGCTGTTTATTCCATACCTCCCACACTGAAACGATCAGAAGTCCTTATCCATAAGCTTTTGAATGAAGTGTGGGAGTTTTTTTTAAGAGTGTCCCACGCTAAGTCTGGATGATCTCACCTGACCTTATACTCAAAACGATTTTCCCGGCACCATAAGTTCTGTATGACGACGCTTCTTGATCTAACCACTCAATGCGGCTTATGGATGGTGCAGTTCTATTAATTATTTTTCAAGTCCGATTAGTCAGTCGCTTTACGCGATTAACTGCTAACTAAAGCCCATTTCTTGAGCCCTCGAAGCAAGGCTCTTCAGCCTTCGAACATGGGCTCTTCAGCCCTCGAATGAAAACCCATGAGCCCTCGTTCGAGGGCTCAACAAATCAAACTTAAAGATCGTTTAATGGAATAGGAGGGGGACCTTAATGACAGAAGCATATTTTTTAATGACACTGAGCGATTCAATTGAAGCATAGTATGACGCAATATTAAACGTGTAAAAAGAGATCGACGTAACTTGAGCGAAAGGTCTAAAGATAGCTTCTGTTGAAAGAAGATCAAAGACTCTTTTGAGGGATGCGGTCTGGTTATATCTTAGCTAATATTGTTTTATGAGTGAGTGGTAGAGTAAGGTTGTTCCGAAAAGTGCAAATCCGTTATGATATTGTGCCTATTTGTGTGTTTTAAAAGAACTTTTTAGTGATTCTTTTGAGTTTCCTTTTTTCTAATTTTGTGCTATAAACAATTTAATATCGAAAACATGGCGAATAGACAACGATTTTACAAGGCATTCATAGTGTTAATCTTGATTTTGATGCATACAACGGCTTATGCTCAAGGGAAAGGCAGTCTTGTTGCTTATGATGATTGTGGAAGTACTTCTCATCAGCCGTTTCTAGTAGAGGGTCAGAGTTATATGTTTAGTTCAACCGATCGAACTTTGCCTTCTGAAGTCCTGTCTTGCGCTTATGGTGCACGACTTATTTATGCTTTTGATAACATGGATATCCATGCTGATTATGACATGGAGGTCTCATTCTATTCCGATCAAGAGCGAGTGATTAGCATTCAGGCGGATGGCAATGTGGTTTGTTCCCCAATAAAACTGAAGACTAACCAGATGAAGAAAACGGTGATTACTTTGCCTCGTAAGTCGTATGCCTATGGTCAATTGGTCTTAATTATCGAAGCGCTTGAGGGGCCAAATGCAGTCGTTTCTGAAATTAAACTATTCTCCTCTAACCCTAAACAGTTGACTCCATTTGATGGCGATAAGAAAGATGCTCTTAAAGCGATGAAGACCTATGTCATCAATCGCCATGTAGAGGTTGAACCTCAACTTCCTATTTATACGCCCATACCGCAGCAGGTTAAAGACGTTTACGAACCTTCAATGACTCTTAACACCAATTGGATGTTCTCACCCGATGATCATTCTGATGATTGGCAGCCGATCAACGTACCTGGTGAATGGGCCATGCAGGGTTTTAAAGTCGATTCGGCTCAATGGGCCCGTTATAAAACCTCTTTTTCTGTTCCGAATTCGTGGTTGTCTAACCGTGTGAAGCTACGTTTTGATGGTGTACACAGTGAGTATCATGTTTATGTGAATGATCATGAAGTTGGGTATCATTTGGGAGGCATGACTCCTTATGAAATGGATATCACTGACAATTTAAAGCCGAATGGAAATGTGTTGTCTTTAAAGGTGCGTAGCGAATCGTTAGCTGATATGCTAGGGAGTTTGACACAATATGCGGCTCATCAGTTAGGAGGAATTACGCGTAAAGTCAGATTGTTTACGGTACCCGATTTGCATCTTACGGATTTGAGAGTGGTGACCGATTTGGATGAGGCTTATCGCGATGCTCAATTGAAGGTCTTTTTAAAGATACAAAATTCCTCTCGGGTAGATTACACGAAGGCTTCGGTTCGCGTGATGTTAGAAGGATATCATGTCTATGCGACTCAACCTCTTCCACTCATTAAAGCCGGCGAGACTTGGCAAGGATGGGTTGAGATGAAAGTCGATCAACCTCGCTTGTGGGACAATGAGCATCCTAATTTATATACCCTGACGACTCGTCTTTATCTGAATGATACCTTAGCCGAAAGTGTCGATAAAAAGATTGGTTTCCGTGAAGTTGAAGTCAGAGGGAATGAACTGATCGTTAACGGAAAAGCGGTTAAGCTACATGGCGTTTGTCGTCACGAGGTTCATCCGTTGATGGGTAGAACCTTATCGCCCGAACTTTGGAAAAAAGATGTGGAGCTTTATCGTAACGGTAACTGTAACTTTATTCGTACTTCACATTATCCACCGGCTGAGGAGTTTATCGAATTATGTGATGAGATGGGACTATTTGTCGAAGTCGAATCGCCTGTTTGCTGGATTGGACATCATGCTAATGAGAATTGGAAGAAGTTGAATTATAGAGATCCATCGTATTATGCTTATGTGTTACAGGCAAACATGGAAACGATTCATTTTTATCGTAACCATCCGTCTATCTTATTCTGGTCTATGGCCAATGAATCGTATTGGAATAAAGAGTTTGCTCAAGTTGGAGAGTATATGAAACAGGCCGATACCACTCGTCCTTATGCGTTCCATGATCAAGCTTATGGTGGATTTAATAATCAAGGTAGTGATGCGCCGATCGCTAATATTCATTATCCTGGTCCCGATGGTTATAAGGTTGCCGCTGAAAGCAAACGGCCGATGACGTATGGTGAGTTTTGTCATTTGAACGTTTATAATCGCAGTGAACTGGTTACTGATCCCGGGGTGCGAAGTGACTGGGCTTTAGCTTTAGCTCCAACATGGGAGAATATGTATAAGACTAAAGGAGTACTTGGTGGCTCTATTTGGTCCGGGATTGATGATATTTTTCAACTACCTGACGGGAATGCCGTCGGTTATGGCGCATGGGGAATTATTGATGGTTGGAGACGCCCTAAACCTGAATATTGGGATATGAAGAAGACTTACAGTCCGGTAAAGGTGTTGACGAAGACATTAGATCAGGTTTCCGAATGGACTATTGATGTGGAGAATCGTTATCAGTTTATGGATTTGGCCGAATTAAAAGTACGTTGGACGTTCGGTGAAGAGAGTGGTTATGCTTCTTTATCTGCTCAGCCTGGTCAGACCGGTACGATGAAGATTAAAGCGGATCAGCCTCAAACCGCTCATGCCTTATCACTCCACTTTATTGATCCTCGTGGCTTCGAGGTGGATACTTACGTAATTCCTGTAGGAGAACAGTTGGCCAATAAAGTGGAAAGTATGGCGAAGATTAAAACTAAACTTTTTAGTCGTAAAACAGCGTTTAAAATCACCGGAAGGGGATTTGAGTGTCTGATCAGCAAATCTAACGGACAAGTTCTTTCTTTAAAGAAGGAAGGACAAGAGGTGGTCACCGGCGGACCTTGGTTGATGGCTCTCCCGCTTACGGGGGGAGGGTGTTATCCTAATCATAATGCACATACCCCTGCCTTTAATGAGGTTTGTAGTGAATGGCAAGTCGAAAAGATCACAGCGAATCAAGTGGATACGGATGTTGTTGTAACGGTTGTTGGCTCATATCAAGAATTTAAAGGAGAGTATTCATTAATCATCAATGCAAATGGTGAACTAAGCGTCGATTACAAGTTTGAAGCTCTGGCTGATGTTAATCCTCGTCAGTGGGGATTGGTGTTCGAAGCGCCTCTTTCTTATGATCAATTATTCTGGAGACGTAATGGACTGTGGAGTGTTTATCCCGATGATCATATCGGACGTACATCAGGAGAGGCTTTATTGAAGTATAATTTAGTGCCTGATTCTGTTTCTTCCCGTACGGCTCCCACTTGGGCGTGGAGTTATGACGCCAATGAATTGGGTAGTAATGATTTCCGCTCAACACGTAAGAATATCTGGTTTGCCGGGTTAAAGAGCGCGACTGCCAATCGTGAACTGATCATTATTTCCAATGGAAAGCAACATTGGAGATCGTGGAAAGAGGGTAATCACATCCATTTCTTAGTGGCGGATTTTGTTTCACCGGGAAATGAAATGTTTTTGGGAAGCTATTATTCAAAATATCGTCGACCGATTAAAAAGGGAGATGTGATAAAGGGATCTATTAAAATGAGGACGAAATGATGGAAGAAGCGAATAATAAATTGTTTGATAAGTTAAACAGCATTGTTCAAAATTTAAAAGGACAACGACTGGCCGATGTGTTTCGATTCATCTCGTTTGTGCCTACGGAGAAGTATTTTGAACATCAGCATCATCGCATTGAAATCAATTATGTAAAGAAAGGGAGTTGCATCATTCAATTGCAAAATGAAAGTATCAGCTTTAAGGAAGATGATTTAATGATTATCTGTCCTGATGTGATACACTCTTTTCAGGCAGGTAATGATGGGTGTACTTTGATGCAACTCGAATTTTTGCCGGAAGTCTTTGATGATTTTACGAGTGTGTTGGCTGTGGGTGAGTCCGACTTGTTTACTCCCCTGAGTTTATTCTCTGCCACAAATAGTGTGATCAAAATTGTCAATAATGTGAGAATCATGAGGGCTATTCAACGTATTGTAACGGAGCTAAACACAAAGAAAGCCTATTACGATTACTTGGTGTTGATGTATTATGCCGAATTGTTGATTCTGATTTATCGGCACATGGATGAGGCCTATCTGCCTATTGGATCTAATCCTGCGATGACGAAAGCGATTCGGTTTATTCGCGAGAATTTTAAGAAAGAAATTTCAATAACACAGGTTGCTGATGAAGCTCAGATCAGTGAACGTTACTTACGCAAGATTTTTGCTGAACATTTAAACTTAGCCCCCATAGAGTATCTGAATCAAATAAGAATTAATCATGCCATTGAACTTTTGAGAATCAGTGAATTGAGTATAAAGGAGATCTGTTACGAATCTGGATTCCAGTCTCCTCAATACTTTTCACGCATCTTTAAAAAGCAAGTTGGCGTGAATCCTCGAAAAATAAATCATAAATAGTATTCATATAAAATGAAAGAATGGAGTAGTGATAGCGAGCTTTTTGCGCTTGCTCATAAGGAGTTGTATACCGCTGTAGTGGGTGATATTATGGATAAGATGCAGTATACGCATCAGTTTTTACCCCCTTGTATTCGTCCGTTGCGCGATGATATGTTCTTAATCGGGCGTGCGATGACGGTTCTGGAGGCTGACGTGATTGAGAATCAGGGAAATGTTGGAAACAATCCGTTGCTTCAACGCTCCTTTGGGTTGATGTTGGAGGCTCTGGACGATTTGAAAGAGAATGAGGTTTATATTTGCTCGGGATCGTCACCCAATTACGCCTTATGGGGCGAGTTGATGAGTGCACGGGCTATTCAATGCAAAGCTGCCGGAGCAGTTGTTAATGGTTATTCTAGAGATACGAATGGTATTCTTGATCTTGATTTTCCTTGTTTCTCTTATGGCCCCTATGCTCAAGACCAAGCCCCTCGCGGAAAAGTGATTGACTTTAGAGTGCCGATTGAGATTGAAGGAGTCCGTGTAAATTGCGGTGATGTCATCATTGGCGACATTGATGGGGTCTGTGTGGTTCCACAAGAGATCGAAGAAGAGGTTTTTACTCGTGCTCTTGAGAAAGCACGCGGCGAACGTATGGTTCTCAAAAAGATCAAAGAGGGAATGAAGGCCCGTGAAGCTTTCGATAAGTATGGAATTATGTAGTTCTTCGAATAGAAACGATTTTGATAAGAATAAAATAAGATAGTATTATGAAAATTACAGATGTTAAAGTGTGGCTGGTTCAAGGCGTTAAATATAATTGGACTTTATTAAAGATTTATACGGATGAAGGTTATACCGGTGTGGGTGAGGCAACGAACTGGCCGGGTAGCCCGGTTATCTATGAGGCTGCTAAACATATTGGTCAGCGCATTATTGGGTTGGACCCGATGAAGACCGATTTTATTTGGACGAAGTTATATCGCGACTTAAACTGGATTGGTCCGTATGGGGCTAGCATGTGTGCAATCAGTGGCATTGATATGGCGTTGCTTGATTTGAAAGGAAAAGTCTTGGGAGTGCCATGTTACGAATTATTGGGTGGCGCTTACCGCAAAGATATCTTATTGTACGCCAACTATTGGTTTACCGGTGGTGGTCATAACGAACAAGACTATGCTGACCAAGCGCGTAAGGTGATGGATGCCGGTTTTACCGGATTAAAATTCGATCCGTTTGCTCATACAAACTATTTTTATGGCGAGGATTTGGCTTCAAACTTGACGTTGAGTGCGAAGCAACAAGATTTGGCTTTTAATGTATCGAAAGCGGTGCGTGATGCTGTTGGGCCTGAGGTTGATATTATGATTGAGACGCATGCGATGTTGAACTATCGTATTGCGGTTAAGATGGCGGAACGTTTGGCCAAACTCGATATAACCTGGTATGAGGAACCTGCCGGTCCGGAAAGTGCACAGACACTTCGGGCGATGCGCGAACGTATTCCTTCGGATGTGGCTATTTGTGTTGGCGAACGTCACTATACGCGTTATGGTATCCGACCTATTCTTGAAAAGCATGTTTGTGATGTGATCATGCCGGATATTACCCGTTGTGGTGGTCCTTCAGAAATGAAACGGATGGCGACTATGGCCGAAGCTTACAATGTATTGATTGCTCCGCATAATCCGAATGGTCCGTTGTCGACTTTAGCTTCTTCACATGTTTGTGCGGCTATACCGAACTTCTTCCGTCAAGAGTTTATGTTTAATGATGTCGCATGGCGTGATACAGTGATCGATCGTCCGATTGCTGAGATGGTGTACGATGGCATGTTACATTTGTCCGATCGTCCGGGCTTGGGTGTCGACTTGGTTGAAGAGGAAATGGAGGCTCATCCGGGAATTACAGAAAATGCTCCTGATAACTTTTATATTTAGTAGAGCATGAGTTTTAATATTGATTTTAGTGATAAAGTTGTTCTGATCACAGGGGTCTCGTCTGGTATTGGATTGGGAGTTGCCCGTTCTTTTGCGCATGCGGGAGCAATTGTGGTTGGATGCTCAAGAAAACCTTGTGATGATCAGACTGTCGATCGTTTCAAAGAAACGGTCGAGTTGGCAGGTGGAAAAGCTCATTATGTACAGGTTGATGTGACTAATCCGAGCGATTTAGTGCATTATATTGATGAGACAGTAGCTCAGTTTGGACGAATAGATGTGGTGGTATCGAATGCAGGAGTGAATGTGTTCGAAGGAGCAGAAGGATGTAGCGAAGAGAAATGGCAATATAACATCGATCTCAATTTAGCGTCTCATTGGCGATTGGCTAAGGCGGCTAAACCTTATTTGGAGGCAAGTGATCATGGGGTGGTATTGCTGATGACCTCAAACCATGCTTATAGCTCAATCCCCGGGTGTTTTCCTTATAATGTGACAAAGACTGCTATTACGGGATTGGTACGAAGTTTGACCATCGAATGGGGGCCCAAGATACGTACGGTAGGGGTTGCTCCGGGATTTATTGATACTCCCGGAAATGATTCTTGGTTTAACTCATTCCCCGATCCGGAGGCAGAGCGGCAGCGTACAATTGACTTGCATCCTGTTAAGAAGATCGGAACGGTCGATGAAGTGGGCGACCTTTGTGTTTATCTAGCATCACCTACGGCTTCGTTTATTAGTGGAACAACGATCTTGATGGATGGTGGACGGTCTGCTTTGATGCAAGACGATTAACTTAATACTTTTACCATGACTGCACAACTATTTTATAACGACAAGAACATGACTGGTGAGGGAGCAATATGGCTTCCTGATTTATCTCTTTTTTTATGGGTCGATATCGAGGGAAGAACACTTCATGAGTACAACACTATAACCAAGACTTTTCAGCATCATGTGTTTAATGCAATGCTTTCGTCTATCGTTCCGTTTGAAGGGGATGTCGTGTTGCTTTTTCTTCAAGATCGAATTTTAAAGTTTCATCTTTCTACCGGTGAAGAAGAGCTTTTGCTCAATCTGCCTTTTCCTTCTAACCAGCGCCCTAATGATG
>JBKEDO010000044.1:0-23864 GCA_047975405.1 Bacteroides sp.
AAGTTATCCACTAAGTCATGGATCATGGATTATTTCTCCTGTTTAGGCAACTTGTTCCAGTATTCCAAGTTCGATATCCGTTCGATCGTCACCTTCCGATCTCCCTCACGCACTTGGTTTACTTCGCCCGGCAACATCGCTGCCGCACGTTTACCGATGCCACGCGCTTTCAACTTATCCTCGGCTACGCCTCGTTTCTGAAGCGCCTCCATCACCACTCGGGCACGATTTCTCGACAAGTTCATGTTATAGCCATCGCTACCCTTAGCATCGGTAAATCCGGTGATCAAGAAATGCTGATGGTCGAACTGTTTCAAGAAATACGCCACTTTGTCGAGCAACGCTTCCGACTGTTCGGTCAGCACATCACTGTCGAACTCAAAGTTCACATGATCGATCATCTCACAGATCTGTGAAACCGCAGGTGGCCTTGCCGGCACCTCTTTCTCCACGATCCGTTCTACAATCCGCTCAACCGGCTTCTCCACCTCCACATATCTCACCAGTGGTTCCGGTCGCTTGTCACTTCCCCCGATGCGCCACATCACCCGTAACGTCATCTGCGCAAATCGTGGTAAGTTCTTCTCGATCGGCATCAAGTATTCCGCCTGCAGTCCCAACCCCAGCGAGTTATTCAGCCAAGCGTTCACCCCTGCTCCCAGCGAGAGAGGAAGAAAAGACCGTTTATCGTTCGACCGTCCGTCGGGGTTCCACGTATCCGAGGCCACCCACTGCGCCTCACCCGTGGCGTCATCGACAAACCCGCCGGTGTAGATCGTCTTGAAATCCTTATAAAGGTAGTTCATCCCGACACGGAGATAAGGCTCCACATACTTCGACTTAAACAGCGGACTCAAACGCCACTGTAAGCCCAAGCCCCCCATATATAGGAAGTTACGTTTCTTACCGTCGACCGCCACCTCATTCTTGGCGGTACCAACAGTACCCTGCAGATCCAAATAAAACCATGAATTCAGTTCTCTGGCGATATAGAGATTCGCTCCACCCATCAGATGATGCGCCTTCAAATTGTACCGATACTGATCACCCGAATTCTGAAAACCCGTGAGTGAGACCCTATTCCAGTTAATCAGTGCTCCTCCCAAGCCAAACTCCCACGCTTTTGTCTTTTTCTGCAGGGTACCCTCTGGTTTAACCTCCCCCAAAGAAGGCTGTGTTTGTGCCATGACCATCGTTCCCGAAATCAAAAGACAACCAACCCCATAGATCCATCTATTTTTCATCATCATATTCCTTTACTTTAATGCTTAGTTTAAAAAATCATCCGGACAATCCTCAACCGGCACCGTAACCTTCTGCTGAGCATCGTAATAATTTTCTAAGAAATACTCACCGGTAGACGTATTCTGACGCAGATAATACGCATAGTAATCGCGATAATACCCATTGCTACTATTCATAATCTGAATAGAATTATTCGGATACGCACTCACCAACTTAAACCGACTGTTCACGAAGATCGGACGTTTAGACGAAGCATATACCGTACCCGTAGTTCCCGATACATTCGTTGTCATGGCCAATCTTAAATAATAACTATCCGAGATGTCGCGTGCAGCCACCTGTCCTCCGTTCGGACTCCAGATCAACGACGTTGCGTCCTTCACATAACTGCCCACAGGATAGAAATAACTCAACTGATCCACATCGAACTCTCCCCAGAGAGTCGACACCCCCTGCTTAATCTCCAACTTGATATTCTTCAGTCCACAAATCGGATTAACCTCCGGCGACCACATCTTATCTTCCGCAAACACCTTCTGTCCGTAGTCATTATTCGAACCGTTATTATCGCCAAAGAAGATTGCAAAATAATGATTTGTGCCGTCCCACTCAAACTTCTTCTGATTACTGTTTGCTCCTGCAGGAGTTTGTACATAGACCTTTTCGCTCGGAGTCAGTACATAAGGACGGGCAATATAGACAAAATCCGTACCATAAGTTCGTCTCCACTGGCTCGTCTCCGCATCACTCAACACATTCGCTTCGTCGACCGGCTGTGCGATATTCTTAACCAATCCGACATAAACCGCCGGTTTCTGGATATCATTAGGATAGAGATTCCAAACTCCGTTCACCTGACGTTCAATCTTATAACTCACACGGATCACCGGATCGTTCGTCCCCCAATTGCTTGGATACACCTGAGTTACCTTTAATCGCGTATTCACTCGGTTCGGCACCATCGTATTAGCTGCCGACGGCTCCGTCACCCCGTTGATCGTCACGCTCGCCGTGATTCCTTTTCGTTCGGCCAAGATCTTCAAGTTCGGTAATTGAGCCGCAGGCACCTTAAACAGTCCTCTATTATCTGTCGTAAACTCCAAACTCTGGTCAAGCCCCGGCAACCCTTTCACCACGGCTCCCGCCGGTGCAATAGCACCCGACTTATCGTAAACCTGGAAGATCACCGATCCATCCGAAGGCACCACATATTCCGCCAGTTCCGCATTCCAATATTGAGGAATCACATTATATTTTCCAACCTCAACCACGATCGGTGCATTCTCGCCATCCTTACCGTCACTTCCACGAAGGAACTCCCAAAAGTCGTTTAGCGACGTCTTCTCACAATCCCACGGTAATCCCGGGTTATGCGGATCCATCACCTGCGGTCCCGAACCATCGCATCCGGCTTCCACGCTCTCCTTCCAAAGCTCATACGCACTCTTGCCGTTTGTTCCGTTCGTCCCGTTCGACCCGTTTGTACCGTTCGCACCATCCTTACCAAATGCCGGTTTGTTCGTATCCACGCCATTGATAAACCAATTGCCGTTTTCCCCGATCGTCACCGTTGGCGGCACAGCATCCTGACCATTAGTACCCGGTTCTCCCTGAGCCGGAATACCCGTATCCGTTGTTCCGATCCACCAATGTCCATTATCGCCGATATGAGGCGTTTGTCCATTCTCGCCCGTAGCTCCCGTCAAGAAGATCCAGAAGTCCTGCACCGAGTTCTTGCTCGCATTCCATTTCTGTCCCGGGTTATGCGGATCATCCACCTCACCCGAGGCGATCGTCTCTTTCCAAATGTCGTAAGCACTCTTTCCGTTGGCCCCGTCTATTCCATTCGTTCCGTTAACTCCATCCTTACCTTTTAAGAATTTAAAGAAATCCGGAATCTCCACCTCATTCTTCGGCCACTCCACCGTGCCATTCAACACACTCTCTTTCCAAACCTCATAAGCCGAAAGCCCGGTATCTCCCTTAGGCCCCTTAGGCATCGTTATATCCAGATTGGTGCAAGCCATCAATCCAAACATAAACAGCACAGTAGTCAGCAATGAAATTCTAATCATTCTTAATGTCATATTTTCCAATTTTAAAGTTTCACGCTGCAAAAATACGACCCTACAATTCGAAAAGGTTTACACTTTTCTGCCGATGTTTTACACATAACCGACAGCTTTGTTGCAGATCTATTAAACTTTACGTCTCCGATTCCGCCCGTCTATGACGAATCACCGTTGGCGTATCTCCCAACATTTTCTTACAATACGTCGTAAAGTGAGCCGCCGATGAAAATTCATATTTCTGAATCAGATCGGCAATCGACAGATCAGAGTTAGCCAAGTCGCGACCAATCCGCATCCCTTTCTGGTGATTCATCCAGCGACTCGGTGCTTCATGAAAAGTCTCCTTAAACTTACGTTCAAAAGTCCGCAGCCCCATATTCAGCCTACCGGCCAACTCTTTCACCGATTTCGCCTTGAGGTAATGCATCAACACCAGTCCCCTGAAATCCAAATCGCTCGTGAGCAAGGGCGAGAAGAAGCGCACCAGTTCCTCCCTCGCATAGAATGCCCGAAGTAAAAAGATATATTCTGTCTGTTTCAAGTCGTGCATGTGTCGGCAAAACATCTCCGAATCGATATACGAAATCACTTGGTGTAAAAAATCGTCCACTACCGGGAAAATGGGAAGCGGATAAAACTCAACGCAGAAATCCTTCTTTGCAATATCCTTCAAGAAGAACTTATCACAGACAAATGGCTTATTATTGAAAAGCAACTGCAAAGTGGTGACCTCTGTGACCGCCGTCAGCAGATGCACCTCATTTTGCGCAATAAAAAACATCCGACGCGCCTCCACCAGAGCCCCCTCACAACGCTCTGTTTCCACGTTCAACACGCCGTCCAAAAGAAAAACAATACAATCTTGCTTTTGATTTTGTATTTTAAAAGAACTCTTTGCCGTTGCTTTATGATAAGAAAACCCAACTTGATAATCATTGATGTAGTGTTCGCACGCTTTGTGTTCATTGATGTACATTATTTTCATAGTTTGTAAGTTTAAAAAAACGTTAAAAACAAAAATATTAGAACAAACACCCAATGCCTTACATAAAGTAGACATATTTTTATATATCAACGTCAAAACGCACAAAAAGTTAGAATAAAGGCTCTTCTTGATCAATCAAAAATAAAAAAAAACGAATCAGACCAGAATTTCACAAAACGCGTTAATCACAACCATTATATAAACACAATAAGCCTACTGCATTAAGCAATAGGCCTATTATCGAACCATTAGATTTTAAGTTTATAAAATCTTAAAATCAGATTCTTCGTCCAAAAGTTTTTAATCTTTCCATAATTACAATTCGAAATCAAGATGCAATTGCTTAGTCCATTCTGCAATACGCGCATTTGTTTTCTCCGGCTCATTATCTTCGTCAATAGCCAATCCGCAGAAAAAGCCATCTTTTTCCGAAACCGACGAATCAAACGAATAATCCGAACTATTCACTTTATTACCAACCAACAATGCCCCTGTTTTTTCGATAGCTTCGGCGAGTTGTCCTAAAGCATCACAGAACGTCTCCGAATAAGAAGAAGAATCTCCTGTCCCAAACAAAGCAACTTTTTTACCACTGAGATTCAATCTTTCCAATTCCAACAAGTCCCAATCATCTTGAATATCACCAAACCCCCAAGTAGAAGAGCCTAAAAGTAAATAATCATAATGGCTCATCTTGTCCATTCCCGTGTTTGCAATATCATGAATCTCCTCTTTAGCAATGTCGAGATTTTCCGCTATTTGTTCAGCAACAGCTTGTGTGTTGCCTGAATTAGAACCATAAAAAATTCCTATTTTTTTCATAACTATTATTTTTTTTAATTAATTTATTTCACTTTTTCCACCAATCGTCCATTCCTTTGCTCGATTATAGGTTTCCCACATACGAGCGTACTGTCTGTTTATTGCAAGCAGTTCCTCATGGGTACCCTCTTCAGCTATGACGCCTTTATCCACATACAAAATACGGTCGGCATTGGTAATTGTCCCCAGTCGATGAGCAATAACCAGTACTGTCTTCCCTTTGATCAGATGAGAGAATGCTTCCAATATCTTTCCCTCATTTTCAGGGTCGGCAAAGGCAGTGGCTTCATCTAGTAGAATAATAGGAGCATCTTTTAATATGGCGCGAGCCAAAGCAATGCGTTGTGCTTCACCACCGGAAAGATAAGTGCCTTCTTCGCCCACCAATGTTTGATAACCATTGGGCAGAGCTTCTATAAACTCATGGCATTGAGCGGCACAGGCAGCCCGTGCTACCTCCTCAAAGGTTGCTCTCTTGTTACCCATACGGATATTCTCTTCTATGGTATCGAAAAAGAGCATATTGTCTTGAAAAACAAAAGCCATATTATCCATCAACACAGAAGTGGAGATATCTTTGACAGGCACTCCCCCTATTAACACTTCTCCACTTTGAACGTCCCAAAAACGAGCAGCAAGCATGGCAACAGTGCTTTTGCCGGCTCCGGAAGGGCCGACTAGTGCCGTTACCGTGCCCGGATGGGCGATGAAAGATATCTTTTTAAGTATCGGCACGGTGTCGTAGGCAAAAGAGACATTACGAAACTCTACCGAAGCATCTTTGGGTAGTTGAGGGGCGGTAGATTGTTCAATTTCATCCATATAAAGAATATCATCAATCTTCTGCACGCCCATGTTGTTCTGATTTAGAAAGCTACCTATCCACAAGAGTTTAAGCACGGGAAAAAAGACAGCTACGCCGAAAAGCAAAAACATAAGCACCACAGGCACAAAAGCCGCATACGAAGCATTTACCACAAGTAGCCATACAGCCACAGGGATGATAAAGAGCAGTGCCGAAGAAAGTATAGTGAGAAACCCCACATAGGTGGGCTGATACTGCACGTTTACATCATTGGCAAATTTGCGATACTCCTTGATATCATCATTCAGTTTACGATAAGCATCGGTCGATTCTGTAAAAGTTTTAACGACCTGAATGCCACGAATATATTCTACGATGCCGGCATTCATCCTCCCCAAAGTCTCCACATATCGCTCGGAAACCTTTCGAACGGTTTTACCGGTATACATCCGAACCATTAGATAGAACGCTAGGCCCAATACTGCCAAGACTACCATAGCCAACCGCCAATCTACAGCAAACATATAACCAACGAGCATCAGCGGAAACAATACAGCCGTTACGATATCAGGAATGTGGTGGGCAATGAATAGTTCGATGCGTTCTACATCATCGCTCATGATCTTCTTCAATTCTCCCGAAGCCCGACGGGTAAAAAAGCCTAAAGGCAGACGAGTCATCTTTTGAGCCAACTGCATCCGTATTTCATAGAGAATGTTAAAAGCAGCAATGTGCGAAAGCATTAAGGAAGCAAAGGTAAGCACTCCGAAGGCAAAAAAAGCTCCCAAAGCAATATAGGCCCATCGCCAAATGTATGCCTCGTCAATCAATGAGGGATCGAGCGCATGCTCCGCCAATTCGATGAGAATATTATACACCGCCATGATCGGTACAAACTGCACGATGGCAGTGATGACTGCCAGCAGCATCGCTCCGATGAGCAATCGACGTTTAGTTCCGGCAATTTCTATCAACCGTGCCAGCCCGGTCTTGCGTTTATTTATATTCATGATCTTTCTGTTTATTAGATTATTAGAACTTCCACCCTTTCACTCGTTGCTGCTCCTCCCAAAGGTTGCGATACAATCCCTCTTCTTCGATAAGTAGTTGATGTTTGCCTTGCTGCACTACCCGTCCTTGGTCAATCACCACAATATTATCGGCACTCAACACCGTTCCCAAGCGGTGGGCGATAATGACCACAGTTTTTTCTTTCACCAAGTCGTTGATGGCATCTTGGATGTGTACCTCATTCTCGGGATCAAGCGAAGCGGTTGCCTCGTCGAGCAACACGATAGGTGCATCTTTCAAGATGGCACGAGCAATAGAGATGCGTTGCTTCTCGCCTCCGGATAGCGTACTTCCCCCTTCGCCGACCATCGTGTCGTATCCATCGGGCATGGCAGTAATAAAATCGTGACATTGCGCTTTGCGTGCCGCAGATTCGATTTCTTCGCGAGTAGCAGTCTCACGTCCCACACGGATGTTATTATAAATGGTATCGTTGAAAAGATACACATCTTGAAAGACGATAGAGATTTGCTGCATCAATGTATGCACGGTATAATCTTTGATGTTTCGTCCGCCGAGCAAGATTTCTCCATCGCTCACATCCCAAAAGCGAGCAATGAGGCGTGTCAATGTTGTTTTGCCCGATCCCGATGGTCCGACAAAAGCGGTCAGACCCTTTTCGGGAATGGTAAGCGATACCCCGCGAAGCACCGGAGTATCGGCATTATAGGCAAAACTAACGTGACGGAACTCTATTTCCGAATGGGCAACTTTCTCTATCGTACCCTCCGGAAGCACCGGCGTTTTGCAGAGAGTATCAATGCGTTCGGCTCCCAACTTCATATAGTTGATGAGAGCAATAAAAGTCAGAGCGTTGATAAGCGGAGCATAGATTGCAGACCCTGCCAATAAGAACATAATATAGACGGGCACGGAAACTTTGGCATCCAACAACATTGAGCAGCCGAGTAGCATAATCAAGACCAGCCCGCCATTGAGCAAGGTAGAAGCCAGCGTGATGGTAGGTGCAGGTGCGGCTTCCAAGCGAATGCTCTCTCGCTTAAGATCGCGAAAAGCCCGTTCCAATCGTTCAAACTTATTGCCACTCAGGTTGAACGCCTTAATCAGACGGATACCTTGTATGTATTCAATCATACGCGAAGCGGCATTAGTCTTTATTTTCTGATGCTTTTTTCCCAAGGTTGCCACAAAGTGATTGGTAAGCAGCATCATGGGAAAGGCCAATGGAATGACAACTGCTGCCGCCAAAGCCAATTGCCAGTTGAAAAATGAGAGCGACACCAAAGCAACAATAGGCATTGCCAAAGCACCGAAGAACTGGCTGATGAGATGTGTGGTGAGCATCTCCACGTTGTTGTAATCGCTAACGATATATGCTCCGATATCGCCGGGATCACGACTATTGAAGAAACTCATCGGCAGCCGGCGCAGATGATCAACCACTGCGAGACGACCGTCACAACAGATTTCGTAGCCATCTCTATAGGCTACAAGATAGGCTTTCTTGCTAATCAACCAGAGGCAAACAAGCGATACTGCCAGCAAAACGCACGCCCAACCGATATTCCCAATATTTATCGCCGTTCCGGGATGTTGTAGAGGCTTAAAGACCTCCCAGACGACAAGTAGCATCGCCCCATAAGGCGCACCGCGAAAGAAGTATTCCGCAACCGTCCAATAGATCAATGGACGCAGGCGACGGGGTTTTCCCATCGTGGCGGAGTTGAGTATTTGAGAGAGATTGTTCATAAAGATATTCTTTTGAAAATGACATTTCTTTGAAAAGAGATTACTTAGTTAAAAAAAATGCATATAGGCAATATTTCCACTTGTCGATAGTGCCTGTCTCACCTGTCCGGTTGCGAGATTGTATGCAAAGACTCCCGAAGCGTCTAAACCATAAGCAGCAAAGAAGATCTCGCCATCATGATATTCTATGGCCACGCTATGACCATCCGTATAAGGTATTCCTTCAATCTTCTTGATCGTTTTAGCATTCAAATCAATCATCACCGCCATGGAATTGCGTGCCGTATAAGGATTATTACCATTTAGCTCCACAATACCGACATAAGCAGCAACCTTTCCATTACCAATATACTTGCAGTTGAACACCGTTGCCGGTTTATAACTGCTTCCTTCAATGTTTGTGTGGCTTATATTCCATGTTTTAGCTTCATCAAACTCTTGTCTGCCTGCGGGAATACAAACAAAACCATTTCTCAAGTATGTGGGGTCATATCCGAAATAACCTGTGCAAGCCATGTAAATGTCATTTTGTTCGTTTGTAAATACCATCCCTTTCAGGAAAGGACGAGTAGGAAAACAAAGGCCGCTTTTTTTCTCGGAAATAACTTTTACCACCTTGTCGGTTTTAGTATCAATCACAGCGACGTCCACCTGTCTATAGTCTGCAAGAGGCATCCAGTTTTCGCCAAGCTGATTGAGAGGCAAGTAATATAGGCCATCACGCAATATGCCGTGAGCAGGTTCGGGACTTGCATCATTGTGGGCATATGGCTTCAAATCTATTTCTCCTTTCTTTTCCAAAGTCTTCGGATTTACAACCATTATTCGCCCCAAGACATACGTGGGGATATAAGCTTTCTCTGCACTCACTTGTATCAGGTTAATGGGATAAGAACCGGGAATAATCTGCATTTCTGCGGCTTTCTCAAAACCTTTCTGAGAGCGCGCATATCGAATAATGGTTTGTGTGCCTTTGCCACCATGCTCAGGAAAGACAAAGACATCATTTTCCACGATAGAGATAGAGGCTGCAAACCCTGTCTGAATACCATTCGTCATGCCCAATGTGCCCGACAACGCAGGTATCTGTTGCAAATAAGATTGTCCACTTGCACCATCAGCATTCTTTACGGTGGTCTCTATAAGAATATGCCCTTCTCCTCCCAGAGGATTATTGGGGTTTGGTTCATCTCCATTATTTTTCTCACAAGATGTTACAAACATCATCATTGCACTCATGGCTATCGTTTGCCAATTTTTAAATACTGTTCTCATTTATTTATTCTCTTTTAATGATTACTGCTTAATTTCTATTTATCTGAAAACATATCGCAATTTTATGCCAAGACTTCTGCCTGGCAGGGGACGATTAAATTCCGACAATACCATGGCATTGGTCAGGTTTTTTATTTTTCCCGAAAGGAACAGACGCTGATTCATAAAACTGTGCTCAAAACCGAGATCTACCGTTGTACTTTGAGGAATACGCCGTTTTGCATTTTCTGTGATTTCAAAGTCATAGAGATATTCTTCCACAAAAGCCATATCGACAAATAGCCGTGTGTTTTGCCCTTTACCACCGAAAAGATTTTCTTTATGAAACTCCAAGCCTGCATTTGCCATGAGATAAGGAATATTTGGCATTCGTTTCCCTTTTGTTGCATTGGGTATATTACTACCTTCTTCATACTTTCTTACATCGCGTAAATCTTGGTAATTAACATTACCATAACCATATAAGAAAGGAAAGAGGTCGACCTTCACTTCAAACTCCACACCAAGGGTTCGCATTTCTCCGAAATTTTGGTATTGAGCACCGAAAATCCCTTTTGTAAAACGAATCATATCCTGCAAATACATATAGTATCCACCCAATTCTATTTGGAGATTACTCAGGTGAGTTCCGGTTAGATCATAGAGTAAACCGGCATTCACACTCAAGTTGCGTTCAGGCAATAATCGCTCCGACGGACTAATGGTATAGCCATCACCTAACAATTCATTCTCTGACGGAATACGTACATCATATCCACCCGACAATTTTGCCATAAAAGAGGGCGTCAAACGATAGCGCATGGCATTACTAAATCCGATACTGTTCTTATTCAAATGAATATCCTCTAGAGGGATGTTTACATAAATATTTTGATAGGAGGTATTCATCGAATACCAATAATATCTCGAAGTGAGCGAATTGAGAAACTTATCATTCGCCGTGCGGTAATCGTAAGTCAGACCTACCGTCCAGCTTCGCATATGCGAGTCAAAATCCGTTTTCTTCCCCAAACTTTGTTCCTTGGTTGGGTCTGAAGGATACCCATTGGCCAAGGTGAAAACCGAATTAAAACTGATAGAATGATGCTTATCTATGAGGTATTCCAGATTCAACTTATTCATCAATGTGACTTTCTTATTATCCGATTCTGAGGCGTATCGTGTACCCAGTTCACCACCATAGAGCGAAGGAGTGGGATAAGCCTCTCCACTCCAATCATACCATACTTTAGCGGTGTCTACCAGTCCATATTGCGTATAGCCAATCGCTGTACTCATATCCAAGTCTAATCCTTCTAACAGAAAATTATCTTTCTCCAATTTATTGGCTAACAAATACATACGCGATCTTGTATGCGCCTTTCTTATATCGGTTTCTATACCTTGTATCTCCTTATAAGTATCAATGAATACAGGTTCAAACTCAACTTCATCAAACCACCACTTCTTGGCTTTAAGACTTCCTCCTACGAGTATTTTCCTAAAATTGTCATGATTACGTTTAATTTTCAATCCTTTAACGTAAGGAGACTCCATCGTGTAATTATTGTCAGCATAAGTATAGCCTCCTCCAATGCCAAATACCAATCCGGCCTCTTTCAAGTTTCTTTTGAACACCGTTTGCGCTTTATTGACATTAAACGATTCACGAGTATAGCTTAGATCTGCATAACGATCCGGATATTCTTTTATGACGATGTTAACTGCACCTCCCATTGACGATCCTCCAAACTTGGCAGGAACCACGCCTTTGTATATCTCAATCCGATCAATCATATCAATAGGTATATCATTGAGGTCAATAAAATCTGATTGGTCATTCAGAGGCGTTTCATCAATAAAAAACCCAATACGTTTGCCCTCTAAACCACGTACAGACAATCGGGAAGTGCTCCCCACCCCCCCGGAAGAACGAATGGCAACACCTACCGTCTTCGCCAATATTCCTTGTACATCGCTCACAGTTCCCTGTAGCTGCTTCATGCTGATGACAGTCACCGGCATGGCTTGCTCCCGGATTTTACGAGCTTCGCTTTTACCCATCACCACCACCTCGTCAAGCGATTTAGCTTCGGCTTTCAAGCGAATAATAATCTTCTTCCCACTCTCTTGACTCACGGTTACTCTCTTAACTAGTGTGTGATAACCCATAAACTTCACGGTGAGTGAATAAGTGCCGAAAGGAATGCCTGAAAAAGAAAATTCGCCGTATTTATCCGCTACGTCGCCCTTTCTCAGTGCCTCAATAAAAATGGTTGCTCCGGGCAATAGTTCTTCGCCTGTATCGTCGATAACCACGCCCGCAATTCGTCCGCCTCCTGTTTGGGCGGATACACTGATGCTCATGAGCATCAATATTAATAGAAAAAATAGTACTCTCTGTTTCATTGTTTATCTATATAATTGTTTATCTATATAATTGTCTATCTCAAACAAATATTGATCTTCTTCCCATCGGAAAGTGTTAGATCTTTTTCAGTTACTGATCCTTCACCACTGAGTATCATGTCAATCGGACCATATAACTTAACACCAAAGAGGTTTCTGTTCAAAAAGAAGAGCGAGCCGCACATTGCACGCGGCTCGCTCGATAGAATAAACTGTTGTTCATCGCCTCTAAAAGCGAAGACAACAAGTCAGCCAATAAATCGTTCTTGCAAAGATCATCATCATAGATATTGCTCAGACCGATACCCAATCGTTTAGTCTGACGCATAGACATAACCTTAAAGTCTTTCCTTAAAAAGACTTTCCACACTGTTTCAGGCAATAACTTGCGTGCATAATCCCTCGTTGTTTGCATCAGTCAAAAAATAGTTCTTCGTTTTACAGTGCAAAGTTCGAAAGATTTCTTTTTGACTACAATACCTTAAAATAATGATTTTTCAATTAAAATATCCCCTATTATAGTAATTCAACCAACTAGATTATTATACTCAATAGATCAATTACGCATCAACCGAAGCTATAAGTATGTACTTAAAAAATGATCGTTAGATTCTTACTTATACTCCGCCCGTGCCTCAAAGATTACTCAATAACAGCGACGTATCCACCATTTCTAGCCAACTTAATCTTGATTTTGCTTTTACAATTAACTGTTGACGTTTTTTTTCGATAATCCATGGCTTGGCGATTTGCATTGATGCCATCTTCAAAAGAGGTCAGATGAAAATCCTTGTTTGCCTCTAAGAAATCAAGGCTAAGCTCAAATGTTCTCTCTTTTTCTTTATTATTCGTGATCCCCCCTATAAACCATTTTCCCCCTTTACGTTTGGCCACAATGGCATATTCACCAATTTTAGCATCAAGCGCTCTGGTTTCATCCCAGGTTGTAGGAACTTGCGTGATAAATTGAGTGCATTCTGCATTTCTGTAATACAGTGTCGGGTTATCTGCCAACATTTGTAAACCACTCTCAAACATCACAAATAAAGCCATTTGATAAGCACGAGTACCGATACTTGCTGCATTAGGGCGTTTTGCGGCATAAACTTCGGGCTGCATACTGATCATGGCGCCCGGCGTATAATCCATTGGACCAACGGCATTACGCATAAATGGGAGGTAAAGACTGTTATCCGGCAGACACCCTTCCATTTGTTCGATCCCTCTAACTCCTTCGTAGGCTAAAATATTAGGATATTTATATTCTAAGCCCGATGGTTTGAAAGCACCATGAAAGTCAACAAACAACTTATTTTTAGCTGCTTCTTTAGCCACACGTTCGTAGAAATTGACCATCCATTGGTCACTTCTGTTCATAAAATCGATCTTTACCCCTTTAATCCCCCATTCTTTAAACGTTTTAAATAGATCGAAGTTATTTTCCACAGCCAACCAAGTCAACCACAAAACAATCCCCACATTTTTTTCTTTTCCATAGCGTATCAATTCATGCAAGTCAATTTTAGGATTAGGAGTATAAGGATTATAGGTATCTTTAGCCCATCCCTCATCCATTATCAGGTAAGGAATCCCAAATTTAGAAGCAAAATCAATATAATACTTGTAGGTTTCTAAGTTATAGCCGGATACGAAGTTAACATCCGGTCCGTACGGAGAAGCATCGTTCCACCATTCCCAAGTCACTTGACCGGGAGTGATCCATGAGACATCCGACAATTGATTTTCACCGGCCAATTTGCAGTTCATGGTATTCTCGATCAATTGTTTATCCTCTTTAACGATCACAAAATATCGCCAAGGAAAACTTCTACTACCGGATGTTTTAGCAATATAATCCGCTTCTTTAATTATTTTCAAACTTCGATCTCCATCTTCGCCATACAGAAGAGGAACTTTTGGGAATACACCTGTTGCTCCATGGCCGTCAGTTCCTTTTAAGAAGAGACCGGGATAATCTTGCAAATCCGATTCACTCAATAAAATTTTATAGTCTTTTTTGGTGTCAATCAGTATAGGCAGAACAGACATACGGTCGGATGTTTTCCATTTATTGCTTTCTAAATGTGTATAAGGCTCCTCATAAGCTGTTCTAAAGTCGTATGGTTGCTGCAAATGAAGGGTATATTCTTCGGGGAAGTGAATACGAAAATCTTCATTGGTGACTTCAATCGAGTCTTTCAAAGTGGTTATGAATCGATAAGCGATTCCATCATCAAAAGCACGAAACTCCACGACATAATGTCCCTTAAACGACAACATCAATTGGTTGTATGTATTATCGATTGTCGAATGTTTGAAAGGAACGACCGGCTTTATGGTTTGTTGAACATGATTTATTTTCTTTTTCACAAGCTTAGGATTGCTTCCTAACGTCTGTTTACCAATAGTTAGACTTAACACATTATCGGTTAGCAGTTTTTCATTTTCACAAAGAACATCATAATAGATCTGATCCGACAAACGGACTTTAAGATTGATCTTCCCATTTGGAGAACTTAAATTTACTTCTTTTTGCGCTTGAACAACCAATGTCAAGCAACTAATAAAAGCCCAAATCACAAGTTTTCTTTTCATTTTTTTGAAGTGTTTATTAATAGTAAATAGTCTTTCTGGCGGTTTTTTTCGTTTCTCTTCTTGAGAAAGCGATCTTTTAGTTTCTCGGGGTCGACAAGTCTCCTAAGCTGCTCTTCCGTTCGAACATGAAGAAGTTGCCCACTCTTATCTCCTTTAGTCCTCAAGAAGTTAGTTGATATTTCTTTTGCAAATATAGCATTTCTAAAAAGCAAACGACGTCTTACTCGTTTTTCTTCTCGACTTTAAACTTTGCAACCAACTTGCATTTAAATCCTTTTATCTTTGCAAACAGATAAAACAGACGATTATGAAAGAAGATTTTATTATAGATTTGCTCAGTGATCTTGGAATCAGACCAACCACCACACGCGTTTTGATCTTTCAGTTTATGACCAACCAAAAGAACACGTTTAGTCTTCGTGACATTGAAGATGTTCTGCTCCACATAGATAAGTCCACAATCTTTAGGACACTGATTCTTTTTGAAGAGCACCATCTAGTCCACAGCATTGAAGACGGAAGCGGCGTGATGAAATATTGCTTATGCCCGAATTACGGAGCCTGTGACGAGCACGAATCACACTGTCACTTTTACTGCAAGACATGCAAAAAGACCTTCTGTCTGGACGACAGTGTTACGATTCCGGAGATCCCTCTACCCCAAGGATTCACGATGACTCAGATCAATTACATTATTAAAGGGATTTGCAATAAATGTTCACTCACTAAATCATAACCATCATGGGAAATCATCACAATCATTCACCTAAAAGTAATGCCGAGAAGAATATCTCGATTGCCTTTATTCTCAATTCAGTCTTTGTCGTCATTGAACTTGTAGGAGGCCTCATGACCAACAGTATTGCCATCCTATCCGATGCCTTACACGATTTTGGAGATTCACTCTCATTAGCCATCGCTTGGTTTCTACAACGGAAATCCAAACATCAAAGAGATGCCAAATACTCATATGGCTATAAGCGATTTTCATTGCTAGGAAGTGTCTTTCTATCCGGCGTATTAACGGTCAGCTCGATCTTTATTATCATAGAAGCGGTTAAACGCCTCATCACCCCCGCCGAAGTCGATGCACAAGGCATGTTATGGCTGGCTATTTTCGGCGTTCTGATCAATGGAGCTGCAGCACTGAGGGTAAAGAAAGGCTCGTCCATCAACGAGCGTTCGGTCTATTTGCACATCATGGAAGATGTCTTGGGCTGGATTGCCGTACTTGTGGTCAGCGTGATCATGCAATTTGCCAAGTTCCCAAGTTTAGATCCCCTGCTTTCACTGGGCATTAGTCTTTGGGTGCTGAGCAACGTCTACAAAAACATCAAAGCCACCTTTCAGATCTTCCTTCAAGCGATCCCCGAAGATATCGCAACCGATGAATTAAAAGACAAGCTATTAAGGATCGATGGCATACTCTCTATTCACGACCTCCACCTCTGGAGTCTTGACGGCGAATCACACGTCATGACGCTACATCTCGTGACTCGCCGAGAGGATCCCACGGCAATCAAACAACAAGTGATAGAAATTGCATCCGAATACCAGATCACTCACTCTACGATCGAGTTAGAGAGTCCGGATTCGACTTGTCTAACCTCTTGTGAGGAGATCAATTAAAGAATAATCGACTTTTGCAACCAGGTTGCAGAAAGAGACCCCTATATTTGCAAAAGACATCAGAAGCATTGAGTAATAAACATCAAAAGCATTGAGTGAAAAACGTCACATCCCATGGATTGTTCTATCAGTATTCATCTTATTGATAGCCCCTTATATACCTCATCATCATCACGAAGGTATACCATGCCTTGTTGAACGTTGCGAGCAAGACAGCGGCTCCGGGCACGACTACATCGAGCATCAAGAGTCGCTACCAAAGCCCGTTACGGCGACTTTATGTATTGAAAATGTTCAGTACCTCACGGCTAAATCAGATCAGAAACATCCGGCTTCATCCGGCCATTATTTCATACCATCGGCCGATCTAGCCCCGTTAAATCGTGCGCTTAGCTCCGACATCGACGTCAGAACACAGCTTCTATATAGTGCATATATCATCCATGACCTCTCTACCGAGGTCATACCCTCCAACGGGTTAAGAGCCCCTCCTTTTACGCTAGTCTAAAGCCCCATCCTCGGGTCTTTTTCCATGTGCCTCTCTCGATTGAGGCACCTCAGACTCTGTATTTCTAAACGCACACAACATCGTGTGGTAAAGCGTATCAACATGATTAAAAAGAAAGTACTAATGCTTGTTGCATTATTCTTTCCCGTGTTGTCCTATGCCGATAATGATAGAAATAGAGATCAATCTGATCGTTTACAATCCGCCGTTTCCATTCCGGTCAAGTCGTTTATTGTTCCCACATCACTGATGTTATACGGAACCATAGCACCCCTGTCGGCTCATCACGAAACCGGAGTCCGGGCAACTTCCGGACATGCCAGAGAAATGGGACAACAAGGAGGACTCTCCATCTCAAAACAATTTTAAAACAGAAAAAAAATGAAAACAACTCTATTTAGCCTATTCATAATAGCCTCACTATTTATGGTGAGTTGCAATTCATCGACTAATAAGGATCAAGATCACTCGAAAGAAGCTCAGGAACAGCATGCCGAAGGTGATGGTCACGATCATGGCAGTGAAGCCGAAGAAGGTGAGCATGCCGACGAGATTGCGTTTACCGCCAAGCAAGCCGAAGCGGCAGGATTAACCACCGAAACCGTCAGCCCTTCTTCATTCCGCCATGTCATTAAGACGAGCGGACAAGTTCAGGCTCCACAAGGCAATGAGCAAACCATAGCGGCAACCAGCTCCGGCATTGTCTCGTTTGTAAACCCTTCTATTACCGATGGTATCGCTGTTCGTGCAGGAGAAGCCATCGTCACCATCTCGGCCAAGAACCTGCAAGAAGGTGACCCGGCAATCAAAGCTAAGATAGCCTTTGAGACCGCACAAAAAGAGTATCAACGAGCCGAGAAGCTAGTGGCGGATAAGATTATCTCCGCGAGAGAATTCGAACAAACCAAGTCGAGATACATGACTGCCAAAACCGCTTATGAGGCACAAGCAGCCAATGTCACCACATCGGGTATCCGAGTTCCCTCTCCGATCAATGGCTATCTTAAAAATCGTTTGGTGAGCCAAGGCGATTATGTCTCTATAGGACAGCCCATAGCCACGGTGACTCAAAACCGTCATCTTCAACTTCGCGCAGAAGTCTCGGATAAGTATTTTAAAGATCTGCAAAACATCAGCAGCGCCAATTTCAAGACCACTTACGATCCCACCATCTATAAGTTGTCCGAGATGAATGGCAAGCTACTCTCTTATGGTAAAACCACCAACAATGAGTCGTTTTATATTCCGGTGACTTTCGAGTTCAACAACGTCGGACATCTTGTTCCCGGGACATTTGCCGAGATCTACCTGTTGGCCGCACCACGGACAAATATCATCTCTGTGCCCGTCTCGGCGCTGACCGATGAGCAAGGCGTCCATTACATCTACCTTCAAGTAGAGCCCGAAGCCTTCATCAAACAAGAAGTGACAGTGGGCCAGAACAATGGCGAACGCGTTGAAATCACCAAAGGCCTACAAGGCGGCGAAAAGGTAGTTATAACCGGCGTGACGCAAGTGAAATTAGCCTCTGCATCCGGTGCAATACCCGAAGGTCATAATCATTAACCCTTGAAAGAAGTTAAGCTATGTTGAATAAGATCATAAAATTTTCTCTCAACAATCGGTTGGTCGTACTCGTTGCATCCGTATTGTTGATGATAGGCGGAATATTCACCGCTACCAATATGGAGGTCGATGTTTTTCCGGATCTCAATGCGCCTACCGTTGTTGTCATGACAGAAGCCAAAGGCATGGCTCCCGAAGAAGTGGAGCGATTGGTCACCTTTCCCCTCGAAACCGCCGTCAACGGCGCGACCGATGTCCGTCGTGTCCGCTCCTCATCGACCACCGGGTTCTCTATCGTATGGGTCGAATTTAATTGGGGAACCAACATCTACATTGCCCGTCAGATTGTCTCCGAGAAGCTGGCGATGGTCAAAGATCAGCTCCCCTCCAACGTGGGGAATCCGACACTTGGCCCCCAATCGTCCATTCTAGGAGAGTTGATGTTTGTGTCGCTCACCTCCGACACCACGTCCCTACAAGAGCTCCGCACGATAGCCGACTGGACCATACGTCCACGCATCTTGGCCACCGGCGGTGTGGCACAGGTCACCGTTCTTGGTGGAGAGATCAAAGAATACCAGATCCTTCTTAACCCGGAACGAATGAAGCATTACAACATCGGCTTAAATGAAGTCAACGCTGTGGTGTTAAACATGAATCAGAACGCGGCAGGTGGAGTGTTGTACGAATATGGAAGCGAATATATTATTCGTGGCGTCCTTTCGACCGACAACGTAGAGGCCTTGGGTAAAACCGTCGTCAAGACAGTCGACGATGTCCCCATTCTACTCGAAAATATAGCCGAGGTGAAGATCGGCAATAAAGCCCCTCAAATCGGTTTGGCCTCCACGCGCACAAAGCCGGCCGTCCTCATGACCATCACCAAGCAGCCCAATACCAGCACGCTCGATCTGACCGATCAGCTCGATGCCGCACTTGTGGAATTACAAAAAGGAGTGCCGGCCGATGTAAAGATGGCCACCGACATCTATCGTCAAGAGCGGTTCATCAACAGCTCGATCGATAATGTACAAAAGTCCCTTTACGAAGGTGCGATCTTTGTCATTATCGTCCTTTTCATCTTCTTGATGAATGTCCGCACCACCCTGATCTCGTTGGTGACTATCCCTCTCGCTCTGGTGACCTCGATACTCGCGCTCAAATGGATGGGTCTTACCATTAACACGATGAGTCTGGGAGGTATGGCCATCGCCATCGGATCACTGGTCGATGATGCCATTGTCGATGTGGAAAACGTGTTCAAACGCCTGCGAGAGAACCGAAACAAACCCGAGAGCGAACGCAAGAGCGTGATGACCGTGATCTTCGATGCCAGTAAGGAGGTGCGTATGCCTATCCTAAACTCCACCTTGATCATCATTGCCAGCTTCGTGCCCCTATTTTTCCTTTCAGGTATGGAAGGCCGCATGTTGGCACCGCTAGGCATTGCCTTCATCGTGGCTCTATGTGCGTCCACTCTAGTCGCCTTAACCCTTACGCCGGTCTTGTGTAGTTACCTCTTGAATAAAACCAAGAAGAACAATGAAGAGCCCGAAAAAGAACCTTGGATTGCCCGTCAGCTCAAGCAGGGATACGACAGACTACTCACGTGGGCCCTTCAGCATAAGAAAGTCGTGCTGTCGATCACCGGTGCCATGTTGATTGGTGCCATCGTGATCTTCACCACCTTAGGGCGTAGCTTCTTACCCCCTTTTAACGAAGGATCATTCACCGTCAGTGTGAGCACTCTTCCGGGCATCTCTTTGGAAGAATCCGACAAGGTTGGCCGTATGGTCGAAGAGAAGCTACTGACAATTCCGGAGATCCAAACCGTTGGCCGCAAGACCGGTCGTGCCGAGCTCGACGAGCATGCCTTAGGAGTCAACGTCTCAGAGATAGAAGCTCCTTTTATCCTCGACAAACGCTCCAAAGAAGAAGTCTTGGCCGAGATCCGTGAAAAGGTAAAAGACATTCCCGGTGCCAACGTCGAAGTCGGTGCCCCCATCACCCACCGTATCGATGCGATGCTATCAGGCACACGCGCAAGTATCGCCATCAAACTATTCGGAACCGATCTCAACCAAATGTTTTCCATCGGTAATCAGATCAAGGGGGCCATTAAAGACGTTAAGGGGATTGCGGACTTAAATGTGGAGCAACAAGTCGAACGTCCACAGTTAAAGATCGAGCCCAAGCGTGAAGTATTAGCCAAATATGGGATCACCCCTCCCGAGTTTGCCGAGATCGTCAATGTCATGCTCGCCGGAGAAGTCGTTTCGCAAGTTTACGAAGGCAACAAATCGTTCAACCTAACGCTTAAGGTAAACGATGCCAGTCGCGAGACAGCCGACAAGATCCGGAACCTCATCGTCGATGCCAAAGGGCGGAAAGTCCCCCTCAGTCACATTGCCGAAATAACCTCCTCGGTTGGTCCCAACACGATTAACCGTGAGAACGTCTCTCGAAAGATTGTCATCTCCGCCAATGTAGCCGGTCGCGATTTGCTGGGAGTTGTAACCGACATTCAACAGATTGTAGACGCAAAGATCAAACTTCCGGAGAACTACCGTATTGAGTATGGCGGTCAGTTTGAGAGCGAGCAAGCCGCATCACGCACGTTGATGATGACATCGATCTTCTCGATATTCGCCATCTTCCTACTGCTCTTTAATCAATTTAGGAGTGTGACGCAATCGGTGGTTATCCTGCTCAATCTACCGTTAGCCATTATTGGTGGTGTTGTAGCCATCTGGATCACAGGAGGGGTCATCAGCATCCCGGCCATCATCGGATTTATATCCCTCTTTGGTATCGCAACGCGTAACGGTATGTTGCTCATCTCCCGTTACAACGACCTCCAAGACGAAGGATATTCAGCACAAGAAAGTGTCTTGCACGGTTCTTTAGATCGATTAAATCCGATTCTGATGACCGCATTAACCACCGGATTGGCGCTTATCCCCTTGGCAATCGGGGGAGATCTACCGGGGAATGAGATTCAAAGTCCGATGGCCGTCGTGATCTTAGGGGGACTGTTCACCTCAACGCTGCTCAACGCGTTCATCATTCCGATTATGTATCTTTTTACCAACAAACAAATCGTCGAAGAAGTCATTACCGACGACGAAATCAAGGAGGCATAACCATGAAGAAAATCATTTTAACCCTCATCGCAATTGTAGCGACAAGTTCGCTCTTTGCACAAAACTCGATCGATGAGTTGCTCAACACCATCGAACAAAACAATACGACGCTCAAAGCCTTGCGAGAGTCGGCCGATGCACAGAAGTTAGGTCAGCGTACAGGCCTCTCTTTACCAGACCCGGAGATTGGTTTCAACTATCTCTGGGGCAACCCTTCCACCATTGGAAAGCGCCAAGACCTCAGCATTAAGCAGAGTTTCGATTTTCCGACCATCACCGGTTTGAAAAGGAAAGTCGCCGATCAACAAAACAAGCTCGTCGATTGGCAATACAAGGCCGACCGAATGAGCCTCTTGCTTGAAGCAAAGAACTACGACTTAGACTGGATCTACTACAATTCCCTAGTGGATGAGCTGACTCTCCGCCTAGCCCATGCCGAAGCCATTGCCGTGGGACAGAAAGAGCGCCTAAAGAGTGGTGAAGGCAATATCTTGGAATACAACAACGCTCAACTCAATCTATCCAACGTCAAAGGAGAGATCTCCCGCATCGAGACCGAACGCAACAATGCCCTCTCCCAACTGACCCGGTTGAATGGAGGGAAAGTCCCCTCTTTCAACCCCTCTCGGTTTGAGGCCATCGATATGCCGATTGATTTTCTTCAATGGTACAGCATAGCAGAAGAGAAGAATCCAATCCTATCGTATGTCAAGCAAGAGGTGGAGCTCAGCAAAAAGCAAGTCGCTTTAAGTCGATCCATGGGGTTGCCCACGTTATCGACCGGTTATATGAGTGAGAAAGTCGTCGGACAACGGTATCAAGGCGTATCGATCGGGATCTCGATCCCTCTATGGTCGAATAAGAACCGGGTGAAACAAGCCAAGAGCGCCGTTCGTGCGGCAGAAAGTCGGAAGATTGATACCAAGCAACAATTCTTCATTCAGCTACAAACCCTCTACTCTCGTACGCTGGGACTGAAGAAAGTGGCAGAGACTTACCGAACATCATTGAAAAATGCCAACAACAGTACCCTGCTCAAACAAGCGCTTGATAGCGGGCAGATCTCAATGTTAGATTATATCGTAGAAGTGGGGCTTTACTACAACACGATCGATCAAGCTTTAAAAGCAGAACTTGATTATCAGAAAGCCTTTGCAGAACTGTCTGCTGTCGAACTCTAATGAAACGTAGATACAGACGCGCTTTAGAACGAGAAAAGGCAAAACGTCAAAAGCGAAAAAGCGACCCACCCCGATGGGTGGTGATCGCTAGTCTGTCGAGTGGTGCAGTTGCCGGTTTCTGTTTCTGGTATTTCGTTTCAAGATGCGGAAGTGAGGATTGCTTTTTCAACTATTATCCCCTCATGGAAATTGTATGCTCACTACTGATCTTCTATGCGTTACCCCATGTGATCTACGGGAGTCGGTGAGTTAAACGATCCGGTAACTAAACAATCAGAGTGATAGTTAAACGATCCAATAGATGGGTTCAATAAAAAAGGGTGGCCCTGCTTCAATTAGAAGCAAGGTCACCTTCTTTTTGTCGATCCCATTCCTAGCACAGGCTCTTACTTATACTCCGCCCGTGCATCAAAACAGGGACACGTCTTACGCATGTTCGCCGTAAGCTGATAATGCCCCGCCACCACGGCACGAGGGAACACCTTCTTCAGTTCCTCGACGACCCGTCGGAGCGACTCCCGCTGCGCCTTCGTTCGCGTATCGGCCGGATGTCCCAGAGCATCGAGTCCCCCTTCATAACACACCCCGATGCTGTTGAGGTTGAACCCGCGCGCATGCGCCCCCACCTCAGCGAATGGGCGCGTCTGATGCACCACCCCATCGGTGGTGATGTACAAATGGTACCCAATCTTCCGAAAGCCCCGTTGCAGGTGACAAGCCAACAAGTCGTCCACCGTAAACGGATGCCCGGCTCGCGTGGCCGAACAATGTACCACAATATAAAAAATCCGGCGGGGATTGTACTCCGCCAGACTTAATTTAAGATTCTTCTCAAGGTTCTTCATTCCTTCATTTAACCATTTAATTAG
>JBKEDO010000114.1:0-23960 GCA_047975405.1 Bacteroides sp.
GTCGGAATGAGGCGATTCGAACGCCCGACCCCTACGTCCCGAACGTAGTGCGCTACCAACTGCGCTACATTCCGATTCATTATACAAAAAGTGGTGCCACCAGGAATCGAACCGGGGACACAAGGATTTTCAGTCCTTTGCTCTACCAACTGAGCTATGGCACCAACTTTGTTTGCGGGTGCAAAGATAATTATTCTTTTTAATATCGCAATGATATCCTGAAAAATTTGTTTAAGGTTTTTGAGGTTAAAAGAGCCATGATTAAGGAGATGAGGCTTTAATAAATACTTATTTATCAGTGCCACAATCGATTGCTCGTTTGTTTGGTCTTGTAAACGGTTGGATTTGTTTTTTCTTCTTTTTGATGAGCTTCGGAACTTTTAGCCGCGTCATTCGTTTTTAGTGTAAATGTAGGGCTGCATTGATAAAAAAATGGACGATGCGGGAGAGATCTCATAGATATGCTTTATATTTGTCAGTAATAAGAATAAATAGAAAAATCTATGGCTATAGAATTAGGAAAGTTTAATGCATTAGAGATTGTCAAACAAGTTGATTTTGGTTTATACCTTGACGGTGGCGAAGAGGGAGAAATCCTTTTGCCTAATCGGTATGTTCCTGATGCTTGGGAAATCGGCGATTATTTAAACGTTTTCTTATATCTGGATAATGAGGAGCGATTGATCGCGACGACATTGACTCCTTTGGTTCAGGTGGGACAGTTTGCCTATTTGGAGGTTGCTTGGGTCAATCAATATGGGGCTTTTTTAAATTGGGGGCTCATGAAAGACTTGTTTGTTCCTTTTAGTGAACAGAAAATGAAAATGCAGGTGGGTAATCGATACATTATTCACGCTCATTTGGATGATGAAAGCTTCCGTATCGTGGCTTCGGCTAAAGTGGAACGCTACCTTTCTAAAGAAATGCCCGAATATGAAGTTGGCGATGAGGTGGATGTGTTGATCTGGCAAAAAACAGAATTGGGATTCAAGGCAATTGTTGACCATAAATATAGTGGACTGATTTATGAGAATGAAGTCTTTTCTTCTTTGCATACCGGTGTGAAGGTGAAGGCTTATATTAAACAGGTGCGCGAAGATGGTAAGATTGATTTGATCCTTCAGAAACCGGGGTTTGAGAAAGTCGAGGATTTCTCGAAACAACTATTGGATTATATCGAGGAGCACGGCGGAAAGATCTCGATCACGGATAAGAGTCCTGCTGAGGAGATTTATGACGTGTTCGGGGTGAGTAAGAAGACCTTTAAGAAAGCGGTCGGTGATCTTTATAAGAAACGACTGATTGTCTTGAAAGAAAACCTGATTATACGATCTTAAGTTTAGAATAGGGAAATCCCTATTTACGAAAAGAGAAAATCATAAGGGTGGGGAGATTCCTCACCCTATTTTTGTGGTATTAAAAATAATTTAATCTCTAAGCATATGAAAAAGATAAGTGTGATAATCGGTTTGATGTTCGTCATTCTATTGATGGGAAGTTGTATCAGTATGAACACACCTATTAAAAGTATGATGGCTATAGAGAAAGGAATGAGTAAAGATGAGGTGCTAAAGCATCTTGGAAAACCAAGTTACCGGAGTTTTGATGAGGAACTCGAAATTTGGGAATTCAGAACGCTATTGGCGAGTGGAAATACATCAGTGGTTACGGTCTACTTTCTTGATAATGCCGTTAATCGGATGGATACGCATGAGGAGCTGAGGGTTTATGAATCGTCTTCGTCTTGTTCCCATCACTGATGACTGGGTTTAAAAAGCTCTTCCTCCGACTAAGTGAGGGGAATGGGTTTGAAAGTTGGTTTTAGAATAGGAAATTTAAAATGAAATGATTATGAAACGAATATTTACTTTTATAGCATTGATAGGTCTGGTTGGTTGTGCAACGGTGAATGCACGAATGAGTAATACCCGGTTGCGTGCAGAGACTCGTTTCCTTACGGATAAGATGGCTTATGAGCTTAACCTGAATGTAGCGCAGTACAACGATATTTATGAGATCAACTATGACTTTATCTCTTCGATAGGAGGGCTGCTTGATAATATGGAACGGGATGAGGCGTGGGCTTTAGACGACTACTATGAGGCGTTAGACCTTCGTAATGATGACCTTCGCTTTGTGTTGAGCGGTAATCAGTTCCGCCGATTTATTGGAATCGATTATTTTTGCCGTCCGTTGTATATGAACAATGGTAGATGGGGCTTCAGAGTCTATGTGGCATATACGAATCCCGATTTCTTCTATTGGGGCAGGCCGACTCATTATCTGACTTATTGTGGGGAACACTACCGGAGAACGATTCACTGTGCGAGTCACTACAGGGGCAGACATCCTCACTTGGGACACTATTCTGAAGTTTATCGCATTCGGGGACATCGTTCTTACGACTCCTATTGTCGTTCTGATTTTGGAAGAACGGTGATTCATGTGACGCCACCTTCTCGTAGACCATCGTATAGGTATGACACCGATCATCATCGTCACTCGCGAGATAACCGTATTTACCGAGATAATCGCAACTCTCGAGACAATGGCAGTTCACGAGATCATAATTATCAGAAATCAAATGGGAATGATCATCATCGTCGCGAGTCAAATTCTCGGGCCTATAATGATTCCCGCGGACGAACAGTTCTTCAAACCACCTCTTATTCCAATTCGAGGTCCGGCAGTTCTTCTTCCCGATCAGGGGGATCGGATAGATCACGTTCGGAGATCAGAGGTTCTAGTAGACGATAACCTTAACTATATTTCTATTATTTCTCTTCACTATTTTTTAGGATTGATGGTTTTGTTTCAGGCGTTTCTCTATTCATGATGACATGTAGAGATTCGCCTGATAATTTTATATCCGGCTTGATGCTATCGGCTGTTACTTCATCGATCAATCCCTTTTTGGCCAATCTTTTGGCAATGAGGCGATAATAGCTTTCAAGATTGGCCTTTAAGTTCCCGTCCATCTGGAAAGAATTTCTGAAATGCTTGGGTTTGGGAATAATGGAAGCCAAAAATATCGATTCTTCTGTGTTGAGTTCCGACGGACGTTTATTGAAGTAGAAATGGGCCGCCTCTTGAACGCCGTAAACCATCGGTGCCCATTCTGCAATATTGAGATAGACCTCGTACATTCGTTCTTTAGAGGTGAGGTGTTGGTTCTCAATGAGCCAGACTAAAAGGGCCTCTTCTAGTTTTCTCATGAAGTTTTTATTCTTATTGAGAAAGACGTTCTTCACGAGTTGCATGCTGATGGTACTTCCGCCTCGTGCAAATTTCTTCACTTTCAAGTCGTAGATCAAGGCTTCTTGTATAGCATCGGGTAAGAAGCCGCGGTGATAGAAGAATCCACCATCTTCGCTCTGAAGCACAGCCATCTGTAGTAATGGCGAGATGCTGTCGAGCGGGGTGAAGTGTTCGTACGACGGTCCGATAAGGAAGCTTCGTAGGGGGCGTCCGTTCTCATAAGCGGTGTATAGGAATTCTTCCGACATCTTTCTTAAGTTGGTGGCTCCGAATTTTTGTATCTTGAATTGACGTGACTTGAGATCGGACTGGAATTTTAAACTGTCGAGCTGTGAAAAATCGATGTCGGTAAAGAATTGATAACTCAATTCTCCGCTGGTTTTTAGTCCTTCGAGGTTAGTAAACAACCCTTTGGGTAAGGAACTGAATAGGTGATCTGACGGGAACCATTCTTTGTGGGTTGAGGCGGTCAGATGCCAATGTTGCTTTTTCTCTGCTCTTAGATAGGGGTGAAACTGTAGTTTGTTGAATAAGACGGTCGAAGTACTGTCTAGCTCTAGGGTGTTACGGTTGATGTTAAGGTGATAGTCTAACTGTCCACGATCTAAGCAGATTGGGTCGGGGGACAGGGATTTATGAAAGATCGTGAGACCGCAAATGGCTGCTTTCCCTTTTAGGGTGATGGAGTGGGCGTCGATTCCTGGCTTTAGATTTAAGTCGTACGATAAGGTGTCGAAGGCAATGTTGGCTTCAAAACGACGGGTGATATAAGGCAAGTTGACTTTTGTTTGATCGAGACCGTAAAGTTTGACTTGAAGTCGTTTGTCTCCTTTGTCTAGTTGTCCGTTGACTTTTAAGTGTTGGGTTAATGAATCTTCTTCTATTTCGATTAAGCCATTAAAGTGGCTTTGGAGAATATCAAACTGGTGAATGTAGATGGAAGTGGAACGATTGTCTTTTTGTTGTGTAATACTGATCTCTTTCAAAGAGCCATTCTTTGGGAGTAAGTTGAATATGATCCCTAAACTATTCTTTATCTTTCTGGCGTAGTCGACTTGTGAGGTGGATCGATTCTTTTCTTGGGGGTTGATGAATAGAAAGTCGTAATTGGAAGAATCTCCTCGTTTTATAAATGTGCAGCGAAGGTGACTTAGGTTAACTTGATCTATTTTTAGATCTCCCTTGAATATCGACCAGAGATCGATTTCCAGATCGAGCGACTTTAATTGTACTAGGGTGTCTTTATGTTGGGGCACAATGGTGAACGCTTCCATTGAAAGGCTATGAAGTCCTTTCATCTTAAGGGTTTGGTAGGCGATGTCCAGATGATAGGTGCGTTGAATGGTACTTATTTTTTTGCTGACAACCATTTGAAGCAATTGGTTGCGACAGAGGTATAACGTGCTTAATGCCAATAGGAATGATCCTATCACTAAATAAAGCAATAATCGTTTGTTCTGAATCGTCTTCATTTCTTTGGATATATTTTTCCTGAATGCAAAGGTAGACAATAATCGGTTCGCCGTCTCATCTGACTTCGTTTTTTCGAGCGAAAAGCCTTTAACATCATTTAAACTTATTAATGGAATAAAATGCATCCCTCATGCAACGAATGGGGAAGTGTCAACGTCTAATAGATAAAATAAGAACCTAAATTTTAATTTAAAACCATAATTATGAAAGCAACTAAAATGTTTAGAATCGCAGGCTTGATAGCAATGGCATTCGTTTTGTTTTTCTCTTCTAACTTAAAAGCAACAGGTGAACCTCAGTTCGTAACCAATGAAGAGAGAGTGGGAGATCTAGTCGTCTCGAAAGTGATTTATCGTATGGACGGTTCGCTTTACCGACACATGAAATACGATTTCGCTTATGATGATCAGAAAAGGATGACAGAGAAGGTCGCCTTTAAATGGGACGGAGTGAGTGAGAAATGGGCGCCTTACTTCAAGATGACGTACACTTATACTGCTAATCAGATTGTATTAGAATACGCCCGTTGGAGTGATAAGAGTGAAGCTTATGATGAGTCGGTTCAGAAGAGTGTGTACGAATTGAATGAAGCTAATATGCCTGTCGCTTGCGTTAACTACAATGTGGGTAAGGCTACTGCAAATGACTTGGTCATGAAATGATAAGTAATGATTATATTCGCCGTCTTACGACTTTTAATCATAGGTCGTTTAAGAGTGTAAGATGAGAATTGCCCTTGCTATAAGTGATGTAGCAAGGGCAATCTATTTTATAACCTTAGTGGGTAAAGGCCCTATGGGATTTGAAGTTACTGCTTTTTGATATTGCTTTTCTTGGCGAGATTAAATAGTGCCGGATGGATGTGGCAATAACCGTTGGGGTTTTTGTCTAAATAATCTTGGTGATAGAGCTCGGCTGCATAAAAGTTCTCTAGCGGTTTCACTTCTACTACAATGGGACTTTCGTAATTGGCTGCCAACTTTTTTAAAGCTTCATCGATGATCGGTCGATCGGTCAGTTGGGTATAATAGATTCCTGTTCGGTATTGTGATCCGATGTCGTTGCCTTGGCGATCTAAAATTGTTGGGTCAATGGTTTTAAAGAATAAATCTAATAAAGTCAAAAGATCCGAACTTCCGGAGTTATAAACTACTTTAACGGTTTCTGCGGCATGGGTGGCTCCCGTACAAACTTGCTCGTAGGTGGGCTGAGGTATGTTACTATTGGCATATCCAACTTCGGTTTGTTCGATCCCGTCAATTTGTTTGATGAAATGTTCGGTTCCCCAAAAGCATCCACCGGCTAAGTAAATTTCAGATTGATTGTTCATTGTTGATGTATCTATGTATTAAGGTGATAAAAGTGATTAAGATAAAAATCCTAGTATAAAAAAACATCTCCGTCTTCTTGCTGTTTGGTAAAACCAATGAGAAGACGGGGATGTTTATCTTATTTTTGATCTTTAACAATTACTCGATGCTCGAGGATTTATTCTATAGGTATGCCTTTATAGAAGTTGATAATCTTGGACGAGAATAGATAGTTGTATTTCGATTGTACTTTCTCCGATTGAGCTTTCGTGAGATTAAACTTGGCTTCGTTATACTCTATTGATGTGGCTTTGCCGTTGGCATATTTCTCACTGATGAGCTGAAACGATTTTTGGTTGGCTTCTACCGATGAGAGGCTAGCGTTGTATTTGCTTTCGGCTGTCAGCGCATTATACCACGCTTGTTGGATCTCTTTGTAGAGCGCCTTCTTTGTGTTGTCTAAGATTAAGACTTGTCCGATCTTCTGCAGCTTCGCTTTTCGTATCCTATTTCGAGTTTCAAAGCGGTTGAAGATTGGAATGTTTAGGCTTAATCCGACATATTTTCTGAGATTGCTTTTCAACTGGGTCTTGAAGCCTTCCGAGGCAATACCGTCAATAGAATAGTAACCTGTGGAGAGCCCGGCGTTGAGATTTAACTCCGGATAATATCCGCTTTGAGCAATCTTGATTTCTTTATCGCTTCCGCTTAATCGGTATTGAGCGGCTTTAACCACTGGCTTGTTATTGATGGACTGTAGGTAAATATCGTCGATGGGACTTAGCGAGGTGAAAACAACTTCGTCCACTGGAGCTTCTAATTCGATCTTTTCCGGGTTTGGTAACTCGAGGAGCTGACTGAGATTGAGTAATGAAAGCTTGTAGGCGTTTTCGGCTTTAACTGCATTCATTTCGTCTTGAGAAACTCTTGCTTCCGCTTCTACAACTTCGGCTGTAGAGGCTTTACCTTCGTTGAACAACTCCTTTAATCTGTTCCACTGTGCTTTGCTAATTTCGGTCTGCTTTTGTGCGATGTTCCGCAACTCTAAGTCTAATAAGGCTTGCAAGTAGGTCGATGCGACGTTTATCGATAGATCTTCTTTGGCTTTATTGAGATCTTCGATGGATGCTTTTAAGTTTAATTTCGACAAGCTGTATTGATTGGACAAACGAAATCCGGTGAAAATTGGGATATCGGTTTGCGCACCGAATCCTAATTGGGAACTGTTGATATTATCTTTTATCGTATTGTCTTTAGGAGAGGTCCCTCTTCCCCAACTCCAGTTCTGGCTGGCACTTCCGTTTACATTAGGTAGTCTGCTCCATTTGGCGGTGTTGACATCCACTGTGCTTTGATCGGTGAGATTCTTTGCACGTTGTATGTCTATATTATGTTCTATAGCGTAGTCAATGCATTGACGTAAACTCCAAACATTTGATTCTTGTGTTTGAGCCTGCGCACTGCATCCTAATGTTCCAAGAACTAAGAGTGTGGCTATTTTAAGTTTCATCATCTATTCCTTTTTTATTTGTTAATTTCAGCTCCGCGTACTTTTTGCTTGGCTTGGAGTCCTTTCTTGATTTCGACTTTTATCCCGTCACTCATCCCTAGGGTGACTTGTTGACGTTTGAACTTTTGTTCAGGAATGGAATCGGTCAATATATAGACAAAGGTGGAGTCGTCTTTAAACTCAACAGTACTTTCCGGAATAGCGATGATCTTTTTAGCTTTCTGGAGTACGATCTCCGCATTGGCCGAATAACCGGAACGTATTTGTACGGAGTCGGGCACGGTGATGGCTGCTTTGATCTCGAACTGATTGGCACCATTGTTTTCAACGCCTTTGGGTGAGATGTACTCAAGCACAGCGTTGAACGAGAGTTGTTGTAAAGCACCGATGGTGAGTTTTACAGGCATTCCTTCATGAATTCGGCCGACCTCTGTCTCGTCGATATTTCCACGGAAGATTAAGTCGTTCATGTTGGCAATAGTAGCAATGGTTGTTCCGTCGTTAAAAGAGTTGCTCATAATCACTGAGTTGCCTCTTTTTACGGGGATATCGAGTATTAATCCGTCGATGGTTGAACGAATTAGAGTGCTACTGAACAAGGCGCTGTTTTTAGTAATCCCTTCTTTGACAATTTGCAGGTTGTCTTTTGAGGTCTGTGCTTCTTCGTTAGCTTGTTTGAAAGCGATCTGACCTTTTTCATAATCTTCGCGGCTGATCAAGCTTTTCTCATAAAGTTTCTTGATGCGAGAGAAATCGGTTTGAGCCTGTTTGAAATTAATGTCTGCTAGTCGAACGCGGCTTTCTGCTGCGTTCAATTGTCCAAGTTCGGGGATCACTTTTACTTTGGCTATGACCTCTCCTTTTTTTATTTTTTGGCCGGCTTCTTTGTAAAGCTCTTCAATAATCCCTGAAATCTGAGGTTTGATTAAGACTTCGTCTCTTGGTTCAACTTTACCTGTAGCGACTGTCGTTTTCTCTAAGTCGGCGATTTCTGCTGCTAATGTCTCGTATACAATAACTTTTGGTCTTGACTTCTGGTAAAGAAAGACAAAGGTGAAGATAAGACCTAAAGCCAAAAGCACTAACACGGTAATTTTAAAAATCTTTTTCATATGATATATCTGATTTGATTATTAACTGTTTTATTATTTGTTTTAAGATTCTCGCCTAGACGAATTCTATTCGTCCCTTATGGCTTCTATTGGTTTAATCGCCATTGCCCGATAGGCTGGGGCTAATCCGGCTAACATACCGAGTACGATGAGTAATGCACAAGTGCCTATGGCTAACCAGAACGAAATCTGAAAATGTGTTGAAGTATCAGGGGAACTAAATAGAATTTCTGCAACTTGAAGGATGAGGACGGAAAAAGAAACTCCACATAGTCCTGCGATGCTAGTTAACACAATGCTTTCGGAAAGAATCTGTTGTAGTATATCTTTTGGCCTAGCTCCAATGGCTCTTCGTATGCCTATTTCTGTGGTTCGTTCTTTAACGGTTACCATCATGATGTTGGAAACGCCAATTGCACCTGCAAATAGGGTACCTAATCCGACCATCCAAATCAAGATTCTTGTTCCTTTAAATAAATTATCTATCATAGAGAACATCGCTTCAGCATTCAGCAACATAACGGCTTGTTTGTCATCTGGTGCAATATAATGAGCCTTTTTTACAATCTTTTCTAAATTGGGTTGGATGTCGCTAACTTTTACTCCTTTTTTTACCGTGAAACAAATAACATGAATTTCATTTCCTAAATTGAACGTTTGCTGCATGGTGGTGAAGGGCAATGTGACAGATTCTGATGAACTGCCCTGTATGTTCATGTTTCCTTCTGAGGCAGACATACCTATAATCTGGTAATAAACGCCATTAACTCTGACAAATTTTCCACAAGGATTTTCGCCCGCTTTGAATAAGGCTTCATAAACTCGTTTACCGATTACACAGACTTTTCTAGCTTCTTTTATGTCAACATCATTAATGAAACGACCATAAGCCATTCTTTGTGTCTCGATCTCGGTATAATTGGGATATAAACCTTTTACGCTGCAATCGTATTTTTTATCTCCATAAACTGCATTAACTCCCCATTTGGCGACAGAAGGGGTAATGATGTCTAATCCTTGTACTTTATTCTTTAGGCGGTCAATATCTTGTATTTCTAAATCCCACCGACGGCCTTTTCTGAATCCCTTATAAGGTTCGCCTGTCTTTTGAGATGCAAGGAAACCGGAATTTGTAGCAAAACCTTCGAAGGTCTTTCTCATTGAGTCTTGCCAGCCTTTTCCTGCTCCGACAAGAGTTACAAGCATAAAAACTCCCCAAAAAACCCCAAAAGCCGTTAGTAAGCTTCGGGTTTTGTTTCTTGTTATTGTGATGAGAATTTCTTCACATGAATCGATGTCTATCTTCATAATATTATTCTGCTCTAAGTGCTTCTATTGGACTTATTTTTACAGCTTTTATGGCAGGGAAAAGCCCGGCTAATGTCCCTGCAATGATAAGTGTGAGTGTAGCTTGAATCGCGATTTGAATGTCCACTGTCGGATTTAAAAAGACTGTTTTTGAGAACATACCTGCATCCATGGTTTGGGTACCAAATGATTTATTCATCCATTCGGTCGTTGCGATACCTAAAAATAAGCCGATATACCCAAAAATGGTGGTAATCGTAATACTCTCAATGATAATTAAGAATAGAATTGATTTAGGTTTTGCCCCTAATGCTTTTCGTATGCCAAATTCTCGTGTACGTTCTTTTACGGTGATGAGCATAATATTTGAAATGCCAACAATCCCGCTTAATAAAGTAAATAAACCTATGACCCAAATGCCTATCTTGAGTACTTTTTGCCCGCTTTGTTGCTTTAAAAAATTCGTAAACCGATTCCAAATCCAAATGGCACTTTTATCAGTTGGGTCGAATCGGTGATTTTTACTCAGTTGTTTTCTGTAATTTTCCTCAAATACTTTATTTGACTTTATTGATTCTAAGTTTTTAGTCGTTATAGTAATGTTACTAAGCTTATCTCCTTTGTTATAGATGGTTTGCAAGGTTGTGAATGGGATGAAAGCCGAGAGATCACCACTGTCTCCTTTATCGTTGTAGAGTCCTACCACCTGGTAAACGACATTCCCAGCGTTAATAAACTGCCCTATTGGCTCGGTATGTGTTTTACTAAACAAAATCTCTGCTGTCTTTTTATGAAGAATGATTGTCTTTCTCCTTTCTTTAATGTCGACATTATTAATGAATCTACCTTTATAAAGTTTTATAGCTTCTACTGTTGTGTAACTCTGGAATACTCCGGTTAGACTAATGTTGACATATTCCGATTGAAAACTAACATTAATATCACTTTGCCAGACTGTGGCTACTGCATTAATGATGTGTTTTGGAAATTGTTGTTCTGAAATGGTTAGGTCTTTATTATCCAGTTGAATAGATCGTCCTTCTTTGAGACCGTCGTACGATTTTGTGGTTTGTCCCGGATAGATTTTCATGACGTTCATCGCACGCTCTGATGCGGATTGATCGAAAGCGTGTATTAAGCCGTTTCCAGCTCCAAGAAGAACAATAAGCATGAAGATACCCCATGCTACAGCAAACCCGGTTAGGAAGGTTCTAAGCTTATTGCGTCTAATAGTACTATATATTTCTTGCCAAATATCAATCATTTGCTTTGGATTTATATGAATAAAATGAGAATGAAAGTTAAGGTAAAGGTTTATAAGGTTACTTCATGAAGCCGTTTTGACCAAATGGAGAGGCATCATGGTCTAGATTCTCCTCTATTGATTCTATTAATCCGTCTTTGATATGAATGATTTTATCGGTTTGGTTGGCAACTCCACTCTCATGAGTCACTACGACAATAGTCATGCCTGATCGATGAAGATCCTTTAAAATCTGCATGACTTCCACTGAGGTTTTGCTGTCTAATGCTCCGGTTGGTTCGTCAGCTAATATGATTTCAGGTTGAGTGATTAAAGCTCTTGCTATGGCTACACGTTGTTTTTGTCCTCCACTCATTTCATTAGGCATGTGATGGGCCCAGTCTTTTAATCCGAGTTTATCGAGATATTCTAAAGCTAATTGATTTCTCTTCTTTCTGCTAATGCCTTGGTAAAATAGAGGTAAAGCAACATTCTCAACGGCGTTTTTGAAAGCGATAAGGTTGAAGGACTGAAAGATAAAGCCAATTTTGCGGTTACGATATTCTGCAGCTTGGGTTTCGCTTAAGCCTTTTATGATGGTTCCATTTAGATAGTATTCTCCCTTGTCATAATTATCTAAGATCCCTAAAATATTCAACAAGGTAGACTTCCCGGATCCTGAGGCTCCCATGATGGCAACAAACTCTCCCTTTTTTATGTTAAGATCAATGCCCTTAAGCACATGCAATGGCGCACCGTTATTGTACGTTTTATTGATGTTTGTTAAATGTATCACGTTTTTCTAAGTTTAGTTTCTTGATTTTATGATTTTAAAATATTAGACGACTGAAAGATATGAAAAGTTGCAAATGGACTGCATTTTTTTTTAAAAAGATTTTGTAGACTCAATCTTCTTTCCGTAATTTGTATGCAAGAACTAAAATAACTAACCCATTAAAAGAAAAAATATCATGAATTCAACTATGGAGAGACCCTATGTGGTAGGTATTGATATAGGTGGTACAAATACTGTTTTTGGTATTGTTGATGCTCGTGGCACAATCATTGCGAGTAGCTCGGTGAAGACAGGCGTTTATCCAACAGTAGAAGAATATGCAGATGAAGTTTGCAAACACTTGCTTCCATTAATCGCTGCTAATGGCGGTGTAAGTAAAGTAAGAGGGATTGGCATTGGTGCTCCAAATGGTAACTACTATACAGGAACTATTGAGTTTGCACCTAATTTACCATGGAAGGGCATTCTACCTTTGGCAGCAATGTTCGAAGAAAGGTTAGGAATTCCTACTGCACTTACAAATGATGCTAATGCTGCTGCTATTGGTGAAATGACTTATGGTGCGGCCCGTGGAATGAAAGACTTTATCATGATTACCTTAGGAACTGGGGTTGGTAGTGGTATTGTTGTTAATGGACAGATGGTATATGGACATGACGGTTTTGCCGGTGAACTTGGACACGTTATTGTTCGTCGCGATAATGGACGTCTTTGTGGTTGTGGTCGTAAGGGATGTCTTGAAACTTATTGCTCGGCAACAGGTGTTGCACGTACTGCTCGTGAATTCTTGGCTGCTCGTACTGATGAGAGTTTATTGCGTAATATTCCAGCTGAAAGTATCACATCTAAGGATGTTTATGATGCTGCAGTACAAGGTGATAAACTTGGTCAAGAGATTTTTGAATTTACCGGTGCTATCTTAGGAGAGGCCTTGGCTGATGCTATTGCATTCTCTAGTCCTGAAGCAATTGTATTGTTCGGTGGATTAGCTAAATCTGGTGACTATATTATGAAGCCTATTCAAAAAGCGATTGATAATAATGTACTTAATATCTATAAAGGTAAGACTAAATTGTTGGTTTCTGAATTGAAAGATTCTGATGCAGCAGTTTTGGGTGCTAGCGCATTAGCTTGGGAATTGAAAGAATAATTCCTAATATAAAGAATATAAAAAGGTTGATTGGAAACAATCAACCTTTTTATTTGTAGACTAGTAGGTATAAAAAAAAGAGTGCTTTTAAAAGCACTCTTTTTATCTCGAACCGGAGAATATACTGAATTAACCGATAACTCGTTTTTCTTTAATTCTCGCCTTTTTACCAGTAAGAGCGCGTAAATAATACAATTTAGCACGACGAACTTTACCAACTTTGTTCACTTCAATTTTGTCGATTGCAGGTGATTCAATAGGGAAAATTCTTTCTACTCCAACTGTTCCAGACATTTTACGAACTGTAAAACGTTTCTTGTCTCCATGACCTGAGATTTTGATAACAACTCCACGGTACAACTGTACACGTTCTTTGCTACCTTCCACGATACGATAAGCTACGGTAACGGTGTCACCTGCTTTGAAGCTTGGGTGCTGTTTGCCTGTAGCAAATGCTTCTTCTGCAATTTTAATTAAATCCATTGTTCCTTTTATTAAATTGTTTATCGTTACAACGCAACATATCAAGTAACTCTTATCTTGACAGCGATTGCGCGAAAGCGGTGCAAAATAACGAATTATTTATCAGATAGCCAAATGTTTTTGGAATTTTGCATGGTTGTATTGGCGATTACTTTTTCTTTGCTGGTTTCATTATAGGAGTGGTTTTCTTTGTTTTATTTATTTGCATAGAGTTTATATATAAATATTTTTCTGTAAGTTTGTGGAACTGAATAAAAAAAAGGAATGAAACAAATGCATATGAAATTTTCTTGTGGCATATTCCTATTAGGAATGTTGTTTTTAACTTCTTGTCGCTCAGGTTATGAGATTAAGAATTCTCATTATCAAATTGATAAGGTCGGCGGGGTGATGAATCGAATGGATCAAACTTGGGATAAAGAGGGTGATCAGAACATTGTTACTGTGTTAAAGCCTTATAAAGATCAAGTCGATCAAATGATGTATGAGGTCATTGGGAAGAGTGATCTGACAATGGATAAGGGAGCGCCAGAGAGTTTGTTGTCAAATTTGGTGGCGGAGGTGCTTCGACTTTCGGCCGAACGGGTTATCGGTCGTCCTGCAGATTTTGGACTTGTAAACATGGGAGGTTTGCGAAATATTCTCCCTCAAGGCGAAATTACTGTGGGAACTGTTTTTGAGATTCTTCCTTTTGAGAATTCTTTATGTGTGTTAACTCTTAAGGGAAGCGATGTGAATCGCCTTTTGGAAGCGATTGCCTCACGGCATGGTGAAGGCATTAGCGGTGCTCGATTGATTATCTCGAAAGATGGACGCTTGCTAGAAGCAACAGTGAACGGGCAACCGATCAAAGAAGAGAATATTTATACGGTTGCTACTATTGATTATCTAGCTGACGGAAATGGAGATATGACCGCTTTGTTACAAGCGGTGAAGAGAGAATGTCCGGATGGAGCTATCTTACGTGACCTGTTTTTGAAATATGTTAGAAAAGAGACTGCCGCAGGTCGGAATATAACGTCTCATATCGATGGAAGAGTGACTGTGAAATAATATTTAGAGCTTTTAAATGGAATTGAAAATGAAAATTAGAAAAAATATTCTGTTATTGGGATTGATCTTTTTAAATTTATCGATCTCAGTATTCGGACAGGAAGATATAAACCTAACGTTACTGCACACGAGTGATGTGCATAGTCGCATCGAACCGATAAATCAGAGAGGCGATTCTTATTTCGATCAAGGGGGATTTGTCCGTCGATCAGCTTTTTTGAAGGAGTTTCGTAAAAATCATAAAGAGATCTTGCTTTTTGATTGCGGGGATGTTTCTCAAGGGACGCCTTATTATAATATGTTTCGTGGTGAAGTTGAGATTAAACTGATGAACGAGATGGGGTATGACGCTATGACTATCGGAAATCACGAGTTCGACTTTGGATTGGATAACATGGCTCGCTTGTTTAAAATGGCGACATTCCCGATTGTTTGTTCTAATTATGATCTTCAATCGACTGTGCTTAAAGATTTAGTCAAACCTTATATTATTATTGAGAAGTATGGTCTAAGAATAGGCGTGTTTGGCTTGGCTCCTAAGCCGGAAGGGTTGATACAAGCCCAGAAATGTATCGGTGTTGTTTATCAAAACCCTGTTAAGGTGGCTAATCAGACGGCTAGGATTCTGAAAAAAAAAGGATGTGATTTAATTATCTGCTTATCTCATTTGGGTATTCAGTACGATGAATATTTAGTAGGCAAGACGGCTGGCATTGACGTTGTTTTGGGTGGACATTCGCATACTTTTATGAAAACACCTAAGACTTATCTGAATATGGAGGGACGGAAGGTCTTTGTGTTGCATTCAGGGAAAAGTGGAATTTATGTCGGACAGATGGATTTGAAATTTAAAAAGAAATGAGAATAATAACCTCTTTCCTAACTCTTTTTTTATTAGCTTTTTCTTTATCGTTAAATTTGGGAAGAGAGTTGCCGGATGACCGGTTGACGGCTCGTTTGTCTGCTTCAAATGACCCAAAGGAAGCTGAAGAATCTGCTGAATATCCCATATTACTTAGTGATAGCTTAAAACGAGAAGAGGCTTTGTCATGGGCTAAAGGTGTGATGGTGAAGTTAAGTCTTGAGGAAAAGGTAGGGCAATTATTTATTTATACATTATCGCCAATAGATACGAAACAAAATAGAACGCTTTTACATGATGCTGTAAGTGTTTATAAGGTTGGTGGACTCTTATTCTCAGGAGGGAAATTGGAGAATCAGGTTAGTCTAACTAATCGAGCGCAAAAGCAGGCAAGTATCCCCTTAATGATTACGTTCGACGGAGAATGGGGACTCTCAATGCGATTGCGTGGTATGCCGGTCTTCCCTAAAAATGCGACTCTGGGTTGTATTAAAGATAATGATTTAATTTATGAGTATGGGCGTGAGATGGCTAGACAATGTAAGGCTATTGGCGTCCAGGTTAATTTTGCCCCTGTTGCGGATGTTAATATTAACCCCAAGAATCCGGTGATTGGCACTCGCTCGTTTGGTAAAGATCCGGTGAGGGTGAGCGATAAAGTGATTGCCTATTCGAGAGGATTGGAAACCGGAGGGATACTTTCTGTTTGTAAGCATTTCCCGGGACATGGAGATACAGATATTGATTCACACAAAGCTTTACCAATTATTCCATTTTCACGGGAACGACTAAATCATGTCGAGCTTTATCCTTTTAAGAAAGCGATTCATGCCGGAGTGAGTGGCATGATGGTTGGTCATTTACAAGTACCTGTTATTGAACCTGTGGGGGACTTACCTTCGTCATTATCGCGTAATGTTGTTTATAATCTTCTTACCGAAGAATTAGCTTTTAAAGGATTGATCTTTACAGATGCTTTGGCTATGAGGGGGGTCTCTGGTAATGCTCATGTTTGTTTGCAAGCATTGAAAGCTGGGAATGATATGGTTCTTGCACCTCGTAATTTGAAGGGAGAGTTGCAAGCTGTCGTAAAGGCGGTGCGCAACAAAGAGATATCCGAAGATGAGATTGATGCAAAATGCTTGAAGGTGCTAACCTATAAATATGCTCTTGGACTAAATAAAAAGCCACACATTAACCTTTCTGGTTTAGAGTATCGTATTAATACACCTCAAACTCGTGATTTAATTCGGCGATTGAAATTAGCTGCTGTCACAGTGGTGAAGAATGAAAACTCAGTATTACCTTTATTTGCTGAAACTAAAAAGAGAATCGCTTTGATTGAGGTAGCGGATGAAAGAGAACTTGATCCTTTTTCCGAACAGCTGTCCCGTTATGTTACGGTAGAACGTTTTAGGTTACGTCCGAATTTGTCGGAAACAGAAAGCCGTCAATTGATGGATTCATTAGACGGTTTTCAACGAATCGTTGTAGGTATTAGTCAACTTCGATTGTTGCCTTATCGTGAGTTCTTTGCAAAGCTGACGACCACATCTCCCGTGATTTATTCTTTCTTTGTTCCAGATAAAATGATTATTCAAATGCAACGTGGGGCTTCGAAAGCTTCTGCTGTTGTCTTGGCACATTCCGGTAGCTCGGATGTTCAGTCTCACGTTGCTGATGTGCTGTTTGGTAAAACTGTCGTTGATGGTCGTCTTGCTAGTGATGTCGGCGGGCTGTATCGGTTAGGAGATGGGGTAACCATTACCCCAGAAACGCCCCTGCATTTTATCCCGGAAGAATATGGGTTATCGTCAGATATTTTGAACCGGATTGATTCTTTGGCTGTGAATGGAATTATCCATGAGGCTTATCCCGGATGCCAGATTTTGGTGATGAAGGATGGGCATGTGATGTATAAAAAGGCTTTTGGGACACATGACGGCAATGGCTCTCAGCTTGTGAAAATGACCGACTGTTATGATCTGGCTTCATTGTCTAAGGTCACAGGGACTCTTCTGGCTTTGATGAAACTTTATGATAAAGGACGTTTCAGTTTGACGGACAAAGTCTCGACTTACTTGCCATTCTTAAGGCATACCAACAAACAAAATCTGACCATCCAAGAACTTCTATATCATCAATCTGGCTTACCTTCGAGCTTATTGTTTTATACTCGAGCAATAGATGAGAAAAGTTATTCAGGACGGCTGTTTGCTCCACGTCTGGACGCTAAGCATCCCATTCGAATTGGGTCACGTACTTGGGGAAATCCTCGTTTTAGGTTTGATCCGACTATGATCTCTACGTTTAAACATGGAGATTTTATCTGGCAAATCACTGATAGTTTATGGCTGAATCAATCATTTAAAAAAGTGATGGAGGACGTGGTTGTAAAGGCACCTATTCAATCTAAAGCCTATCGATACAGTGATGTAGGTTTTGTTTTATTAAAATGGGTTGTTGAGGCTTTGGCAGGAATGGCTATGGATGAATACTTGGAGAAGGAGTTTTATAAGCCGATGTGGCTAAACCGTACGGGATATTTACCTTTAAGGCGTCTCTCTAAGAACGAGATTGTCCCTTCATCTATTGATGGCTTTTTAAGAAAAACTGTTTTGGATGGTTTTGCACACGATGAGGCAGCTGCTTTTCAAGGAGGTGTGTCCGGAAATGCCGGGTTATTCTCTACGGCTGAGGAGGTTGCTTCTATTTTTCAAATGATTTTAAATGGGGGAGAGTGGAATGGAAAACATTATCTGAGTAAGGAGACTTGCGAACTGTTTACGACCTCTGTTTCTAAAATTAGTCGAAGGGGCCTTGGTTTTGATCATCCTGACCGTTCAAATCCTGAAAAAGGACCTTGTGCTATTGGAGTACCTACAACCGTCTTTGGGCATACTGGGTTCACCGGAACTTGTGCATGGGCTGATCCTGAAAATCAGTTGGTCTATGTCTTCTTGAGTAATCGGATTTATCCGAATGTGACAAATTATAAATTAATGTCTTTGAAGATTCGTGAACAGATTCAGCAAACCATTTATGATGCACTCATCGATAAGTAATCCTGATTTAATGATATACTAATTATGAAACACACCATTTTTCAAAAGAATCTTTTTAACCTGCTGATCCTTTTATGGATCATGCAGCCGTCGAATGTGCTTGGAGCAGAGAAAACTCTTCTTGAACAGTTGAAAGCTATGTCTACGGTCGAAAAAGTCGAACAACTTCAAACCACAGAGTTTGCAGAAAAGTATGTGGTTTACTTCCGACAGCCTATTGATCATAAACATCCTGAGTTAGGCCATTTTTCTCAACGAGTGATTGTTGGACATAGTGATTTTGATCGACCAACAGTAATGGTCACTGAAGGTTATGGGGCGGCTTATGCTTTACGTCCGGGGTATAGAGAAGAAATCTCTCGATTGTTCAATGCTAATATGATTTTTGTAGAACATCGTTATTTCTTGAAATCAACTCCGAAAACTTGTGATTGGAAGTATCTGACAGCCGAAAATTCAGCAGACGATTTGCATGCTGTTAATATGGCTTTCAAGGCACTTTATTCGAAAAAGTGGGTGAGTACTGGTATTAGTAAGGGGGGACAAACGGCCTTGTTGTATCGGACATTTTATCCGGATGATGTAGCGGTTTCTGTGCCTTATGTGGCTCCTCTTTGTCGTGCTCGTGAGGATGGACGTCATGAGCCTTTTATTCAATCCGTTTCGACTGTTGAAGAACGAAATAGAGTTAAGAATTTTCAGCTTGAAGTGTTGAAGAGAAGGGCAACTTTAATGCCTGTTTTTGAGGAATTTTGTAATCAGAATCGTTATATATTTAGGGCGTCATGTGATGAAATCTTCGATTATTGTGTTTTAGAATACTCATTTTCTGTTTGGCAATGGGGGATTGATATAAGTCAGATTCCATCGACTGCTTCTTCTGATAGCATCTTGTTTAAACATCTCATTTCAATTAGTGATCCTTCTTATTTTCAGATAGACAATCCTAATCTTTCATTTTTTGTTCAGGCGGCGCGCGAGCTTGGATATTATGGCTATGATACCAAGTCATTTAAGCCTTTCTTGTCGATTAGGACGACAAAAAATTACTTGCAGAGACTGATGCTTCCAGAGAAACTTCAAACCATGGATTTTGATTCTACGCTTAGCCGGAAAATTACTAAATTCTTAAAATCAAATGACCCTAAGATGATTTTTATTTATGGACAGAATGACCCATGGACGGCAGCAGGGGTGACTTGGTTAAAGGGAAAGCGAAATATTCATGTATATGTTCAGCCGGGTGGAAGCCATCTTGCTCGGATTAAGACACTTCCCAACGGGATGAAGGAAGAAGTTGTAGAACTGTTAACAAAGTGGTTGGAGTAAATCGATAGATATAAAATAAGCATGCTATTGATGAGGAATATTCTTTGCAATAGCATGCTTTTGGGTAGAAGTTGTCTTAAAGAAATCGTTTATTCGAATAATGGCTTTAAAAGATCTGGCACCTCAACTTGCTCTAAGCTGAGGTTTTCGATTTTATCCTTACCGGTTTTCGATAAACTAAAGTACATTAGTCGTTTGTCTGTGTCACTAAGTGTGCGTTCTATCAAGGTTTTATTTTCAAGTGAACGAATAGTTTTGGAGGTATGCGATGGACGTAACTCTGTCCGCTTTGATAGAGCTGTTGAAGTCATGGGAGTGCCTGCCTCATTGAGTGCACACAAAATCATGGCTTCATTGAGCGATAAATCGTAGGTTTGTTGAAACTCCTCTTCGAAAGCACCAATAGCTTTGAAGACTTCTCTCATCATACAAATCGTTTTCATACAGCCTTTCGTTTAAATGAATAGGTTGATATTCGCTTCGTCTGCCCGTTCCATGTAGGTTGCTACCCCACCTAAAGTCACTTCATCTAATAACTCTTCAGCTTTTACCCCCATCACATCCATTGACATTTGACAAGCGATGAACTCAACTCCACTTTCCAGAGCTTGTTGACGTAGGGATTCTAAAGAATCGATTCCTTTATTTTTCATGATGTAACGCATCATGTTGTCGCCTATGCCTAGCATGCTCATCTTTGAAAGTTTAAGCTTTTTGGTGTGAGCAGGCAACATCATGCCGAACATTTTTCCGAAGATGTCTTTACTAACTTTTGGTTTTTTGACCTTCTTGATGACATTGAGTCCCCAGAACGTAAAGAAGATTGTTACTTTTTGTCCTGTTGCTGCCGCACCATTAGCTAAGACGAATGTGGCGAGTGCCTTATCGAGGTCGTCACTGAACATGATGAATGTTTTGCCTTTTCCTTCGCAAGAAGTGACCAAGTTACACGATTTTGGTTCACCTTTCTCAATGGTTACGACTGTTTTTCCTTGTGAACTTTCTTGTCCTATGAAATGATTACCTGTCGATTTACACCATGCGGCGGCGTCTCTAGGAAAACCCGGGTCGGTTGCCGAAATGCGAAGTTGCTGTCCTACGTTAAGCGTGTCAATGGTCTTTTTGAGTTTGAGGATTGGTCCTGGGCATTGTAAGCCGCAAGCGTCAATTTCGAAAGCAGCAATGCTTTCTATTGGGTTTGTGTTTTTTTCTAATTTTGAATACATTTCTGTTGATATAGGTGTGTGAGTGGCAGTGGCGGCCTTATACGTTTTTAATCCTCCGGATAGATTGCGTACATCTTTAAAGCCGGATTGCATGAGGACTCGGCTGGCAAGATAACCTCTTAGTCCGACAGCACAGAATACATAAATTATCTTATTATTGGGGATCTCGTTGATTCTTTGTCGAAGTTCGTCAAGTGGGATATTTACAGCTCCAGGAATAGAACCAAGCTCAAATTCTTCAAGAGTGCGTACGTCGAGGTAGAACTTATCTTCTTTTTCGGTGTCCTGCATATCTCTCCAATAGATTGTTTTGACTCTTTCTTTGATGATATCTTCGGCAACATAGGCTGCTATGGCTACCGGATCTTTAGCTGAAGAAAATGGTGGTGCGTAAGCTTGTTCGGTTTCCATCAGATCGTAGATTGTTCCTTGGCGCTTAATGGCTTGGGCAAACTGGTCGATGCGTTTGTCTGCTCCATCATACCCTACGATTTGTGCACCATAGAGTTTAGCTGTGTTCTTGTCAAAAGTAATCTTGATGCTCATTTGTAAGGCATCGGGGTAATATCCGGCATGTGAATTTGGATGTATGGTTGATGAAACAAACTCTATTCCTTCTTGCTTTAAGCGTTTTGCTGGTAAACCGGTAGAAGCTACGGTCATGTCAAAAACTTTAGCTATTGATGTACCGATAGAGCCTTCATATTTGATCTGAGCGCCTAAGATATTATCTGCTACGATACGGCCTTGGCGATTTGCTGGACCTGCAAGGTAGTTTAACCAAGGTTTTCCTGTAATCGGGTGAGGGTATTCGATCACGTCTCCAATGGCATAGATTGATTCATCGGATGTCTGCAACTGGTTATTCACTGATATTCCACCTGTTGTGCCGATTGTGAGTTCGGCTGAGCGAGCTAATGTGCTTTCTGGGCGTACTCCTATTGAGAGGATGATTAAGTCGGCTTCGATTGAGCGGCCGCTTTTGAAAACGACATTTATGCTTTTATTGCTAGGCTCAAAAGAGGCTACGGTCTGTTCTAGATAAAGATGCACTCCTTTATCAATAAGATGCTGGTGAATCAATGAAGCCATCGAGAAATCGATCGGTGCCATGACTTGATTTCCCATCTCAACAATAGAAACATCCAGTCCAAGATGATGAAGGTTTTCGGCCATTTCTAGCCCGATAAATCCGGCGCCAACAACAACTGCTTTCTGACAGCGATGTGTGTTTAAGTAGGTTTTGATTTGGTCTGTGTCCGAGACATTTCTTAGTGTAAAGATCCCTTCAGACTCAATTCCTGGGATGGGGGGGCGAACTGGAGTTGCTCCGGTTGATATTAGCAACTTGTCATAAGATTCTTCATAGGTTTGTCCACTTACTTTTCTTACCGAAACTGTTTTCTTTTTCCGATCGATGAAGACAACTTCGTTTTCTGTGCGTACATCAACATTGAAGCGAGTAGAGAAGGCTTGAGGGGTTTGGACAAAAAGCTTCTCTCGTTCTTTGATAACGTCGCCAATATAGTAAGGTAAACCACAATTGGCGTAGGAAATATACTTCCCTTTTTCTAAAAGGATAATCTCTACAGATTCATCCATTCGTCTAATTCTTGCTGCTGTCGTTGCACCTCCTGCAACTCCTCCGATGATAACGATTTTCATATATGTAACGTTGTTGATATTTTCCATTGGAAATTAAATGCAAAGGAAATAAAATCATTCGAATAAAAAATACTTTTTGCATTTTTTATATTTTTAATAGTCGGTTTTTTGAAGTGTGATTTTTTGACTAGCTGTTTTTTTGTTCTTTTTTATTTGTCTGTTTGCCAGACCTCTGATTGCTGATAATTTGTTTTTATAGTCTATAATATTATAGATTAAATAGAAAAACATTGTTTGACTACAGTTAAACGATAAAAGTCTTTTGATTCGGCCTCCTTCGCAATTGGAGTTCATTGAACTTCAATTGCGAAGGAGGCCGATCGAATTCATTCTAGCTTAAATGGTTCTTTCTAGGGTTTATGAAACTTTCGTCCGTCCTCAGATTTATTCTCGCCTCACCCAATATTAGTTTCGGCCATTGGTAATGCATCTATGTCCATGTTTGCATATATATGCTAATATATCTATTCTTATATCTAGGCTCACTTCGATCTTCATTTTTATTGTGTGTGCTCGCGCCCTCGCCCGCAATTGCGCGTTCGCCCGCAAACGTACATGTGCGTGTAATATTATATGGTGTTCTTTCTGTGTTGATTTTGTTTCCTCTGTCTTTTTTGCTTTGAAAACATGCTTTATAACACATCTGTTATCCAGTTGATTACGTTTTTTTATTCAAAATACTTTCAAAAAACTTTTCTAAGTATTTGCGTATTGGTGTTTAATGCTCTATTTTTGCATTCGCTTTGCAAGAGAGATAAAGCCTTTTGATTGAAATGTTGCTTTGGTTTGATCGCTAATGGTTGCGAGGATATTCTTTTTTAAGATCTCTTTATGTTGATCTTAAATTAGCTGAAAGAATAACTTTGAAAAAAAACTTTCCAAAACGTTTGGTGGTTTGCTTAAAGAGTTTTACCTTTGCACCCGCTTTTGAATCGAAGATTTGATCAGAAGCCACGTTCTTTGAAATATTGATAAACAATACAAGTAGTACAAGTAAAAAAAACAAGAACCGTCAATACTTATTATTAGGTATTATTAGATCGTCAATAAATTTTTACGGTATCCTGAACAGAGCTAACAAGGTATTGGCTTTTATTTATATGAGAGTTAATATTCA
>JBKEDO010000025.1:0-3659 GCA_047975405.1 Bacteroides sp.
TGAATATTAACTCTCATATAAATAAAAGCCAATACCTTGTTAGCTCTGTTCAGGATACCGTAAAAATTTATTGACGATCTAATAATACCTAATAATAAGTATTGACGGTTCTTGTTTTTTTTACTTGTACTACTTGTATTGTTTATCAATATTTCAAAGAACGTGGCTTCTGATCAAATCTTCGATTCAAAAGCGGGTGCAAAGGTAAAACTCTTTAAGCAAACCACCAAACGTTTTGGAAAGTTTTTTTTAAAAGTTAATCTTTCATGTTTTTTCAACTTCAAATAAGTAAACTCTCTTGCGAAAGAACCACTCAAAATCGAAAGGCTGAAAACCTAAGCGAATCGGACTGCAAAGATACAAACTTTAATATTAAAACAACAACTCTTTTCGAAGTTATTTTTAATTTAATTTTTAAAGCGAATCAAAGTCACCTCAAAAGGAAACTACTGAAAAAAGTATCCGGAGAACCCATTCGGCCATCGAACCAAAGCAAAATGTCAATCAAAAGGCTTTGACTCTCTTGCAAAGCGGATGCAAAAGTAGAGCATTAAGCGGCAATACACAAATCCATCAGAAGGTTTTTTCTGAGTTTTTTTAAAGATAATAGATAAAGGGTTGAAAAATAGACAGGTTACAAAGCATGGTTTTAGAGGGGTGAGTCAAGGGGCGGAAAAACAGACACCATATAATATTCACACGTGCGTGCGCGAATGTGCGTGGGGGCGAATACGCGCGCGTGAATGTGCGAGCGCGCGAACAAGTACTACATACAACGAGGCGTCAATAAAGTATGAAAAAGAAATGAGAATAAACCAAAAACGCGATTATATAGAAAAATCACCTTTGCACCAATAATCTGTGGTAAAGGTGATTTTTAGTTCATGAGAGTTTTTAGAGGCTTTCATCGTGAAAGCCAAACGTGTCAATTAAGGCACATCAAATGTCTCTACGATCAGTTGCACTTGTCGCGGGGTAAACGTCCGCGTACGAACATTGCAACCCAACTGTTTCAGCGTTTCACACAAAGCCCTGTTTTTTCTGATCCAACGAATAAACGTCCGCATAGCACATCTTGGCGTTGTTTCGGGCAAATAAAGACAAGCTAACTCCCTCTTAGAATAAGTTTTGATCCGAAATTCAGGTTCTTCAATGTAATTTTTATTCATGACTAAAGGTCTAGGTTTATGAAGGTATAAAGGTACAAACAAAAACTAAAAAAACGACTAAATCCAGCGTCATAAAACACAAAAAAATCAGAAGAGTCGATGATCATCACTCTTCTGATTTTTATATTAATCCACTACCCTATCGGATCAGGGGCTTCTCCCGGCTTTTCCTGAGGATCGGGAGCTTCATTCGCATGATCTTTATGATCATTGCCTAGTCGTTCCAGACTCGCTTCGTTCAACATTTCCCTAAATTTAGCGCCCGGTGTGAAAATAATCTTCACACGTTCAATGCATTTACAATCAACAGAATCAGCCTTATCTTGAGACTTACAATTAATACCCGGGCGGAAACATCCAAAATTGCCCAATTGAACCGACATCCCTTTATTCAAGTTAATATTCAACGTATCAATCAACCCATCGAGCACAAACTTAACGACCCCACTCGGCACCAACCCAACCTTCGAAATCTCATGGCATAAATCATCAAACTTCACCGTATTGGTAATCACGTTTTGAGCGACAAATTTTTCAGTTTTAGTTTTATCAAAACCAAAGACCTTTTTCTTTACTACATACTTCAACATAATCTTTTAAGTTTTAAATTTTTATTACTAAATTATTTCTTTGTGATCACGTTGCAAATATATAATATCGCAGATGGGGTATGGTGCTTTAATGTTCGACACTGAACGATAAAAAAACGATGCTCTGATTATTTTTCGTATTTAAGGCGAGAATCCACCGCAACAGTATAATAACTCTCTTGAAAATCATATTCCACCACCTTCTCATCTACCGAAGAATAATCATCCCCATTATCAATCCACTGTTCACATTGACGAATAACTGTTTCCAAAGCACTAGCAGCCTCTTCCGGTGGATAATGATATTTTTTTAGGAGTCGCTTAATTATTTTACGCATCCCGGCCCTTGCCGACTCCTTTTTTCTACCAATCGATTGTTTTATTTTTCCGTAACGTATCCAATCTCTGTAAATAACAAAATTCCAAACACTTCAAAGAACTATTTTTGATTTTAATGAGACAGTAATGATTTCAAAGCATATTCCCATGCTCGTCGTTTATCTTCAAACAAAATACCTCGGGCATTAGAGGAACTAGGCACTGCAATCACATCAATTTGCTGATAGAGTTTCTTAAAATACATCTCAAAGAAATCTTTCGGTTTTCCACTGCCATTAAGAACAATCCCTTTAATGCTTGGATGTGATGCCAACAACTCCGGAATTTTATTAGGAACTTCTCCACCAAAAAAGCTTGAATCCAAATTTCCTTCTCTGTTACCAGCTGCAAAACAATCCCATAGAGCTATATGATTCTTTAGCAGAAACTCTTTGCTATCGGGACCTTCGCCGAATAATCCGTGCATCAATTTCCAAAAAGAATTCCTCGACTTATTCTGGTAATAAGCCTGCTCTTTAATCGAAACATCACTTGGTAATGAGCCTAAGATTAGAATCTCAGAATATTCGTCTATCCAAGGTTCAAGACCTTCCTTAAAAATGTTATCACTTTCAATAACTTTCTCGTCTTCTTGTGAGATACCAGTATCTTCCTCTATAGTATTCTTATTTTCATTGAACACTTCTCGGGAAACATTCTTGGAGTTAATAAACGCCTCGTAGTCGAGGATTTCGATTTTACCACTATTAAGAAGAATATCAAAATCCGTCGAGTTCATATTACCAGCAAAATCAGTAATATAGAATCCTATCCTACGCATCTTATCACGAATCGTCTTCTGCTCATCACGATCGGCATCATCTTTTTCTCGAAATAACCGGCGCAATCTATCAATCTCAGCTACAGTAAATACATTTCGGCCTTTCATTATTATAAAGATATAAATTTAAACCTGAATTCAAGGGGAAAATATCTTATTTTGATAGAATGGCTATTAATTTCGATGGCAGAGGATTAGGCATCTTCCTCTCACTCTCCCCATGCTTTTAGATGATCGATGGAAGCTGTCGCCAACTCGTAATACGTCATCTCCAGTTCTGAAGAGCTGCATTCTGAATGACCAAACTTCAATAAATAGTAGTCAAAACCTTCCAATCCGGAAATCTGACTACTACGAATCTCTCCCATCTCATGGTTGATGGCAATAATCGCTTTTGGCTAACGACCACCGGCAGAGGTACCAACAGTGAACCAAGACTGTCATCAATTAACATCTTATGTTTTACATATCCAAAAGCTAGACTTTTGTAAAATTTTCAAGCTTCATCTATTGCTTTTATTCGCAGTCTTTAGTAATTTTGTTAGGAAATGTTTAATCGTTTGCCTATAGGCGAACGAAAGAAACACCATAGGCGGACAAAAGTTTGCCTATAGGCGAACAAAAGAACACCTATAGGCAAACTAATAAGCCATCGCATCCCAACGACTTACCCCTTGCGACGGAATACACTAGCTTTAGTGAACCAACCATTTAATCGAACTATAAAAACAAGAAAAGAAA
>JBKEDO010000012.1:0-8758 GCA_047975405.1 Bacteroides sp.
GTAGTTATCCAACAGTCGGTAAGCATCCTCATCAATGTGATAGACGGTACCTCCTAGGTTGATTGTTAATGTTTTTTTCATTATTATTTATTTTATCGGTTTAACTATTGGCAATGTGATCGACTGTTTCGTTCAACTCCTTCCACGAGAGTTCAAGTTCGTTAAGGAACAGCTTCCCTTTTTCGGTCAGCTGGTAATACTTCCTTGGGGGCCCCTGAGTCGATACGATCCATTCATAACTCAATAAATCATCGTTTTTCAATCTGGTCAGTAACGGATAAAGTGTTCCTTCAACCACAATGAGCTTGGCTTCTTTCAACTTCTGAATGATGTCTGAAGCGTAAGCCGACTCCTTATGCAACAAAAGCATGATGCAATATTCCAGCATGCCTTTTCTCATTTGCGACTTTACATTATCTACATTCATAGCTTTGTTTTTTTTGGTATGCACAAATCTATGTATAATTTTGGTACTATGTATTGCATAATACTATATATTGTGATTTATTAACTAAAAAATAATTCTAAGAAAGAATGATTTGTGATCAATCTTCAAACAAAAAACAACCTTAGACTTTTATATATAGGTCGTTTATCGGTTGACTGTTTTTCTATCAATAAGTGACGACTTTGTGCAATCATGGTGAAACACCTTACTTATAACAAATCCGACACCGAAAAGATGAGGAAGTCGGATAAGATTATTATTTTTGTACAATACTTTTTTCACAATACCCATAGGAATACGATAAAACTAGAGTCTAATGTGGATATATGAGCAATAAAGCAGAACATATCACTTTTGAAAAGATCGTGAGAGAATACCATCCAATGGTGTTCAGAACGGCGTTGGGATTTGTTCATAACAAAGAAGATGCGGAGGATTTGACGCAAGAAGCGTTTTTAAGGGCTTATCGCGCTTGGGGACATTTCCGTGGAGACGCGGAAGTCTCGACTTGGCTCTATCGTATCACGATCAACCTATCATTAAACTATATCAATATTAAAAATAGAAAAGGTTGGCTTCAACTTGGAGAAGAAGCTGTCAGAAAGCTCTTAAACTTAGAGAGCGACGGATGTAATCCTCAAGAGGAACTGGAGCAGCAAGAGAGTGAACGAAGGGTGGCAGCAGCCATTGACTCGTTGCCCGATAAACAACGCACCGCGTTTGTTTTATTGCGTTATGAGGAGTTGCCCCAGAAAGAAGTCGCACAGATTATGGGAGTCAGTGAAGGGGCGGTTGAACAATTGTTGATTCGTGCCAAAACGAATCTGCAAAAAAAACTCACTCCGCCCATAGGAAATAGAAAATAAAAAGGTCTAACCGTATAAATTGAATGACATGAAAGAATTGAACGACTATATTGCACAACAAAAAAAGATCGAACCGTCGCCTTTTTTGGCGGATAAGATCTTGAATAACCTTGCGCATTCGAAGCCACAACGGACGCTTCGACTCTGGCAAGCAGGTGCAATAGCAGCCGGATTCGCTATCGTTGTTGCTTTAGGCGTGACGCTTGGGAATCAATATAGGCAAGCTAATTATTTGTCGATCAACGATGAACATATTGAAAACTTAACGCTCTTTACATCCGATGAGAATAAATAAATATACAACGCTTTGGTGGGTCGTTATTTTATTGCTCACCCTTAATGTGGTCACTATCGGAACGATTATTTACCGCTCTTATCACCCGTTGGCTCCGCCTACTATCACTATCGAACAGGACACTCCTCCCCTAAACGGAGCATTCTTTAGAAATGAACTGCATTTCGACGATAGTCAGATGGCTCTTTTTAAATCTGAAAACCAGAAGTTTAAAACAAAAGCGGTTGTGACCGTCGGTGAGATTGAACGGTTGAAACAGGACATGTTTAAGGTACTCGATTCGGATGAACCCGATGAAGCTAAGATCCGTTCGATTGCGGAAGAGATTGGTAAGCAACACCGAAAGCTGAAGATTGAAACAGCACAGTTCTATTTGACGCTCAAACAGATGTGTCGTCCTGAGCAACAAGATAAGCTGTCGACGGTTTTCCGTCCATTATTCAAGGCTTGTCCAGCTGCCGGCTCAAAAGGGTGCTGTCGGATGAAGAAAAATTAGTCGAATAAAAAAAAGACTAAATGATAATGATATAGATTTAATTAAAATAGATTATTAATTTAAAAAAAAATGATTCGTATGAAAACTAAATTATTTGCTGCTGCTTTAATGATGATGTTTGTATCAACTTTAGCTTTCGCTCAAAACAAAACTCAGGCTAAACAACCAGAAAAGGCAAAAACTTGCTGTGTAGATAAAGACAAAAACGGTAAATGTGATAACAAGGAAAACGGAACTTGTAAGTCAGGTTGTAAAGATGCTAAGATGAGCAAATGCGACAAAAAGAGCGAATGTAAATCTCAGTGTAAGAGCGAATGCAAGAAGGAATGTACTAAAGACGGAAAGAAGTCATGTACAAAGGCATCTAAAGGTGAATGTACATCTAAGAAAGAATGTGCAACTAAAAAAGAATGCTGCAAGAATAAATAATCCGGTATGGATGATCAATGTCACGACAGTCTTTACGGTCTGACGGTTGATCGAAATACATTGGATGTTTTTTGATTAAAAAGGCCTTGTTCGGAGTTTTCGGATTCTCGTAACAAGGCCTTTTCATTCTTTTCAAAGAAGCGACAATTCTGAGTCTAATTTCGGTGAATAGATAAAATTATGATACAAATAATTTCATGAATTAAAACCTTTTTTCATGGAAAAATGTTTATTAATAAATTAGTTTTATCCGTCATTTAATTCATCATTCAGCCAATGATCTGATTAATGACTCATTTTACCAGATAACAACATGAGAACACGCTACATTATTTTCTTGATTTTCATATTTATGCCGTTAATGGTCGTTGCACAGCCAACCAGACATATTAAAGGCCGCGTGATCGACGAATCGGGACGCGAACCTCTGGAATTTATCAATGTCATTGTCCTTGGACTGAACAGAGGAGTCGTCACAGATGCTAAAGGAGCATTCAATATCGACGAGGTGCCACCGGGCATTTATCGGTTACAGCTCAGTGCCATCGGTTATAAAACGCTGATTACGCCGGAGTATATCGTATCGACAAAAGATCTTAATCTAGTCCTTGAGATGGAAGAGAGTACGGTCGATCTGCAAGAAGTTTCTGTCACGGCCTCTCCTTTTCGGAAGAATATCGAAAGTCCACTCAGTTTGCGTATCATCGGTTTGCAGGAGATTGAAAAAAGTCCCGGAGCAAATAGAGATATCTCACGCGTCATACAAGGCTATCCGGGGGTAGCTTTCTCGCCCGCAAGCTATCGGAACGATCTTATCGTACGAGGTGGATCGCCTTCGGAAAATCGGTTCTTCTTAGATGATGTAGAGATTCCGAATATCAACCACTTTGCCACACAAGGGGCTTCCGGAGGACCTGTGGGACTGATTAATGCGGATTTGATTCGAGAGGTGAACTTTTATAGTGGGGCGTTCCCCGCCAGTAAGGGGAATGTGTTGAGTTCGGTACTCGACTTTAAGTTGCGCGACGGGGATATGGAACGTCGATCGGTCAAGGCCACTTTGGGGGCGTCGGAGGTATCGTTAGCTTCAAACGGCTATCTCGGTAAGAAGACCTCCTATCAAGTCTCCGTCCGTCAGTCGTATCTCCAGTTCTTGTTTAAGATGCTGAAACTGCCGTTTCTGCCAACTTATACTGATGCTCAGTTTAAGATCAAAACGCGTTTTGATGCCCATCATGAGCTTACGATACTCGGGCTCGGAGGAGTCGACCGACTGAGATTGAACGACAAAGCGGATGGTGAAGACAATGAATATATATTGAGCTCTTTGCCGAAGAACGAGCAGGAGACATTTACTTTAGGAGCGGTTTACCGCCATTATGTGGGACGAAATGTGCGATCGGTGGTGCTGAGTCAGAGTTATTTCAATAATCGGGCGATCAAATACCGTGATAATCGGACTGACAATCCGGATTACCTAACGTTGAACTATCGTTCGGTGGAACAAGCGACGAAGTTACGTCTTGAAAATACGACGAATTTGCCTCATTTGAAGTTGGGAATCGGAGTGAATGTCGACTATCATCAGTATTCGAATCGGACGTACGAGAAAGCGTTTACCACCGTTCCGCGGGTTTACGATTACGAGACTTATCTCGGATTGATGCAATGGGGCGTGTTTGGAACGATCAGCTATACGTCGCCCAATGAACAATTCAACGCTTCTTTAGGCTTAAGGGCTGATGCAGCCGATTATTCGTCGTCGATGCGCGATCTATCGAACCAGCTCTCCCCTCGCCTGTCGCTTTCTTATCGGCTGACCGATGAGTGGACGGCAAACGGTAATATGGGAATTTATTATCAACTTCCGCCGTATACGGCTTTGGGGTACAAGAACCAGCAAGGAACGTTACTGAATAAACACCTTCTCTACCAGCGTGTGGGACAAACCGGGATAGGCCTGACTTGGCAGCGAGGGAATGAAATCGAACTGTCGGTCGAAGGTTTCTATAAGTCGTACGACAAGATACCGCTATCGTTGACCGATAATATCCCTTTAGCTTGTAAAGGCAACGATTATGGAGTGGTTGGCACTGAGGAACTCGTCTCTTCGGCCACCGGACGGTCGTATGGCGTAGAGGTTCTGTTTAAGTGGCTGATCGCTCAAAAGCTGAACTTAAGTTCTTCGCTGACTCTCTTTAAGAGTGAGTATCGAAACAATGAGTTAAGTGAATATATCCCTTCAACCTGGGACAACCGTTATCTTTTCGATTTACGAGGAACGTACATGTTGCCTAAACAATGGAGCATCGGACTCAAGGTCAGTAGTATTGGTGGGGCACCCTATACGCCTTACGATGAGGATAAATCGTCGCTTGTGCAAGCATGGAACGCTCGCTTGGCTTCTTATCTCGACTATTCAAGATATCATCAAGAGCGGTCGGATGCCTATACCCAAGTCGACCTTCGAATCGACAAGACCTTCTACTTGAAACGTTGTATGCTAGGCTTTTACATCGACATCCAAAACCTTACCGGCAGTAAGTACAAACAGCCGGATGTTTTGATGAGTACGGGGGTGATTGCCAATCCTGAAGCCCCTATTGATGAACAACGATATGTCATGAAGTCGATTCGCCAGCAGAGCGGTAGTGTTATTCCGACCATTGGACTGGTGTTTGAGTATTAGTCGCCATGGTTCAATGCAAACGCTGACGCATGTTTTTTTGAAATCTCGTTAGTAACACCAAATCGGTATTCAAAAGATTTTATATCTTTGGTGGGTAAAGTGAATCGTATGAGACATCAGTTACCTATCTACTCAACGGAACAAGAACTTTGGAGTGCTTTCCGAGCAGGAGAACAACAGGCTTTTAGTTTGCTGTTTCATACTTATGTCGATGCGATGTATGCTTATGGAAGGAAGATGACCACCGACGGGGAGCTGGTGAAAGATACGATTCAGGATGTCTTTGTGAAGCTGTATCATAACCGAGAGAATCTTCGGGAAACGGTATCGGTTAAGGGTTACCTTTTTGTGGCTTTAAAACGGGCGCTGATTAACGCATTCAGCAGCCGACCGATGGTTCGTCTGGATGACAGCGAAGAGATTGTTTTTGAGATTGAATTACTCTCCGAGAAGGCTTTCGATGAGGTCGAAGAACGTTATGACGATGAGGTGAAGCAAGAATTAGCTAAAGCGTTGAAGGAATTGTCTCCTCGTCAACGGGAAGCCATTTACCTCTACTATATACAAGAAATCCCGCTGACCGATATTCCCGATTTGTTGGGAATGAGCTATCAGTCAACGAGAAATCTTTTGTATCGGGCCATGACGAAACTTCGTCAGCAACTACAAGCCGTTTCTACTTCCGCGAGTATGTCGCTCCTTTTACTCCAATACCTTTCAAAGTAATCTTTTTCCAACCCGACGGTAGAACACCGGACGACTCTTGCACAACGCCTTGATCAGTGATGGCAAGTCCCCCGAATCCCATCAGAATGGTTTGAAGTACCCCTCCGGCACCGGTTATGAAATAAGGATTTGTTCCGCCTTTTGTCTCGGCGATCACTCTAAACGGTGGGTTTAGATTTGGCAGATAAGCATCTTTAAAGAAGTGACCGGCTTTATCAGCATCGCCCAAGCGAGCGTAAAGCAGTGAAAAGATTGCTTGCGTCATGGCCGGCGTGCCCTTCTCCGGTACCCGAGTCTCGTAATACTGCAAGTCCTTCTTAATTTGTTCGTTGCGAGTGATGAGTCCAAGCGGATAAGCCAACAGATTCACATCGGCCTGTTTGATCGGTTCTCCCTGATAAGTGGCGTGTTCACGCGTTGTTCCGTCGGGTAAAGACAAGATCACCAAACCATCGACTATTCTTTTCCATTGCGGGTCGGGCGACTGCTTCAATAGCTGTGCCGCTTGTGTAGCGGCGCGAAGGTTACAGATGGCTACTCCATTGGTATAGGCATTATCATCCACATTCTCGGCCCACTCATCGGCGGCTACCACATTCCGAATATGATACTTCCCATCGCCACTGCGTTCTACGCGATCGGCCCAAAACTCGGCGGTCGCTTTTAGCATCGGATAGCCCTCTTCACGTAACCAATTCAAGTCTTGTGTCACCCGATAATAGTTCCAAGCCGCTAAAGCCACACATCCGGTGACATGATGTTCGAATGTGCCGGTCAGCGCCCATACCGGCGTCTCCTCACAACCACTATCGGCACTTTCCCAAGGGAACATCGCTCCTCTATACCCATGCTCAAAGGCATTCTGCCGTGCAGCTTCTAGACGTTTAAACCGATAGTCGATCAGCGATTTAGCCAATGCCGGTTTAAGCATCAGTAAAGCCGGGAAAATCCACGTGTCGGCATCCCAAAACACATGTCCGTTGTAGCCCAACCCGGAGAGTCCCATTGGCGAAACAGAAAGCGCCGATCCTTCGCGAACAAACGAATAGAGATGATAGATCATGTTATGAACATCCTGCTGAGCTTGTGCATCGCCTTCGATCTCAATGTCACTCTGCCAAAGGTCGCTCCAAAGATCGGTGTGGCGTTTCATCAATCGTTCGTAGCCTTCTAAGCGAGCAAAGATGGCCAGTCGTTCCGATTCATTGGTCGGATCCGGATGATGAGCTGAGGTTAGCGTAGCCCCGATAATGCAGAATCGATACGTCTCTCCTCTTTTTAGGAGGCGGTTGAACTTCATGTAGTGACTATTACTGTTGGGTGTGTTGTGCACCACTTTAGGCTCCTGTCCCACAGCATCAGGAAATAAGAACGTTGAGGTTGCGCTTATTTTTAGACGTTCGGTGGGACTATCTGCTTGAGTGGATAGTAATTGGATCGTCGCGTGTTTCCGATAGAGTTCGTTATAATCCATCTGTCCGTTTCTGAAAGCATCCGGAATCTCCTGGATATTGGTGACCGTCAAATTGAAATCGGCTGTTGGATGCACTTCCACGACGAGCATGGCACAATAAGGCAATTGTCGCAAAGCCAGATAGCTGTACGATAGTTGTGCTTTACCGGGCACCGAAAAGGTGGAACGATGTTGCGCGCCTTTCATATCGAGCGTTTGCGTGAAACCCTCAATGTTCTGTTTGTTGATCGTCCGACCGTCGATAGCCATGGAGACATTGAGCATGTTGAATCCGTTCAAGAAATTGCTGACTCGTCCCCGACCATATTTATCGTAGCTACCGCCTAAAACAACCGTACTGGTTTTCAGGGGTTCGGGCGATGAGACAAGACCCAACATCCCGTTGCCCACGGTCACCCCATAGTACTGATCGGCCTGTATATCGGTTGCCGTAATCTGCCAAGGATCTTGAGCCTGCACGTGATGAATCGTCAGAAATCCGATGAAGCAGGCTAGAACTGTTTTTTTTATCATAGTTTAGTGTATTAAGTAAATGCCAAAAGATAACGCCGGCGTTTCAAGAAGCACTTTATTCCCTTTCACGGTCAGCTTCGGTTTCTCGCACCCCGGAGTGACAAAGATAGGTAAAAAAGAGCGAACACCCTTAGAGAAGCGATAAGAGGTTTTTGTGATTCGACCGGAAGGATTGATACAGATCAGAAAACGTTGAGATCCTTTCCGACGTTCGTAAACCATGGGATACGGCTGACGAGCAGAAGTCAGGAACTCAATCGATCCGCGACAAGCCAGAGCCGGATAAGTTTCCCGCAGGCGCAACAATGTGCGAACCAGATTCAATGTTGAAGAGGAATCAGCTTGTTGACTTCCCACATCGGGACGATCATTCAACGCATCAATAGGAAGGTAGAACTGTTCCGGTGAGGCACTCGAGAAGCCGGCTCCGGCACTTTCGTCCCATTGCATCGGGGTGCGTGATCCGGCACGATTGCCTTTACTCAGAAGACTGCCTTCCTTATCGGGCAATCCGTCGATGAAACGCATGCCGATCTCATCCCCATAATAGAGACAAGGCACTCCCGGTTGCGTAAGGAAAAAGGCTAAAGCAGTCTGTACCTCTCTCAAATCATCCCGTCGCCCACAACGGATGCGTTGGAAGTCGTGATTGCCGGTCGGGATACAAAGATGTCCCGTCGTATCGGCCACTTGCAAGCAATCGTAAAGGTTCTTGATGTAACGTTCGGGACTTCCTATGCCCCGACGGTCGAAATAGCAAGTATCTCGGCGATAAGTCCCCACCTCATTAAACATCAGTTCCCGATATCCCGTTTGTCCGAA
>JBKEDO010000091.1:0-19068 GCA_047975405.1 Bacteroides sp.
AAAAATAATCTGTTGGAAAATACCATGATTGTGTACACTTCCGATCAAGGCTTTTATATGGGAGAACACGGATGGTTCGATAAACGTTTCATGTATGAAGAATCGTTCCGTACCCCATTGTTGATCCGCTATCCCGGTGGAAAGAAGGGGGACATTCCTGAAATGGTTCAGAATATTGATTATGCGCCGACCATCCTTGAGATTGCAGGTCTCGGTACGCCTAAGGAGATGCATGGGGTTTCATTCTTACCCTTGTTGAAAGGTGAGCAACCCAAAAACTGGAGAAAGTCACTCTATTACCATTTTTATGAGTATCCGGCAGAACATGCGGTGAAACGTCATTATGGCGTTCGAACGGAACGTTACAAACTGATTCACTTTTACAATGACATCAATGTTTGGGAACTCTATGATCTAAAGAATGATCCTCATGAAATGAATAATATTTATGGTCAACCGGGTACTGAGAAGATCGTTAAATCCTTAAAGAAGGAATTGGTGAAACTCCAAAAACAGTATCATGACGACGCGGCATTAAAGCTGAATTAAGAAACGATTAAGACGATAAGATAGGAGGGGGTGTCAAAACAAGAGTTTTGATTCCCCCTCTTCGTCTTTAGGCCTAGTTCTTGAAAAGCGTTCCAAGTTACCCCCCCCCTCCATTGGGCGTTGTTGTTTCTTTCGATTTGATCTTATTCTATCCTATCTTATCCTATCCTATCTTACCATATCTTTTTCTATCCTATCTTATCTTATCGGCTTGTCCCCTCGTGATATCCCGTTTCTCAACCGATGTTGATGTGGCTAACTTTGGTTGTCTGATTTTCTTGGAGTGTTTTTTTTACAATTGGAAAAGTGTTGATTCATTCATTCAAAGGCTGATTCTCTTTTTTAAAAGGCCAAACGAACCGTTTTAAAGGCTACTGTTTTAGTTTCCTTGTTTGGAAATTTATTTCCAAACGTTGGCACTTTAGTTTCGTCAGTATGAAAATAATTTTCCCACCGTATGCAACTCTTGTGTCCCCCGTATGCAACTGCTTTGTCTACGTATGCAACTGAAACGCGACCGATGAATGACCTGTTTTTGAGAGCAGTTGACGATTGGGGTGGACTATCTTTTTGTCTTATTCATCAGGTCGGTTGACGCTGTTTAAACTTATTTTTCTTCTCTCTCATCAGATAAAAAAAAGGAATAATTCCCCTTTTTTGCCCATTGGGAATGGTCATGACATAGCCATAAGGACAATCCATTACAGAAGCGAAACGGTTCTCTTTTTCTCTTTAAACGAATGGCTTGTTGAGGCAAATTGCTTGTTTTGATCTAAAAACGGTTGTGAACTGACTCTTTTACATTACCTTTGTGACCTGTTTTGCTCCATGCAGAACAGATGGTTCAGCAATAATCAGATTTTAAATCAATAACTTTTTTCAAACATGAAAAGTAGTAAACAACAGTACAGAGAACGAAATCGTCGTTATTTAAAAACGAATAGAGAGAACCCTGAGGTGATTGCATTACCGAGTGGTGTGCAATATCGTGTCATTAAGCAAGGGGAGGGGAAAAAAGCTATTTTTACTTCTTTAGTTCATGTCTATTATAAAGGTCAGTTTGTCGATGGAACAGTTTTTGAGAGTAACCTAGACGAGCCGTTACCTGCACTTTTCCGGGTGTTCGATGTGATTGAAGGTTGGAAAGAGGTCCTTCAACAGATGACTGAGGGTTCGGAATATGAAGTGGTTATTCCTTATGAGTTGGGTTATGGAAAACGAAGCAATGGTAATATCCCCGGATATTCGACCTTGATTTTCCACATTCAATTGATGAAAGTCGAATAAGAACGTTTACGATGGCATAATACGAATAAGCAGTCATGATAAAAAATAACTATCCGCTCGATTATTTCGTTCAATATGAAGAGCGTTTGAAACAAATCTTATTAGAGCAAGCCACTCAAGCCGGTTGGTTGAAAGGCCAATGGCTAGAAGCTGAAGAGCTTGATCTGAAATGGAAAGAGATGGCTCCCGAATACATGGCCGATGCCGTTCCTGAGATTACTCATTATCCCATGGTTTCTATCGCATGGGCGGGTTATCTGGGAGTCGCTTTGGCGCATTTGTGGGATACCGATTGGGACCGTTGTTCGCAACAGCAGGAACTTTATGCTGTGTTGCGCAATCCGCGCGGATTCGATGCTATGGACGAATATATCATCGAAGAGATTCTGAACTTATCTCTTGAAAGTCCCGAATACAAAAAGATGGAGGCAGCGTTACAAAGTCTGTCGGAAAGTGCCTTGACTTTAATTCGCAGAGAACAGATTAACCCTCAGACCACTGATGCTTTTCATATCTATTCGCATACGGTTAAGGTGATGTATAAGTTGGGGGTTGCCATTGAAATGCGCCGATTGGGGTATAGCTACACAAAGACTAAGCTCTGATCCTGAATCTCTAAGATTTATTCGCAATAAAAATACATAGATCACTCAGTGGACAATTTGTTCGCTTCTTTAGGACAAAAGATGCTCTTGTTCCGGATAGTTATCTTTATTTTTGTTGCGAATAAATTTTATAACTATGAATACTCAAAAGCTCTTTTTACTATCTGTTCTCTTTTTACTCTTTTTGAGTACCAATCTGAGCTCAGCATCCTTGGCTCGATTCTCAACAGCCGGATTCTACGAACTTCCTAACACCGGCAGAAAAGCCTATTCGATGAACCTTGCTTGGCGTTTCATGAAAGGTGAGGTTAAGGGAACTCCTTATGCTTCCGATTTTGATGATTCTCAATGGGAGGTGGTATCTGCTCCTCATGGGTTGGAATATCTACCCACCGAGGCAAGCGGTTGCATCAACTATCAAGGGATAGCTTGGTATCGTAAGCATTTTACCTTAAATAAGGAAATGCAAGGAAAGCAGTTGTTTCTCCATTTTGAGGGGATCATGGGAAAATCGGAGATCTATCTGAATGGAGAACTCGTGAAGAAACACTATGGTGGTTATTTACCTATAATCATTGATATCACTAAGAGGTGTTCTTGGGCTCATGAGAATGTGATCGCTATCAAAGCGGACAATAGCAATGATCCTGATTATCCGGTTGGAAAACCTCAGAACCTTTTAGATTTTACGTATTTCGGAGGCTTGTACCGTGACTGTTGGCTGATTGCTCATAATGACGTTTATATCACTAATTCTAATTATGAGAATGAGGTTGCCGGTGGAGGTCTTTTCGTCTCTTATTCTGATGTGACCGAGAAAAAGGCAATGGTTCATTTGAAAGCCCATGTCCGTAACCAATCGGAACAATCGAAGCGGGTTACAGTGACCTTCGAATTGCGAAAGAACGATGGAGAGTTGGTAAAATCTTTGTCAAAGCGAATTTCTATTAAACGGGGAAAGGCTGAGTATGCTGCCGGTCAGTTGGAGGTGAATGCCCCTTCTTTATGGAGCCCGGACTCACCATATCTATATCATTTGGATGTCTTTGTCAAAGATGCTCAAGGGAAAGTGATCGATGGCTATCGTCGACGTATAGGGATTCGAAGCATCGAATTTAAACAGACAGAGGGGCTATGGATCAACGGTAAGCCTTATCCGGAGAAGTTGATGGGCACCAATAGACATCAAGACTTTGCTGTTTTGGGCAATGCCATGCCAAATTCGATGCAGTGGCGTGATGCTAAAAAACTAAGAGATGCGGGACTTAAAGTGATTCGGACTCATTATGTTATTGATCCGGCCTTCATGGATGCTTGTGATGAACTGGGACTTTTTGCTTTGGTTGAGGTACCGGGCTGGCAGTTCTGGAACGATAAGCCTATCTTTTCTGAACGATTATATTCGGATATTCGCAACATGGTACGTCTGCATCGTAATCATGCTTCCTTGTTCTTCTGGGAGCCTATCCTAAATGAGACACACTATCCGGTTGAATTTGCCAAACGAGCATTGGAGATCTGTGGAGAAGAATACCCTTATCCTTATAGCGTTGCGGCTTGCGATCATGGAGCAGCCGGTGACGAGTATTATTCGTTATTATTGCGACCGATTGAATCTAAGCTTCGATCGGACAAGACCTATTTCATTCGAGAATGGGGTGATAATGTGGATGACTGGAATGCACAGAACTCAGATAGTCGGGTCTCTCTTGAATGGGGAGAAGTTCCGATGTTACTTCAGGCTGAACATTATGCCAATCCTCCTTATAAGACGTTGTGTTATGAGAGCATCTGCAATAAGCCGAGTCAAATTGTCGGAGCTTGCTTTTGGCATTCGTTCGATCATCAGAGAGGCTATCATGCCGACCCTTTTTATGGTGGAATCATGGATGCCTTCCGTCAGCCCAAGACTTCGTATTACATGTTCATGTCGCAACGCTCACCTCGGAAGAGTGATCTCATTGCTGAAAATGGACCTATGATTTATATTGCCCATGAGTTGACTCCATTTTCACCTCAAGAGGTCACCGTCTACTCTAACTGTGATGAGGTGCGGTTAACGGTCTTTAAAAATGGAAAAACCTATTCTTATACGAAAGATCCTCATCATAAAGGCATGCCTTCACCGATCATCACTTTTGCCGATGCTTTTCATTTCATGGATTGGAAAGCTATGGCTAGAGCAGGAAAGCAAGATGAGGCTTATCTGTTGGCGGAAGGACTTGTGAACGGGAAAGTTGTTGCTACTCATCAACGTTTTCCATCGGGTCAGGTCGATCATATTGTGTTGCGGTTGGATAATGACGGGATTGATCTTAAAGCGGATGGATCGGATATGGTTACTGTGGTAGCGGAAATTGTCGATAAACGGGGAACGGTGAAGCGCTTGAACAATTCTGTGTTACATTTCGAGATTGAGGGCGAGGGACGATTGATCGGCGATGAATCGATCGGAGCAAATCCTCGTCGAGTTTCTTGGGGAGCAGCTCCCGTATTGGTACAGTCGACCGTGAAGCCCGGAAAGATCAAGGTTCGTGCTTCGATGTATCATGCCGGCTTAGCTCGCCCGATTGAGGGCGTGCTTGAGTTTGAAAGCGTATCGAACGATCAACGAGAGTTGTTCTCATTGAACGAGTTGTCGCAGATAAACAAGATTAATCCTAAACATCAGACGAATGCCGGGAAGACGGATCTAGAACGAGAGAATGAACGGCTGAAGAAAGAGATCAACCGACTGAAGGTACGGGAGGTTGAAAAGCAACAGACGGTTTTCGGAGTCGGTATAAACGATTAAGTTTTTTACTATACAATTGTCCCTTTACAAAGAATACGACATTCTTTGTAAAGGGATTTTTTTTATCCGTTACAGATTCGTTCGTTATACCTCTTATAACGGTCTATCCCTTCTTTTTGAATTGTTTCTGTAACTATACTCTTCTTGTGTGCGGTAACGTTTCCTTGGTATTTGAATGATATGTGCTACTATTACGTATGATTTGTCCTATAGACACATTGTTCTCTTTCATACTTTTGCTTTGTAAATAGTTTGATTTCTATTGTACATTTTTATTATTAATAATATCTAATAAATTTATGAAAACAGACAAGTGGCAATTATGGCCTCTCTCAAGAAGAGTGCTGTTAAGTTCATCACTGATGGTGTTTCTTTCAGGAGGAGCTTGGACATTCTCTTACGCTTCTGACGTTCCCGGAATTCCTTCGGGTGTTATCTCATCTACTGTTCAGCAAAACAAAAAAATTAAAGGAAAAGTTGTCGATCTGAAAGGTGAGGCCATCATTGGGGCAAACATTCTTGTAAAAGGAAGCACTATTGGCACAATAACCGATCTTGATGGAAACTTTGTGCTTGATGTTCCTTCTAATGCAATTCTTCAAGTGACTTACATTGGTTTCCTTCCGCAAGAGATCGATGCGACCGGAAAGACTAACTTTTCGATTAAGTTGAAGGAGGATAGCAAGCAACTCGATGAAGTTGTAGTCGTGGGCTACGGTACTCAGAAGAAAGTTAACTTAACGGGATCTGTAGCTGCTGTTGATGTGGATAAGATGTCGGAGAGTCGTCCTATAAACAATCTCTCTACAGCGCTTGCCGGAATGGTGGCAGGAGTTAAAATCACGAGCGGTAGCAATGCACCGGGTGCTGATGGCGCTTCCATCCAGGTTCGTGGACAAGGTACCTTAAATAACTCTGCTCCTTTAGTTATTATCGATGGTGTAGAAGGATCATTAAGTAGCTTGAGTCCGAATGATGTTGAAACCATGTCAGTATTGAAAGATGCATCGTCGGCAGCAATCTATGGTTCTCGTGCAGCCAATGGTGTTATCTTGATTACGACTAAAAAAGGAAAAGAGGGTAAAATCCGTTTGGATTATAACGGATACTTCTCTATTGAACGGCCGACTAAGATTTTGGAACCGGTTAGTGATTATGCTTCTTACATGGAGTTGGTTAATGAGGCATACACAAACTCCGGTAAGGGAGTGGCATTTAAAGATAATGACGGAAATGGCATTCCGGATGCTTCTGAATTGTGGAGACAGCATCCAAATGAACCTTTGTTGTATCCTAATTCGAACGCTTATGAGGTCTTGTTTGGTAACACAGCTATTGCTCAGCAGCATACGCTTTCTTTAAGTGGTGGTACCGATAAATTGAGACATTATTCTTCGTTTACTTATTTGGAGAATCCGGGAGTTGTTGAAAACACAAACTACAACAGATATAGCTTAAGAAGTAGCGTTGAAGCTAAAGTAAACGACTGGATAACTTTGGGCTCGAATATCACCGGTTATTATGCTTCACGTAACATTAATGCTTCTTCACTTGGAGACGTGTTCAATTACGCTAAGCAGACGACTCCGGGAATGGTTCATCGTCACCCGGATGGACGCTACGGCTATCCACACAACCCGGAAGATGTTTCTCAGAATAATGTATTGACTCGATTGAATGAATTAGATGGTGAGAATCTATCTAGAAATTTCCGTTCGAGCTTTAACATGGTTTTATCTCCTCTAAAGGGACTTTCGTTTACGGGGAGCTATACTTATGACTATTATGATAATGAGGTTTGGAGTAAACCGGTATTTATCGATCGTTGGAACTTCCTGACAGACACGATGATGAAAAGTGGACAAGGTAGAACGAGCATCAGTAATTCTACAACTCGTAATACACGTCACTTCATGGATGGGGTGTTGCGCTATAACAATAAGTTTATTAAAGATAAGCTAGATCTTGCTGTCATGTTGGGTGGAAGCCAAGAACAATACGAGTCTCGCAGTAATAGTGCTTATAAATACGATTTACTAGATCCTAGCTTAGATGTTATTAATGGCGCTATTGGTGACGCTAGTGCGAGCGGTTCTCGTGCCGGATGGGCGATGCGTTCATTCTTTGGACGCCTTAATTTAGGTTGGGATAATAAATATATGGTAGAGTTCAATCTTCGTGCCGATGCTTCATCTCGATTTGCTGCAGATAAACGTTGGGGATACTTCCCTTCAGGTTCATTTGGCTGGCGTCTTGATCAAGAGGAATTCATGAAAGAGATAAAATGGGTCGATGCTTTAAAATTGAGAGCTTCATACGGTGCATTAGGAAACAACTCGATCGGCAATTATGATGCGGTATCTACTTACTCTAAATCGAATTATATCTTGGGTAATGGCGTCAATATGGGATTGGCACAAACGGCTATCTCTAATAGCTCGTTGACTTGGGAAAGTACTTATGTCGCTAATGTTGGTCTTGATTTTGGTTTCTTGAGAAATAGATTAACAGGTTCTCTTGATCTGTTTAATAAACGTACAGCGAACATCTTAATTAACCTACCTGCTCCTGGAGTACATGGAAATGCTTCTATTCCTAAAATGAATAGTGCTGAGGTGGTAAACAAAGGTGCTGAGTTGACACTTGGTTGGAAAGATCAGATTGGCAATGTTTCTTATTGGATGAATGGAAACTTTACGTATGTGACTAATGAGGTTACCAAGTTCAAAGGTGGTGAACGTTCATACGACGGTGACCGGTTTATTCAAGAAGGATATAGCATAAATATCTTGTACTTGCGTCCAACAGATGGTATTGTTCAAGATCAAAACGACTTGAAGAAGGTTCAAGCGATGTTGGATGCCGAAGCCGCTAGAGCTGAGGCTGAAGGGCGTGCTCCAAGAAAAGTCTATTCGGCAGGTACTCCAAAATTGGGTGATGTGTTGTATGTCGATTCTAATGGTGACGGTCTTGTGGATTATGACGATAGAGTGACTTACGGCAGCGGTTCGGCAGCTCCTGTGACTTATGGTTTTAGTGCCGGATTGAGCTGGAAAGGTGTTGACTTCTCATTTATGCTTCAAGGGGTAGAAGGAGCGAAATCGGTTTATAACGGATTGGAATATACTACCCGTATCGAGAGTGGTTATATGATTGCTAAAGATATTGCTGAGGGAAGATGGCATCCGGGTCGTTTAGACGAGAATGGTAACATTACCAGCAAAGCGCGTTTCCCTCGCTTAACTGCCATTACAGAAAGAAAGAATACCGATTCAAGTGATTTCTGGTTAGTATCACAAGATTATTTGAGAGTGAAGAATATCCAAGTAGGATATACTTTCCCTGCGAAGTGGACTAAAACAGTGAAATTAGAAAAGCTTAGAGTTTATTGCAGTTTGGAGAACTTCTTTACGGTGACTGATTATCCGGGACTTGATCCTGAATCTGGTTGGGGATATCCGGCGATGAAACAAGCCTCGTTTGGTGTTAATTTAAGCTTTTAATTTTAAATGAAATACAGTATGAAAACATACAGCAAATTAATAATAGGTTCTTTATTGATGTCCTCAATGTTGACATCATGTTATGATCTGGATTTATATCCACATGACAAGATCAGTACCGAAACGTTTTGGAAAACAGAGACTCATGCCAAACAGGGGCTGATGGGAGTTTATAATTGTATGAAAACGAAGAGTACTAGTGGTCCGAGTGTGGCACTATTTGGTCAGTACTATATGTTAGATGCTTTATCGGATATTGCCATATGTAATGACTATTCAACGCTTTGTGGGGGAGCATCGACTAACCGTACAGGAGCCTATCTTGAGAAATGGAAAAATTTGTACGATGGTATTGCTAAGGCGAATCATGCGATCCAAAACATTCCGAATATCGAAGCAACAGATGACGCTAAGAATGGATATCTTGCTGAAGCCCGTTTCATGCGTGCATTGTTCTATGCTCATTTAGTGGACTTCTATGGTGATGTGCCTATCTATGACGAGAGCTGGATTTTGTCTGAAACATTCGATAAGATGCTCAACCCTCGTTCTTCTAAAGAAGAAGTGAATGCTTTCATCATTAAAGATCTTGATTTTGCTGAGCAACATTTGCCTTATTCATGGAGCAAAGAAAACTATGGAAGAGCAACTAAAGCTGCTGCTGTAGCTTTGCGTGGTAAAGTCAACTTGTATGCCGAGAAATGGGAAGAAGCGAAAACGGATTTCCAAGATTTAGTGGATAACAAGGATAAATATGGTTGTGGCTTATGCGATGATTATGCTTCGATGTTTAAACCGGATACCGACGAAAATAAAGAGATGATTTTCTTTATCTCTAATTCCGGAGGAGTGGGTGATGCTAATGACGGATTGTGTATGGCTTTCTATTTAGGAACTCGTAGTACATATGGATCTGGTTGGGCTAGCTTGACGCTTGATCCGGGCTTTATCGACTCGTATGAAATGAAAGACGGTCGTAAGTTTGATTGGAACACTTATCTCCCGGGTTACACTCAGATGAGCTCGAAGGAAAAACTACAACTGTTTAGCTGTAAGCACGACAGTAAAGGGGTGGTTACAGAATATCCTGAGAAACTTGAAACAATTAAGGCTGTTTATGCCGACAGAGACCCACGTTTGATGCAGACTTGTATCACTCCGTATTCTTATTACTCGGGATGGAATAAGAATGCTCCTAAAATGATGCAATGTGTATACTTCTCGGATGCTGTAACTAAAGCAGATAACGGATATATTGAAGAAGGTAATTTCAAATGGTATTGGTTCAGAAAGTTTGTTCCGGAAAGCGATTGCGGGGGACAAATCACCAATCGTACGAATACACCTATCAATTTCCCATTGATTCGTTATGCTGATGTTCTATTGATGCTTTCTGAGTGTTACAATGAATTAGGCAAGGTCGATGAGGCGGTGAAATATCTGAATGAAGTGCGTTCTCGTCCGTCAACAAACATGCCATTGATTAATAATGGAGATGCTTGGATGGAAGCTCGTACTAAAGAGCAAGTTCGTGAACGCTTGATTCATGAGAGAGCAGTTGAGTTTGCCGGTGAAGGATTGAGATATAGTGACATCAGACGTTGGAAGATTGCGGAAACGGCTTGTAACCGTGTTGCAACCGATATATTCGGTGATAAACGTTATGAGTACAACTTCTCTAAAGATCGTGACTACTTGTGGCCGATACCGGGAGTAGAGATCGAAATGAATGAAAAGCTTCTACCTAATAATCCGAATTGGTAACGAGTTATAATGTTGTAATCAACAACTTGACTTTCGACTGATTGATACAGAAAGCCCCTTTGAATTTTTTTTCAAAGGGGCTTTGCTTTTTCTTATGGCTAATCGATCTTTTTTAAGGTGAAACCATCGAGATCGGGCGTCCAATGGTATGGGCTTCCCATGCGTATGACGTTATTGCCGGGCTTTAGACGTACGGATACTGTGATGGAGGATAGAGGATCGGTCGTGCTGCTGTCCAGATCTTCCAGGTTTGCTCTCTTCTTATTGTTAACCGTAATTTCAAGTTTTCGGTATTTTTCCGGTACATATTGGATGGTCATGGCATATCGACCACCTTGTTCGCTGTAGACTTCTTTCCATTCGGCGTAGTTCTCTTTTCTTCCTCCGATGAAGCTGACCTTCATCCCTCCGGAAGCTTCTTTCATTGGAGCATATGCCACTGCTTTGCTTCTCTTTCCTAAATCGTCGAAGCATGGCAGGTAAGCCCATTCGGCTTCGTAACGAGAGGGCTCTAGTCGTTGCTCGGCTTCTAATTTTAAGATCAGTACGCTATGTGGGGCGACTTCTCGGTTTAAGACGTTCGTAATTTGGGGTAGGTCTTCTTGCTTAACGAGATCACGGACGTTGATTGTTCCGCCGAGTTCTAGTCGTTCCATGGGGACTGAGAAGTGACAAACCGTATCCGACGGATTATATAGAGCTATGGCACGCTGTTTGCCCCGTTTTTGTTGGATGTCTTTCACTAAGACATAGCCGTCGTTATCGTGCATCGCTACATAGGCTTGAAGGCCTAAAGGATCTTGATTGAGCGCGATGAGTTCCTTGTTTTTTAGTAATTTCAACGAGGATTCGGGGATAGTGGTTAAGTCGCAACCAATTAATAAAGGGGAGCTCATGATGCACCACATGCCGAAATGTACTTCTTCTTCCTCTTTGCTGAGGCCTCGACCAATCTCCAGCATATCCATGTCGTTGTAGTGCCCGTCTCCGGCATATGCCGACAGATAAAGGTTTTTATCGATGATGTATTTGATGGAATTCCACTGGGGACGAATATCGGCACTGATCCGCCACGAACGAGCGATGGACTTGGCCCATGTTCCCGGAAAAGCCCATCGGCAGATATTGATCGAGACTTGACCGCAACCTAAACGGTCAATAGCTTCCCGAATCTCGGAGTAACGTTTTTGTTCGTCTAAGTTTAACTCTTGTCCTGCGCCACAATAATCTATTTTGATAAAGTCGAATCCCCATGTTTTGAAGAATAGCTTGGCGTCTTGAGTCTCGTGTCCATATAGTCCTACTCCGATTCCATTTTTATCATCATCCCATATCGAACCACAAGTATTGCTTCCGGCATCCGAGTAGATACCGGCTTTTAAACCGAGTGCATGGATATAGTCGGCCACAACTTTCATTCCGTTTGGAAAGCGTGTGGGGTGGGGATGCATCAAACCTTTCTCATCTCGCCAACCGAAAAAGCCATCGTCGACATTGATATAAGAGTAGCCTGCTGCTTTCAATCCTCTGTTGACCATGGCGTCTGCTTGTTGCTTGATTAATGTTTCGTTGATATTGATCCGGTAGGTGTTCCAAGAGCTCCACCCCATGATAGGAGGAGTCATCTTTGTGGACTGATTCCCGGCTAATACGTTGAGAGATAAACAAGTGGTTAGGAAAAGTAAACTGATTTTTTTCATGATTAGAATCGAATGGTTTTATATTTGTGTATACAAAAGTAATGTTTTTTTTGTATACTTGTATTTGTTGCTTAAAATGATGTATATGATGCAGATGAAATCTTTCGAAGTTTGTTCTTCATTCTTGAAGCCTTACGTTAAGCCTTACTTTGTTTTAGAGTTTAGTGGGGAGGATGAACGACTGTCCGGCGAAATGAAGGTTCCTCCGGTAGGATACCCTGTATTGCAGTTTCATTTCGGTCGCAAGGTGAACTTTTATCGACACCGTCATTTGACTTGTCAGTCCGTTTTTATTGGCCAGGTGAATCGTCATGTTATCCTTTACCCTTCTTCCGGAGTCCGGATTTTGGGTGTCAACTTCCGCCCTTATGGTTTATATAATCTTTTAGGAATCTCACCTCGACATTTTTTGAATAGTGGAGTTGAGAGTGATACTTTTTTCGGATCACTTTCGGTGGAACGAATCACCACAATCTTGTCGACTCAGGGTATTGAGGCCGGCATTCATGCGATAGAGGAATTGTTGTTACACCATCAAAATAGAAACATCCAAACGCATCCGTATTTCGATGCGATAGTCGACCGTCTGGAACAGGAAAATGGATTGGTCGATTATGCTGAGCTTTTGGGACGGCAGGTCTCTAGGCGCACCTTTCAGCGTTATTTTCGTGAAGTGATCGGTCTCTCTCCAAAAATGTTCTGTCAGGTGTTGCGGCATAAATATATCATGGAACTGCTTTATAAAAACCCCGAAATGTCGTGGAGTGATGTTGCCTTAAATGGGTTTTACTACGACTTTTCCCATTTCACGAAAGATTTCTCTCATTTTTCCGGACTCACTCCGAAACGCTATCTTCCTATAAAAAATAGTTTTGCTTCTGCTTTGCTCGATTGACAATGCTCTTGTTTTGCTTTTGTCGCTTTTTTACATAATGGTTTGTCGATAATGGTGTTCATTTACAACTAAAATCAGATGAACTATGAAAACGATTCGATTACTTATGGTCGGTGTGTTGCTGGTCTCCTTTTCGGCAAACACCCAAGCTCAGTTTTTTAAGAAGCTGACTGAAAAAGCGAAGAAGAAGGTGGAACGTGAAGCGGAGAAACGTTCTGAACGTCGCCTGGATAAAGGGATTGATAAAGTGTTCGATAAAGCGGAAGAAGGGCTCGACGGAACATCGGACGGGGTTAAAAAGAACAAGAAGGCATCGGTTGCTACCGGAAGAGATTCTGTTTCATCAGCATCAGCAATTGATGGGGAACGCCAAAGGTTGGGTGGACCATCCTCTGATCCATTGGTCTTGACTTGGTCTAAGTACGATTTTGTCCCGGGAACGGAGATCCTATTCGAAGATAATCATGAAGGGGAACAGAACGGAGAATTTCCCGGAAAATGGGATCTAGTAGCCGGTGTGGTTGAGAATGCAAACTTCAATGGCGAAAACGTGATCTATATTCGTGAGACAGGCAACTTCCCAAATGGCATTGCGCCGTTACTTAAGAACCCTTCTGCCGACGATCTGCCGGATGAATTTACATTGGAGTTCGATTGCTATTTCCAGAAGAACGTGTTCAATAGTAATTATCGCATTTATTTCTATAATGCCCGAAATAAAGCTCAAAAACGGTTGAATGACATGTTCGTAACTGTCGATGTGAATCAGCTCACTTTTGGACGTCAAGTTGCTGTAAAGCAATATCCGAATACTTCAAGAGGAAATATTAATCGGGAGAGATCACTTTGGCGTCATATTGCCGTTTCATTCAACAAAAGAGCGTTGAAGGTTTACATGGACGACACTCGTCTTCTTAATATTCCTAATATCACCGACAATCCTACGGGGATCACTCTCTCTTCGAATCATGCTAAAGCCACCAATAATCAGTTTATTAAGAACATTCGTATAGCGAAAGGAGCTGTACCGCTTTACGACAAGATACTGACCGATGGGCGGTTTGTGACGACGGGTATTAAGTTTGATGTTAATCGATCCACGCTTAAAGCGGAAAGTGCCGGAACGATCAATTATGTGGTGCAGATGATGCAAGATAATCCCGATTGGCGCTTCTGTGTGGAAGGACACACGGATAGTGATGGGGCGGAGAATACGAACCAAACGCTTTCTGAGCGTCGGGCAGAGGCTGTTCGTGAGGCCTTGATCGGGCAAGGTATTGCTGCCGATCGGCTGACTTGTAAGGGGTGGGGTGAGAGTAAGCCGGTGCTTAATAATAATACGCCCGAGGGAAAAGCTCAGAACCGTCGAGTGGAATTTGTAAAACTATAGAACTCTTAAAAAAATAAAGAAATGAAGCGATTATTCATTGGAATGTGTTGTTGTTGTGTCCTATCAACGCTAGTGGCGCAGACAACCTATAACCGTCAGAAACGTTTTCAAGTGAAATCGGGACATGTGGAATATGTGTTATCTGGTATGATTACCGGTACGAAGTCGCTCTGGTGGGACGATTACGGTAAGAAGTTCCGCGAAGAGTTGAAGACCGAAGAGGTGGTCAAGAGTCGTAAGCGAACGGAAGTGGTCAAGAACCAATCGTTGTCGATCTTCGATGGTACGTACTATTATAACATCAATCTCGTCACGATGCATGGCACTAAACTTCATAAAGGAGCGGTGCCCGACTTCTCGCTATTAGGTAGCGGATTGAACGATGGAGAGATGGAGCAGTTGGGACAAGGACTCTTGAAGGGGTTTGGGGGCAAAGTGACAAAGAAAAGTGAGCAAGTCCTCAGTCGCCTTTGTGATGTGACTCAGATGATGGGAGCTACGGTGCATGTTTATAAAGGGGTTCCTTTACGTTCGCATGTTAAGATCAAATCGCATGAGAATCATGAAGAAGCCATTCGTTTTGATGAGAACATCCGTTTACCACAGTCCACTTTTGTTCCACCGTCGACAGCCGTTCTTGAGGATATCAGTGCTCAAGTGAGTGGCGACGAGAATTATAACGACGTAGTGGAAGAAGAACAGGGCATGAGCTATACTTCCGGCTTTTCGTTTGAGACATTTCGTGATGAGAGTGACCGCGTTAGACGTTCTCAAGGCTATGTCACGGGGTTGCATGATGCTTCCGGTGGACAATATTCTTCGATGTGGACCAAAGAAAGATTGACGGTTTGGGTGTTGGTCAATTCTCTGCGCGATCGAGCTAATTGGCGGGAAGACTTTGCTGATGATGGGATTGAGTATTTCAATCATAAAGGACATCGTATGGCTTTCCGTGCCGATGCTGTGTATGATGAGGAAACCGGGAAAACGACTCCGGTGAGCTTGCTGCTTGTTGAGTGGAAAGCTAAAGATGTCTTTATGCAGATCTCAGCGACCCCACAACAATCGAAAGAGGCTTTACTTCGTCTATTCGATCAGTTTAAATTTTAAATGATAAACCTCTAATAATAGGCCTTTAATAATAAATCTTTAAAACGATACATCTATATGAAGCACTTAAACATGATTCTTTTTATCAGCTTAACGGCGTTGATCTTTGTCGGCTGTCAGTCAAAATCAAGAACTCAAGATCAAGGTATAACGGCTCCTACGGAGGAAGAAATCGATGAATTTACCGATGCCGCTGAGAAGATGGCGGATATCTTAACTCCTAAATCGGCTTCTCTCTCGTTTGTGATGGATGGGGTGACTTATGCTATAAAGACAAAAGATGTTCAGACGACTATCTTTCCTTTTGCAACCTATAAACCAGTGAATGAAGAGGAGGGAGATCGAGAAGAACAGACGCTGATCTGGTTACAAGGTACAGATGCCAATCGTCCTACGACCGTCATCCGTTTTGCCGTGGTCTTGAAACGGCAGCCTGCAAATGGAACGTATACGGCAACCGATGGTAGTCTGGATCTGAAGAGCGATGGTAAGACGATCTATTATACGATTAAGAAATTGACTGTTAACATTAGTGGACTCACTAAGAAGAAATTTAGTGAAGAGGTTTCAGGATATTCACTCGATATGACTTTTAGTGGTACGATAGCCGATTTCGGCCCTAAGGGAAAGGAATATTCAGTTAGTGAAGGGACCTATCACTTACAGTATTAATCAGGATTCATAATTAGTTGCACGACAAACTTCTGATTTTTCTCCATAGGAAATGGTTTAACGTTTCTTATGGAGATTTATTTCTTCTATCCTACTAGAGGCGTTGGATTTTAAGAGAATCTGTTTAACTTTGCTCATCATTATGCGGATAAAGATTAGACAGCAGCGACGCATAGCGTGGGGGCTATTTCTAGTGCTCATGCCTTTCTTTGTGGTGAAAACACTTCATCATCATCGAGCGTGTGTGGATGCTTCATGTTCGTCGCATCATACCGATGACCAGCCTGCTTCTACCGATTGTCCCATCTGTCACTTCTTCCTATCTCCCTTTGTGCAGACCGAACCGCTTCGGTTGGAAACTGTAGTGACTTATTTTATCCGTTTGTCAATCCGTTTTCCGGAACCGGTCTATTCGGTTGTTCACCTTTCGCATGATCTCCGTGCCCCTCCTGCGGTCTTTTTTCTATAAGAAAACCGATTCATAAACTTACAATCAATCATCGTTATGCGTATCAAACTATTTTTAGGTACGCTGGGTTGTTTTTGTCTGTCGACTTATGCGCAACAAGTCGATAGCTTAAGAAATCTGTCCCTCTCGGAAGTGGTGGTGGAAGGTTCGTATCGTCGGGCACAAGAGAAAAAGACAGCGTTTACGCTCGATGTGCTTCGCCGGGACGATCTTCGCAAACATTTCACGGGGAACTTGGTGCAGACCATAGAAAACACACCCGGTGTGCAGGCGATGGATATTGGCTCCGGATTTTCTAAACCCATGATTAGAGGGTTTGGATTTAACCGTGTAGCGGTATCCGAGAATGGAATCAAGCAAGAGGGGCAGCAGTGGGGGGCCGATCATGGACTGGAAATTGATGCTTTTGGGGTCGAAGAGATCCGGATCCGTAAAGGTCCTGCTTCTTTGCTCTATGGCAGTGATGCCATGGGAGGAGTCATTGAGATTCTTCCACCGATGGCTCCTGTTGACGATCAAATCTATGGTCAGGCAACAACGCTTGTAAAGTCCGTCAACGGTACTTTAGGAGGTTCGTTGATGTTAGGGCTAAAGAAGGGGCGCTATTTGTTGACCGGACGCTTTTCGGAACAACATTTTGGCGATTATCGTGTTCCGGCTGATAGTATCAGTTATCTGACTCAGATTCTCCCCATTTATGGGCGACGTTTGAAGAATACGGCTGGTTTCGAACGGGACGGCTCGCTCTATCTAGGGTATACCGATGGCGCTTATCAGTCGAGCTATGCTTTAAGCTCGGTGTATCAAAAGGTGGGTTTCTTCCCTGGAGCTCATGGAGTGCCCGACGGTTCGCGCTTGATCGATGATGGGGATAGTCGCAACATCGATTTGCCTTTTAGTTGGGTGCATCACTTGAAAGTTACCTCTCATCAACGCTATGCGTGGGAACGCCTTTTATTGTCGGCCGATTGGGGATATCAGTTGAACCGTCGTGAAGAGTGGAGTGTGTTTCATACTCATTACGGTAACCAGTCGCCACCGAACCATCAACCCGACCGAGAGCTTGCCTTTAATTTGCAGACCTTTAGCTCTTCTGTCAAACTACAAACTGTCGGCTCTTCAGAGTGGAAGCAGACTTGGGGAGTGGATGCGCAGTGGCAGCACAACAGCATTGGTGGCTATTCTTTTTTACTCCCGGCTTACAGGCGATGGAGTGCCGGAGGCTTTTGGCTGGTCGATTGGACTGTCGGCCCATCGGTAACAGTGAGTGGAGGGGCACGTTATGATTGGGGGAAAACTCGTATCGATGCGTTTCGGGATACCTATTTGGAGAATTATTTGAGCGAATGGCACTATTCGCCGACTGAAATTGAGGCTTATCAATGGCGTAGTTATGCTGTAAACCGAAGCTTTGGTGACTATTCTTGTGCCCTAGGCTTGGTCTGGACACCGACAGCACAGCATGTCGTCAAGATCAATTTGGGGCGAAGCTTTCGGCTACCGGGAGCTAACGAGCTAGCTTCCAATGGCGTTCATCATGGAACTTTTCGTCACGAACAAGGCGATGCGACATTAGACTCGGAACAAGGTTGGCAGTTAGATGCCTCTTATCACTATACGTCCAAAATGGTGGAGCTTAGTCTTTCTCCCTTTATCAGTCGGTTTAGTAACTATATTTACTTAAAGCCAACCGGTGAATGGTCCGTTTTGCCCGATGCCGGTCAGATTTACCGTTACACCGGGGCAGAGGTGTTATTTGCCGGTGGTGAAGTCAACTTTAATCTCCATTTGTTGAAAACCCTAAGCTATCGATTCAGTGGAGAATGGGTGCATACCTACAATTACGATGAGCATACGGCTCTGAGTTTTTCTCCTCCGCCATCGATGCGTCATGTGCTGACTTGGCACTGTCCGAGATGGTCGGTCGATGTTGAATTTCAGCAGATGGCTTCACAACGACGAGTGGCTCGTAATGAAGATCCCACGAGCGGAACTCATTTGTTTCATCTTGGTGCTCGGGTTGATCTTCCGATAGGGAAGACCACGCTCCAACTCTCGGCGATGATTCGCAATGTGTTTGATGTTCGTTATCAGAATCATTTAAGTTTTTATCGAAAGGTTGAATTACCCGAACCCGGGCGAAATATTCAACTCATTATTCAACTTCCTTTTAAAAAAATATTATAATGAAAACTAGATCTATTTTATTTGTTTTTGGCTTGATGGCCATGAGTGCTCTTTCTTTATTTTCTTGTTCAACTGATGAGAATAGTGATGTAACCAAGCCGGTTATTAGTTTGATTGAACCCGCAGAAGATGCTGAGTTGCGA
>JBKEDO010000026.1:0-17995 GCA_047975405.1 Bacteroides sp.
ATGCGATGCAAAGATAGGTATTATATTCGAAATAGCAAATCGACGGACTACTTTTTTTCAAAAATATTTTGTTCTTTTATGCCGATATTATGCGTCTTGAAGAGGCTTCTAGCGTCTTTTTTAAAGATATTCAATGAGTTACGTATGTTTACGGGGATAGAGTCTATCGGCATTTGAACGGGGTATAAAATATGATTTTTTTTGTAGGTCCTCGACGGACGTCCGGTATACACCATCATATAGTCGGAGTGGATCATTCGCACGGTTGAATCTTTCGCCAATTTAAGGTTGACGATCAGTCCACCATCTGTTTTACGTGCCGACATATTGGAGACAAAGTTACCTAATGAATAAACGACTAAATGACGATCTAAAGAGTCGGCTGAGGCTTGTACTTCGATCGGTTGAACCACATGGGGGTGTGAGCCGATGATGTGATTCACGCCTTTGCTCAATAACCAAGTGGATAAGTACTTTTGTTGTTTACTCGGTAACGATTGATACTCATTTCCCCAATGCATGCAGGCGATAATGGTGTGTGGATTCAACGCCTTAGCTCTCTCAATATCCTGAGCAATGATAAGGGTATCGATATAGTTCACGATATTCGGTGGAGTAACCTTAAGTCCGTTGGTGCCGTAAGTATAGTTAAGCAAAGCAATGCGAAACCCTTTTTTCTCAATCAATAATGGATAGCTCTGTTTGCGTTCGATGGAATCTTTGAAGGTTCCCGTGTGAGTCATTTGAAGCTCGCCGAGTATCTTCAGAGTACGTTCTAACCCTTTTTTACCTCGATCAAGGGAGTGGTTGTTGGCCGTGAGTAAAACATCAAATCCTGCTGTCTGGATGGCTTTAGCGTATTCGTCGGGAGCACTAAAAGCCGGATAACCGGTGTATGGTTGTCCCCCTAGAGTCACTTCTAAATTGCCAATGGCGATATCGGCTTTCTCAATCTCTTTCTTAACATAGGTGAAATAGGAGGAATAATCGTATCCGTGGGCTGTTTGTGCGGCTTTAATTTGCCCGGTGTGTTGCATGAGATCACCGACAAAAAGTAGATGGAGCGTGTCGGTAGATAGGGGTGGTCGTTCTTTTTCGACTTGTGCCGTTTCTATTCTCTCTTTTTCCTGCGAACGAGATGAGCAGGAAAAAGAGAGAAATAAAAAGGTTAATAGATAGAGGTGCCTCATTTATAAATGGCTTTTTTACCTGCCAATAACGTATTTTTCATCAGTGAAACAATCGTCATTGGTCCCACACCGCCCGGTACAGGGGTGATGTATGAACATTTAGGGGCGACCTCGTCAAATAGTACATCACCGGTGAGCTTGAAACCCGACTTGCGTGAAGCATCCGCCACACGAGTGGTTCCAACATCGATAACAACAGCTCCCGGTTTAACCATATCGGCTGTAACGAAGTTGGGCTGACCTAAAGCGGCGATGATGATATCGGCTTCACGACATTCTCCCACTAAGTTAGCCGAACGGCTGTGGCATACGGTAACGGTAGCATCGCCGGGATAGGCTTTTTGCATCATCAGAGCAGCCATTGGCTTGCCAACAATGTTGCTTCTTCCCAATACGACGCATTTCTTACCGGAAGTTTCTATTTTATAGCGTTTTAATAGTTCTAAAATACCATTTGGAGTGGCCGAAATGTAACAGGGTAGTCCGATAGACATCCGACCAACATTGATCGGGTGGAACCCGTCGACGTCTTTACGATAATCGATGGTTTCAATGACTTTTTGTTCGGAAATATGCTTTGGAAGAGGGAGCTGGACGATAAATCCATCAACATCCTCATCTTCATTAAGTTCACGTACTTTTGCTAAGAGTTCTTCTTCTGTAACCTCTATTTCATAGCGAATCAAAGAGGATTTGAACCCACACGCCTCACAGGCTTTTACTTTTGAAGCAACGTAAGTCTCGCTTCCGCCGTCATGGCCAACAAGGATTGCTGCTAAATGAGGGCGTTTTCCACCGTTAGCGACAATTTCGGCCACTTCTGCCGCGATCTCTTGCTTGACTTGATCGGATATGGCTTTACCATCTATTAGTATCATAAAATTACTGTTTTAATTGGTGATGGACAAATGTAAAATAAATAACTGAATCGCGCAAAGGAATTAAAAAAAAGCTGGCCAAATAACTCTGGTCAGCTTTTTATCGTTTTTTTATGAAGTGGATTAGCGTTTCATTTTCGCCATCATTTTTCCCATTTTGTTACCGCTCATCATTTTCATCATCTTGCGAGTTTCCTCGAATTGCTTCAATAGGCGGTTCACTTCTTGAATGGTTGTACCGCTACCTTTGGCAATACGGGTACGGCGTGAACCATTTAAAATATCCGGATTAGAACGTTCTTCAGGAGTCATGGAGTAGATGATTGCTTCAATGCCTTTGAATGCGTTATCGTCGATATCGATATCTTTAATGGCTTTTCCAACCCCGGGAAGCATAGAGGCTAATTCTTTCAAATTACCCATCTTCTTGATTTGGTGGATTTGGCTTAAGAAGTCGTTGAAATCGAACTGATTTTTAGCAATCTTCTTTTGTAAGCGTTTGGCTTCGTTTTCGTCATATTGCTCTTGAGCACGTTCAACCAATGAGACGATATCACCCATACCCAAGATACGGTCGGCCATACGAGCCGGGTGGAACTGGTCGATGGCATCTAGCTTTTCACCGGTACCGACAAACTTAATCGGTTTGTTGACTACCGAACGAATAGATAATGCGGCACCACCACGAGTGTCACCATCAAGCTTAGTCAGTACCACACCATTAAAGTCGAGACGGTCATTAAACTCTTTTGCAGTATTAACGGCGTCTTGTCCGGTCATAGAGTCGACAACAAACAAGATTTCGTTAGGTTCTACAGCGGCTTTAATGGCTGTGATCTCATTCATCATGTCTTCGTCGATGGCCAAACGTCCGGCGGTATCGATGATGACTAAGTCGTTTCCTTTGGCTTTTGCTTCTAGAACCGCGTTCTTTGCAATAGATACCGGATCTTTGCTATCTGGCTCGGTGTACATCGGTACGCCGATCTGTTCTGCTAATACACGCAACTGTTCGATAGCGGCCGGACGATAAACGTCACAAGCTACAAGTAAAGGTTTGTGGTTCTTTTTGGCTTTCAACATGCGAGCCAACTTTCCTGAGAAAGTGGTCTTACCTGAACCCTGCAAACCGGACATTAAGATGATCGATGGACGACCGTCAAGATTGATGTCAACCGTTTCTCCACCCATGAGTTGAGCTAACTCATCGTGTACGATTTTCACCATCAATTGGCTTGGTTTTACCGCTGTTAACACATTCTGTCCTAAAGCTTTTTCTTTTACAGTATCTGTAAAGCTCTTAGCGACTTTAAAGTTGACATCGGCATCAAGCAAAGCTTTGCGCACATCTTTCAGCGTTTCTGCTACATTGATCTCGGTGATCTTACCTTCACCTTTCAGAATCTTGAACGACCTTTCGAGTCTTTCACTTAAATTATCGAACATATTTTTGAATTATGAATTACTTATTAATCGGTTAACCGTATCGGCTTTCTGATTTGGTTCACGATAGGTTCATCTGTGGAATAAACTAGAATCCGGATAACGGGGTTGCAAATGTACAAAAAAACTCTGGGAATTATATCTTTTTATTTTGCCATTTTGCTTTTTTAAAGTAAAGGTAACTACTTGCAAACAATAAGGTATAGTACAGAATTTCAATGGCGAAACAGTATTCTACAGGGGCTCTCATCCAAACTCCGACAACCCAAACGTATAGACTGTAAAATAATATCGTTACGGCTTCTATGATTAAAGCGGATTTGGTATTGCCGGTTCCTGAGATGCCGCTAAAAAAGATATTACCTATCGAACTGATAATGATAGCGATGCAGATCACATATATAGCAGGTATGGAGGCTTCGACTAAACTGGAATCTGTACTGTATATCGAGACGAATAATTTTGGAAAAGAAGCGATTATCCCCACTAACGCGATGATGATGATGAAAGAGAATCTGGCTATTTTATGGATAAGAGGCAGAACTTGATCGACTCTCCCGGCCCCAATGGTGTTACTCACTAAGCTGTTTGTACTGGCTGAAAGTGAACTGATGGGAATGAGCATGACGATATACAAACTTCGGACAATGTTTGCTATGGCCAGCTCTCGCTCGCCTAACCGTTCGATAACGACAAAAAATAGAAACCAAGTGAACATCGATAGGAAGTATTGCATCATGGTGAAGCTGGATATGCTTAAGACTCGTTTTAGTAAACTGAAGTCGAACGACTTGAAATGGTTTAACCCATAGTGTTTTAAATCGACGGTGATGTAGGTGTAGATTACAAAAAAGAGAATCGAGGAGGCTTCGGCAACGACTGAAGCAATAGCGGCCCCTTTTATACCCATTACCGGGCAACCAAATTTGCCGAAAATGAGAATGTAATCTAATATGACATTGGTTAGCGCCATGACAATAGCATTGATGGTTAGTACTTTAGTACGCGTTATACCAATGTAAAAAGCACGAAACATCACATTGACAAAAGAGAAGAAGAAACCGTATATTCTCCAATCTAGGAACTCCATCGTTCCATTAAAGATATCTTCCGATGAGACGAGTAAACGGATGATCGGTTTGCCACCCATCCGTGCCATGAGGAAGACGCTTAGGGCTGTTATCGATAGGAAGATGAGACCTTGGATCATGACCGGTCCGACTTCCGAGTAGCGTTGTTCGCCGTTGCGACGGGCGATAACAATCTGAGATCCCGTGCTGAATCCAAATGCAATGGTAAAGATACAGATATAAAATAAGCCGCCGATGGCTGATGATCCTAAAGCAACCTCGCCAACATGCCCTAGAAAAGCAGTATCGGTTACATTGATTATATTTTGCGCCAGCAAACTTAAAAAGATGGGGTAGCTGACGTTGAAAATTTGTTTGTTAGTGTACATTGAAGAGCTTATTTAGGAATGTACAAAGATAAGCTTTTTATTCGGTATTACTTTGGGTCGGGTAAGTTAAACAGATTTTAAGTTCTCCCAAGTCGGATTTTGTAATTTCATATTTTCCTCCGAAGAACTCCAAGAGTAATTTGTTAATATCATGCTTTATGCCTCTCTTTTGTGTTGGCACAATGTGGGCTAAAGGACTATTTTTAATGACTATATTTACTGTGGATGGGTCATTGTCCTGACTTAGAAGTAAGTGTATGGTTCTTTTCTCTTCGTGGTCCGAGGAGGTTAATAGTGAGACCAAAACATTAGATAATCGCGCAACATCCGTTTTAATCATTTGAGACTCAATATGAGATAGAAAGACGATCTTAATATTAGATCCTTCGTTCTGCATCTCTGAGATGCAAACCGCTTCTTTACAGAGCGTTACAATGTCATAGTCTTGAATTTGAAATTTCATCATTCCTGCTTCAAGTCGCGATAAATCTAAAACATCGTTTACTAGTTTCATCAGTTCTTCAGAACTGTCGTGAATAATGGTTGAGTAATCTTTTAAAGTCTCGTTGTCGAACTCCTGATCGCTTGCCAATAATTGAGAAAAACCTACAACGTTATTCAGCGGAGTGCGAATATTATAACTCATATTCGATAAGAAGCGGTTTTTCATTTCATTCGCTTCGTGCACGGTTTCTGCAGCTTTTCGTATGGCTAGCTCCGATTGTTTTAAAGCTTTTCTCATCCGAATGCTTCTCCACATAAAAAGTATGGATATGAATAGAGTTAATGCGATGCCGATAAGAATAAACAGGTGCGCTTTCTTATCCAACTTAATTTGTTCCAGATCAAGTCGTTCCAGATCATAGTCTTTTTTTATCTGCAACATTTGTTTGTTGAAGGTATCTGTGGTCACAGCATCTTTCATGCTCAAAGCTTCTTTATAAAGTGGGATAGCCTGTTCGCTTTTCCCAATGATGACTAAAAGTCTGGCTTTATCGATTAAGTGATCAGCATAATCTGCAGCCCGTTCTTCATCCTTTTTGCACAATGTACTGTCAATATAGGCTAATGCTTGTGCATAATCACCTCGTTGCTCGTAATATTTGGAACTAAGTTCGTAATACAAGAAACGATATGAATGAAAAGTATTTGGAGTTAAGTAATCCTTAGATGCTGTTAAATGATCCTTTGCTTTTGAGAGGTTATCGTTTTTTAAATAGTAATAAGCGTAAAAGAGCTCTTTAAACAAATAAACGTCATAGAATCCTTTTTTTACATAGGGGTTTTCTTTGATGTGTTTGCTTAAAACAGCATCTAATTCATGCACGTATTTAAAGACATTTTCGTCTTTTTCCATGGCTTTTGAGATGATCGCCATCTGTGTAAGCACCGATATTTTAGATATAGAATTAGTTTCGTTTTCTAATAATTTATAGGTCATTTCCATGGCCTTTGTGCTTTCTTCCCATTGCTGTGTTGAGGCATACGCATTGGCTAAACATTGATAAGCGGCGATCAAGCCTTTGTTGCTTTTAAAAGCAATCGTTTGTTGCTTCAACTTGTTGGCTTCGTCAATCGCGAGTTCATATTTCCCCTTGAAAATGGATAAGTTAATATGATAGCGTTTGGCGTCAAAAAAGTAATCCCATAGCCCTGCTTTTTTTACATAAGGTTCCATAAAAGCAATCCATTTGGCTACACTATCTTGTTCCATTTGGTTATGGTAGTATACGGTATGGTAGTAGGCGGCCAAACAAATGTAACGATTGTTTTTCTGTCTAAAAGCTTCTTTTAACAGAGTATCAGAATATTGAATACATTTGGGATTGGTCTGTTCTGCTTTTATGATGTTTCTGATCGTTGCCAGACGTGTTGTATCGTGTGGCATAGAGATGTATTCTTTCTGTAAACTGTCGGACGTTCTGTCTTGTGTTGCATAAGTAAAAAGACATGAGCAAAGAGTCAGACTGAGTGTCAAGATCCATTTAATCATTTTGGTTCCTCCTTCCTATGGCCTCTTTTTTGAGAGGGTGTGTGAATACAAAGCGCGAACCATTGGTATAGTCTTTATCAATCCAGATCTTACCGCCTATATATGTTATGATCAGTTCGCTGATCGATAAACCAAGCCCTGTTCCTTGTGCATTTTCATTTCCTTTTTCAAATCGATTGAACATCTGATCTTGTTTCTCTTTGGGAATTCCGCAACCGGTATCGGTGACAGAGAAAGAGGCTTCATCGTCTGGTGTTACTTCAACCTCCAAAGTAATGCTACCTTGAGCAGTGAATTTGGTCGCATTAATTAATAAGTTGATCAACACTTGTTGGAGGCGTGATTTGTCGGTGTATAAGATCAGCGAATTTAAGTTCGTTTTAAAATGTATGCTTGCATTGGTTTGTTTGATTCGTTCTACCATGTCGATCACATTCCTACAAATGGTTATAGCATCATACTCTTGAAAGTTGAATTGCATGTTTTCTGTTTCGAGACTGGATAAATCAATCACATCATTGATTAGCTTAAGCAATAATTCTGAATTTTGAAGAATAATGTCGTTGCATTGCTTCCTCGTTTCGCTGTCAATCGATTCTTCGGTGAGAATCGTTGAGAATCCACATAAGGCATTCAATGGTGTTCGTATCTCATGACTCATATTTGAGAGAAAAAGACTTTTGGTTTTGATGGAACGTTCGGCTTGTTTCTTTGCTTTTTCTTGTTTCAGTTTTGATTCAAGAAGACTCTTATTGTCTTTCTTGATACATAGAATGAAGAAGACGATAAGTAAGAGTAAAAAGATAGCTCCTATTGTTATTCCCCAATATAAACGTTTTTGTTTAATCTGATAATTAACTTCATTTTGATCGATCTTATACAACGTATGTAATTCGTTGATTTGCTGTGTATACGATTTGACGTCTATAAGCTCTTTTCTCTTATTGATATCTTCGTACACTAGGCAAGCCTCGGCCGATCGTCCCATTGTTGCAAGTAACGAAGCTTCTTCTCGCGAGATTTCGATATAAATATACGATTCGTTTGTTCGGAGATTCGCTAGAAGCTGTTTGTACTTGTTTAACGACAAATCATAGTTCCCTTTGTGTTGATAATACTTGGCGTATAAATAATCGATGATGTATTGGAAAAAGACAAAAGAGTATTGGCTTTGTATTAATTCACATTTATCGAGGTAGAAACGAGACTTTTCGATGTTCCCATTTTGAATGCAATAGAATGCATGGCATGCCAATCCGTAGAAATCGGTTGGAATATCAGGATCTTCTTCACACAAATGATCGAGTTCTCCTATTAGAGGGAGGATGTTGTCGAGTTGATTCGATTTTAATTTAATAAAAAGATATTCGTATAATGTTGCCTTCAGATGTCGCTCGGAGTCTGGTATTCTTCTTAATCGTTCGAGGGCTTCTTCATAAGACTCAATTGCTTCTTCTGTGGCTGATGAGACTAAATAGGCTTTCCCGATGGCTTTGAGCGATAATGCCAATCCAAGAGGATAGTCCATTTCCTTCGCTTTTGTGTATAATGTTTTGGCATTTTCTATAGCGAGACCCAGATTTCCTTGTTGAATGTAAGCTTGATTGACTAATAATTTGATTTGAAATAATAGCTCGTACTGCTTGCTTTTTTCCAATTCGGGGATAATTTGCTTGCTCCACAGAATAACGCTGTCCGATGAAAGTTGTTTGTCGTATATCAGATTGTTGTAGACCAAATTCTTCAGACGACCGAGTTGATCTTCTTTTTTGTTGTTGGCATATATTGACAAGGCTAAAATGCTACAAGTCACTGTTATAACTATTCTATTTAAAGTCTCTCTCACGCGTCTCTGGTTTATATACGATAGTAGACATTTGTAATGCTTACGCAAAAGAAATAAAAAGAGCGAAGATTGACAAAAAATCTCCGCTCTTTTTACGTTTTTATTTTTTATTTTGAGTGTCTCTAGCGCTAGGACCTTTGTGATTGGGATATCCTAAAGCATGATTTCGCCATTTTGATTCTCTTTTTACTTTTAAGCTTCTATAATCGTCTTTTGTTTTGTTAATGTAATCATTAAGTAATTGACGGTGCTTAATCAGAATCTTTTTGTATTTCGGGTTCTGAGCTAGATTAATTTGTTCACCCGGATCGTTTTTCAAATCATAAAGTTCTTCGCCATTACCTTCTAAGTAGTGTGTGTATTTATATCTTGAACTTCTGATCATTCTCCCAGGGGTTACGATCGTTTCATATTCAGTATGCCATTCTGATACAACATAAGGATGTTTCTCTTTTTGTTTCTGTCCTTTTAAGGTTGGAACGAGACTGATCCCTTTTTTATCCTCCGGCACTTTTATATTTGCTAGTTCACATAATGTTGGTAGCAAATCGATGGTTGGTTGGGTCAACAGACCTTTGATTAATCCTTTTTGTGGCTTGATGCCCGGACCCGCAAAGATGAAAGGAACATTAGTGACCTCATCGTAAAAGCTAATTTGTTTAGTCACCATGCGGTGTGATGCCATTCCATCACCATGATCGGCTAAGAAAACAATAATTGTATTTTTGCCGGCAGGTGTAGAGTAGAGGGCCTTTATGACAGAGTCGATTTGTTTCGACACGATTTTAGTGTAATGTTCGAACGCAGCGATGTAATGTCTATAGTTCTCTTCATTCCAGTGAGAAGCTTGTGTGAGTCGGCGGTGACTGCAACACAAATATTGAATTGGGATCGGTAGTTGTTCCCAGTTGTTAACTTCGAAGTTCTTGGGTAGTTCCGGTAAAGTCCCGCTAATCGGTTTGTCTACATGCTCTCCCTTGTTTTCACCGACAAATCCGCAGATATTGTGTGGGTTTTGGAAATCAGCGATACAGATAAAGGGTTTTTGAGGTGGATTCTCAAGGTAGCTAACCACATCCTCACAAGCTCCTACATCAAGGAAGCTGTCGTGGTTGACCGGAAATTCAGGATCATTGAATGGCTTTGCTATGGGTTCTTTATGTTTGAAACCTCTTAACGCTCCCATATCGTGGCATTTGCCAAAGTGTACCGCGTCATAGCCATTGTCGGAGAAAAGGCTACCTAATGTTGGTATCTCTGGGGCTAACTTTTGATTGATGGACTCGTCAGAATTTGAACGCACATTGGTCTGATGAGGCATTAATCCGCTCCATAATGCAGCACGTGAAGGTTGACTTAATGGGCAGCCGACATAAGCGTTTGCAAAAACAACTCCTTGAGAGGCGATTTGGTCAATGGGATCGGTGCATCCTTGGGTTTGTCCATATGCTCCTACTACGCGTTGAGTGAGATGATCACATTGGATGATTAGAATATTCGGTTTCTCTTGTGCTTGTGCATGGGCACAACATAAGGTCAGCCCCAACAGGGGGTAGGCTTTTCTCATTATTTTCAGGTTTAAATCATAAAATTTGTTCAAGGCAAAAATAATGAAAACGACTTGAAACTAGATTCTTAAACGACTCTTTTGAACGTAATTACTATGAATTGTACAAAACTAGTAGCTTGAAACTGAAAAAGGGATCTCCTCAACTGAGGAAATCCCTTTTCTATAGTCATTGGAATCTTAATTAGCTATTCATGCTCATTAAGAACTCGTCATTATCTTTAGTCTTTTCTAAGCGATCTTTAACGAAATCCATTGCTTCGATAGGATTCATATCCGCCAGATATTTTCTTAAGATCCACATTCTGTCGAGTGTGGTCTTTTCGAGCAATAAGTCGTCACGACGTGTACTAGATGCAGTAATGTTAACCGCAGGGAATATACGTTTGTTCGACAAGTTACGGTCGAGTTGCAATTCCATATTACCTGTACCTTTGAATTCTTCAAAGATGACTTCGTCCATTTTCGAACCGGTATCGATGAGTGCGGTTGCGATAATTGTTAGCGAACCTCCGTTTTCAATGTTACGGGCTGCACCAAAGAAACGTTTAGGTTTGTGCAATGCGTTTGCATCGACACCACCTGAAAGTACTTTACCGGATGCCGGTGAAACCGTGTTGTAAGCACGAGCTAAGCGAGTGATAGAGTCTAAGAAGATCACGACATCATGTCCACATTCCACTAAGCGTTTTGCTTTTTCGAGTACGATACCTGCAATCTTCACGTGGCGTTCAGCCGGCTCATCGAATGTTGAGGCAATAACTTCAGCATTTACGCTACGTGCCATATCGGTAACCTCCTCCGGACGTTCGTCGATGAGCAACATGATCATATAAACTTCAGGGTGATTGGCTGCGATTGCATTCGCAATATCCTTCATTAATAAGGTCTTACCTGTTTTAGGTTGTGCGACGATTAATGCACGTTGTCCTTTACCGATCGGAGAGAATAGGTCAACTACACGAGCAGACATCGAATCAGAATATCCACCTTTGCAAAGTTTGAATTTTTCGTCCGGGAATAAAGGAGTTAGATGATCGAATGGAACGCGGTCGCGTACAAAGGCAGCATCACGTCCGTTGATCTTGCTCACTTTAACTAATGGGAAATATTTCTCACCTTCTTTAGGAGGTCTGATTACTCCTTCAACAACGTCACCGGTTTTAAGACCGAAGAGCTTGATTTGTGATTGAGAAACGTAAATATCGTCGGGAGAGGATAGGTAATTGTAGTCTGATGAACGAAGGAAGCCATAACCATCTTGCATGATTTCCAAAACGCCCAAGCCGGTTAAGATATCATCAAATTCGTATGCTTTTTCGCGTTCCGGAGCTTTACGTTCGGGTTGTGCTGGAGCATTTTCAGTTTGATTTGCTGCAGGCTGCGGTTGGCGTTGAACTTGTGGACGCTGGTTGTTGTTTTTAGCGTTGTTCTTATTGCTTGGATTGTTTTCTTTCGGATTGTTAATTCGAGGACGTTGAGTTGGCTTTTCCGCTTGAGGCTGAGTTTGAGGTTGCTCAACTTTCGTTTGTTCGAATTTGCCAAGTAATTCGCTAGGTAGTTCAACGCTTTCCGAAGGTAAGTTTTCAATAGGGATAAAATCGTTATTATCCAATCCTTCTTCCTCTTCGGCCAATAGTTGTCCTTCTTCGTCGATCACAGGATTCGGTTTCACAACTTCTTCGATTGGTTTAGCCTTAATGATTGGTTTATTTTCGACCTTTACTTCTTTTGGCTTTGCAACTTCGGTGGCTTCAGTCAACTCCTCTTTTTGAACCGGTTTACTCTCTTTCTTTTCCGAGGCATTACTTTTCTTAGGTCTTCCTGACTTACGTTTGTCAGTGGCAGATGCTTCTTCTTGTTTTGGAGTCGTGGTTTTTTCTTGTTCTTTTATTGAACCAGGAGCTTCGGTAACCTCAGCTTTTTTATCTTTTTTAGGTTGATTTTTGTTGTTTGTCTTAGTCAGTTCGCCATCTTTGCTTGCAGAGAATACTTTATCTTCTTTTTTTACAGCGACACGTGACCGCTTTTTCTTATCATCTTTTCTTTCTTCTTTAGCCTTTTCTGCCGCAACTTTTTTAGTTGCTCCGGCGATGGCTTGCTCGTCAAGTATTTTATAGACGAGTTCTTCTTTTTTTAGAGATTCAGGCTTTTTGATGCCTAATTCTTGGGCAATAGCCTGTAATTCCGACAAATTTTTGTCGTTCAATTGAATAATGTTATACATATAGTATAGTAAGTTATTAATGTTTTTTGTTTGTAGAGGTATGAACGGTTTGTAAATCACGAACGACCGCTCATATGAAATGAAACATATGGTTTGTTTGTTAAATAATGTTCTTTTAGGGATGTTCGATTGAATTGTAGAAGTCTTCAACGGTGCAAATATAAAAATAAAAAATGATTTTATAAATAATTCGCCCATTTTTTCTTTGAAAAACTCTATTTTTGTCTGAAAATACGTGATTATGATAGTTAATAATGTAGGTTTAATCCATTTTTCCCCTACAGGAACGTCTCGTAAAGTTTCCGAGTCAATTGGAGCTGGGTTTGACGGAATGTCGGTCGAAACATTCGACCTAACTGTAGATCAATCTGTTGATGAACTCGTTTTTACCCCAGATACCTTAGTCGTTTTTACGATTCCCGTATATGGCGGGCATGTTGTACCCTTAGCATTAGAACGCTTGAGTCGGTTTCGTGGTCAGAATACACCGGCTGTTGTGATCGTTGTTTATGGTAATCGGGCTTATGAGCAGGCTTTGATTGAACTTAATCAGTTTGTTGAGCAACAGGGGTTTAAAGTTATTGCGGGGGCAACCTTTATTGGTGAGCATTCTTATAGCACAACAACTTATCCCATTGCTTCCGGCCGACCAGATGCTGCTGATTTGGACTATGCAACCTCTTTTGGGCGTAAGATTGTTACCAAATTGACTCAAGCAGAAACTCTCGATACATTATATGGTGTTGATGTGCGCCAGATTAGACGACCTAAACAACCTTTTTTCCCTTTATTCCGTTTCTTGAGACAGGTGGTTAAAATGCGAAAGAGTGGTCTCCCGTTACCGCGTACCCCGCAACTCATCGATGAACAAGAGTGCCAACAATGTGGGGCTTGCGTATCTCATTGTCCGACAGGAGCCATCACCTTAGACGATAAACTTCATATTGATGCGGACAAATGCATTAAGTGTTGTGCTTGCGTAAAAGTTTGCCCTTCGAAGGCTTTGGTTTTTGATACGCCTTACAGCAAGATGCTGAACGATTGTTTCAAAAAGCCGAAAGATCCACAGCTTATTCTTTAATTTCGTAGATCACCACGCTTTGTGTGGTTTCGTCTATTCGAAAGCGATTATCTGTTCGTTCGCCGATGAGCCATATAATGGCATCACCGCAGCAAAGTACCCATTGATTCTCTTTATCTCGGATGGAAAACTTACGATCGGTCAGGTAATCGCTGACTCTTTTTTTCCCCTTCATACCAAAAGGAATAAACCAATCCCCCGGACAGTAACGACGAATAGATAACTCACCGGTCAATTTATCCGCATCGAAACAGGCCACAGTCGATTGGCGTGGAATGATAAAATCGGTTGAATAATCCACCTCTTTTCTGGTTAGTTCGAAAGGAGGCACGTCCGAAGACTTCATTTGGTCAATGGACTCCACTAATAAGTACTCCCGATCTCTGATAATTCTCCATTCCTTACTAAGGAATTGTTTTCCTGCCTGTCCATGTAGACTGCGAAGGATATCTTCAATCTGTGCCGAGTTAAACCCCAATGGGTGAACCAAATCGAATAACACTGTTTCCGGAGCAGGTTCTTGAAGTAAAGCCCCAATTAAAATACCTTTTTCCGACCATATACGTTTTTTGGCCTCTTCAAGATGCTGCTTACAAATGAGTGCGGCATCGTTTAGGTGTCTCATGGTTGTCGTCAATCCCTCCTTTAGAGACGGATTAATCTCCTCCATAAGCGGAATGAGGTTTAATCTGATTTTGTTTCGAGTATATTCATCTTGAAGGTTTGTACTGTCTGTGACATACGGTTGTTCGATCTCATTTAGATAATCGATGATCTCCTTGCGACCGATGCAAAGTAGCGGGCGTACCACCATGCCGTTGAAGGGTTTGATACCCAACAGTCCATTAAGTCCCGCTCCTCGAATGAGATTGAGCAATAGCGTTTCAATGCTATCGTCACGGTGATGAGCCACGGCAATCTTATTCATATTCTTCGTTGCTGCTAACTCATTAAACCAATTGTAGCGAAGTTCTCTAGCAGCCATTTCAATCGAGATGCCATGCTCTGCTGCAAATCCGGTGGTGTCAAAATGGATTCGATGAAGAGTGATCTGATGCTGTCGACATAACTCTTCAACAAATGCCTCGTCGCGATCGGATTCTTTGCCGCGAAGATGAAAATTACAATGCGCCGCTTCGCAAGTATAGCCTAGCGACAAAAGCAGACGTAATAGAGCCACAGAGTCAGCCCCTCCGCTCAATGCAACCAGTACTTTATCGTTTACGTCCAATAAACCTTCTTGCTTGATGTAATGCTCTACTTCTTTCGTAATCATATAACAAAGATAATGATTCTTTCGCTTACAGTCATGTTTGGTTGCCTATAATTCCTTTAGACCTTTTCTTTTTCTTGTTTATGATTCGATTTTTGAGTGATCAGATGAACCTAATTTGTTCCTAATCGTTCTTTCAATTACCCTTCTTATTTAAAAACAATCTAAATAGTTTGTCCGATAAGAAGTTTACAATTATCTTTGCATAAAATTAATAAGCGGAATATGCGTTTATCCGAATTAGAAACAGGAGAAAAGGGAGTAATCGTCAAAGTCTTAGGGCATGGCGGTTTCCGTAAACGTATTGTTGAAATGGGTTTTATCAAAGGAAAAACCGTTGAAGTCATTTTGAACGCCCCTTTGAAAGACCCCATCAAATATAAAGTCCTAGGTTATGAAATCTCTCTTCGTCGTCAAGAAGCCGAGATGATAGAAATCATTAGTGAAGAAGAGGCCGGGCAGCAACTAGACAATGCGAGTGAACATTATAAAGGTCTTCCGGAGCATATTGCTGTGGACGAAGGCTATCTTAAGCGTTTGGCTTTGGGCAAACGTCGTACTATTAATGTGGCTTTAGTGGGGAATCCCAATTGTGGAAAAACCTCTTTGTTTAATCTGGCTTCCGGAGCGCATGAACATGTCGGTAATTACAGTGGTGTAACGGTCGATGCCAAGGAAGGTTACTTCGATTTTCAAGGCTACCATTTTCGATTGGTCGATCTTCCGGGTACCTACTCCTTATCGGCTTATACCCCCGAAGAAATATACGTTCGCCGGCATATTGTCGACGAGACCCCTGATGTTATCATCAATGTAGTCGATGCTTCCAATCTGGAACGCAACCTTTATCTAACGACCCAGCTCATTGATATGAATGTGCGTATGGTTGTTGCTCTCAATATGTACGACGAGCTTGAAGCTAGTGGCAACACCCTCGATTATCATCTGTTGGGCAAGTTGCTCGGTATTCCGATGGTCCCAACGGTCTGTAAGAAGAGTCAAGGAATAGATCTTCTATTTCATATGGTCATTTCGCTGTATGAAGGCGTTGACTTTGTTGACAAGCAAGGCGTGGTTAATCCCGAAGTTCAACAAGAGCTGATCAATTGGCATCATACCATCGACACGCCTCACCGTCATGATGATCATCCTCATGACGATAAAGAGATGGGAAAAGTTTATCGTCACATTCATATCAATCACGGGCCTGAGCTCGAACAAGCCATTGATCGTGTGAAAGCCGAGATCTCTAAAAACGAAACCATTCGTCATAAATACTCCACTCGTTTTCTAGCCATAAAGCTGTTGGAAAACGATCCGGAAATAGAAAAGCTCATCTCGACTTTTCCGAATGCGGAAGAAATCGTTCGCCAGCGCGATAAGATGGCCCGTCGTATCAAGTTGAATCTAAACGACGATTCCGAATCGGCGCTTACCGATGCAAAATACGGTTTCATCAGTGGTGCGTTGAAAGAAACGTTTGTCGATAACCATTTAGAACGTGAACACACCACCAAACTGATCGATTCTATCGTGACTCATCGATTGTGGGGTTACCCGATCTTTTTCCTTTTTATGTACCTGATGTTTCAGAGTACTTTTATTCTCGGTGAATATCCGGTGAAAGGCATTGAATGGCTCGTCGAACAACTCAGCCTGTTTGTGCGTACCCAGATGAGCCCCGGTCCGTTGAAAGATCTGATTGTCGATGGCATTATTGGTGGAGTGGGAGGAGTGATCGTCTTTCTTCCCAACATTCTCATCTTGTACTTTTGTATCTCTTTGATGGAAGACTCCGGTTATATGGCGCGTGCAGCTTTCATCATGGATAAGATTATGCACAAAATGGGGCTTCATGGAAAATCATTTATCCCGTTGATTATGGGATTTGGTTGTAACGTACCTGCTATCATGGCCTCACGTACCATTGAGAATCGTAAGAGCCGCTTAATCACCATGCTGATCAATCCACTAATGTCGTGTAGTGCCCGTCTTCCGGTGTACCTTCTACTCATAGGAGCATTTTTCCCTAATAACGCCGGCTTTGTACTGTTTAGTATTTATATTATAGGTATCCTGTTGGCCGTACTCTTAGCACGGTTGTTCAGTCGTTTTCTGGTCAAAGGTGTCGATACCCCTTTTGTGATGGAGCTCCCCCCATATCGGATGCCTACCATGAAAGCTATCGGACGTCATACTTGGGAGAAAGGCTCACAATACTTGCGTAAGATGGGAGGTATCATCATGATTGCTTCCATTATTATATGGTTTCTGGGATATTATCCTAATCACGATTCTTATTCGACAACTGCCGAACAACAAGAAAACTCGTATATCGGTCAGATTGGCCGTGCCGTAGAACCGGTGCTAGAACCTCTGGGTTTCGACTGGAAGCTTGGCGTGGGTTTGCTTTCAGGAGCCGGGGCTAAAGAACTTGTTGTAAGTACACTCGGCGTACTCTATGCCGATGATTCAGAAGTCAATACGGTTGCTCTTTCAGAACGCTTACCCTTTAGTCCCTTGGTGGCTTACTGTTATATGCTTTTCGTGCTGATCTATTTCCCCTGCATAGCGACGTTAGTAGCCATTAAACAAGAATCCGGTAGTTGGAAGTGGGCTTTGTTTGGAGCCATATACACCACCGCCTTAGCATGGGTGGTGACATTTATCGCTTATCAGATAGGAGGAATATTTGTATGAACAATTGGCAAGAAATAGCAGTAGCTCTACTCTTAGCTTTTAGTTTAGGGTATGTAGCTCGTAAGATTTATCTTTTTTTTCGTGGAGTTAAGAAAAATGACAATCCATGTGAGAATTGTGTAACTGGTTGTGAATTAAGAGATATGTTAGAAAAACGCCGCAAGGAGTGCCAAACGGCGGAGAAAGAAAAGAATAAAAAATGCGGCAAATAGTTTGGCTATTACAAAAATAGTTGTACCTTTGCATCCGCAATCGAAAAGGAATTGGTTCCTTGGATGAGTGGTTTAGTCAGCGGTCTGCAAAACCGTTTACGGCGGTTCGAATCCGCCAGGAACCTC
>JBKEDO010000027.1:0-19321 GCA_047975405.1 Bacteroides sp.
GATAATAGATCGTTTCGTGCTTAATCGTCGACAAACAGTTATCGAGTACCATGTTTTGCACGTGCAACACGCCGTCCTCCCAGGAGGCGCGATAAGCCTCTTCTTGAGCGGACTCAATGTCCCGATATCTCAAAGCCAAGGTAATCACCGCATTGAAGATCACAATGCCGACATACCGTCCAACCAGTTCGAAAAGCAAGCTATCGGTGGCCTGTTCGGTTCCGATGCGACGTTCTAAGTAGAGCACCCCGACGCATTTCTCCACATCGCGCACCTCCACCATAAGAGGTAAGGTCTGAGTTCCATCCTTCGAGATGAGGGTCTTGGTCGCGAAACACTCTTCAACGATGCTCGGCATGGGACGGTTCGGACGCGAGACATAGTCCAAGGCATTCGTCGTCTCGTTGTATACCGCTATCCCCATACATTCAGAGGTCAGCAGTTCGTTGACACTATCGTAAGCTTCATCCACGATGCGCTTAGGGATCTCCTTCAACGCATTATCTTCACGTTCCAAGAGATCGACCGGTCGCTCTTGTCGAATGATGGAAGCTGAAAACACGCGCTTATTGATTTCGAGGACTTGTTCCAAGTTAAATCTGTTTTGAATCCTCTTCCGCATATAAGCCAAATAATACACAATGAGATAGAGCACTAACAAGACGAGACACAAAATGATACCGATCGTTTTGTTGATCGTCGATTGTTCGAGTTGGCGACAAAAAGCTTCCAACGATTGATCTTCCCCTTGTAGCTTGTAGAGATCGGTAAAAGCTGTATTGTTATAGCTATACGAATCGAGTTGCTTTAGTGCAAGAAAGGCCACCGCAGCCTCGTTTCGAATATCTAGAATGACGTGAAAATCGGTATTGTACCCCTCGTTCCACCAGAAGATTTCGGCCGGCTGATCTTGCCCTTTAAGAGTCATGAAATGCTGTTCCTGTTGGTTGGTCTGCTTGCTGACTTGCTTGCTGACTGGTTGGTTGGTCTGCTTGTTGACTGGTTGGTTGAGAGAATACTTCCGATAGTGTGCATTAAGCAAATTTATCGCCGAATCAACATATTGAATGGCCAGTTGGTGGTTCTTGTCAATATTGGCATAATAAGCGGCATTGGCATAGTCTGAAGCTTGATTGAGCAAATCCTCGTAAAGAGAATCTTGAACCACCTCCAATAAATTCTGCGGTTGGTCGTCTTCCATCCGTTGAGCAGGCCCTTGCAGACAAGAGGCAAATCCCAAAGGAAGCAACATCAATAACCAAATCGTTAATGTTTTCCGTACCCCTAGCGGCAATCGAAAATAAAAACGGCTCCCCTTACCCTGTTCGCTGTCCACATTAAACAGACAAACCTTAAACAGAGGATTGGTCTTCTTGTATTTCTCAATGATGCCTTTGCAGTTCATCAAACCGAATCCACTCCCCTTACTCTTCATGAGTTGTTCGGGGTCGACCGTATGCTCCATACCAATCGACCGAGAATCATAAATCTTCTCCTCAATAATGCGACTGACATCCTCTTGGGAGAGTCCGGTACCATTATCTTGCACGGAGATTTCAACATAGTCGTCCGATGCCGCCGCATAGACCTCTATTTTGCCTCCTTCCGGAGTATATTTACGGGCATTCTCAGCCAACGTATTGATCATAAATAAGGTCAGCGCGCGATCGGCCTTCACCCACAAGTCCGTCGGTTCAACCTGAAGCGTTTGCTTCTTCAACTCATAAGCCCTTCGTCCCTTACCAAGCAAATCAAAGAGCGCATTCAGTTCGAAAGTCTCAATATTCAGATTGAGCGATCCTTGTTTCATCTTGATCCAAAGCGCCAAGATATCGTTATACTCATTGATCGTCGTAACCAGTTCATCGATGTATCGGAACTTCTCTCTTTTGATCGCGTCCTCTTTCAGATAATCCAGCGACGTCAACTTATGCACTTCATTGAGAATGCGGTCGATATAAGGCGTCATGCCGTTTACGATGGCCAGACAAGATTTCTTGATTACATTTTGCCGTTTATTCGTTGCAATATGCTGTTCGTAGATATAGCGTTGCTTATCCAACAGTTGTCGTTCGTCGACCAGCTCCTCCATCATCTGTTCATTGCTTAGCGCCCAGTCAACATACGGTTGTATCAACAATAAGATGGCCTTATCTTCCTTATCCAAACGTTGAGACAGTTTGTAAAGAGCTTTACCATTGTCATCGAGATGAAGTTCTAGCTTGTTCTTCCCAAAGACCTCATCAATGCCTTGCTGTATCGAAACCAAGTCGACCGGTATCGATGAGATGATATCCTTACATAACTCCAGCGTCCGTTGTAGACGTTCGAGATAGAGTTGATCGCGGACTTTCATTCGTCTATTGAAAAAGATGAAAAAGATGATCAGCAAGACCAATCCTCCGATAACCACCAACATGACAACGGTGAGCTGATTAGACTCTGCCTCGACAGATAAATAACGACTCTCCAGTTCTTTGTCTTGTCGGGTGAAATTCAAGATATCCAGATAGGCATTTCGATTATAATCGGAGGCCCGTTTATTGTTCAGCCCGGCATACGATACGCTCAACTGCTCACGAATACGGGAGATCCATTCGGGCACGGTCTTAATATTGGTATGATCGCTCCAGGTCACGGCACCGGAATCGAAGTTTTCGTTAGAATACAACAGAAGCTGATCCTTTTTCTTGTTCGAAGAATGATAGAACTGTTCATGATGGCGATTCACACAGTCTAACGCCTTGGAAAGGGTATCTAAAGCTTCTTGATAACACCCATGAGCATTCAGGTAGCGGCCGATCGTCACATAGGCTCCGGCAACTTGATATAGGTCGTTGTATTTCTTAAATAGGGATAGCGAGGTCTGGGCGAGCTTTAACGGCAATAGCGAATCCGATTCCACCCCGAGTTTCTCAATAAAATGCACTCTTCGTGCTTTGAAGAAATCGAATTTCGACGATGAGATCATGAGTCCGGCTAAGCCTTGTAAGCTATTTGCCTCAAAGTATGGATACCGTTTCTGAGAAGCCAACCGCCACGTATAATAGAGTTCGTCAAACTCTTGCAACGCTCGATCTTCTATCGTGTCGGCATGAGATAAAGAAGCCGATCCCTTAATATAATGGTAGTATAAGAGCTGGTTCGTATCGGTAGCAAGCGCTTCTTGGTCGATTTGATCAAGCGATGCAATGGCTTCGTCGCGCTGTTGCAAATAATAATAGTAGACGGCTGAAACGATATAGAATTCTGTAAAGGCATAGTTTAAACGAAGACGTTCGTGTCGGTCGACAAACAAGTCGCTATCTTCTTTGATCCGCTTCATTCGTCTTAAGGCTCGATTCCGATAGTCATAAAACTCCTTATTCATTGCCGTCCGCTGACAGATCTTCATCAACCCGATATCGGCGATCAACAGTTCAAGCTCATTCTTCGCAAACTTATAGACTTCTTTATGCAAGGATTCCGCTTTCTCAAAATCCATCTCCATGAAGGCATAAAAACCGAGGTTATTGCAGGCTTCTGCTTTTCCCGATTTATAGAAATCAATCTGGCCGTATGCCTCACGGGCATATTTATAACAGGAATCTAAGTCCCGATATTTATAGCTATACGCCTTACCGTTAAGCGAATCAATCAACCGTACTTCTCGTGTCGGCACCATATCGGTACAGGAGAAAAAGGCTCCACACAAACCGATCACGATCATTATATATAACGGAACACGTAAATTCATACCGTAATTCAAACTCTTTTAGATAGCAAATCTACAAATATTTCCGGTAAAGTAAAGATAAATGCTTGACAAAAACCACTATTTACGAGTAAAATGAACATAAAAAAAGCAATTATTTCTGCTATGGACAAAATAAACCGGAATAAAAAGAATCTTTTTTGCCTTATGTTTTTTGAGATAAATCTTTTATAATGCCTCAAGAATTTATACCTTTGCAGGCAAATTAACGAAATAGGTAACAACTATTAAAAATGAGCGAAAAAGCACCCTTTATGGTATTCTCGGGAACGAATTCGAGATACCTGGCAGAAAAAATCTGCGCAAGTCTCAATTGCCCTTTGGGAAACATGAACATTACTCACTTTGCCGATGGTGAATTTGCTGTATCTTATGAAGAGTCAATACGCGGTTCACACGTCTTCCTTGTTCAGTCCACCTTCCCAAATTCAGACAATCTAATGGAACTTCTCCTGATGATCGATGCAGCAAAAAGAGCATCAGCGAAAAGTGTAGTAGCCGTTATTCCTTATTTTGGATGGGCTCGTCAGGACAGAAAAGATAAACCACGTGTTTCGATTGGAGCTAAATTGGTAGCCGATATCTTAGCTGTGGCAGGTATCGACCGTTTAATCACAATGGATTTACATGCTGATCAGATTCAAGGTTTTTTCAATATTCCAGTTGATCACTTATATGCGTCAGCCGTATTCCTTCCTTACATCGAATCATTAAACTTAGAAGATTTAGCCATTGCTACTCCTGATGTTGGTGGTTCAAAAAGAGCTAGTACCTATTCAAAATATCTTGGTGTACCATTGGTATTGTGCAACAAGTCTCGTGAAAAAGCAAACGAAGTGGCTTCTATGCAGATCATCGGTGATGTGACAAACAAAAACGTGATCTTGGTAGACGATATCGTTGACACAGCAGGTTCTATCACTAAAGCAGCCGACATTATCATGGAAGGTGGAGCAAAATCAGTTCGCGCTATTGCCAGCCATTGCGTGATGTCCGATCCTGCTTCTTTCCGCATCCAGGAATCAACATTAACTGAAATGGTCTTTACTGACAGCATTCCTTACAGCAAGAAATGTGCTAAAGTAAAACAATTAAGCATTGCAGATATGTTCGCTGAAACCATCAAACGTGTGGTAAACAATGAATCAATCAGCTCACAATATATCATTAAGCGATAACTCAAGAGCGCAATAAACTAAAGGACTATCTTAAAGACTTTCTTTAAGATAGTCTATTTTATTTTATGAAAAATGAAAGTCTATACTGAAGAACAAAGCATTGCACGGCTAAACGATTTAGGTCGGAAGAAACGTGCATTCATCTTTATCATTGATTATTCCGGACAGAACTCTTATATTGAGGAAATCGACCGTATTGATCCTTCGGAAGTGCTTTATGACTTCAACGGCTATTCCAATTATACATCTCCCTGCACCCTTCAAAACGCCCCTATCCTATGGAACACGTTTCCGGAGTCTTTTGAATCTTACAACGAATCGTTCAACATCGTTAAAACGAATATCCTAAGTGGTAATAGCTTTTTAGCCAATCTAACCTGTCAGACTCCCATCGAGACGAATCTTTCTCTAACCGATATTTTTTCTCGATCGAAAGCTCTTTACAAGCTTTATATCAAAGACCACTTTGTGGTATTCTCGCCTGAGATCTTTATCCGGATCAACGGAAACCAGATTAGTTCTTACCCAATGAAAGGGACGATCGACGCAACGCTACCTCATGCGAGAGCATTACTTCTTGACGACGTTAAGGAAAGTGCCGAACATGCGACCATAGTCGACTTGATTCGCAACGACCTTAGCATGGTTTCGAAAGACGTTTCGGTCAAGCGCTATCGATACGTCGATACCCTAAAGACTAATGAAGGCAGCATCCTACAAACAAGCTCGGAGATTGTAGGCCAACTCCCCGAAAACTATCCCGAACATTTGGGAGAGATCATCTTTAAACTTCTTCCTGCGGGTTCAATCACCGGTGCCCCCAAGGTGAAGACCAAAGAGATTATTCATCAAGCTGAGAAATACGACCGCGGGTTTTATACCGGCATTGCCGGGTATTATGACGGCCATCGTCTGGATAGTGCCGTTATGATCCGGTTTATTGAGCAAAAAGAGAATCAGCTCTATTTCAAAAGCGGAGGTGGCATCACTTTCCAGAGTGAAGCCGAAAGTGAATACCACGAAATGAAACAAAAAGTCTATGTACCCATTTATTGAAACCATCTGCATTGAAAATAGTCGTGCCCTCAATCTCGACTATCACAATGAGCGACTCAACCGGACAAGAGCTCGTTTCTATCCAAGCGGTTCGTCGATTGATCTTCAAACGGATTCGCCTATTCAGTTTCAGGCTGATTCGGATTCGATCATTAACACTCAAGCTGATTCGATCATTGATCTTCAAACAGTCATGGCTTGTCCCATAAAAGAAGGTAGAGTTAAATGTCGGGTACTTTATGCCGATTCAATCTTGGAAATCGACTACGCCCCTTATGTGATCCGTCCGGTTTCCTCCCTCCAAATCGTTCAAAGTAATACCATTGACTATGGCTATAAGAGTAGTGACCGGAAAGATTTAAACACGCTTTTTGATTCACGGAAATCGGCAGACGACGTCCTCATTGTTCGCCATGGGCGGCTGACAGATACTTCCATCGCCAACGTTGCGCTATACGATGGCAAGACATGGGTTACCCCACAGCATCCCTTACTCAAAGGAACCAAACGAGCTCAGCTTCTTCACGACGGACTGATCATGGAAAAAGACATTCATTTAGAAGAGTTGGCAAACTATACTCACATAACGTTATTTAACGCCATGATTGAGTTTAAACAAATCGTTTTACCCATCTCTCAGATTCAACTGTAAGATCGATCTCTAAAGCCTTTTATGACATTCTCGCTAGCAATTGTCCGCTCTCTCAATCGACGATAATCAGCCGATCCCAAGAATAAAAAAAGGTCACGCAAACAAACGTTGCACAACCTTTTTAAAAAACTATATTTTAGTCGAATATTTATCGTAAACGATCTGCAGCTTTCACCATCACTTCGTCACGTCCGATAGCACGGATCGCTAAATAGTTTAAGACCATGCCCACAAGTGGCAAGCAAAGCGACCAGCTAACCTTAAGTGTACTAGCGTCAGTCTTTAAAGCAAAATAGAAGGCGACGAAAGCGATATAAAAGCCAAGTATAAGCAAGGAGTTAAAAACAGTCATTCTGATCTGCAATACTCGATTCTTAAAAAGGAATATCGTTGCAAAAGAAATCATAGCGCTAAGAATCAAAATGCCCAATAATCCCCAAGTCGACTGAACAGCGTCGTTCACAACAACTCCTGATGCATTAAAATCGAATAATCCCGATGGGGTAACAAATGTACCCAAGGGTAAACACATAGTAACTATCAATAAAGCCGTCACCACTAATAAGTAAACGGATTGGATGCGTTGAATCATATCTGTTTTAAGATTAAATTAAATAATAATAGCCAAGCGATCAAGGTAGAGATACCCCTCACCTAAATAACTTGACTATAATAAGTTTTTCTAATAAAGAAGTTTACTGCAATCTTTCTTTTTCTTTTGCAGGGTTTCTATAATAAACCTTTCCTTCAAGATATTCTTGCGTAGCAATCAAATTTGGCTTTGGCAACTTCTCATAATAACGAGAAATCTCGATTTGCTCTCTGTTTTCAAAAACTTCTTCAAGATTATCATTATAAGAAGCAAATTCAGCTAGTTTCTTAGATAAATCACTCTTAATTTCCACGCTAATCTGATTTGCTCGCTTACCAATGATAGAAACTGTTTCATAAACATTACCTGTATCGGCACATAAGTCCATCATGTCACGAGTCACAGTAGTGCAAGGAGCATTGGTTTTTTTGTAATCCATAAATCTATTTTAAATTAGTCTTTTATTACTTTCTTAGAATCTTCAAAGATCTTTTCAGCCTCTTTCAAATACTTACTTTCAGGAAACTCATTCTTGAAAGCATAATATTCATCGATTGTTTCACGATAGCGTTCAACTTTCTTCTCTTCGACGCTATAAATAGCCATGTTATACTTCGCCTTCAGAATCAACATAGAAAGTTCCTCTCTATATTCAGTATAAGGGTAGTCTCTTAAAGCATTTTGAGCGGTAACGACACACGACTCAAAATTGTTACCCATATAGTTTCCTAAGTTGTAGTATAGTCGAGCAGAATAAAGTTCCTTCTTCACCAACTTATCTTGAAGTTCGAAGATCATTTTCTGAGCTTCTTGCTTTTTAGAGCTGGTTGGACAATACTCCATAAACATCTGAAGCTGTTGAATGGCTTGATACGTACTCGTTTGGTCCAAGCGAGGTTCAGGAGTATCTAAATAGAGCGCTTTACCGGCATGGAATCGCGCTAACTCAGCGAACGTTCCACGAGGATAAGTATTGTAATAAGTTATAAACGTTTGGGCTGCAGTCGAATAATCGCCATCATTATAATAGCTCATACCTAACATGTATAATGATTCTTCTGCCTTATCTGTTCCCTTAAGAATCGTTATTAACTCATTCAGTAAAGTTGCAGATTTGGTATATTTACCTTTAGCAAAATAGTTCTTGGCGGCCTCATATTTGTATTCGTAGTCGGTACTTTTAAGCACCTTATTATACTCTCCACAAGATGAAAGAGCCGTAGCCAATAGAATTGTTATAGCGATATTCTTTTTCATGCTTTTTAAAATAATGGGCAAAGTTACTTAATCGTATGGAATTAACCAATTAATCAATGTTTTTTTATACAAAAAAGAAGTTAAGTGCTAAAAAAAGTTCTTTTACACTTTAATCAAACGAACATTCGAGTCGATAAAGTGTAAAAGAACTCTAATTACAACGAGAGAAATGGGATCAATTAATTTGAGATGGCATGGTCGGCTTTCACCTTCTCGCCTCCCCATGCTTTTAGATTAGTCCATTCCGCATAAGGTAAACTCCAGAAATCATCTTCCTGCGATAAGCCTAATGGTAAAAACCCACTCACACAAAGATAAGTACTTCCTGTATTGATATATTCTTCTGAAATCGAAATTTGATTACCATTAAATCCAACAGTCAGCCATCCGTTAGCATCAAAGTTAGCACGACCTTTAAATTGCTTTTTTAGAACCTGCGTCATTCCGCAACGCACTTGTGCAGGAGTAATCGTCTTTGGTAATTTATGAAGCAATGCCGCTTGTCCTAAAGCATGGAACACCCCAACCCGGTAAACGATTGACCGCCCCACAACAGGATAAGTCCCTTCCGGTGAGATCATACGTTCCAACTGCTCAGCATAACGAGACAATCTCGGATATTGAACCTCCAAAAAGTCGCTGCCTTCAATCTGATGCTTACGCATCACAACCAAGATATCCGTAAGCATCGGATGAATCACGAAGCTATTATAATAGTCGACATGGAATTTCTTTCCATCACTATATTGTCCGTCCCCACAATACCAATCATTCTGAAAACGCTTAACACCATAAGTGAGGCGTTCAAGATCGCATTCTCCGGTGAATTCGAGCAAAGCAGCTTCAACCATAGAAGTAAAGAGCAACCAATTGTTTGGATTAGGCTTGATCAGTCGGCTCTGTTTAAGTTCATAGATCACACGCTGTTTCGACGTTTCATCCAAGTTACCCCACAATTGCTTAGGAGCTCTTAATAATCCCTCCGCCAAGAAAGCTGCATCGACCAACGACTGAGTCGGAATAGAGAACTTCATATAATCAGGAGACGATGGATTTACGGCATTCGATATCGCCTTTACAGTCATTGCAATATATTTCTCACGCAACCGGCCTTCCTCTGAAGGATCAGGCCCCAACTCGAGCCATGGAGCGATACCGCAAACCGTACGTCCCAAAGCCTCCAAGTACGAATAATGCTGTCTATTGCCGGCTAAAGACTGATAAGGCATATGACTCTTAAGGGTCTCATTGGCCAAGTTACTCAATACCGGGTCTGAAATACGCAATAAAGTACGCACCCATAATTTGCGATCCGCCTGACCGTCTGAGGTTTTTTTAGCCATAATAGAACCCGTCGATAAACAAATCAAAGCAAACAGAACTAAGGTTATTCTTCGTCTCATAACAATGTATTTTTATTTACTAAATCAGTTACTTTTACTTTCGATACTCTTTTTACGCTTCAGTGCCTCAAGGTAATAATAATCCGCATAATTTAAAGGAACATCAATCTCACTATCATGAGGAATACTTCCGACACTATGCATCAAGATGAATCCACCATTAGCACCGACCGAAGCTCTATACGATTTAGAAGCCAAAGACTTCATGATGCGATCTGCATACTTCTTATAAGATTTAGCATTAGGAATGTCGAAGGTCGAGATCTCATACAGAGCCGATGCAATGCAAGAAGCCGTAGAAACATCTCTAGGTTCATTCGGAATATTTGGCGCATCCATATCCCAATATGGAATCAAATCCTTTGGCATGCGAGGATGATTCTTCATCATCTCGAACGTCTTTAAAGCTTGTTTCAGATACTTCTCATCTTTTGTTTCACGATAACACATCGCATAGCCATAAATAGCCCAAGCTTGTCCGCGCGACCAAGTAGATCCGTCGGAATAACCTTGAGCCGTTTGCTTATGTCTAGGCTTACCGGTCACTAGATCATAATCGACCACATGAAAACAACTCCCGTCGGGTCTAAAATGTTCAGCTAAAGTGCGATCAGCATGATCGACGGCAATATGATAATAAGTCGAATCGCCCGATAATTTTGTGGCTTCGAACAACAGTTCCAAGTTCATCATATTATCAATGATAACCGGACACTGCCAACCTCTCTTGCTTTGCCAACTGTTTCCTTTCACGTCCCAGCTTTGAATAACCTTAGGTGCAGGGCGGAAACGGGTAGATAACGATTTCGCAGCTTGCAACACAACATCGACATACTCCTTGTTTTTAGTCAGCCGTAAGCCATTCCCAAAACTACAATAGATAATGAAACCGATATCATGATGCCAAGTCAGAAACTGAGCTTTGCTGATGGAAGTGGTATATTTTTGAGCAAGATTCAAATATTTATCATTATCGGTCAGTTCGTACAGATACCATAAGCTTCCGGGGAAGAAACCACTACGCCAATCGGCATAGCCACAATAATACACTCCTCCCTTTTTGTTTAAAGTCACAGGGTTCAGACATTTGTCGCTCTCACTAGCCATCCGATCGAGGGCATAGTCCATCTGTTTACAGACCTGACGAATATCTTTTCGTGTTTGCCCATGAATGTCATGTACCCCGAAGATTAGGAAAAGAACTGAGTAAATCAGAATTTGTTTAATTTTTAAGTTCATAGTTTAGTCAATGTTTTTGATTTATCACAATTTCCGTCCGGATCAATCTTCGAGGTCAAAGAGCTTCCAAGGGTCTCCCCTAGCCCCAAGCCATCTCCCATTCATCTGGACTTCATTATAGATGCAAAGAAGAGAAAAAAAACAGATGACGACTTGACTTATTCTTCCAATTCAATAGCACAAATTATCCACCGGGGCTGAATATCAGAAACATTTATAAAAAATGGACTATTTCCTAACCGACTTCCTATAATCTTGTGGCGACATATTATACTGCGTCTTAAAACAGCGACTAAAATAAACCGGAGAACCGAATCCTAAACGGAAGGCAATATCTGCAATTTGCAAATGATCGTCATTCTTGAGCATCGCAGCAGCCAATTTGAGTTTATAGTTTAAGATAAACGTATTGGGCGTCATGCCCGTCAGGGACTTAAACTTCGAATAAAGTGACGTCCGTCCTAGCCCGATCTCACGACACAAAACATTGACATCGAACTTCTCATCATCAAGATTCTGTTCGATGATAACGACCACCTTCTCTAGTAACTCTTTATCCAACGGATTGATAGCGACTAGATCAATATCTTCGATAGGCTTCTTCACGAATTGATTCTTCAGCAGCACGCGATTTCTAATCAGGTTGTTGCAACGGGCAATGAGCAGTTGAGCATTAAAAGGCTTAGTGATATAATCATCAGCACCCCGACCCAAGCCCTCAATGTTTTGTTCCACCAAGTCCAAGGCCGTCAGCAGGATGACAGGGATGTGACATAAATCGATGTTGTTTTTGATATGCACACACAGATCCGTTCCACTCATTACCGGCATCATCACATCACTGATCACGATATCGGGAGATTCCTCAATCACTTTCTTCAAACCAGCCTCCCCATCTTGTGCCAAGACAATCTGATAGAATGGCTGGAAGATTTTCTCCAACGTATAAAGAAGTTCTTCGTTATCTTCAACAATGAGCAGTTTATACTTTTTGACCCCATCGACCACCAAATCATCGATCTCTGTCTGACTCAAACGACTATCGTCAATGATATTGATAATCGAATCGGGCGTATAAGACGTCTGCTCCTCATTCGTCACGAGAGCCACGTCACTCCGCTGTTCAAAATGAGCCCGATCCGTTCTCAAGATCACTTGAAACGTACTGCCCTGTCCGGGCTGACTCTCAACAGAGATGACTCCCCCATGTTTTTCTATGATGGTCCGCGTTAGAGCCAATCCAATCCCCGTTCCAAAGGTACTGTTGACCTTCTGCTGATTACCACTCTGATAGAATGCATTGAAGATCTGCCCCAAATCGTTTTGAGCAATGCCGACCCCATTATCTATAACCTTTAGCACAAGGTCGTGTCCCTTATGTTCTAATTCGATAGAGACCTCCCCACCATCGGCCGTGTATTTAAACGCATTCGACAGCAAGTTGAACATCACTTTCTCCATCTGCTTAAGATCAAACCAACACACAATATCCTCCTCCTGAATATTCAGGTTGAAAGTGATGTGCCTACCACTGGCGTAATTATAGAAAGTGGCATAGATATCCTTTAGGAATGCACTCAAATTATTTTCCGAGACATGGATCACAAAATGGTTTTGTTCGAACTTACGGAAATCGAGCAACTCCGATATCAGGTTTTTCATCTGACAAGCATGCTTGTTGATCATCGATATGCCATTATACACTTCAGGAGAGATCTTACTCTTTTGTAACAGCATATCCACTTGAGTCACAATCAGCGTCAGCGGCGTACGGAACTCATGACTCACGTTCGTAAAGAAATGGAGTTTAGCTTGGTTCAATTCGTCAATTCGCTTCTTCTCGGCCTTTTCGATTTCTAGCGACAGACATAGATTTCTTCTGAGCCGAACCACTCTATAGATCCAATACAAGAGAGAAAGAATGAAAAGAATAAAGAGAGTAATGGCCCACCAAGTATGATACCAGTACGGAGAAATGACTATTTTAAGAGAGATCTCTTGTACATATTGATTCTTGAGAGCATTAGTCCCCTTTCTGACGTGCAAGATATAAGTTCCGGGATCCAGATTTGTATAATTCAATCGCGAATGAGTCGTTAAGATCCATTTACGGTCAAACCCTTCCAACCGATACTCATACGAGTCACTATTCAGGATGTCGATATAATTCGAAGTTGCAAACTCAATAGTAAAACTGTTCTGGTTAGCCTTCAAATCAAGTTCCTTAAGGAAAGGAAGCGATTCGCTTAAAATGCCATGATCATCATCCGGACGGATCTCCGCATTGTTGACCAACAACTTCGAGAAATAAAGTTTAGGCGTTTTATAGATGGCATCGAGTTTTTTCTCCTTGAAGGCTATGAGTCCATTGGTCCCCCCCACAACAATCATGTTATCGTTTGTAACGCAAGCCCCGCATCCATCGATGATAGAAGACAATAAGAGTCCGTTTTCCAGTTCGACAGATCGGAACTGTCCATTGTGAGGTTTATACAATGTTATGCCGCGATTAGACGTGATCAGAATGCTCTTATCGGTGGTTTCCAGAAGATTATAACAATAATTACTCAACAGATGTCCCTCTTCGAAAGTAAACCTCGTGAACTCCCGCTTATGCTCATCATAACAGAACAATCCCGATCCGAGAGTTGCAGCATAAAGCTTCCCGTCCGACGATCTCAATAATTTGACAATATAGAAATTGCAACCAAACGGTTTTAGACTGTGATGTTCAACTTCCTGAAGATTATCCAATCGCAATTTAGTGATGTAAGAACCGGTAGCCAACCACATCTGATTCTTTTCATCAATATCGAACGTCTGATAATAACGCCCATCATCGACGAGCACCCTAAACTCGTTCGTTTCAGGATTCATCTCGAAAACACCATTACGAGCAGCCACATACAAACGGTCATGATGGAAACAGACTTTAAAGACGACATCATTCGGCCCCTTTCCCCCTTTATAGCCCATCTTGAGATAGTTATAAAACGTCTTGGTCCTCAGATCGTAACGGCACAACCCACCAAGGTGAGTGCCGATGTATAAGACCTCACGTTTCGAATCGTAACAGATGCTTTTAAGATTGTTATGTGGCAAACGATTGCCACCACCGGCGGTATATGAAGAAAACTCATTAGTCGAACGGTTTAAACAAGTCAGCCCACCTCCATCCGTACAGATCCAGAGATTAGAGCGTTTATCTTCCACCATTTCACCGGCAAAAGGATAATTCAGATCCCCCCGCCTGTCGGGGTCATAAGAATAATAAGTAAAAACATGATTATCCGGATTAAAATAGTTGACTCCTCCATAATAACTCCCGACCCAAATTGTTCCTTGAATATCTTGATAAAGAGAAAAGATCGACTTATGTGCTAGTTCACCCACATCGTACGTTCTATTAATAAGGGTGTAAGTTCCCTTCTTCGGATCGTACTTCTGTAATCCGTCGAAAGTACCAAACCAGATGTTCCCATGCCAATCCTCAACAAATTCGCGGATCTGCGAACTCGATATTCCTTTAGGACTGAACGGCATATAAGGCACCTTATTAATCTTACCCGCACGGTCGATGCGATATAAACCTTCTGTGCGACACCCGACCCACAGTTCTTTCTTCGAACTATAAAACGTACGATACACATCCACTTCCGGTATGAGGCATTTAACCGATCCGTTTTTCCGGTTCATCTCATACAATCCTTCTTTTGTGGAAATGAGAATCGATAACTCCGATACCGTGATATAGTTGATCATAGGCAGATGAACCTTATGGCGGAAGTCCAAACCACCACTCTGTTCATTATACACAAAGATCGAATCGCGCGAAGCCACCCAAATGTTGCCGTCATGCGTATTCATGCCATATATGATTCGGGAAGTCACTTTTTGGAAAGACTCTTTTCGAATGCTATACTTCAGCAGCTTACCATCGGCTACGATAAAGACATCTCCTTTCCGATCGCCCTTTATGAAAGAGATCTCGTTACCGATCAACACCGAATCGCATCTAGAGTTTGCTCCACTCACCCAGCCTCTATAAGGAGTGATCTTTTCTTGATCATAAACATTGAGACCTTCACGGGTACCAAACCACATCCGACCAAGTTGATCTTGATAAATGGCCATCACAGACGACTGCGAGAGTCCATCTTCTTGTCCCAGATGACGAAAATAACCCGCGAAAGCAGATAGATGTGTAGATAAGAGTAATAAACTTAAAATGAGTGAACGTGTTTTCATGGTTTTGTTTTGTGCGCGCAATGCTAATAGCGAACAAATATATCTCATATATTTATATTACACAAATAAAAAACGGCCCGATTTGTATTGCAACGATGGGGACTATACATCATGGATAAGTCAAATGGCATTGTACAATTAAAGTAACACCACACCCTATTGAGCATAAATTAGGATTCAAAAAAGGCAAAAATATAAGCATAAAAGCGTCGACTGATTTGTATTTCTCAACTATTTTAACGAATATTTGTAGCTTGTTTTAAAATCTATGTAAATTCTAAAAGAAGCATTATGAAATTACTCCAACTCGTTGGATACCGAGGACAAACCAGTATCCGCACCGAATGCATAGCAGGGCTAACTACTTTTTTGACGATGTCGTATATCTTGGCGGTTAACCCGGATATCCTATCTCAAACAGGAATGAGTAAAGAAGCAGTATTTACTGCAACAGCTGTTTCATCGGCTTTGGCCACTTTCTTAATGGCTGTTTTAGCCAAATTACCTATCGCCTTGGCACCTGCCATGGGTGTTAATGCCTTTTTCACCTTTACCATTGTACAAGGCATGGGAGTCAGCTGGGAAACCGCTATTACCGCCGTATTCCTCGAAGGTTTGATTTTTATCCTAATCACTGCTTTCAACATCCGGGAAGCCATCGTCAACAGCATACCACTCAGTCTGCGATATGCCATATCGGCGGGTATCGGTATGTTTATCTCTTTCATCGGATTAAAGAATGCGGGAATCATCGTATCTAACGAAGCGACTTTCGTAATGTTGGGTAAGTTCACCCCGGTTGCATTATTAGCCGTAGGCAGTATCATGTTGAGTGGAGTCTTAATGATCTTAAAAGTTCGCGGAGCGTTATTCTATAGTATTATCATCTGTACCCTTGTCGGCATTCCGATGGGCGTGACTCATCTTCCGGAAAACTTCTCACCGGTTTCACTCCCTCACTCTGTAGAACCGACTTTCATGAAGTTCGATTTTAGCAACATCTTCTCTTTAGATATGGCCATTGTGATCTTCGCTTTGATCTTTATGGACTTGTTCGATACCATCGGTACACTGATCGGTGTTACGGCCAAAGGAGGATTAATGGATAAATACGGTCGAGTACCTCGCATCAAACAAGCGTTATTGGCCGATGCTATCGGTACCACATTCGGTGCAATGATGGGAACATCAACCGTAGGTTCATACGTTGAGAGTGCTTCAGGTATCAGCGAAGGTGGTCGTACCGGATTAACGTCGTTAGTCGTAGCCGGTCTATTCATCTTATCTCTGTTCTTTGCTCCAATCTTCTTGATCATCCCAAGTGCAGCAACCACCGGTGCTTTGTTTATTGTGGGTGTATTGATGATTAGCAATATCCCGAACGTTCGTCTCGACGATATTTCAGAAGCTTTACCGGCTTTCGTAACCATGCTTATGATGGTCTTAACTTATTCTATTGCCGACGGTATCATCCTTGGTATGTTAAGTTATGTCATCATCAGAGTTTTCACCGGCCGATACAAAGAAGTCTCATTAACTATGTATATCCTCTGCGTCTTGTTTGTTCTCAAACTCGTCGTCGGATAATAAATAAAACTGAATCAGCAGACTGAAGTGAAAGTCTGAAGAATACACTCAATCTTTTACTTCAGTCTTTTACTTCAGTCTTTTACTTTAGTTTAAAACCTAATAAAATCATGAACTTTGAACTCACTGCTGCTTACCAGCCAACAGGCGATCAGCCGGAAGCAATAGCCCAACTGACCGACGGGATCAATCAGGGGCTTCCTGCACAAACGCTACTGGGAGTCACCGGCTCCGGAAAGACGTTTACCATAGCAAACGTGATAGCACAGATCAACAAACCCACGCTGATCTTAAGTCATAACAAGACATTAGCGGCTCAATTGTATAGTGAGTTCAAAGGATTTTTCCCAAACAATGCGGTAGAATATTACGTTTCGTACTACGACTATTATCAGCCGGAAGCCTATCTACCCAACACCGACACCTATATTGAGAAGGATCTTGCCATCAATGACGAGATCGACAAGCTTCGTTTAGCGGCCACCTCTGCCCTCTTATCGGGACGGAAAGATATCGTGGTCGTCTCCTCTGTGTCGTGTATCTATGGTATGGGCAACCCTTCCGATTTCTACAGCAATGTCATCGAGATCGAACGCGGACGATTGCTCGACCGTAACGTTTTTCTTCGACGCTTGGTCGACAGCTTATATGCTCGCAACGATATCGAACTCAGTCGTGGACATTTCCGCGTTAAGGGCGATACCGTAGATATCTTCTTAGCTTATTCGGACAACCTCTTACGCGTCTCTTTCTGGGGAGACGAGATCGACGGTATTGAAGAGGTCGACCCCATCAGCGGAGTCACCTTAAACAAGTTCGAGAGCTACAAGATCTATCCCGCAAACCTCTTCATGACCACCAAAGAGGCCACGCTTCGGGCCATTCATCAGATCGAAGACGACCTCACCAAACAAGTCGCCTATTTCGAATCGATCGGAAAACCCTACGAGGCCAAGAGACTATACGAACGCGTCACTTATGATATGGAGATGATGCGTGAGCTGGGACATTGTTCGGGCATCGAGAACTATTCACGCTATTTCGATGGTCGTGAAGAAGGATCACGCCCCTACTGCCTACTCGACTTCTTTCCGGACGACTTCCTCATCGTGATCGATGAGAGTCACGTGAGTGTTCCACAGATACGTGCCATGTATGGCGGCGACCGTGCCCGAAAGACCAATCTTGTAGAGTACGGATTCCGTTTACCGGCGGCGATGGACAACCGTCCATTGAAATTCGAAGAGTTCGAGACCCTTGCCAAACAAGTCATCTATGTCAGCGCCACACCTGCCGATTACGAGCTTATCCAATCGGAAGGTATCGTTGTCGAACAAGTCATCCGTCCTACCGGACTGCTTGATCCGGTTATCGAGGTTCGCCCAAGCATGAATCAGATTGACGACTTGATGGAAGAGATTCAGCTACGCATCGAAAAAGAAGAGCGCACGCTGATCACCACGCTGACCAAACGCATGGCAGAAGAGCTTTCGGAATATCTGCTGAACAACAATGTGCGCTGTAACTATATCCATAGCGATGTCGACACGCTAGAACGCATCAAGATCATGGACGATCTCCGTCAAGGTATCTACGATGTACTGATCGGCGTCAACCTCTTACGTGAAGGACTCGACCTACCGGAAGTCTCGCTCGTTGCCATCTTAGATGCCGATAAAGAAGGTTTCTTACGTTCTCACCGATCATTGACCCAAACGGCAGGACGAGCGGCTAGAAATGTGAACGGCAAGGTGATCATGTACGCCGATAAGATGACCGACAGCATGAAGCTGACCATCAGTGAGACCAACCGAAGACGAGAGAAACAGTTGGCTTATAATGAGGCCAACGGCATTACTCCGACACAGATTAAGAAGGCGCGCAACCTGGCTGTCTTTGGAACGAATGACAGCGAAGAGGCGAACGCTCTGAAACAACGTCATGTGTATATCGAACCGGAAACGCCAAATGTAGCGGCCGATCCAATCGTTCAATACATGAATGTCTCACAAATGGAGAAGGCGATCGAACGTCTGCGTAAACAGATGCATGAAGCGGCAAAGAAGTTAGAGTTTATCGAGGCAGCACAATATAGAGACGAATTACTCAAATTGGAGGATCTTAAAAAGGAAAAATGGGGATGATTATTAAAAACAGCACCTATATCTTCTATTTTTGTTAAAAAGGTCATTAATTCACGATATCATCGTTAATAGACGTTATATATTTAACTAAAAAGAGGGCGTACTATTGCAAATAACAAAACAACCCCTATCTTTGTACTGTGTTTTTCATAGTATTAGATTTAAGGTTAACAAAGGTTGGAGTACAGCGGTACTCCTTTTTTTTTATACC
>JBKEDO010000032.1:0-93993 GCA_047975405.1 Bacteroides sp.
CCATGCTGCTTGCAAAGTGTAGTTACTGCTTGGCCCCAGATTTTTTTCTGATGGGAATGCCTACTTCTTTTTCTGCTATATCAATCAAAACATTTAAAGCACGAGTTTCTAACTGAGAGTAAGCAAGAGCTTTCTCTAAAGCTTTAATGCGCTTTTCTAAAGCTTCTTTTGAATCAATAGAGGATAAATCATCCGGTTTTTTTTCGGTCATAAGCAAGTCGGTATGTAAATTGTCCAAATATACCGAATACTCTTCAATTGGGTAACTTTTTATCCAACGATTTAATAAAGCAGTACCGCAAAGAGAATACTTCTTTACAATGAAACTTTTTGACTCACAACTGCTGTAATAATCACGAAGAATAGATAACTTTTCACTCTCTGTGTAACGACGAATTTGTTGATCTCTCATAAAACACTATTTTTTAGTTACTAATAGTGTCTACCTATATCAGTTTAAGTCAGCTGATTACTTGTTCTATGAGCGTGCCATTTACTGATTTAGGTTGTCTTTTACTGATGTAGGTAGACTCTTTCTGTTCTATCACTCTGAAAAGATAGACCGTTTTATTTTTTCTATCCTAAGAACCTAGACACGTTGTGGCTATTTTAAATTGCTGTGGATTTACGCTTAAATATTGATAGACTGTTTGATAATACAATCATGACGAATAAAACAGTGATGATCAGTTGGTCTTTTCCTCGTCTCCATATTTGTTTGTGGATGTCAAACTTATAAGAAATATGGAAACCTCTGAGGGTCAGTGATCTATGAAAAAACACCATTTCAATCCTCTTAGCAGAGAATGAAATGGTGTTTAACCCTATTATAATCGATAAAGAATGTCTAATTTATAACTGCCGTTTGAGTTGTTTACTCCAGATGGCATACCCTTCTTCGGTGAGGTGCAGCCCATCGGTGGTCAGCTCCTTTCTAAGGATAGCTGTTCCCTCTTCCGTAAAGTGTGGAAAGAGATTGACGAAGACGAGCTTGCGCTCGGTAGCCAATTGTTCTAATTGCTCATTAATCATTGGGATCATGTCTGTTTTCCCTTCCAATCGTTTATAGCGTTTGAAGCTTTCGTTGATGGGGAGAAGACTTTGCAGATAGATGCGGGTGCGTGGTGACTTTTTATGAATGGTGTCGACCAACTGGGTCACCAAGGTGACAATGCTATCTACCGAGAGTTGATGCGATAAGTCATTGACTCCGGCCATTAGAATGAGCCTTTTGGGGCGTCCTTTAAGGATCTCTTCGAGTCGAAGCATCATGCCCGAGACATCATCACCGATAATACCTCGGTTGCGGATGTGCCTTCGCCCTAATCGCTTGCCCCAATCGGCACCATTTTCGGTTAAGCTATTGCCTAGCATCACCGTCTCTTTTCGCTTGATGGGTTTTTCGGCTGCAAAATCCGTTAGGCGAGCGTAATAATGCGCTGTTCGAGGTTCCTCGGCCGGCTTTACCGGATTCTTTAGTGCGTTTTCTTGAGTTCTTCCGTCGATCGAAAGAGCTAAGAAGAACGCACTAATGCTGATGATCAATCTGCAGGGACTCATCGGCTAAGCATTTAATTCTTGTTGCTCGATACGATAAGCCTCAATAGCTTTCTTTACCGATCCATGGGTTAATAGAAGCGCTTTTGCCTGGTCATATTCTAAGTGAAGTTCGTCAATAATCATACGCGTCCCGCGGTCGACCAGCTTTTGGTTACTGAGTTGCATGTTGACCATTTTGTTGCCTTTCACCCGACCGAGCTGAATCATGACCGACGTGCTGATCATGTTTAGAATCATCTTCTGTCCCGTGCCCGATTTCATTCGTGAACTTCCGGTCACATATTCCGGACCGACAATCATTTCAATGGCAACATCGGCTTCTTGTGCCATTGGAGAGTCGGGGTTGCTTGTAATGCAGCCGGTCAGGATACCATGCTCACGAGCAGCGTGCATCGCTCCTATGACGTAAGGGGTGGTACCTGAGGCTGCAATGCCGATGACAGTATCGTTTGAATGGATACCTTGTTCCAAGAGTTCTTCCCAGCCTCTTGTGGTGTCGTCTTCGGCGTTTTCTACAGGATTACGTAAAGCGGTGTCGCCTCCGGCTATTAAGCCGATGACCACGGTGTTGGGCATCCCAAAGGTTGGAGGAATCTCGGACGCATCGAGAACGCCTAATCGACCGCTTGTGCCTGCTCCCATATAAAAGATTCGTCCCCCTTGTTTAACACGAGGGACGATTTGTGATACGAGCTTTTCAACCTGCGGAATGGTCTGCTGTACAGCTAAGGCCACCTTTTGGTCTTCGGCGTTTATTTCTTCAAGTATTTCGCGTATGGTCTTTTTTTCAAGACCGTTATAAAGCGATGATTGTTCGGATATTTTAGTAAATGCCATGTTCGTTGGTTGGAGTTAGAGGGTTTCGTGGTAGTGGATTAATCCGGGCATCGGACTCTTTTCGATTTGTCCGATACGAATGCCGATTTCACGAGCGGCTTCTTTCAAGATGTCTTGATAATAGTAGGCCACTGATCCGACAAAGTGAACGTCGAATGTCGAATAATCGTATTGCATGACGTTGCGCTTGAAGAAATCGATAAAGCTTTGATAGACCATATCATGTATCTCCTGAATGTGTAGATGTTCCACTAAGAAGGGAGAGAGACTGGCCAGGAAACGATTAGGGAATGGCTTCCGATAAACCCGGTCGATAATATCCGCCGGAGTTAAGTCGTACTTTTCCAAAAAAGTTTCTTTCAAACCTGCAGGCATCTGATTCTTGAGCAAGCTGCCAATGAAGAGTTTGCCAAGTACGGCTCCACTGCCTTCATCTCCCAAGATAAAACCTAGCGGTGAAACGTTCTGGACGATCTCTTTGCCATCATAGTAACAAGAGTTCGATCCTGTACCCATGATGCAGGCAATGCCTGGAGAGTGAGCACAGAGTCCTCTGGCGGCAGCCAACATATCGGTGCTGACTTCAATCTCCTGTTCAACTTCTAAATGCGCGGCAATGGCTCGGCGAACACTTTCTATCTTATCGGGAAAGGCACAGCCGGCCCCATAGAAGTGCACGGCCTCAAACCGTTTGCTGGGTAGATGAGGAAGGAGCGACGTCTCAATCTCGTGTTTAATCTCTTCTTCGCTTTGGAAGAAAGGGTTGGTACCTCCGGTGTTTACTCGACGGAGTAATTGTCCATGTTCTACGATGCACCAATCGGTCTTAGTAGAACCACTATCTGCTATAAGTATCATATTTTAATATAAATTTTCTTCTTGTATAATAGGTACCCGATGCTCCAATTTAAGCCGACAAAGAGTAGAGCAAAGGCTAAAGATCCCGGGTAATCGCCTAACAAAGGTTGTAGGACGATTTTATAAGCGAAGCCATGAAGGCTGATCATCTCGTTTTGATAAGGAATGAGGATGTTCCCTAATAGGATGGAGAGTACTCCGCCCATCACATAGATAAATAGGGGGTTGACACCAAACGATTCGAAGAAGGTCCACCCTTTCTTGTAGCCTTTCACGTCGATCAACCAGATCAGAAGAGCGAGTAAGCTGGAGGCAAGACCGCAGGTTACAATGGCAAAGGTGGGCGACCAGATCTTTTTACTGATCGGGCAGCCATAGCTGAGAAGGAAACCTGCAAAGGTGAGGGTGGTGCCCACGATGAATAGGCGCTCAATCTTTTCGTTGATGTTTGAGACTTGCATGAGTAAGCGACCCACACAGAAGCCAATGAGGACATGGGCGATAGAGGGGATGGTGCTGAGCAGTCCTTCCGGATCGATGCCATTGTCTTTATACATGTGGGCTTCCCCAAGAATCTGATGGTCGACAATCGACAAGAGGTTGCTGGTGTCGTATGCAAAGCCGTTGCCTAACTTTAGGAGAATGAAATATCCGCCTAAAAGGAGGGCGATGAGATAGGGAATGTGTTTGTGTTTAACGGTTAATGCAATAAGGGCAGTGGCGCCGTAGCACAAGGCCAGTCGTTGCATTACACCAAGGATACGTAAGTGATCGAACGTCCAAACCGATTGTCCCAAGCGGGCCAGGAACGAGATGGGTTCTTCTCCTAAACTATTCCATGTCCGACAGAAGAGTGAGAACCAGGCAATCCCTAATCCGATGAGGAAGATGATGATGGATCGTTTGATGATCTTTAAGGCGGCAGCGTGACTGAACTTAAATTCGTATTTTCTCAGAGAGATGTAGGTCGATATGCCCATAATGAACATAAAGAATGGGAATACGAGGTCGGTTGGTGTGAGTCCAATCCATTCAGCGTGTCCTAAGGGAGCGTATACGGCTCCCCAGCTGCCAGGGTTGTTGACCATAATCATACCGGCGATGGTAATGCCTCGTAGAATGTCGAGGGCGAGTAAGCGTTTGTTGGTTGTTTGATTCATGGTTATGAGTTTTTCGGTTGTTGTTTCGGGGTAGTACATTCGTCGACTAAATAGACAATGGAGATGTAGGGGATACCTCCATTGGTCGTCAGTCCAATTTCGCAAGTGCGACTGTTGGAATAGCCTATCTTAACATGGTTCTTCTCTAGTTGTGGGCGGAGCTTGCGTAGGGCGTATTGGTTGACCTCAGGATGAGTAAACCCTTTGTCGCCGGCAAAGCCGCAGCATCCCACTTCTTCGGGAATGAAGACGTTCGATGAACAGAGACGCGAGAGTGCAATGAGTTGTTGCTCTAATCCCATCTTGCGCATCGAGCAAGTCGTGTGAATCGCCACCCGTTTGTCGGTTGTGGTGAAGTCTAACCGTTCGCGTAGGAAGGTGTAGATAAATTCCACCGGTTCGTAGAGTTTCATTCGCTTGATGGTTTCACGCATACGATATAAGCAAGGGCTTTGGTCGCATAGCACCGGGTATTGTCCTTGGACACTGGCTTCCCATAAGGCGGCTTCTAACTCTTTTGCTTTCTCATCGGCCATTTCGGGCATGCCTTTACTTTCCCAGATCGTACCACAACAGAGCTTTTCCATTTCTGCAGGGAAGATCACGTCGTATCCGGCTTTATGCAATAAGGCAATCATCTTATTCGCTAGGGCTTGTTCGACCGGTGATTTTCGAGCAATTCCCATGGTCTGATTGATGCAACTTGGGAAGTAGACGACTTTCAATGGGGAGCCCTGGTCTGACTGCTTCGAGTCGGTCTGTAGCTTGAAGGCTTTGGGCATCGCAGGCGTCCATAGAGGCAGGCTTAGCCGATGGTGTAAAGCTTGGCAAAGCTGACTCATGGTTGAGGCGCCTAATAGACTGTGGGTGGTATCGGCTATGGTCAGTACCGGCCGAATCATGGATTTAACTCCCGAAAAGTGACGGGCAGCATACCGGCCGATTTGATAGCCGACGGAGTGCTCCGGTAGGTTTGCACGACGGATATCGTGTGTGAGTTCTCCGGTATTGATATGCATTGGGCAGGAAGTGGCGCATAGTCCATCTCCGGCACAGGTCTGGTTACCTGCATAATGGTATTGTTTTTCTAAACGCGATTGTCGTTCGGGATCTTCACCGGTTTGTCTTAAGCGGGCAATCTCACGCTGCACGACGATACGTTGTCGGGAGGAGAGGGTAAACCCGCAAGTGAGGCAGTTGATCTCACAGAAGCCGCATTCAATACACCGATCCACGTGATCGTTGGTCAGCGGAAGAGGTTTGAAGTGCTTGATGTGGCAAGTCGGGTCGTCATTAAAGATGACACCGGGGTTAAGCAAGCCGTTTGGGTCGAATAAGGTTTTGACCTCTTTCATGAGTGCAAAGGCTTCTTCTCCCCACTCGTAGGCTACGAATGGAGCCATATTACGTCCTGTGCCGTGCTCGGCCTTTAGCGAACCGTCGTATTTGTCGACCACTAAATGTTTGACCTCGTCCATGAGGCGTTCGTAACGGTCAACTTCTTGCGAGGTGGCAAACGATTGGTTGATGATGAAGTGATAGTTGCCTTCTAGCGCGTGTCCATAAATGCAAGCATCTTCATATCCGTTTTTAATGAGTAGTTCTTGTAGGTCGGCTGTCGCTTCGGGAAGGTCGTTGATGTGAAAAGCTACATCTTCAATCAGACAGGTGGTCCCGAGCGGGCGGGTTCCGCCTACTGAAGGGAAGATGCCCGACCGGATGGCCCAATAAGTGGCAAATACCTCCGGACGATCGGTGAACCGTATGGGTGTGGCGGTTTCGAAGGCTTTCAAGACTTCTTCTAAGTGGGCAATCTGATTGTGGAGCTCTACGGTTGTATCGGCTTTGGTCTCGACAAGGAGTGCGGTTAGTCCCTCTCCTGTGGGGTCGTTGACTGATGCCAGTGACTTGCGATCGAGCAGCTCGGCACCTTTAACGATCGGTTCGCCTTTGTCACTGGTCAGCTTTTTCATGGCAACTACGGCGCGACAAGCTTCTTTGATCTCTTTAAAATAGAGCATGGCACTTGCTTTGCAGGGATAGTCATGCTCGGTTTTCATGGTCACTTCCGATAAAAAGGCTAAGGTGCCTTCTGAACCGACCATGAGATGGGTGATCAGATCGAATGGATCGTCGTATAAAACAAAAGGTAGTAAGTTCAGACCGGTGACATTCTTGATGGCGTACTTATGGTGTATTCTTTCGCATAGCGTTCTGTTTTTGCGAATACGATCACGAAGGTCGGTTAACTGTTCGATGAACGAACCTTGTGTGCCCTGAAAGGTCTCACGACTCTCTTTGCTCGCGGTATCTAGTATGACACCGTTAGGAAACACGATGCGGGCTGAGAGAATCATCCGATCGCTGTTGGCGTGCGTGCCACAGTTCATCCCTGAAGCGTTGTTCATGATAATGCCACCGACCATGGCACTTTTCACGGAAGCCGGGTCTGGAGCGAATTTGCGGCCATAGGGAGCTAATAGGTCGTTCACCCGCTGACCGGTTATTCCCGGTTGTAGGGTGATCGTTTGTCGATCGGCGGAAAGGGAGTAGTTCTCCCAATGTTTTCCGGCGATGACGAGTATGGAATCGCTGATGGCTTGTCCCGACAGACTAGTGCCTGCTGCACGGAAGGTGACCGGTAGCTTGTGTTTTGATGCGCTTTGGAGTAGTTTCGATACTTCTTGCTCATGATCAGACTGGACTACAATCTTTGGGATAAGTCTGTAGAACCCGGCATCTGTTCCCCAAGCTAGACAGTTCAAATCGTCTGTATAGATTCGTTCTTGGGGAATGAAGCGGTCGATGTCTTCTAGAAAAGCTTTATAAGTAGAGTTGAGCATCTTTTGGTTTTATTTATAAAGGTAGTATTTTTTAGATAGCTTCTTAAAAGCGTCTACATCTTTATTCCAATAGGATTTGATGTCGTCCCAACGGTGGCGGCGACTGAATCGTTCTCGTATTTGCTTTGAACCGGAAACCTGATCGAACATTCGGAACCGCTTACTGTCGGCATGATCGAATACTGCATGTTCGGGATAAAGGATGGCTGCTTCTTGCATCACCAAAAACTGAATTTCACTCAATGGGGCTTTCTTAAAGTCGGTAATGTGGACTTGTACGCCTTGTAGTTCTTCGCCTTTACCTACGGAGTAAAATGGACGTAGATGAATGGGGCGGAAGATTATTCCGGGAACGTGTAAGTTGTTGAGGCGTTGAGCGAGTTCGTCGGCTTTCATCCAAGAAGTCGCAAACATTTGAAAAGGAATCGTGTAGCCGACGCCAATCGATACGTATCCTAATTCGCCTAATATGCCGGATACCGGATAGAAGAAGGCGGAATGTGCATGTGGAATGTGAGGTGAAGAGGGAATCCATTGTAGACCGGTGGAGACATAGTCCATCTTTCGCTTCCAATCTTTCATCTTGACTACTGTCAGGTTACACGGCTTGCCAAGCATTTGTTCGTTGTTGAGCAGTAAGGCCAACTCTCCACAGGTTAGACCATAGACATAAGGAATCTTGAATTGACTCACAAACGAGATGCAGTCGTCTTCTGTTAGGTTACCTTCTACTTTGAGTCCTCCCAGTGGGTTAGGACGATCGAGAACGATAAATTCCTTATTGTTCTCGGCGGCCGCTTGCATGGCTAGTCCCATGGTGCTGATGTAGGTAAACGAGCGACAACCAATGTCTTGAATGTCATACACCAATACGTCGATATCTTTCAGCATATCGGGTGTGGCTTTTCTCGTTTTGCCGTAAAGGGAGTAAACGGGTAATCCGGTTGTCGCATCTTTATTGTCGGTGACATGATCACCTGCATGTACATCGCCACGCACACCGTGTTCTGGCCCAAAAAGGGCTACGAGATTGACATTAGGTGCGGCATGTAGAATGTCGATCGTCGATTGGAGATGATTATCTACTCCTGTGGGATTGGTAATCAATCCCACCCGTTTACCTTCTAGACATTTGAATTGTTGCTTCTTCAGCATCTCAATGCCGGTCTTTATTTTAATCTGTTGAGCGTTCAGTGATACACTCCAAAAGCAACATAGGCTAAGCAAACATAAAGTTAGCCGATTGGCGATATTAAGAGTCATTTTTTTCATGATCGTGTGTTTTGTTTACTGTTTCGAATCGTTAGTTATTGTACGTCTTCTTTAGCGGTCTCCTTACCATATTCGGGGTCAATCTTGATAAAGGCACAGACTGCTATGGTCACGGCGCAACAAATCATCACCCAAATGAAGAAGTTTTCGTAACCGATCTGTTCTTGTAACCATCCGGCAGCCATTCCGGGTAGCATCATGCCAAGTGCCATAAAGGCTGTACAGATAGCATAGTGCGCCGTCTTATGTTCTCCATCCGAATAATAAATGAGATAAAGCATATAGGCTGTAAATCCGAATCCATAACCAAATTGCTCGATAAAGACGCAAATGTTAATGATCACGAAGTTCTGTGGTTGGAAATAACCTAGGTATACAAAGGTTAAGCAAGTGAGGGATAAGCTCCAAGCCATAGGCCATAGCCATTTTTGCAAACCGCCTTTGGCTGCACAGAATCCACCAACAATTCCGCCTAAGGTTAATCCGATAAATCCAATGGTTCCATAAACGAGTCCAACTTCAGCGGTGGTGAGTCCTAATCCCCCTTTTTCAATCGGATCTAGTAAAAAAGGATTAATGAGTTTGACCAGTTGAGCTTCCGGGAATCGATAAAATAGCATAAATAGAATGGCAACTCCAGCTTGTTTTTTGCTAATGAAGCTTTTAAAAGTATCTATGAATCCTCTAAAAATCATTTTAGGGCTATTTTCTTCAGTAACAGCTTTGTCGGATGCAATCGTAGGGAGTATAAACTTGTGATATAAACAGAATCCAAGAAATAATCCAGCTAAAACAAAGAAAGTGATACTCCAGGCCATTTTAATATTTCCTGTCCAATATTCCAGCCCACCGGCCAACATCACCAATAAACCTTGTCCTGCAATATTTGCAATACGATAGAATGTGCTTCGAATACCAACATAAAGAGCTTGGTCTTTAACATTAAGGGCTAGCATATAGAAGCCATCCGCGGCAATATCATGTGTTGCTGAATTAAATGCAATTAACCAAAAGATGGCTAGTGTCGTTTGAAAGAAACTAGGCATTGGAATGGTAAAAGCCACACCGGCCAAACCTGCTCCCACCAAAAATTGCATGGTGACTATCCACCAGCGCTTTGTTTTGAGTAGATCAATAAATGGACTCCAAAAAGGTTTAATGACCCAGGGTAAATTAAGCCAAGAGGTGTAAAGTGCAATATCTGTATTTGATATTCCTAGGTTTTTGTACATAATCAGAGAGATGTTTATCACTGCTACATAGGGTAATCCTTGTGCGAAATAGAGCGATGGAATCCAGGCCCACGGAGATATCTTTTTTGTTTTCATGGTTGTATTATAGTTATATTAGTAGAGTTTATCGATTAAAGCATCAATGTAGTAATGGAGTAAGATGGTGCGATAATCGTATCCTTGTTCCCCCATCACTGCGGCGCCGATCTGGCAAAGGCCGACACCATGGCCCCAACCTGCGCCGATAAGCGTGAATCGTTCAGGAAAACCTTCGGAAGTTATACCTTCTTTATCGATGACGAAAGCTGAACTATAGAGATGGGAGGTCGATAAGGTTCGGCGAATCTCCAACTCTTTACCGATAGTACGGCTTTGCTTGGTCCCTACAATCTTGAGTTTCCAAAGTCTTCCGGAAGTCCCTCGTGCAATCGGGATGAGATCGATGATTTGTCCGTAGTCGACCCCTGAACGCTCTTTAATGAGTTGAGAGAGTTCTTCTTGCGAGTAGCTTATCTTCCAACGGTAGAAATCTGTAGTCTCTTGATCGTAGTTGTTGAGAACCTGTGCTAAGATGCGCTTATCGATGGTGTTGCAAAAGGCATCCGGAGAGGTGCGAATCCATGCTTCCGCGTTACTCTCAAGAGATAAATCGGGTAATTCCGTGTGTTGCTTACTGTCTCTCTGTTTGCGCAAGTAAGGATGTTCAGCGTCTTCCCAGCAATATTGAAATTCCTCAAAAGCTCCACCACAACACTTCGAGAATCGGGCATCACAGATGAGACGATTGTAGGTTAGTACTTCTCCTCGTGTTTGTTCGATGGCTTCTCTAACTATAGGAGTGGAAGCCCGGGTGATTCCTTGGTAACGTTGGCAGTGGTCGTCGGCACACACATCGAATAAGGTGTGGTCTTCACGGTCGTACCAACGAATATATTCATCTTCTGTAGTCGATGAGGCCTTGTAATCGACTTTTGAAGCAGAGAGTGTTTGGTTTTTCTGAATCTGGGCAAGTAGCCAACTCCTTGAAATGACGGCATGTGCTTTCAATAGTTCGAGTGAAGCCGTAGCGCTCATTTCTGAAGAGATCACGCTAGTTAAGTAGTCTTCTATTGGAAGAATATTGATCGCGATTAAGTGGTCTTGAGTCGCAAGTAGCTTTAAGATTCCCGGAAAACGTTGATTCTCCTTACGCTCCCAATGAAAATTGATGCCAATGGTAACATCGATCAGTTCAAACGAACAAAGATCCTCTGTTGTGGGCTCAAAAAGGAGTTCTTGATAAGTGTTTCCTTCCCAAATGAGTTTGCCGTCCGAAAAAGTAACTAGATGTCGACCGGTTGTCTTTTTACTCCCGGCCGTATAGATACCCGATAAAACAAACTCTTGTTGACCGCTTGAAACGATGCCTACTTGTACTTGAGGTTCTTTCATAATTGTGCTTTTAGTTGTGTTTTTAGGGTTGCAAAATCGTCCGACTGCAGGCAAACTTCTTTGAGGATGTTGGTGAGGTCTTCTGCTGTGATTTTTTTAAAGTCTTTTTCTAGAGGGGTAATAAAGACCCCACCCATATCGACTGAAGCTGGGCTAATCAATATATTTTGATCTCCTTCGGCATGATAACAACTCGGACGATGGAGCACGCGTGGAAAGAGGCAGGTAACAAATCGTTTGCCTTCTTTCCAAGTGATCAGATTCATCATCGGTTCTTCTTCTGCATGATTCCGTGAGTTAGCTTCTAGAACCTGGTAAATCTTGTCGAAAAGTTTTGTTGCCTCATCCTTATTCGTCGACTCGATGACTAAGGTGTTGCGTGGTTCATCGTTTAGTGCCCATAATGTGGACTCTGTACCCTGCCCTATCTTCTCTGCTTTTTGCTTTTTCCAGTCGTTCTCTAGTGGAAGAAACCCCTTATTACCTGCTTGGAAATGCATATGGTCAGGGGCGGAGGCTCCACAGCGGGGACCATTATAAAAGATAATATAATCAGTTGCGGCTTCAGCTAAACTTAACATATCCTTAAAACGTCCCGCGATGCGTTGATCGGTATGTTGTTGATCCGGAACAGTCAAGTGTCTTGGAAAAATAGGAAATGGGTTGACTAAAATTTGATAGTTGGCCTCAAAAGGTAAGCCGATCTGTTCCAATGGCAAGTTCTGTCGACACAAGAAGCATTTGCGTTCTTGGATCGACTTTGCATCGACTTTAGCCGCCGATGAAACGATACGTGCCGGATTAAACTGTACCTTATAGCAATTGCCATTGATGGTGAATTGCTTTTCTTGTACAGTTTCTAAGGCTTTATAGTTTTTTTGGGCTAGATCCCAAAGAGCTAGTTGCTTTAGGAATAGAGCGTTTATTTGTTCTGTCGTCATGATCTTACAAACTAGCGGTTTGGTTTTAATCTCGCTTGAAGTTCCCATGTGCGGATACGGTCTTTATAAAGATTATGTCCGTTCATCTTCACAATGTCAAGTGATGCATCTGAATTATCATCCCAACGGCGACAGTTGTACACCACCTCATATACCCGTCCGATTTGGTACCGGCGAGAGAAACGTAATCCTAACGCATAATCTTCGCCGTAGCTCGTATTAGGGACGTTGACTTCCCGAAGTACAGGGGTGTAGAAGGCACGTGGTGCACCTAATCCGTTGATACGTAGGGCATTGTTTCGCCCGTTTTCGGGCGTCCATTCTTTGTGGTCGATGATACCCGGCGCTATCATGTTCATGTTGAAATCGGTCATCATATAAGTACCGACTACCATGGCGCAATTCTGCTCATAAAAAGCATTAACCATGGTTTGTAGGGTCTCTTCTTTGCTATAAACATCATCACTGTCGAGTTGTACGGCAAACTTACCACATTTCTCATGATGTACCCCTAAATTCCAACATCCCCCAATACCTAAGTCTTCGCGTTCTGGGATAAGATGAATAAGTCGACTATCGTCGCTAAACTCTTTAATGGCTTCCGTTGTACCGTCGGTTGAATGGTTGTCAATAACGATGAGGTTAAATTTGAAGTTTGTCTTTTGTACGAGCACTGAGCGTATAGCATCTCGAATGGTGCGAATGCGGTTACGTACCGGGATGATGACAGAAGCTTCATATTCAAAGGTCTCGGCATCAAAGGAAATGGGCTCGAATTCGGGTTTTAAATAAGCACCGATTTCTTTTAAATGTTCTGTACACGCTTGCTCCATCTCGATTTGTACCGATCGGTTTTTGGGATCTACATAATCAAAGATTTTTTCCCCGCTTTGGCGGGTATCATTCTCTATTTCAGTGTAGAGATATTCGTTAATATGTACTAATGGATAACGTTGTGATAGTTTCAAACGTAAATCGTACCATCCGGCAAATTGATAAGAGGCTTTTAAACGGGCAGCCGATTCTTTAAGAGCTTCTGCATTGAACAACAAGACGGATCCGAAGTTGAAATCGTCACGTAAGCTACCTTGTTGATAATCGATGACCGGTGCTAAACTTTTTTTGCTGTTAGCGATTTGGTAATGATCGGCATAGACCATACCGGCACTACTGTCTTGAGCAATGCTAATCATACGGTCGAGTGCAAACAGTCCCATGTTTAGGGTGGTATGCTTGGTATAAAATAGGGTGTAATCGGCATCCGAATGTCCTGCAATTTCTTTTAAGGTCGCGCTAGAAAACAGTTGGTCGATATACATGATGTCGCATCCTTCTAATGGGGCTACATTTTTATCGGTAGCCAACAGTATCAGTCGTTTGATGTTTGAAAGGTTCTTCAATCCTTCTATCGTTTGTATCGCTTGTGTTGCTTCCGTGAAAGGGATGAAGCAGTTAATGGTCTTTTTCATGTTCTTATATTTTTATTGTTTCTTGTTTGTTTTACTATAGGTTAATAGGACAAGCTCACCACTTGTCGATGTGATCAATAGGTTGTTTTTATTGATAGGCAAAACTGTGTTAATTAGTGAATTGCCGATCTTGTGCTTCCATAGGAGATCTCCGGTTTTGCTTTGTAATGCAAAGATAACGCCTTCTTTGGTACTACCGAATATGATTCCATTTTTTTCAATGAGCATTGAAGGAGCATGCTCGTAGCCAAAACCTACATTTGAAGCCCAAATTTGTTGAGGTTGCTTAGTGTTTGTACGATAACACACAATGCTGTCATTCATCGTTTTGGCGTAAAGTCTAGAGCCATCTTCTGATAAACCGATCGATTCGCGTACCATGGATTGGAACGTACGCCAGATGGTTTGACCGTTATTGAGATCAATGGCTGTCAGCGCTCGTTGTGGATCGGCAATAAAAACCCGATGGTGTGAAGCAGCCGGCCAAACTGCTGCCGGAGAGAAGTGCATACGAGTTAATCCGCCTGTCCATCTCCACTTTTCTGTTCCGTTGATTTTGTTTAAAGCGTAGAGGGTGTTGTCCCATGCTCCAAATATGACTTTATCACCCGCTATTAATGGTTTGGTCTCAATGTATCCTTTGACTTGATTGTAAGTCCAAAGTGTTTTTCCGGAATGGATGTCAATGGCTCTAAAGCAGTGATCACTTGCGCCGATGTAAGCCGTTCCATGGTCGATCGTTACCGCACCAAGGACGGCTTCGTCTGCTTGAACTTTCCAAAGAAGTTGACCGTTCAGAGCGTTTAACCCATAAATGGTTTTATCGGCTGAGCCGAAAACAAGAATGTCTTTTGAGACATCCGGAGTGCCAACAATACGCGCACCGGTTTGATAACTCCATTTTTTGTGCCCGTTTTTAAGGTTATAACAGCTTACTATACCACTATCGTCTCCAACAAAGACAGTCCCTTTATAAACAACAGGGGAGGAGTAAATACCCGATCCGGTTTGTATCGTCCATTGGGCTTTTACATGAGGATATTGGTTGTTCATTGAGAAATCTGGATATTTCAGGGCTTTTCCGTCGGCTTCATAATAGCGGTGATGGAGGGATAGTCCGGCCCAACGCTTCATGGGCTCGTTAATGCGTTGTTCGTGAACCAATATGGAGTCGCCTGTTACGTCAAAAAGACTATAGCCTCCAATTCCATCTTTATCACGGAGATTTGAACGACCTAATATCCCGGGTATTCCATCGTATGAACAGAGACGGTTACGGTGATAATGTCCACCAATAAATAAGCGAATATTAAATGGACGAACGGCGTCGGTAACTTCGTACCAATTGTCTACATCTCCTTCAGTCATGGGATAATGTGATACTAGAATGATGGGTTGACTCTTCGGAGCATCACTCATCTGCTTTTTTAACCAACTGATGTCTTGCGGTACAACATGTCCATAAGCCATTCGCATGAGCGGTCCGGAGTTGAAGCCTAAAAATAGAAAACCGTTGTGCTCAAACTTGAACCGCTCTGAACCAAAGATCTGGCTGAAATCAGTAACTCCCGATTCACTCCATTTGGTCTCGTGATTGCCGGGCACAATATAATATGGCATTCTTAATTGATCTAAAATTGATTTGGTTCGTTGTAGGCTTATTCGATCACCTTCTTCAGTAATATCACCGGTGATCAACACAAAGTCGATCCCTGATGTTGTATTGATCTGTTGTACAGAACGTCTTAAATCTTCTTCCGGTTGGGAGTTATTCGGACTGATATGTAAATCGGTCAGCTGTGCAAACCGGAAGGCTTGTCCTTGAGCCGACAGATTAAGAAATCCACCTAAGCAGATCAAGAGTATGAATAGTCTTTTTATCATCTTCTTTTAGGGTTTGTTATTGAAAAAGGTTAAAACAGTTTCCATGAGTTGTGCTCTTTGTCCCGGGGTACGTATACTTTCGAATGGGAAACCTAATACGCAGGTTTTGTACGTACCTTGGTAAGCTATACCTGCGCTTAAATTATTCTCGCTATAGCGGAAAATGGTATACGCGTTACGATCCGTGGGCTCGATGGCGTCTGGTGATTCTACAAGGTACGATTCGGGATTCAATTCATGGTAATAAGTGTAATTTCCATGGTAAGGCAGCAACGGTGAAACCACACTCTTAACTTTTCCCGTTTGGGCTGCTTGACCAACACGCCATTTGTATTTTAAGACTTGGGTCGCAAAATCTTTATCTGCTTGTTGAGGTTGAGCCCAACGATTGTCCCATAAATCGGTGCCGACATAGGCTCCTGAGATGAAGAGATGACCGCCAGCTTGGCAATAGGCCGTAATAGCCTTTTGCATTAACGAACTAAAGGTCTTAAAAGATAATGGTTTGATTCCTCCAGGCCCCATCTTCGTTTGGCATTCTTTTCCTAAGATGAGATCGACGGTTGCGTAATCGATAAGCTTGATCATTTGGTTTTCGATCACTTCATCGCTAGATGAGGTAAATGAATAACCGGCTTTTAGTATCGCAGCACCATGTATGGCCGGATAATCAAAACTGTTTCCGGCGATGACTTCGGTTTCATGTGTACCATAGCTGTCTCCAAAACCGGAGGCATCATCATCCATCCAAGGAATCTGACGGCGGAACTCTTTTTGCGATCCGATATAACTGATGTCATTTAAGTAAGGTACTCCATGGTCAAGCTCGTCTAGAAATCCTGCTAGGGTGTCTTTATGAGCTACAAAATCTGCCGGAGCTGAAACCCGATCGAAACCATTGACCACAAGTACTGTTCCTTTCGATTCTGAAGAATAGCCTACGGATAGTATTTCTGAGGGGAAACTTTTACCACCTTTGTTTAATGCACAGACCTTGAAGCTACAGACCTGATCGGGAGGAATGGCACAGCGATAGATAGGTGAACTGACGATCGTACCTTGATCGAAAGTTTCGTCTCCAATACGCTTGTATACGATATATTGCTCGGGTTTGGCGGTAGGCTCTAGTTCATCCATAACGGCTTGCCAAGTTAACTCTATTTGTTGGCGATCAGTGAAACGGATGCTCATGTGGTCTACTGGCAAAGGTTGCACCACATAGGAGGTGTGGTATTGTGATGCGATGAATTTTAACATGCCTTTGTAAATGGCACGACTCACTGTGAATCTGAAACGCGGGTCGAGTCCATAACGCATATCGGCAAAATTTTGATGAGAGAGTAACTCCAACAACATGGTCGGTACGCGTGGCACTCTAGCTTCAAAATACGAGCGGTTCCACATCCCTCGGCGGGTCCATTGAGGATCGTGAAGGGCGCGGATGTCATTGACGATGGCCGATTGGATCAGGTCGGTTAAATCGCGTGAAGCATAACGAGAGGACTTATTGGCAAATAAGCCGTCGTTCGATTGAGTTTCAAAGATTCCTAATGTTCCTATGATGGTATCCCCATATGTTGTTCCGGCGTCCGAATGAAAGGCAAAAGCCAGATCAATAGGAATATGTAATCCTTCTGTTTCGGGATTAGCAGACGAACCTCCTGCTAGATAATTGACCCAATAGCCGCGAGACTTATAGTCATCTGTGTAGTCATTTTTACCTTTACTTTCTGAATAGACGGAATCAGGGATACCGGCCCATTGCATCCAGTAGCGAGCCGCTTCGCAAAAGCGTGGATATCCACTTGTTTCGTAAGGGTAGAGAATGGTAGGTGTTTGAGTTTCGACCGTACGATGCTGATCGGAGCTTTTCACATTCTCTGTATATCCTTCAGGGGATACCCGTCGTGCAATATTGCCATATCCGCCCCCTATTTTGATGGCATCGGCAGTGATGACTTTCCCGGCATGTTTAGATCGATTGGATAGCGTAACTTTACAAGCTTCTAGGCCGGCATTAAAGTCGAAATGTCCCAAATAAATCCAAGTGCCACCTCCCATACGTTGGTTGACTTTAAATTGAGAGGTTCCACCTTTATGACAGACGCTATATAGAGCGTCGTCTGTACTGTTTTTTACGGTTTTGTAAGCCACATAGACCGCGTAACGACCAGCTATAGGAAGACTACCTTGCCATTCAATCAGGCTCTCTTTTCCTTTTTTGATCGTTGTCGCTTGTCGATATGTTCCTTCTCTGAACGGGTTTTCAAAGTCTTTGTATGTCGTTTTCAAATGGGCAAATCCGGTTTCTGTTCCTAGTGTCCACGATTCTAAACCGTTTATTTCTTTATAAAGTGACTCTTCCTTTGTAGGTGTGTCATTGTCTATAATGATCTCTTGTGTTTGGGTATCTCTTTCTCGCGGAAGGAGCACATTAGCCCCTGCATTTTCGAGCATTGGCACAAGGAAAGGTAAAACATAACTTTGAGTGTAGAGGTCTTCGACCGTTTGAAAGATACGGGCGCGTTGCCACTCCCAGCGAGCAAGTTTGGCTTCATAGTAATAACCGTGACTTTGCCATAGCGCAATATGACGGTTTTGAAGTCCCTTGAGAGCTTGATATGGTTCTGAAAGTCGTGTGATCAGAGGATGCTCTACTTTGTTTCGGAACGTCTTGATGTGTTTGTCTTTTTTTTGCTTGAAAGCCAATGGTATAAGCTGTTCTATAGGACGATTGTCCGTATAGATCGTAAGTTTATACATTTTATAGCTAGTGGGAAGCAGTTGCCTTATTTGTTGATAAACTTCTTCCACGCTTTCTTCTCTAAAAGGGACGTAAGAGAAATTGATATTGGTGAAAATTGCAATCGTTTTGTTTTTAACAGAAACAGCAGTTGAGTCAACTTTAACTTCTCCACAAGAAACGGCTTGCTGAGTTATGGAGTTAAGAGTGTAAGCAATATCTTGCTGTATATCTTTTGTTATAGCTTGTGGATAAGCCATTAATCCGAGTAGCCCTAACATACCGGTAAATAAAACTTTAGATAATATGGAGCTTTGTTTGTTCATCATTTGTCTTTATGTCTGGTCGTATAATATAAATTCGTTGATTCTGATAATTTATTGATTCATTCATTTCTTTTGTTTTTCCCCATCTGCTTGTAATGCGGAGAATGGAAAAATGAGGCAAGCCGTACCATCCATTGTTGGCTCGTTTGTTGAATAGTCACCGATGCAGTTGTGATAAACACACTCATCAGGTTGGAAGCGATCATAAGTTTCTCCTTGAGAGGTATCGATTCCCCGAAGGCTCTTAAAAATATTGGTATAAACCGGTCCATCCACTAGTCCTCCTTTGGGATTTCCAATGCCCATAGCTGTAATAGCGGCATGTGGTTTGGAAGGATAGATGCCATGTCTCGGAAAATCAATAATCATGCTTGTTCCCCATGGGTTACAACCTAATAGCCAATCAACCAGCGCAAATTCCATTTCTTCGTATTGTGTGTCACCAGTTAGTTCGCGATATAAGCGACATTGAGTATTCATGGCTGTTACCAGATTATTAGAACACCAAATGAATGGTATTCCTATCCTGAAGGGGTGATCTTTCCCTTTCTGGTAGACATTCTCGATCCCTGATTTTAAGTTCCGGATAAACTCTTGACTAACCCTTTGATCGCTTTCCTGACTAGCGAGTTGGTAGTGCCCCATATTCATGAAGGGGTACCATTGATAGTGTTTGGCACTGTCGGCTCCCATCCAAGGAGTAACTGGTTCTTGGCGGCCATACTCTATAGCTGCTTTTAAATAGCTACGATTTTGTGTTAGTTTAAATAACTCTACTCCAGCAAGCTCCATGTCGTCTACCCAGTTGCCTTCTTCGTAAATGTAAGGTGATTTAACAGAGGCTGTTTGACAAACTCCCGGATAGTTACTACCAAAGATAAAAGCGGTTTCAGATTTTTTTCTGATTTCCTCAGCAAACTCAGGATAGAATGGTTTAAGAACTTGTGCCCCTAATGCGAAACAAGATGCAAATTTACCTGCGGTAGAAGCAACTCCAGTGGTGGCATTTGTGAATGATCCTCTGACTTGCGGTCTACCTGTACAAAAATACACTGGGCGTCCTTTGCCAGGGCCATAGCCATAGTCCACTTTGTCTTCGGTAGGAGAACGGAAGTTGGCGTGATCTCGGTCGTCAGCTATCTGATTGTACATCTCATTTGGGTTGGGATTCATTCGATTGAGCCAATCCAATCCCCATTTTATTTCGTCAATAATATCCGGTAAACCATTTTCTCCTTTTAAACCAGCAGCATCATATTCATCTTTGAAGGAATTCGGATTTCGAATATACGCAAAAAGCATCTGATAAATAGCATTTGCGGATGTTGTCGTATATTGTAAATAATCGGAGGCATCGTGCCAACCTCCTCTGACATCTAGTTTCTTTCCGGTTTTGGTTGGGTGATATATGATATATGCATCATGTTGGTGACAGCTATCTTTAAGGTAGGGGTTAAATCCACATCTTTGGAAACGCATGTAATTGAGAAGAATATCGGCTGTACCATCGTAAACTGAGGGGGAAATTTTAAAAATAGGAGAGGTATATGCCCCGCATTTGATTTGGTAACTTCCAGTCTTTTTGAATGTTGAGAAGTTTAATCTGTATACTGTTTGCATATGGCCGAAAGCTTTCTCTTCTTTAAGGGCATGAAAGGTTTTAACGATTTTCTTATTTTGGATGTCGATTAATGTGAAAGAACTTAGATGAGTTGCCTCTTCGCTCATGAAAACAGCCGTTTTAGGAGATTCTGGCAAATATCCTAATTGATTAATTCTGATCCAACCTTCAGCATGGATCGATAAGGTCCATAATAATCCTAGTACAGAAAGAGAAATAAGCTTTTTCATGATCTTATAGGTTTGTATGAATAATAAATGTTTATTTTATCGCTTGTTCTAAGGTGACAAATAGGTACCCCTTCTTTTGTAATTTATGTATGAGTTTAGATAATTCAAATTTATAAAATTTGTCCGTTCTTAGGGGACTTGTTCCTAAATGAAAGAGAAGCAAAGCACCATTGAGTGATTGAGATTGTTCAATGGCTAAAATATGATTTAATATTTCTTGGCTGCTTTTGTAGTTTTTCATATTAGGTGTTGTATAATCGGCATTCGAGTAGTTCCCACTAGTAAACTGCACGATTTGAAGTCCAAGCTCTTTAGCCCATGTTGCTATTTCAGCATTGTACCATTCAAACGGTGGCTCAAAAAAAGGAGTATTCTCCTTAGTAATCCCCAAGTCTGCCATCATTTCATAGCTTTTGGTCAGATCGTTAATAAACTCTTCTTTCGAGATCAATGTTGAATCTCTATTTGTCCAGTCACAATAAAGCAAATGCTCAAATCCGTGGCTGCCAATGTAATGACCTTGTGTCTTTATTTGTCTCATTATATCGGAAAAGTTGGTCATAAACTTTCCTGTGAAGAAAAATGAGCCTTTAATGTTGGCTTTTCTTAAGTGATTTAGGATGATTTCTGCTCCATCGGCATATTCATGTGCGGTAAATAGTAAACAAATTTGCTTTTTTGTAATGTCTGTACGTACAATTCCTCCTTCTATATAGGTATTCTTATTCTGAATAGCTTTACTGTCTTTTTGTGCGTAAGCAGTCATTGTAACAGAATATAGTAGGAAAATTATACGTCCGATAAAAAAAAGTTTATTTGTTTTCATGGTTTTGTTTTTAAAGTTATCTAAAGAGAGTCGTAAAGACTCTCTTTAGATAAAAAAATAGAGTTACCAAAGTGTTGTTTGGGTCAATGTATATCCACGAGTTTTGTAATCATTGATTTCTGCTGTACCTACTGGAGAAAGATAGACCTTATCGGTGAATGATTGGCGTGGCTTCACATTCATCACTTTATAGAATCCTACCATATCGGCGCCGTTAGTTCCGTTATAGGTCACTTCTGTGCCATCGGCTTTACGTACGACTAATTTATCTTTATAACTGCCTTTCAAATAATCAGGTAAGTCTTGCGGAAAGTTTACCCATGAACCATACATTGTATCAGGGTTCTTCTCATTGTCCATATATTGAAGTTTCTTCCATCGCTTAATATCTAAAAGACGAGTATGCTCGTAAACAAATTCCATACGACGTTCACGACGGATTTCCCAAATTAAGGCTGGTACATCGCTATCTCTTTCTGGATCTATAGGTAAGGCATTTAGCTTTAATGGTGCCGTTTTCTGGACTCCATTAGCAGTTGCTTCTGTGTCAAGTGGACGATTGCGGATCGCATTGATCGATTGATCGAGGTCACTTTGAGTCACAGCGGAGCCGTTGTAGCTTTGAGCAAGTTCAGCTTTTGCTTCAATCCAATTTAATAATACTTCGGCATAGCGAACGATTGGAGCATCATTCTCATTTGCATTGGATCCAAACTGACTCGGTCTGTTCGCTACATTATTCCAATAACTTGCGCCGACACGACTAATAAATTTATCTGCATAAATCATGGTCTGTGATTTTTGATTCGGGAAGTTGAAGAATGTAGCTTCAAAACGAGGATCACGAGTTTTTGCTAAAGAAGCTAAATTGAAGTCATTGGCGTTTTCTACTGCCGAGTTTTTATAAACTTTACCATCGGTGCAGATAAATGACTTGATTAAATTTAAATTACAACCAGCTTGCCCTTCTTCTCCATTAGAGTATGATGCGATAGCATGAGTAGTCATCGCTGGTGCATAATGACGATAGAAAATTACTTCAGGATGTCCCTTAAGGTCATTAGAACCAAAGATTGAACGGAAGTCTGCGGTACAAGAGTATTTTCCTGTATTCATGATGACTTCTGAGGCAGATTTACAAAGTTCCAAGTACTTTTTAGCACGCTCTGCACTTAAATTGTGATATTTTTGCCAAGTTCCTTCAAACAGCATGATGCGTGATGCAATGCCGGCAATGACATACTTATTTACATATTGTGTGCTTCCATTGTCAAGTGTTGCGGCATTGTCTATGGCATATTTCAAATCTTCATAAACATGATCCATCACAACTTCACGTTTGTCGCGGTCTTTAAATAAAATATCTGTTTCGGTATCACTTACTGGCTTGTCAAAATAGGGCACATCTCCAAAAGATATCACTAAATTATAATAAGCATAAGCGCGGAAAAAACGTGCTACAGCAGTCCAATGTTTATAGCCTTCTTCTGTTAGGTTAGCCTTGTAATCTTCTGTCCGTTGGAGCATAATATTGGCTTTACGGACCCAACCAAAATTCCACTTTTCGCCGTTATATTGGCCGTACCAAGATCCATCTGCTAAATCGTCTGGATCAACAGCTACTCCTAAAGAATTTGGAACCGTTGTGATGAAATTAGTTTGTATGCCTTCACCGGTAACGACATCGTCATTGAATGTATAACCCCTTAGTGGAGTATAGTTTACTCCGTAACTGGTATTGTAACCGGCAAAGAACCAAGAATAAAAGTCAATGCTGTACATTCGAAAATCAGCATCATTTCGCCAAAAGTTTTTATTGTCTTCTACTTTGTCAAGTTGCGGACGATCTAAAAAGTCGTCACAACTTGTTAGTCCTAATGTTAGAACTGCGCAAATGGCTAATATTTGTTTTTTCATACCTCGTTTGTTTTAGAAATTTAATTGAACACCTATTGAGAAACTCTTGAATGCTGGTGTACTGATACCTGCACGTCCTAATTGGTAATTGCTAGATGAAAGAAGTCCTTCTCCTGCTACAATTTCTGGATCAACTGGTGTACCATCTAAATGATCCCATGTGAAGAAATTTTCAAGAGAAACATACAAGCGTGCTCGTTGAATCCATGCTTTTTTGGTTAGTTCTATTGGCAAAGTATAACCTGCTGTAATGTTTTTTAGACGCAAGTATGACATGTTTAATAGATAACGATCTTGTGGGCGCATATTGTAGGCATCTGTTGAGTTTGCTTGGTTCCATGCGCGTGGATAAAATGCAGTTGTATTATCTTCTGTCCAATAATCTGTGCAGAATCGTTTTGCCATAGCACCGTCAGCAATATTAAATCCAGCTAATGTGGTAGATGAACTTCCCCACATATCCCGTTTGCCTACACCTTGGAAAAAGAAAGAAAGATCAAACCCTTTATAATCTGCTCCTAGGCGTATACCATATTCATAACGAGGAGTTGAGTTGCCAATGACCTCTTTGTCACCGTGATTATCAATTGTACCTTCACCTTCCGTAATTTGTCCGTCTCCATCTACATCTTTGAATTTAACATCTCCAGGTTGGAACATAAAGCTGCCGCTTTGTAAGTAAGCTTGATAAACGGGGTTTTCACCTTTTAGTTTATAAGCTTTTAGCCCAGCATTCTTACTTCCATGACTTTCGTCTAAAGTAACTACGATAAGTTTTCCATTTGCATCATACTCAAAATCATCTTTTTGATATAGCCTATCAGTGCGGTATCCCCAGATTTCTCCATAGGTTTTACCATTATACCAACCATTAATCTTTCTATTGGAACCAAATTCTGTAACTTTAGTGATAGCATCTGATAAGGTCACCACGGCATTAACCTTTAGCCCATTTTCAAAGCGGTGATTGTAATCAATAGAGAGTTCCCATCCTTGGGTGCGTAAGTTACCATAGTTTCCGATAGGAGCTGTTGTGCCGTATGTGTGAGGGATACCTTCTGCTCCAACTAACATATTCTTAGTATCTCTTTGGTACCATTCCAATGTCACTCCTAACTCATTATTAAAGAGTCGGCTGTCAAGCCCTAAGTTTAATGTTTCAATACGTTGCCATGTTGGATTCTGAGCTGTTGCTTTAGGAGCGTAAAGCATATTAATTTTATTGCCATTTTCATCTAGCCATGAAGATTGTGAAATTTTGCCCAATGTCGGAATGTATAAGTCGTTACTTACAGATTGGTCACCAATACTACCCCATGAGACACGAAATTTTAAAGAACTTAGAGCTGGTTTAGCCCAATTCATGAAAGCTTCTTCGCTGGCACGCCATCCCAAAGAGAATGAAGGGTAATAGCTCCAACGTAAATCTTTAGAGAATTTAGAGGTTCCATCGTAACGTAGGTTAGCTTCGAAAAGATATTTGTCGAGTAGGCTGTAATTTAGACGTCCGAAGAAACCTAACTGAGATTCCCAACTCTTACCGCCATCGGCCGTTTGTGTGCCGTTGGCCCCACCAAATTGTACATTTTCAAAATCTAGAAGACCGGCTTTTTGCCCCCAATGAAACTCTTCAACATAAGTCACTCTATTTAAACCAGCCATGATTTTAAATTGATTAGCTGCGTTTAGATTTGGTTGATAAGTGGTATATGCATTGATTGTGTTTCGTTGAGAATTTGTTGAACGGCGATTGATGTTATCTGGGGTACTACCCACAGAAGTATAGGTGGTATAAGGTAGATCATATGCTTTCATGGCATTAGGTGTACCTTCTTTAACTACAATTCCTTCGTTATTAACATAAACTTGGTTTCCATTGGCATCTAGTCTTGCAGCAGGAGCTGTCCAAGTGTTAGCTGCTGTGAAACGTATACCCGGACGAAGCCAATTATACTCCTCGTTGGCATGTGTGTAATCAAAATCAACTGTCCAATCCTTAGTTAAATCTAAATGAAAACCGAGATTGATATTTGTATAGTTCTTTTCTTGTTTAGCAGTGTTGGCTTGATGATATTCTGCAGCCGGGCTTCTCAATTCATGCCCGTTTTCATCGTATCCCAAGGGGTATTGTGGTCCCCAACGATACAAATAGTACCATTGGTCTAATGAACTCTGAGTAATATAAGGATAATATTTTGTGCGTTTAGAGTAAATTGCCCCGGCATTAAATGTAATGTATTTGTTGAACTGTGTGCTTAATCGGATCGATGCATTATAACGTTCGAAAGCATCTTTCTTAGCTGTTTTGTTCATACCACTTTGATCGAGATAGCCTAACCCGACATTATAGGTCGTTTTTCCACTTTTTCCATTGATGCTTAAGTTATGATTTTGCGTAGGTGCCCACTCTTTGATCATATAGTCAAAAGCATTATAAGTACGAAGTCCAACTTTTTGTCCGGCGGCATTCAGATACCAATCTCGCCCATAAACAGTTGGGTCGTTTGCGCCTAGTTTGCCTCCGTATTTCTCTTCCCATTCACGGGCTTTTTCAATTCCTTCTCGAGTGATTTTATAGAATGCACCAGTTGTTGTACCTCCGGCATTTTCAGTTGCTGCTAAAGCGTATTCCATGGATTCGAACTGCCCCATGTTATAGTCTTTAGCGGCATTTTGGAAAGACATATTCCCGGAGTAAGTGACCTTGACGCTTTCTTGATTTGCTCCTTTCTTTGTGGTGATTAATACAACACCAAGTGCTGCTTTCGCTCCGTAAATAGAAGATGCTGCTGCATCTTTTAGGACAGAGATAGACTCGATATCGTCAGGATTAACTAGCGTGATGCTTGGAATCTCAACGTTATCAAGAAGAATAAGAGGTTGAGAGCTTCCTTGGATAGATGCATATTGCCCACGAATTTTGATTTTTGGATCAGAACCAACTTCAGCATCGGGGATGGTAATGGATAGACCTGGAGTTGAGCCTTGCAGTCCACGGCCGACATCGGAAATCGGTCTTGAATCCAATGTTTTTCCTACATCCACTGTGCTGACTGCACCGGTAAGATTTGCCTTTTTCTGTGTGCCGTATCCTACAACAACTACTTCGTCGAGAACTTTAGCATCTTCCTTAAGGATAATGCGCATTCCTTTGGCAGCCTTAACCTCTAGAGTTTGATAACCGACGAATGATACAACGAGGGTAGCCCCTTGTTTTGCATTGAGTTTGAATTTTCCATCGAGATCCGTAATGATACCATTGGTCGTGCCTTTTTCTATGACACTAGCACCGATAATGGGTTCACCATTGACATCTGTCACGCTTCCGCTGATAGCTTGTGACTGATGTTGGTCATTGACTTCATATAGGTCCGAATGAGTAGCCGAATAGGTTACTGCATAGGTATTACCTATAATGAATAGGGAGGATAGTGCTGCGGCAAAGAATACTTTGCTGTTTACAGCTCTTCGTTTTTCTTGTTTCCCGTTCATAATAAAAGATTGATTATAAATTAATGTATTGGTTAACTTTAAAGAAATAGATGATAAGGATAAGAGTTGGGAAGAAAATGCTTTTATCCTTATTTAATAAGGCTAATAAGGGTCTTTCATAGGCTTTTTTCTTTTATTGTTTTTTTTGTTTAGTGATCTCTGTATTTTTTATAATAGTTTGATAAGCTGCATTATATAGTATAATATGTCTCAAGAGATATAAACTAACTGTTAACAAAAGGAACAACGACTTCGTTTTTCTTTTCTAGCATACAAATATAGTTATAGTTTAATTATTTACGACTATTGTTTGCATATTTTTAGATTTGAAAACATATATTTTGAATACTTTGTTCTGTTTTTATGTTGTTAGAGGCTATGAAAAAGAGAGAAATAAGTTGAAATGATGTTAGATGTTCTCAAAATGTGAAAGATGTGTCAGAATTAAAAGACTTTATATTCAATAGAATTTTCACAAAAAAATGCACTGTGATGAAAAATTATATCATTGTGCTGATTATAGAAAAATGGTTGACTGATTTCGAATAGTCTGGTTAGTTTTTAACGAAGTGTGTCCAAATTTAAGTTTGCGGAGTGAAAATCGATTAATCCTTTCATTGGGGTTTCTGCGATTAGGTCGGTTTGAACACCAAACTCTTGTGCCACCTCTCTCAATACATCAGCGTAGGTATAAGCTAAAGAACCAACAAAACGAATAGGGTAGTTCTTGTAATCATACTGGCAGATGTTGCGTGTAAAGAACTGACGAAGGTTGTTTTCCAATAGATTACGGGCATAATCGTTGTCTAGATAATCAGCTAAGAAATAAGCAATAGTTCCAAGAAAACGATTAGGAAATGGGCGATTATATACGGAATCCATGACTTCATTAGGGGTAATACGGAATTTTTCAATGAATTCAGTTTCTAATTCTCTAGGAACGAATCCTTTTAGCAAATCGGCTAAGAAAAGTTTTCCTAGTACGGCACCACTACCCTCATCTCCCAATATGTATCCTGCCGCTTTGACGTTTTTTATTATTTCTTTTCCGTCATAGAAACAAGAGTTGGAGCCTGTACCTAAAATGCAGGCGATACCGGCTTCGTCTTTGAAAAGTCCGCGAGCGGCTCCTAATAAATCACTCTCTACTTTGATTGGAGTCTTGAATTGAGCGACAAACGAAGCGGCAAGAATGTTCTTTTTCTCGTCCGAACTACATCCAGCTCCATAATAGTAGACCACCTCTAGCTTGGGACGAAAGAATTCCTTGGGGAGTCCTAAGCGGACACTCCGACTGATTTCCCGACGGTTCTGAAAAAATGGATTAATACCTTCGGTAAATACATGTTCAATGAGGTGATTGCCTTCTATTAAAGCCCATTCTGTTCGCGTAGAACCGCTTTCTGCTATCAGTTTCATATCAAAGTATTTTGATTGGACTACAAATATAGGACTCTTTTTTCTAAATAAGAGCTTTTGTGGAATAAAAAAAATAGGACGCTCTGCATTAATAGATGCAGAGAACGCCCTAATGAGAAGTGTGTGTTTAGATATTTTTTACCTTAATGAGGTATTCGGCAATTTGTACGGCGTTCAGCGCAGCACCCTTTTTAATTTGATCGCTAACAGTCCAGAATGTTAATCCATTCTCATTAGCTAAATCCTTGCGAATACGTCCAACGTATACCGGATCTTTTCCGGCAAGGAATAATGGCATTGGATATTCTTTTTTCTCCATATCGTCTTGAAGAATTAATCCTTCACCTTCTGAAAATGCTGTGCGAGCTTCTTCGATAGATATAGGGCGTTCAGTCTCTACCCAGATACTTTCTGAATGAGCACGTAAAGCTGGAACACGTACGCAGGTTGCGCTAACCTTAACGTCGGAGTGCATAATTTTACGTGTTTCGTTATACATTTTCATTTCTTCTTTGGTGTAGCCGTTTTCGGTGAAGACATCAACTTGTGGAATGAGGTTAAAGGCCAATTGGTAGGCGAACTTTTCTACTGTGACCGGCTCATTGGCTAAGACTTGACGATATTGTTCGTAAAGTTCATCCATTGCTGCTGCACCGGCGCCACTAGCCGCTTGGTAAGTCGACACATGTACAGTTTTAATATGCGATAAATTTTCAATCGCTTTTAGGGCCACAACCATTTGAATAGTTGTACAGTTTGGGTTGGCAATGATACCACGTGGGCGGGCCAAAGCATCTTCTGGATTAACTTCGGGCACAACTAACGGAACGTCTGAGTCCATACGGAAAGCACTCGAGTTGTCAATCATTACTGCACCATGTTTAGTGATGGTTTGCTCAAATTCCTTTGAAGTGCCCGCTCCGGCTGAAGTGAAAGCTATGTCGACTCCTTTGAAATCATCGTTGTGTTGTAAGAGTTTGACCTCAATTTGTTTACCTCGGAAAGTATATGCTGATCCGGCACTACGTTTAGAACCGAATAAAACTAACTCGTCCACAGGGAAGTTTCTCTCATCGAGCACACGTAGGAATTCTTGTCCCACAGCTCCGCTTACGCCAACAATAGCTACTTTCATCTTTTTTCCTTAAATTTAATTGTGATTATTAATGTATCTTCTTTTTTTTATCCATATAGTAAAGAGACGGTTGCAAATTTATAACATTTTGAAATATAATGGTACTTTTTTATAGAAGATTTATTTTTTTATTATGTTTCTTGTCTAATTGTCTATGTGCTAACTTTTTTGTTCCTTTGCTTATAAATTCTAAAATCAAGAGTATATGCATTCTACTGGCTTTGATTTTGTACTACCGATAACCGATCCGACTTGGGTGTTTTTTTTAGTGCTTTGCATCATCTTGTTTGCTCCTATTTTGTTGAATCGCTTACATATTCCTCATATTATTGGGATGATTATTGCCGGTGTCGTAATTGGAGAACATGGCTTCCATTTGCTGAATTACGATAGCAGTTTTAAGTTGTTTGGCAAGGTCGGCTTGTATTATATTATGTTTCTTGCGGGACTTGAAATGAATATGGCGGATTTTAAACAGACGCGTTGGAAGGCTTTTGTTTTAGGGCTTTTAGCCTTTGTTATTCCTATGATCCTAGGATTTATTAGTAACATTACGATTCTGAAATATGGTGTGATTACTTCTGTTTTATTGGCGAGTATGTATGCCTCTCACACTTTGATTGCTTATCCAATTGTGATCAGATATGGTATTGCTAGACAACGGAGTGTTAGTATTGCAGTTGGCGGTACGGCTGTAACGGATACATTTACGTTGCTGGTCTTAGCGGTGATCAGTGGAATGTTTAAAGGAGATAGTTCGGAATTCTTTTGGGTTTGGTTAGTGGTAAAGGTCATTCTATTGGGAGGGCTTATCATTTTCTTCTTTCCACGTATTGCACGTTGGTTTTTTAGGAAATATAGTGATGGCATTGTACAGTTCGTTTTTGTATTAGCCATGGTGTTCTTAGGTGCAGGTTTAATGGAATTTGTTGGCATGGAAGGCATATTGGGTGCTTTTTTAGCCGGATTGGTTTTGAATCGACTAATTCCTCATGTATCACCTTTAATGCATCATCTTGAGTTTGTCGGTAATGCATTGTTTATTCCCTATTTCCTTATTGGAGTAGGAATGATTATTAATGTCCGGATCTTGTTTGGACATGGTGATTCTTTGAAAGTTGCTTTGGTAATGACAACAATGGCGTTAACGAGCAAGTGGTTGGCTTCATGGGCGACTCAGAAAATCTATCGGATGAAAGCAATTGAACGAGAACTAATGTTTGGATTAAGTAATGCTCAAGCAGCTGCTACTTTGGCTGCAGTCCTTGTCGGTTATAATATCATGTTACCCAATGGAGATCGTTTGCTTAACGATGATATATTAAATGGCACGATTTTACTAATCCTTTTGACGTGTGTCATCAGCTCTTTCATTACAGAGCGAGCTGCAAAGCGTATGGCAATGCAGGAAATCTCAATTGATGAAACCGTAAAAGAACACAAGCCCGAGAAAATATTGATTCCGATAGGAAATCCTGAAACGATTGAAGAGTTGATGAATTTGGCTTTAGTGATTCGTGATGGAAAGAGGAAAAATAATCTGATGGCTTTAAGTGTCATTAATGATCATAATGATTCTTCTAAATTGCAGATACTTGCTAAGAGAAATCTCGAAAAAGCAGCTAAGTTAACCACTGCAGCCAATGTTTCACTTAAAACGATGACGAGGTATGATCTCAATATCGCCTCTGGAATTATTCATACGATGAAGGAATATGATATCACGAATGTGGTTATCGGATTACATCGCAAGTCGAATATTGTGGACTCCTTTTTTGGAGATTTGGCGGAAAATCTATTGAAAGGAACGCATCGACAAGTGACTATTGTTAAACTGTTGATACCTGTCAATACCATTCGACGCATTAATGTAGTAGTCCCGTCAAAAGCGGAATATGAATACGGTTTCTTGCGCTGGATCGATCATCTTGGACGAATGGCTAATGTCTTGGGATGTCGGATACATTTTTTTGCTGAAAACAAAACTTATTTATATATACAGCAACAACTCACTAAAAATTACAATGGCGTGTCGATTGGTTTTTCAGAATTAGAAAGCTGGGATGATTTGCTTTCTCTTTCTGGGCAGGTGAGTTATGACCATCTTTGGGTTGTAATTAGTGCACGGAGGGGATCAATCTCTTACAATCCATCTTTTGAACGTTTGCCTAGTCAGTTATATAAATATTTTGCCAATACGAGCTTGATTGTCCTCTATCCGGATCAATGTGGTGAAGCACAGGAATTATTATCCTTTTCTGAGCCTAGAGGACCAGTGGAAACGCAGCCGTATGAGAGAATCTGTCAATGGTGTTATGATTGGTTTAAGAAAAAATAAATGGAGAAAGATTGGTTACAACGGACTCAGCTATTGTTTGGTGCTGAGAAGATGTCTAGAATTACAAAAGCGAATGTTTTAGTGGTTGGATTAGGAGGAGTAGGAGCTCATGCTGCCGAACTTCTTTGTCGTGCTGGAGTGGGACGTATGACGATTGTTGATGCGGATACGGTACAAGCTTCTAACATTAATCGACAATTACCTGCCCTACACTCTACTATAGGATTAGAGAAAGCTAAAGTTTTAGAAGATCGGTTTAAAGATATCAACCCTGATATACAACTAACGGTTCATGCGATATATTTAAAGGATGAGAATATACCGGAGCTTTTAGATGCCCAGGATTATGACTTTATTGTAGATGCTATTGATACGATTAGTCCTAAATGCTTTTTAATCTATGAGGCAATGAAACGTCGTCTCAAAATCGTTTCGAGTATGGGAGCTGGAGCAAAGAGTGATATCACTCAAGTTCGTTTTGCTGATTTGTGGGAGACTTACCACTGTGGCCTAAGTAAAGCGGTGAGGAAACGCCTGCAGAAAATGGGCCTGAAACGTAAACATCCAGTTGTGTTTAGCGCTGAACAATCTGATCCTAAGGCGGTTATTCTTGTTGATAATGAGAAAAACAAAAAATCAACTTGTGGAACAGTGAGTTATATGCCAATGATTTTTGGATGTTATTTGGCTGAATACGTCATTAAACGGTTGTAATGATATGATTAAAATAGAAGGAATTACGAAGAGTTTTGGGACATTACAGGTGCTCAAAGGTATTGATTTAAATATTGCTAGAGGAGAGATCGTTAGCATTGTAGGCCCTAGTGGAGCTGGTAAAACAACGTTATTGCAAATTATGGGCACATTGGATAAACCTGATCGTGGGATGGTTATGATAGACGATACTCTTCTCGACCAGATGAAGGAGAAAGAATTATCTGCATTCAGAAACAAGAAGATTGGTTTTATTTTTCAGTTCCATCAATTGCTTCCGGAATTTACAGCTTTAGAGAATATTATGATTCCGGCTTTTATTGCTGGGGTATCTTCAAGAGATGCAGAGCTACGAGCTCTTGAACTACTTCATTTCATGGGACTCGCTGATCGTGCCTCTCATAAACCAAATGAGTTGTCTGGAGGAGAGAAACAGCGCGTAGCAGTGGCTCGTGCATTAATTAATAATCCGGCTGTGGTATTGGCCGATGAACCTTCAGGAAGTTTGGATTCTAAGAATAAGGAAGAACTTCATCAATTGTTTTTTGATCTTCGAGAGAAAATGGGACAAACTTTCGTGATTGTAACTCATGATGAAGGGCTAGCTCAATTAACTGATCGAACGATACATATGCTTGATGGAATGATTCATCTATAATTAGTGGAGTCTTTATGAAAGATAGGAGAGACGTTTTTTAGTTAAAACAGATATAGGGCTTTAATCTCTCAAAATCAAATGAGGTAAATTCTTCATAAAGGATGAGTTGATTTAGGCTTTGGAGCTTCCCTTTTTTCTTTCGATGTTCAACAATGACTTTTGCCTGATAAAAGTTTAGGTAGGGGTGGCGCATGAGCTGTGCTAAACCGACTTTGTTTAAATTAAGATAAGGGAGCTCTTTCTTGCTGATAGTAAGCCAAGGGCGTAGCTTATCTACTTTTAAGTGAATGTCTTTGAGTTGATCAACTGTATAATAGAAACCGAGCGATTTTCTGTAGTTCACGATGAGATTTGCGATGTAACTACCTACTCCGGGTATTTTCTTGAGTTCTGTGGTATCGGCTTTATTGAGCTCTATAGTTGTCCCTATGGGGTATTTGTAAACAGAGTCTTTCTTTATGGTATGGGTTGTAAGTAAAAGTAAGGTGTCTATATTCTTTTGAGGAGAGGTTATGGATAGGTAAGGGAGCAAGGTGTTGTACTGTTCCTGTGTTATACCGTAGATTTTTTTGAAATCCTCAGGTTTTTTAAAGCGTCCGCCTTTTTGTCTGTAATGTATAATATTTCGGACGATCCACCTTGAAAGTCCTAACTGCTGCAGCTCCATTGAATCAGCCGTATTAGGGTCGAATGAGCGTAATGCAATGACTTGAGGATTGTGATTGTAGGTGTGAAAAAAATGTTTCTTTTTCTCTACGTTCTGCATGGTTGAGAAGAATTGTTCGCATTCTTCTTTTGACTTGTCATCTATAGCAGGCAGTACTTCTTGTTTGTTAAACACAAGAGGAGATGCAATGAAGACTAAAATGATGGTTATTAATAGCAGGATACCTAGGCGTTCTGTTTTTGAGAAATAGAAGAAATCTTTCCACATTTCTATTAAATAAGTTTGAGTTCGTTGATGAAAATTAGGGTTATAGCTACTGGTGCAATGTATTTTAAGATGAATATGACAAGTTTGTAAAAGGTGAATCTAAGTTTTCCATTATTGGTGATTTGTGTCCATACGATCTTTTTGTCCAAATACCAACCGCAAAATAATGAGACGAATAACCCACCTAGGGGGAGCATAATTTTTGCTGTTGCAAAATCGAATAAATCAAATGCGGTAAGGTTGAATAGAGTATATTCTTTTATTGGGCCAAAGGATAATGAACAAATTGTACCTAGAATTATACATCCTCCAGTTACAAAAGAAGCTGCTTTCTTTCGAGTGAGTTTGAATTCTTCGTGTAGATAAGCTGTGGCTACTTCGTGCATCGATATTGTTGACGTAAGTGCAGCCATTGCTAATAGTACATAGAACATTATCGGGAAAATATAAGCTAGGGTTGGTATGTCACTGAAAGCTTGCTGAAAGATATTAGGGAGAGTTACAAACACTAAACTTGGGCCTGTATCAGGTTTAATACCAACTGAAAAAGCTGCTGGAAAAATAATGAATCCAGCAAGAATGGCAATAAATGTATCGATGATTCCAACTGTAAATGCCGTTTTTGTCAGATTTGTATCTTTACCAAAATACGAAGCATATGTACAAAGGCAGCCTAATCCTAGGCTTAGTGAAAAGAATGCTTGCCCCATTGCTGCTAAAAAGACTGTCCCGTTTACTTTACTGAAATCAGGGTTTAGCAGAAAACGTATCCCAGTTTCTGCTCCGGGTAGAGTAATTGAGCAGCCAACTAAAATAAGTATAATTATAAATAGGGCTGGCATCATTAGCTTCGAGTATTTTTCAATTCCTTTTTCTACGCCTTTGATGATAATGAAATGAGTGGCTAGAAGGAAAACAACAAGCCATAATAGAGGTCGCCAAGGATTGTTGGTGAAGGTTTGAAACGAACGAATGAAATCCGCAGAGTTTTGCCCAGAGAATTTATTGCTTAATGCTTCAGTGGTGTATTCTAAGGTCCACCCGGCTACAACTGAGTAATAGCTTAAGATGAGAAAACCTGCTAGAACTCCCATTCTACCCACCCATTTCCAAGGAGTTCCCAGAGCTAGAATTCGATATGCACCTGCTGCATTAGCTCTGGATTGGCGTCCTATGAGAAATTCACCGATCATGATAGGGAGGCCTAGTATGATGATGCATGCTAAATAGATTAGAATAAAGGCTGCTCCTCCATGGTTGCCTGTTTCATATGGAAATCTCCAAATATTACCTAACCCTACTGCTGATCCAGCCGATGCTAGAATGATCCCGATTTTGCTCCCAAAGTTAGCTCTATGATGTTGTTGCATACTTTATTCCTTTTTATGCGATATATTATTGTTGTGATATGCAAATATAAAAAAATAATCTTATGTTTGTGTATGATCAAAATAAAATGGAATATGTTAGTTTATTACCTAAAAAGATATCCTTTGTCTATATTAGTTATAGGTGTTATTTGTTTTTTGTCGTTTGGACGGTTTTCTCAAAGTGGAGGCGAAGGTTTTAAGTATATCGATAAAATTGCTCACTTTCTGATGTATTGTGGATTATCTTTGGTGTTCGGTTTTGAATATTTTAGGAATTGTTGGAAAATAGGCGAGCTCTCGATAATTAAAATCTCGATATATCTTATTCTTGCGACTTTGTTGGGAGGCGGAATTGAACTTTTACAAGAATACGGTACAAATTATCGTAGTGGAGAATGGAACGATTTCTTTGTCGATTTATTAGGTAGCTTGGTTGGACTCGTTATGGCTTATTTGCTATTTCGATTTTGGGTCGGCAAAAAGTAATAGTGGATTATAAATAATCCACTATTGTATAAAGTTTTGTACTGTTCGAGCCCTTTATAAGAATGGTGTGTCCTTCTATTGGTTCTTGCTTAAGCTCTTCGATAATATCTTGAGCTGATTGATAGCTCCGAAATGAATGATTTACAGATGAGAATTGCTCCCCAACTAACCAAATCTTTTCAAATTGACATTTGGTGAGATAATCTACTATTTTTTGATGTTCGGTCAGACTCTCTGTTCCAAGTTCCTTCATATCTCCTAGTATGAGCATTTTATGTGGAGTATCGATTTTCTTGAAGTTCTCAAGAGCGGCCATCATACTTGTAGGGTTAGCATTATATGCGTCAATAATGAGGGAATTACTTTTAGTAACCTTTAGTTGTGATCGATTGTTTTTAGGGGTATAGTTTTCTAAAGCTTGGTTTATTTTTTCGGGGCTTATATTGAAGTATGTGGCGATAGCTATTGCGGCTAACACATTGGGAAGATTATAATCTCCTATTAATCTCGAATTTATAGTCTGTATGTTTCCTCTTTCTCCTTTTTTCCAGATTAGTGATAGAAAAGGAGAATTATTATTGGCTATTCCCCCATTGATGTACAAAGAACTATGGGTGCCATATTCAATAAGTGTCAGTTGTTTGGCAATAGTCTCCAAATGCTTATTTTCATGGTGAATGAAAACAACGGATTGGGGATCTAGTCGCAAAAAGTCGTATAGTTCGCCTTTGGTTTTGATTACTCCTTCAAATGAGCCGAATCCCTCTAAATGTGCTTTGCCGACGTTTGTGATAAGGCCATAGTTTGGTTTGGCTATTTGTGCTAAAAATGCAATTTCTCCAGGATGATTAGCCCCCATCTCAATGACGGCTATTTCATGTTCTTTCTTTAGTTGCAGTAAAGTGAGTGGAACGCCGATGTGGTTATTAAGGTTTCCTTGTGTATATAGAATGTTATATGTTGTAGATAGGGCACAAGCTATAAGTTCTTTAGTCGTGGTTTTGCCGTTCGTTCCTGTAATCCCAATAATTGGAGTATTTATCTGTTGTCGATGATGAGTGGCCAATTCTTGCAATGCCTTTAGGGTATCATCAACTAATAAGTATCGTTGATCTTTTTCAACATAATACTCTGGGTTATCTACGATTACATAGCTACAACCTTTTTCCAAAGCTTGTGCTGCAAACAAGTTTCCGTCAAATGATTCTCCTTTCAAAGCAATAAAAAGAGAATTCTTGGGGCAATTGCGACTGTCGGTTGTCACAGATTGGCATTTCAGGAAAATTTGATAAATAGAATCGATTGTCATCATTATTCTTTATTAAAAAACATGCAAATATAGTCTGATTATTGATGACTTTTTTAATTTAAGTCTTTTAATAATTAAAAATCATGTTAAAGTCATTTTTTATAAGGAATAGTGAAAATGAAGCGGCATCCATTTGTGTAGGTATCATCTATAATTAAGTTTCCATGGAGTTTATCTGCAATACTTTTGCATATGGGGAGCCCCAATCCTGTTCCTTGCGAGAACATATTTATTTTATAAAAACGTTCGAAGATATATTCTTTTTTATCTTTAGAGATTCCGATTCCAGTATCGGTAACAATGAAAGAGATTGTATCTTTTCTATCAGAGATCTTATATTCCAAGGTGATACTACCTTTTAAGGTAAATTTTGCCGCGTTGTGGAGTAGGTTATTTAAAACTTGGGTTACATATCCGGGGTTGCTCTTAATGATGAGGCTTTCTTTCTCGTGGTGGAAGTTTATTTGAACGCCTTCTTTTTTCTGATGCCCTGCAAGTTCTAAGCCGCTCTGGCAACAGTCGTAGATATTGGTCGGGATGTTTGATTCGATTTCTTCATACTGATCCAATTCCGATAATGTTAGGACATCAGTGATTAATCGAAGCAGATCGTTACTGTTGGTCTTGATAATTTCCGCAAATTCTTTTGTTTCCGGATTTTCTTTTCCGTAGTTGTCACTTAGTATTTGAGAAAAGCCTACAATTGAATTTAAAGGAGTGCGAATTTCATGAGACATACTTTGAATGAATGTTGTTTTCATTTGGCTGTTTCGCTCAGCTTTATCTTTGGCAATACGCAGTTCTTCGCGTGATTCTGTCAATTCGTCGTTTTTGGTTTTTAATTTTGATTCCGATAATCTAAGCTTCCTGTTTAGTAAATTTTCACGGTAAAGGAAGATGAAAACGAGCCCTAAAAGTCCCGTTAATGAGATAATCAGTGTTTTCTTGTTCTTTATTTCTTTTTGTTGAGTCTGGAGCATCAACTCTTTCTTCTCGGAATTTAGTTTTTCAATATTTAATAAAGTCGCAAATTCACTCGTTGCTTTTTGTTCATTTTCAAGTTTCAAAGAGTCGTCTAATATAATATATTCTTGTAGACATTTAAAGGCAGATTCGATGTCTCCCATTTTATAATAAATGTCTGCTTTAGAACGAACTTGAGTCCCATTTAAAGCATGTTCACTGAATCGTTTTTCTTCGGCCTCTTGATTGAGAAAGGATTTAAGTGCTTTTTTAAGCTGATTAGTGGCAATGTAATATTTGGATTCAGTCTGGTAAAAAGTTTTTTTTGCAGAATCAAGCCGTTTGTCCTTGCTGAAAAGGAGTTGACATTCTTTCATCATTTTTTCTGCTTCTGTGATATTATTGAAGGCTAAATAGTAGTTGACATAGTAAAGTTTAGTAAGGGCCTTATGACCTGGGGAATTGGATGCCTTTTCTGCTTTCTGAAGCATTTCAAGCGCTTTCTTGCGATCTTTGGCGTCAATGTAATAACTCGCAGTAAGGTTGTAGATAATTGCAATATTATAATTTTCAACCTTTTCATGCTCGGTAAGTTCTATCTCTTTTAATTGCCATTCTAGTGCTAGTTTCTTAAAACCTTTAATTGAGTAAATATGAGCTAATGTATTGTAGCAATTTAATAATCCGATTTTACTTCCAGTTGCTTCTGCATCTTTAAGCATACGTTCAGCCTCGTATAGTGCAATGTTGTTACGTCCAGTTTTTAAATAATATAAAATAAGTCGATTCCCCCATGCGAAATAATAGTATTTGAGTTGGTTGGTTTCCTTCGCAAATTTTTTAACTTTATTGGTGTAGGATATGATACTATCTTCTTCGATCCCTTGATAATAGTAATAGTTCAATTTGAGGGATAAAGCCACTGCTTGCATTCTGATATCGTTCTTTATAGATGCCTTTTGGAAAAGAGTATCCGCCATGGATAATGCTATGGGACGAAGTATATTTGCCTGACAATGTTGATAATACGAGTAAAGCGTTGTGTCTACATTAAATGCGTCAACCTCTTTTTGAGCCTTGGTAGGGCATGCCAAAAATAGTAGGGAGACTAACAGGACAAAAGGGCGGCTGATTGAGTGTTTTGTGAGCTTCATTGTACATCTATTGTATCTATTGCAAATATACGTTTATTTCTGAATTTTAATGCAATTACTCTTTTTTTTTCTGTAAATTTGCATTTATCAAAATAGATGGAAAATGGACTTGAATAATTTAAAAACGATAAATGTAAATGGTCATCTAATAGACCTCGCCGTTCCTCAAGTTATGGGGATCTTAAACGTGACTCCAGACTCTTTCTATGCAGGGAGTCGGATGCAAACAGAACAGGATATTTTGGACAGAGCACGACAGATTGTTACTCAAGGAGGAACAATTATTGACGTTGGCGCCTACTCTTCCAGGCCGGATGCGGAACATATCTCTTCAGAAGAAGAGATGAGACGATTACGCTTCGGTTTAGATATTATTAGACGGGAATATCCTGATGTTGTCATTTCTGTTGATACTTTTCGATCGGATATAGCTGAAAAATGCGTGGATGAATTTGGCGTTGGCATCATTAATGATATCTCGGGTGGTAATATGGACAACAAAATGTTTGAGATGATTGCTAAACTTGGTGTCCCCTATATCATGATGCATATGAAAGGAATTCCACAAAATATGCAAAAATGTGCAACGTATGAGAACATTGTAAGAGAAGTTTTCTTATATTTTGCCCAAAAATTGGAATGTCTTCGTTCGCTTGGTGTAAAAGATGTTATTCTTGATCCAGGCTTTGGCTTCGCAAAGACGTTGGATCATAATTATGAATTGATGTCGCATTTAGAAGATTTTAGAATATTTGAGCAACCACTGTTAGTTGGTGTCTCTCGTAAATCTATGATTTATAAACTGCTGAATGTGAATCCAGATGAAGCATTAAATGGTACAGTTGTTCTTGATACGATTGCCTTGTTGAAGGGGGCTGATATCCTTCGGGTGCATGATGTTCGTGAGGCTGTTGAAACCATTAAAATTGTGGAGAAAATTAAACAAAAAAATTAACCCCTAATTTGTTTGTAATTGTGCCGTTTTTTGGATTTGGAATTAAAGATCTTATCGATATTCTGCTAGTTGCTTTTCTTTTGTATTACACTTACAAATTAATGAAAGTTTCTGGCTCAATTAAGATATTCACTGGGATATTGGTGTTTATCTTGATCTGGGTTGTTGTCACTCAAGTGCTTGAGATGAAATTATTGGGCTCAATTTTTGATACACTAAAGAATGTTGGTGTAATTGCTTTGATTGTGCTGTTTCAAGACGAAATTAGACGCTTCTTATTAACTCTTGGATCACATAAGCATATGAGCGCTTTGGTACGTTTTTTCTCAGGGAACAAGAAAGTGACGTTACGCCATGATGACATCATGCCGATCGTTATGGCTTGTTTGAATATGGCTAAGCAACGGGTGGGGGCTTTAATTGTGATAGAACATAATATTCCTCTGGATGAATTTGTCTATACTGGAGAGGAAGTCGATGCTAGAATCAACCAGCGACTCGTTGAAAATATCTTTTTTAAAAATAGTCCGTTGCATGATGGAGCGATGATTATTTCGAAGAAAAGGATAAAAGCTGTAGGATGTATTTTGCCTGTATCTCATAACTTAGATATACCCAAAGATTTAGGCTTGCGTCATCGTGCAGCAATGGGAGTCTGTCAGGAATCCGATGCTCATGCGATTATTGTGTCTGAAGAAACCGGAGCTATATCGGTCGCCTATCAAGGACAGTTTTATTTGCGGCTGAGTGCCGAAGAACTAGAAAGTTTATTAACCAAAAATGATAACTAACTGATTAAATTTAATGCGAGTATGGACAGAAGAGATTTTTTGCGAACAGGAAGTTTCGCACTAGTCGGGTCATTGACTACCGGCTCAGCTTTAGCATTTTCATCTTCGGCGCAATCAGCATTGGGAGGAGAAAAGGCCGGTAAGAAAGCGGCCGTTTTTGCTGCAATGAACCACTTTGGAGTAAGTGAGGGGGATCTAAAAAAGATTCTTGCTGCTGCTCTTGAGAAAGGGGGTGATTATGCTGATCTGTTTTTTGAACACACGTTGAGTAACAGTATCAGCTTGATGGATGGTGCAGTGAACCGATCTTATTCTAATATTGATTTTGGAATGGGGGTTCGTGTGTTGTCTGGCGATCAGAGTGGATACGCCTATGTTGAGAATATTACGTTGGACGAGATGCTAAAAGCGGCACGTACCGCTGCTCGTATTGCTTCGTCAAATAAAGGTAAACACCCCGTGAATTTGACGGCAAAAGATTTAAAACAGAACTATTATAAGGTTTCTTCTTCGTGGGAGGAGACTAGCCTTAAAGATAAAATGCCATATCTGCAGAAATTGAATGATAAGATTTTTGCACTTGACTCTCGTGTGCAGAAGGTGCAAGCTTCTCAGAGCGACACGACATCACACATTTTCTTCTGTAACTCAGAAGGAGTGATGTTTTACGATTATAGACCGATGGTTACGTTAGGAGCTCTCTGTATTATGCAGGAAAACGGAAAGGTCGAAAACGGATATTCAGCTCGTGCTTATCGTAAAGGATTTGAATTCTTGTCGGACGATGTTGTTGAGGTGATTGCTCGTGAGGCAGTCGACCAGACGTCTATTATGTTTAAGGCCATAAAACCTAAAGGAGGTGAAATGCCTGTAGTAATGGGAGCCGGTGGATCGGGTATCTTGTTGCATGAAGCTATTGGGCATGCTTTTGAAGCTGATTTTAATCGCAAAAATACTTCGATATTCTCCGATCAATTGAATAAAAAAATCTGTAATGAGCATGTTAGTGTGATCGATGATGGTACCATTCCTTTTAATAGAGGATCGGTCAATTTTGACGATGAGGGTATTGAAGGGCAAAAAACTTATTTAGTGAAGAATGGAGTCTTGACTAGTTATATTCACGATCGTATCAGTGCTAAGCATTATGGAGTATCGCCGACTGGTAACGGGCGACGGGAATCTTTCCGAGCAATGCCTATTCCACGTATGCGTGCGACCTATATGGATCCGGGTAATATGAAAGAATCGGATATCATTGCTTCTGTAAAACAAGGTATTTATGTGGATAACTTCACTAATGGTCAAGTGCAAATTGGAGCTGGAGATTTCACTTTCTTTGTAAAATCGGGTTATCTGATTGAGAACGGAAAGTTGACTCAACCTATTAAAGATATTAATATCATTGGAAATGGACCTAAGGCTCTTGCCGATATTACGATGGTGGCCGATAATGACAAGATCGATAACGGCACATGGACATGTGGCAAGGATGGACAATCTTGTCCGGTGACTTGTGGCATGCCTTCCGCATTGGTAAGTAAACTAACCGTAGGTGGTGAAAATTAAGTTCTAACATTTTAAAATCCGAATGATTATGATATCAGATAATAATAAGAAGTTAGCTCAATGGGCAATGGATTTTGCGTTGAAGAATGGCTGTCAATCGGCAAAGGTTGTACTTTACGCTAGCTCGAATACCTCTTTTGATTTGCGTGATGCGAAGATGGATAAATTGCAGCAGGCCTCCGAAGGAGGAATGAGCATCTCTTTATATGTAGACGGACGATATGGTAACTTCTCGACCAATCGGTTGGATCGTAAGGAATTGGAAACTTTTATAAAGAACGGCATCGACTCTACGCGATATTTAGCTAAAGATGAGGCTCGTGTTTTGCCAGATCCTTCTAGATACTACAAGGGTGGAAAACCCGACTTGCAATTGTTTGACGATAAGTTGAATGGAATCAATCCTGATGAGAAAGTTGATTTAGCTAAAGCTGTAGCTGAAGAAATCTTAGGTAAAGACAATCGGATTATTTCTGTGGGTTCATCGTATGGGGATGGTGAAAACTTCTCTTATGGCATCACGAGTAATGGTTTTGAGGGTGAGTCTAAGCGGACTTGGTTCTCATTGTCGAGTGATGTGGCTATTAAAGGGGAAGGCGAAGCTCGCCCTTCTTCCTATTGGTATGAGTCTTCACTTTTTTATGGTGATTTGAAGACGCAGAATATTGGCCGTAAGGCTTTAGAGAGAGTGTTGCGGAAACTTGGACAGAAGAAAGTTGCCTCTGGTAAATATACAATGGTTGTAGATGCTATGAATGGTCGACGTCTGTTATCTCCGGTGCTTGATGCCCTTTATGGCTCGTCTTTGCAACAAAAAAATTCCTTTTTGCTCGATAAACTGAACCAAAAAGTAGCTAGTGATCTGTTCACGTTAATAGATGAACCTCATCTGGTTAAATCGTCGGGTGCGCGTTATTTCGATAACGAAGGGGTCGCTACTGTTCGTCGTCCGGTATTTGACAAAGGAGCCCTGAATACCTATTTCATTGATACGTATAATAGTCAAAAGATGGGAGTTGATCCGACAATTAGTTCTCCGTCGTTGTTAGTGATGCAGCCTGGAAATAAGGACCTTCAAGGGCTGATAGCTGACGTTGATAAAGGTATTTTAGTGACTGGTTTTAATGGGGGTAATAGTAATAGCACATCTGGTGATTTCTCATATGGTATCGAAGGCTTTTTAATTGAAAACGGAAAGTTGACACAGCCGATAACAGAAATGAACATCACAGGTAACATGTTAACTCTTTGGTCATCGCTTGTTGCTATGGGCAACGATCCACGTTTGGATTCCTCCTGGCGCATTCCGTCTTTGGTTTTTGAAGGTGTGGACTTTAGCGGATTATAAAATCGATTAGTCGTTTGATCGCCTTATTCTTAGGCGTTCAATAAATAAAGAAAGCCATTTATGTCGTTACTGTAAGGTCGGTATAAATGGCTTTCTTATGCTTTTGCCTTTAGTGAAGCGTTTAGTTCATCATTAAGCTCATATAAGGGTTTAGTCGCTGTAGCAGCTTTCGGGTCAGTGTGGCGATGTCCATATCCTCATAATCAGAGTTTCCCGAATCAGGTTGATGGATTAGCTGACCGTTTCTGACTTCATAATATCCGTTATTATCAGGCAATAAGCTGTCTGTAAGCTTAATCTTAAAGGCTTCTGTTGGATAGGTCTCGGCATAAACTTCCAGCATTGATTTCGCATGAATAATACGAGCCATAGCAAATGGGATAGAGCTTTCTCTGTTTTGTGCAGGACGCTTTATTTGTAAGGTCGCAGATGTATTCTTTTGTTTAATGGCTTGTATTAGAGCTAACTCAATGACCTTATGATCCGCAACCAACTCTTCGATATGAAGGACTTCACCATTATTGTAAACGATGGCTACGCCTTTTATCTGATGAGCTTCCGTTGCATAGAATAGCGTTCCGCTGCCTAATGCCAAATCGCTTAAGATGATCTCAAAATCCGATGACGTGTGTTGTACACAACACGTTCGTTTTGCTAAGTGAGTAGAGAGATAATCATAGACTCCCTCTTCGTTTGTGGTCGTATGCTCAATCTTAACGTGACTTGTCAATAACACTTCTTCATTGATCTGCTCTGTCGACTGGTAGAAAACAGTGGCGTATCCCATACGAGCATAATAATCGAATAGTGAAGCGTTGGCCGGAATCAGTGTCGTTAGATCAACACCTTCTCGGTACATCTCCTGAAAACTATCGGTCAGCACTTGCTCCATCAAACCTTGTTTGCGATATTGCGGATGTGTGCATGCACCGGAGATATAAGCCATTTGAAGCAAATGTGTTCCGTATGTCATCGGATAGGGGATCATCTGCAGAGCCGATACGATCTGATGATCCTTTCTTATGGCGACCATCTCTTCTTCCCGATATCGCAAACGAAAATACAATTCAATGAATGTTTCACTGTCATTGAAACAGAGTCGCCATAGTGATTTAAATGCTTCTTTCATGGTGTGATGCCGTTACATTTAGGGTTAAAGCGAATCCGAGTCCTTGACACAGGCCATGTATTTATCAAGGATAATAGTCGGCTGATAAGATAATTTGGCTTTGCGTAACCCTTCGATTCCCAAGTCTTCTTCCCGGTTGATATAGAGATAGTGTTCCGGAATATGATTGGCAAATTCATAGTTAATCATGGCATAAGCCCCATCAACTGTTGTATCGGCTTTTTCGGCGTGTACACAGAAGGTGTCTCCATTGATCGGCATGCCATAGGTAAAGGCGACAATTACACCATTAACGCGCAATAGTCCACCTTGCAGACCTAACTCTTGAAAATGAGTCAGAGCATAAGTCAGCGATTGACGTTCGTTGCCTACTCCTTCCATCTGATCGCAGTTATTTACTTTGCACCACTTGGCTTCTAATTCTAAACATTCTTCAATTCGTTCCGGCGTAATGGGCACATATTCGTAATCCGGATTAGTGTTCCGGAACCGATTGACATGATTTCGTTTAGATTGGTACTTTTTTCCTGATAATGTGGATAGGTCGGTTCGCAAATAGAGATAATCCGAATAATTGCGATCGCTGCTGAATGAAAAAGTATCGGGGAATAACTCTTCCAGCTCTGTACGTGTTCGTTCGCAAACGCCAAGCATACAAAAAGATTGTTGTTCTTGTTGGGCGTCTTGCATTAAACGTTGTACAACTGGTTTGATGAATCCTTCTCCTAATGGCATCATATAAAAAAGTTTGCCGTTCACCCAAAACTTGAAGGCTAAAAAGCCGTCGATTAAAGCGACTTGGGTATGGTATAGAAACTTCCAGCTACATAAGTTTGAGAAAGAAAGATCGCAGTTTCTGCGGTGTCCATTAGCAGTAAAAGAAGTAATCAGAGTTTTGTCTTCTAGTTGAATCTCTTTAAAATTTATCATAAGAATTGCTCGTTTATTCATATTAACGAGCAATTCTTATTTTTTGTTGTTAGATTATTCCTAATAACCTTAAAATGGTTGGAGTCAGGAGTGCCGTGAGTATGCCGTTTAGGGTCAGGCCCAAGCTGGCGTATGCGCCATACTTACTGCTGATGTCCATGGCAGTCGAGGTGCCAACCGCGTGGGCGGCTGTTCCCATCGATAAACCTTGTGCGATAGGGCTTCCTACACGCATCACCTTCATGGCTTTGAAACCACATACCGCTCCGATGAGTCCAACGCAAACCACGACGGCAGCCGTTAAGGAAGGAATACCTCCAAGCGTCTTGGTAACTTCCATCGCAATAGGGGTGGTTACTGATTTGGGAGCCAGTGATAGGATTACGTCGGGTGAGGCTCCTAGCCACTTAGCAATGAGTACCACTGAGATGACGCCAACGACACAGCCGGCTAGTTGTGAAAGCAGAATCGGAATGAGTTGTTTCCTGATGGTCTCTAGTTGCAAGTAAAGGGGCACTCCAAGAGCAACGACGGCAGGCTTCAACCAAAACTCGATGAGGTGTCCACTCTCGTTATACGTCTCATAGCTGATGTCGAACAACTTGAGAAAACCGATGAGGGCGGCAATGGTGAGAAGGATTGGATTCAGTAGAACCCATCCGATCTTCTGCTGTAAGAGCTTTGCTAAAAAGAAGAGACCAAAAGTCATGGTCAGCAGGAAAAAGGGGTTTTCGATATAGCTCATTTGAATTTACGTGTTAGTTGATGAATCCATCCGGTAACCACAAGGACCAGAATCGTACTGACTAATGTTGCAATGACAATTGGCCAAAATTGAGCGGCGATAATGTCGAAATACAGCATTAACGCAACGCCTGGTGGGATAAAAAAGAATCCCAGATTAGCAACTAGAAAGTCGGACATTCCTTGGATCCAGTGTAGCTTGATCCAGCCCAATTTCAGAAAAAGAGTGAGAAGAAGCATACCAATGATGCTTGAGGGGAGCTTGATACCTGTCAGAAAAACAAGCAGTTCACCCAAGGCTAAACAGCCAAATAAGATGGTGCACTGACGAATCATATATTTACCTTTTATTATTGAAAACGTTGCAAAGGTACGAAAAATCGAAGGATAGTGTTAAATATTATAATATTTTAGGTTGAAGAGCGAAAAATAGTCCATTTTGCAATGTGGATATTACAAAATTGTCTATTTTTGCATCGCAATTAGTCATAGACTATCTATATTATATACCTACATACTACGTAATTTTATGCTTAATTTAATTAACCAGATTGTGGCGCGTGCAAAAGCCGATCGCCAGCGCATCGTACTTCCAGAAGGAACGGAAGAACGCACTTTGAAAGCAGCTAATCAGATTTTGACTGATGAAGTAGCCGATTTGATTTTATTGGGTAAACCTCAAGAAATTGGTGACTTGGCAGTTAAACTTGGTTTAGGAAATATTGGTAAGGCAACGATTATTGATCCTGAGACCTCACCTAAACATGAAGAATATGCTCAATTGTTGTGCGATATTCGTAAGAAAAAGGGGATGACTATTGAGGAAGCCCGTAAACTTGTGAATGATCCGTTGTATTATGGTTGTTTGATGATCAAGAACGGCGACGCTGATGGTCAGTTGGCCGGTGCTCGTAATACGACTGGTAATGTGCTTCGTCCGGCTTTGCAGATTATTAAAACTGCTCCGGGTATTTCTTGCGTTTCAGGAGCCATGTTGTTATTGACTCACGCTCCTGAGTGTGGACAAAACGGAGTGCTTGTGGTTGGTGATGTTGCTGTAACTCCGGTTCCGGATGCTAATCAGTTAGCTCAGATTGCAGTATGTACGGCTCAAACAGCAAAGGCTGTTGCCGGTATTGAAGATCCTAAAGTGGCTTTATTAAGCTTCTCTACCAAGGGTTCTGCAAAACATGAAGTTGTGGACAAAGTTGTTGAGGCTACAAAATTGGCACAGCAGATGGCACCTTCAATCAACATCGATGGAGAATTGCAGGCTGATGCTGCTCTAGTACCTGAGGTTGCTGCCGGAAAAGCACCGGGGTCAACTGTAGCAGGTGAAGCTAACGTTTTGATTGTACCAAGTTTGGAAGTTGGTAACATTGCTTATAAGCTCGTTCAACGTTTAGGTCATGCCGATGCGGTAGGTCCGGTATTGCAAGGTATTGCTCGTCCGGTAAACGACTTGTCTCGCGGTTGTTCTATCGAAGACGTTTATCGCATGATTGCTATTACAGCTAATCAAGCTATTGCTGCAAAAACAAATTGTTAACCTTTAAATATAGATCAAAATGAAAGTTTTAGTATTAAATTGCGGTAGTTCGTCCATCAAATATAAATTGTTCGATATGACGAGCAAAGATGTCATTGCTCAAGGTGGCATTGAGAAGATCGGCTTGAAAGGGTCGTTCTTGAAACTAACTTTACCTAGCGGTGAGAAAAAAGTTTTAGAAAAAGATATTCCTGAACACACTGTAGGTGTGGAATTTATATTAAAAACATTAATTCATCCGGAATTCGGAGCAATCAGCTCATTGGATGAAATTAATGCTGTAGGACATCGTATGGTACACGGTGGCGAACGCTTCAGTGAATCTGTATTGTTGAACAAGGAAGTTTTGGATGTCTTTACAGCTTGTAACGACTTGGCGCCTTTGCATAACCCTGCTAACTTGAAGGGCGTAAATGCTATTTCTTCGATCCTTCCTAACGTACCTCAAGTGGGTGTGTTCGATACAGCTTTCCATCAGACGATGCCTAATTATGCTTATTTATATGGAATCCCTTACGAATTGTATGAGAAATATGGTATTCGTCGTTACGGCTTCCACGGAACGTCTCATCGTTATGTATCGCAACGTGTATGTGACTTCTTAGGCGTTAAACCGGAAGGTCAAAAAATCATCACTTGCCATATTGGTAACGGAGGTTCGATTGCTGCTATTAAAGATGGTAAATGTGTGGATACTACCATGGGATTGACTCCACTCGAGGGATTGATCATGGGTACTCGTTCTGGTGATATTGATGCCGGTGCTGTGACTTTCATCATGGAAAAAGAAGGCTTGACTCCAAGTGGAGTTTCAAACTTATTGAACCAAAAGAGTGGTGTACTCGGTATCTCTGGTGTATCAAGCGATATGCGTGAACTTTTGGCTGCCTGCGAAGAAGGCAATGAAAAAGCGATCCTTGCTGAAAAGATGTACTACTACCGTATTAAGAAGTATATTGGAGCTTTCGCTGCTGTACTTGACGGAGTTGATATTTTGTTGTTTACCGGTGGTGTTGGCGAAAACCAGTTCGAAATGCGTCGTGATGTTTGTAAAGCATTAGGCTATTTGGGTATTGAGTTGGATTACGAATTGAACGATAAGATTCGTGGTAAAGAAACGGTGATTTCTACACCGAACTCAAAAGTTAAAGTGGTTGTGATCCCTACAGACGAAGAGCTGTTGATCGCTTCTGATACCATGGATATCTTGTTGAAGAAGGACTAATCAATCGTTTCTTAAAAAGAAAAGATTATCTACCGATAATCAATGATATAACCTATTTTATGTATGTATATATCTGCGAACTTTTATATTTTTACGGTATAAAATTTGCAGATATATACAAGTATAAAAGAACTCAAAAAGATATTCGACACTCGTTGTTTTTAGCGTAGTCGATGCGTTCATCTATCTTTTATTTCGTTTTGTCAACGATATACATTGAGAAAAAACGAGGATGATTTACACCTCTTTACGGTGAATGTAGCGGGTTGTCCTGCAAAATCTATTCTAATGAACCTTTTGGAGTTCTAAAAACCTGTTCAACAAACCAAAGGCTATGGTATTGGGCAATCACCTTTTCTGCTTCAAGATTTGTATTAGTTATATATCCTTTCAGACCATCCCATCCTGTATTTTGCTCAATTTTCCCATCACTGATTCTTGCTTCCACAGCCTTGCTAATCTCAAGGAATTTGTTGTAGATACGGTTGTTTATCCGTCGCAGTACATCTGTCCTTGTCGTCTCAAAATGCAATGTAGTCACCTCATAGAACATTAGACCTATCTTACCTCCGAAAATTTTTCTGATGTGATTCACACTGATTTGCTGCGCCAATTCCATTTGGGTATTGTAGAGTTTATCCATGTAACGATAGATGTTATTCGAGTTTACATCCTCGTTATAATAGGATTTCAAGAACTCTACTGTCGCAAGTTTACTCATTGGTTGTGACACACGTGAAATTACAAGGTGGCGCAGTATCTCATTCGGAATCAGGCTAAAACCAACACTGTCATATACATAATTAAGAAAAAGTTGCGTTTCATTAATGAGCACATTATTAATGCTATTGATGAAACGATCCACCTCTTCAAGTTCTTTACTTTTTTCAAGCTGTTATTGTTCTCTATAAGCTTTATCCGATTTTTAACTTGTTCACATAAAGACTCTGCATCATCAATAGAGGAGGTGACTCCGAAGTTCTTAACTTCTCTAAATCCCCCATGTGCTTTGTTCACGACAACTACGCTGACAGATTTAGCAGGGTTCTTCTTTTTTCGTAGAAACATGACACAGAGGTATCCGCTTTTTGCGTGTGTCACCCAAAGTCACTCTGTTCTTATGTAACTGTCTGATTATCATTCTACTCTATGTGGTGGTTCAAAAAAAGTGATGAAGTCAGGAAATGCTTTTGCAGAATCTTTTAATGTCAAAATAAAAGTGTTTAGGGTTCAATTCAGGGAAGTAAAAGATATTTTCTTTTTCTTATTCAGATTCTGAAAAATCTGTGCTTGATTTTTTTAGGCTCTATGACAAATCGTGCGTGTAGTTAAACTAAAAAATTACATTTTGATTATAATAGTGTTTAAATATTTACTATGTTTTTAAATTTTTAAATGCTTTGACAGGTTATCAAGGCTGAATTTATCGTTAGTGAGGATAAGAGCTAAAGAGCATACAACTGTTTGATATGCTTTGTTGCAGTAAAGTTAGAAATTGATTACATCCGCATAGTTCGTTATATAGCCATTTTAAAACATAATTACAGACTTTTCGGACTGACTCCAAAAGAGCAGTATGTAATACGAAATATAAAAAAACAAACAATGAAAATAAAAAATATAGAAAAATTTTGTAAGTAAAAAGAAAATAGTATGTTTGCAGGTAAGCAATTGGCCAATTTGCTAAAAATAAATAAATCTAATAAATTTAAAAAGATGGAACAAAAAAAAATATTTTTAGAGAAAGAAGTTATAGCAAGACTTCAAGATGAAGAAATGAGTCACATCATGGGAGCTAGTTCTCATTCTAACACATCCTCTTCTAAAGATATTGAAGATGCTGAGCCTATCAGTGATTCAGACGAAGATTCAGGAGAATCTAAATCATGCTGCCAAAAATCTTGTAATGGAGGTAACTAAGCTGTAAAGTGAAATGAAGGAGTTAATATTAAAAAATATTAACTCCTTTCGTGTTTTCTAACTCTGAAAAAATCTTGTCTTATTATGTTAAATGCGCATATGTATAATATATATAGAGTGTCTTTTTTGTTTTTCTTTACAATGATGGCAATATCGTCTCTTCGTGGGCAAGTCATATCCGGGAAAATTGTGGATGATAAAAAGAATCCTATTGAATACGCTAGTATTATTGGTACTTTATTGTCAGATACAACCAAAGTTATTGCATCTACCTATAGTAAAGAAGGTGGATATTATGTTTTGGATTGTTCTTTACATAAGGACAAAACTTTGAGATTGAAGATTAGTTTTGTGGGATTTCATACTTTTCAGATAGATGTACCCTCTAACTACACATTTAAAGATCCAGTAGTGCTAAAAGAGGATGCAATAGGATTGCAGGAAGTCACTGTTTCTGCATACAAGAGAGCTATTACTATGACGGATGGAAAAATTGGAATTGATGTAGGAAAACTAACTTTAGGCATCACTGATAATTTTTTGGATGTGCTTAAGAGAACTCCGGGTATTGTTGTTTCACATGATGGTATAAAGGTTCAAGGTAATGAGCCACTTGTTATTATTGACGGGGTGAAACAAAGAATGCCGATGAATACCCTTCTTAACTACTTGAAATCACTCCCTGCTTCTCATTTGAAAAAACTCTATATTAAAAGTGTAGCAACGGCGGAGAATAAATTCTCCGGAGAAGATGCAACGATTGAAATTCTTACAAAGGAAAGACCTAAAAACGGTTACAATATTAGCAATACGATACATGGAGCCCTTCTGCGTAATGACGCATACAGGTGGGGGGACTACATAGATTTACGAGGTAAATACGGAGACTTATCGGGAAGTACATCTGTAGGATATGCAAAATCTTCTCTTCAATCGGAAACAGAGGAAAGATATTCTTATGCACAAGTTGATAAGTTACAGAATCAGAAGGAAACCCATCAGAAGGATGCCTATTTCGGTGTGTTGAATCTCACTTGGGCACCTAAAGTTTTGAATGGAAGTTTGAATTATTTTGCATCTTACTATGTAGATGATTTGCATCGCAAGAGTAAGGAAATATATAAAACGGATGAAATTTTAGATAAATCTACAGATAGAGATATTAATGATTGGACCGATTTATTGTCTACCAATATAGAGTATCTCTCAGCAGATACGTTGAGACATCAATTTAAAGTTTCATACGGTCTGCTTGTGGGTAGTGACAACTATGGTCAAATCTCCAACAGTAGTTTAGGTAATTCTTTTATGATTGACAAAAAAATGGGAGGGCATAGACATATCGTAGAAGCAAAATATAAGATGAATTTTCCCAAATTTGTATATACTATCGGTAGTCAGTCTTATATCTCAAAAATGAACGAAACAGTTATATCTCAAAAAGAATCTGACTTCACTATGTGGGAAACTATCATGGGGCTATACATGTCAGGCAGATTTAGATTCCGCCAAGACTTGTCGATGTATTTGGGACTACGAACAGAATATGCACACTATAAATATCTAATATCAAATACAATATCAAAAAATAGAGAGTGGAACATTGCTCCATATTTAACACTGGATTGGAAGATGAGTAATAATTTCAGCACATCTTTGTATCTTACAATGAAAAATAATCGTCCCGGATATTTCTCCATGCTTCCCGGAATTACTTATTATAGTGACAATGAGTACAGTGTTGGAAACCCTTACCTGAAATCTTCCATGCAATACGATTTTAAAATGCAAAATCTACTCTTTAAATATGTAGTTGTCACATTGGGGGCGCGTTTGAGATCTAACGAATTCGAAACAACCTATAATTTAGACAACAATGGAATAAGATATACTCAACCGAAAAATTATGCCGACTTGTTATATCTTTATGGAGATATTTCTGTACCATTTTCTTTCCTTCAAGGAAAACTGAAGGGTTCGTTATATCTTTATTTGAGAAATCTCAGTTATCGAGATGTGGTAAATGAAATTAAACCATCAGTATTCAATCTCAATAATAATTGGTATGGAAGTGGTAACTTATATGTCTCTTATCAAATAACAGACAAATTAGGCATATACATTAACCCTTTCTTTAGAACACAAAAAAAATCATTGCAAGTAAAAAGAAAAGGTATAATGAGCATAGACATGGGTATGCAATACACCTTGCCAAAGAATAAAAATTTAGCCTTTGCACTTACCGTAGAAGATCTTTTCAATCAACTGAAAACTGAATCTTTATACAACTATGGTGGGGGATATCAGGTTACAAACGCGATTTCTCGCAACACTCAGTGCGTTCGCTTGTCAATAACCTATAACATTGGGCGTAACAGCAAAAATATACGGGTGAATAAAAACGGGAATGACGCATCTAGATTCATGAAATAAGTACTAATATGGAGAAAATTATCATACATTATTAAGAAATTATATTGAGTGAATTAATAGTATTTGTACCCGTTTTAAGCGCTCTTTCATTTTTTTTCTGTTATTTTGTTTCTGAATACTAAAACCAGATCCGATTTATTTATGCGCTATTCTGTTATTGTACCGGTTTATAATCGTCCCGATGAGGTCGAGGAGTTGCTGCAAAGTCTACTCAACCAGACCTTTAAGGATTTTGAAGTCATCATTGTGGAGGACGGATCGTCTGTGCCTTGTAAGGCGGTAGTCGATCGTTATGCAGAACGTTTGCAGATCCATTATTTTGAGAAGCCGAACTCTGGTCCGGGCCAGACTCGTAATTATGGCGCTGAACGGAGCCAAGGCGACTATCTTTTGATTTTAGACTCCGACGTGATTATACCGCAAGGTTACTTCGAAGCCATTGAGAAAGAGTTGGCAACAGCCGACGCGGATGCGTTTGGAGGTCCCGATCGGGCACACGATTCGTTTACCCCGGTTCAGAAAGCGATCAATTATTCGATGACCTCCTTTTTCACCACCGGTGGTATTCGTGGAGGAAAGAAGAAAATGGATAAGTTCTATCCGCGGAGTTTCAATATGGGGGTTCGTTCGACTGTTTACAAGGCTTTAAACGGATTCTCCAACATGCGTTTTGGTGAAGATATCGATTTCAGTATTCGTATCTTTGCCGACGGTTATCAATGTCGGTTATTTCCTGATGCATGGGTCTACCACAAACGTCGTACCGATCTGAGGAAGTTTTTCAAGCAAGTACACAATTCGGGCATTGCCCGTATCAATTTATATAAGAAATATCCGGGTTCGCTGAAACCGGTTCACTTATTGCCCGGGCTATTTACTCTGGGAGTGGCCTTTTTCTTGGTAGGCAGCTTGTTCTGTCTCTATAGCTTACTTCCATTGTTGCTTTATGCCGTGTTGGTTGGTCTCGATTCGACCGTTCAAAACAAGAGTCTTCGTATCGGCCTTTATTCCATCGGCGCCGCATTTGTGCAATTAGTGGGATACGGAACCGGCTTTTGGAGAGCTTGGTGGGAGCGTTGCGTGTTGGGACGAGATGAGTTTGAGGCTTTTCGGAAGAACTTTTATAAATAACCCTTTCCCGCCCCTGCTCGTTGCGATCTGACTGGAAAGAAGATCAAAAACGAAGTATGGAGGTTAAAACAAAACTAACGATTAATCATTGGGCGTCTCAAGATCGTCCCCGTGAGAAGATGCTCACCAAGGGGGCCGAAGCATTGAGCGATGCCGAGCTGTTGGCTATCCTGATCGGCTCGGGTAATACTGAAGAGAGTGCCGTGTCGCTGATGAAGCGTCTGCTTCAAGCGTGCGATAATAATCTGAATACGCTGGCTAAGTGGGAGGTGGCCGATTTCTCGACTTTTAAGGGCATGGGGCCGGCCAAGAGTCTAACCATTATGGCGGCTCTGGAACTTGGACGGCGACGAAATTTACAAAAAGCCGTGGAGCGTCCCCAACTTCTTTGTTCGAATGCTATTTACCAACTGTTCCAACCGTTGATGTGCGATCTTGATCGGGAAGAATTCTGGGTGTTGCTCTTGAATCAAGCGAATCGATTGATCGATAAGGTACGCGTGAGTACCGGGGGAATAGATGGTACGTATACCGATGTACGCTTTGTTTTACGGGAAGCTCTCCTGCATCGGGCCACACAACTGGCCTTGATCCACAATCACCCTTCGGGCAACCATCGTCCGAGTGTTGAGGACCGAAACCTGACCGCTCATATTCAAAAGGCCGCTGCGACGATGAACATCCGACTGATTGATCACGTTATTGTTTGTGAGAGTTCTTATTTCAGTTTTGCCGACGAGGGACTGATCTGAGTGAATTTTATTCTTATATTTGCAAAAACAAACGAGACGTATCATGATGAATAAATTTGAAATAGAAGAAAAGATAGTAGAAGTGCTTAAGACGGTATACGACCCGGAGATCCCGGTGAATGTTTACGATCTTGGGTTGATTTATAAAATTGATGTTGCCGAATCGGGTGAGTTGTCTTTGGATATGACGCTAACGGCACCGAACTGTCCGGCGGCCGATTTTATTATGGAAGATGTTCGCATGAAGGTGGAATCGGTAGAGGGCGTAACTTCGGCTACGATCAACTTGGTCTTTGAACCGACATGGGATAAGGATATGATGTCCGAAGAGGCCAAACTCGAATTAGGGTTCTTATAATGGGGCGTCTCTTATCATCTGACGAATAATACTGATATCTTTTAAAACTGACCGTTCATGAAGAATGTTTATTTCCTTTCCGATGCTCATCTGGGGTCGCGTGCGATTGAACACGGCCGGACACACGAGCGTCGGTTGGTGAACTTTCTAGAGAGTATAAAGCATAAAGCCTCAGCTGTTTATCTACTGGGGGATATGTTCGATTTCTGGTACGAATTTCGCTTGGTAGTTCCTAAAGGGTATACCCGCTTCTTGGGTAAACTCTCCGAACTGACTGATCTTGGCGTAGAGGTGCATTTCTTTACGGGTAATCACGACTTGTGGTGTGGTGATTATCTGGCCACAGAGTGTGGGGTGACCATTCATCGTGAGCCGTTGACGATCGAGCTTCAAGGTCAGGAGTTTTATTTAGCCCATGGTGATGGGTTGGGCGATCCGGACAAGAAATTTAAACTGTTGCGTCGAATGTTTCACAGTGCCACTCTGCAACGTCTATTCTCAGCCTTACATCCTCGTTGGAGTGTGGAGCTCGGCTTGTCCTGGGCCAAACAAAGTCGCCTAAAACGGATCGATGGAAAGGATCCGGAGTATATGGGTGAACATAAAGAGTATTTGGTTCTTTATGCTAAAGACTATTTAAAGAATCACCCCAGCATCAACTTCTTTATGTTTGGGCATCGACACATCGAACTCGATCTGATGTTGTCGTCAACATCCCGTGTGCTGATTTTAGGCGATTGGATCAACTTCTTCACTTATGCTGTTTTTGATGGTGAGCACCTTTTCCTTGAGTCTTTTATTGAGGGGGAGACGGTACCGTGCTAAACAGAAAGATGGGCCAGATTTAAACCTCTGTGAGTTATTAACAATGTTATTAACAGGCTAAATCGTTGTTAGCTAGATTTTTGGTTTCTTTCGATTAAAACAATTTACTGACTTATTCACTGACTTCTTCACTGACTTCTTCGTTGGTTGATAAGCCGATTCATTTCTCCCCATAGATGTTTTTATGAGATTTATCTGCAACGCTACCACCTAGTCTCTCTAATAGCTTGATTACGAGTTAGTAATAAGGGTTGCAGATGATGTTGCAGATCATATTGCAGATCAAAGATCTGCCACCGATCTATGGTTCTCATAAGGTCACTCGGAGTGCTTTTTTGTCGTTTATTTTTATTATTATTACTAGCTGAAAATTATTTTCAGACGAAAGCGGATTTATTTCCGAATTCGGGAACTGAGGGATTCACCTTTGAAACTTTAGTTTTCCTTGTTTGAAACTTCGTTTTCGGTTGTATGAGACTAAAGTGTCCTACAATGCAACTTTTTGTTTCACCCTTTGAAACTGATCGCGCTATTATTGGGGATTAATTTGCGCCCATATTTCCTTTGATTTTTCCTTTCTCTTGCTTCGTTTGTATGAACACCTAAAAAAAGTATTTGACTTTAGATAATTTCTGATGTCCTCTATTTTTGATTTTCGATAGGGCGGTTGTAGAACTAAAAAAAGGAAGACTTCATTTAAGTCTTCCTTTTCATTTATCGATCGTTAGGGTCTATTATTTGTATTGACCGGCTTTAGCAATACGCTTGGGGATGTCGGTGTTATCCATTTTACCAATGAATAATTCGGCACCTTTACCAACAGCGTATACCGGAACATATCCGGCTGAATGGCTTCCACTAGCCCAGCTTACCATGGCAATTTCATTCAACACTTCTTTAGCACGAGCTGCCATTGGCTCACTCTTGGCATATAAGCTTTCTGAAAGTTCGACTTTATTCTTGACAAACGATTTTTCATATTCGTCGTGAAGCTTCTTCTCTTGTTCCCAAGTTACAGGAACCTCTTTCCAGAATCCCATAGTCTCGCCCAAGAAGGTTTTCATCTCTTCCCAAGTCACTTTGTTGCCTTTTGAACGACGTAGCTTACTGATCTCAGCCGATAGCTCGTCGACCGAATGTTTCTGATATTGAAGTACTTTTAGGTTTAAAGCGTAGTCGCCTGTGCCTAAAGCGATGCCCCCTGTTTCATGGTCGGCTGTGACAACAATCAGAGTTTCTTTAGGGTGCTTTTTGTAGAATTCATAGGCTATTTTGATGGCGTTGTCCATGTCGACTACTTCATTGAACACTGTAGCCGCGTCATTGCCGTGGCAAGCCCAGTCTATTTTACCCCCTTCTACCATGAGGAAGAATCCGTTGTTTTTTCCTTTGGTTAAGAAGTTGATGGCGCTCTCGGTGATTTGTTCCAAGGTTAAATCGTCACTCTTTCGGTCGATTGCATAAGGAAGGGCGTATACTGATTTATCCTCTTTTTGCATTAAGATCATCTTTTGGGCTTTCCCGGCTTTTGCTTTGTAGTCTGCATAACCACGTGAGAGGGTGTAGCCTGCTTTTTCGAAGATTGGGAAAATGCTTGGTGCTTCTTTCTTTGCGCTAGTGGTAGTGGGGCTTACAAATCCTGCTCCGGCATAAAAATCGAAATTGGCTTTCGGTAGATCGAGTGCGATCTCGTAAGCCATTCCGCGATCCGCCTGATGGGCGTAAAAAGCGGCCGGTGTGGCGTGGTCGATACTTACAGAAGTCGCAACGCCGACTTTTTTCCCCGATTTATGTGCCTTCTCGGCAACACTTTCGAGTGCGTTCTTGTCTACGCCAACTCCGATGGCATGGTTGTAAGTCTTTGTTCCGGTTGCTAGTGCCGTACCTGCGGCTGCCGAGTCGGTGACTGAATTGGTCTTGGAGAAAGTCGTGGCCATACCGGCTATTGGAAATTGAGTGAAGAGTAGGGGCAGAGTGCCGATTTGACCGTTCTGTTGTTCGGCTCTATACATTTCAGTACCATTGACTTGGTTGACTCCCATTCCATCCCCGATGAAATAAAATACATACTTCGCTTGCCCATTTGCCGCGATAGAAATCAGGACAAAAAGGAGGGCATAAATCATTCGTCTCATTGTTTATCTATTTTTATGTTGTTTAGATTTTAAACACAAAGATAATAGTTAAACGGTAAGGTGACGAGGAATGAACTAAGAATTAAAAAAAATAGAGTTTTTTTAATACCTATGTTTCAAAAAAAAGACAGCCCATATCAATGGGCTGTCTTTGTATGTGTGATGGAAATCTTATATTAAGCTTTCACACGGCCAACGTATGAACCGTCGCGTGTGTCGATTTCGATCGTTTCGCCTTCGTTGATGAATAACGGAACACGTACTGTTGCACCTGATTCAACGGTAGCCGGCTTCAAGGTGTTAGTTGCAGTATCGCCTCTTAAACCTGGCTCTGTGTAAGTAATCTTCATCTGTACTTTAACTGGCATATCAGCGTAAAGAACAGTTTCTGTTGAAGAGTCAGACACCACTTCCAATACCATTCCTTCAAGAAGAAAATCGACACCGTTGATCAAATCGTGAGCGATAGGGTGTTGATCGAATGTTTCTTGATTCATGAAGATGTAGTCTTCACCTTCTTTATATAGGAATTGGTATGGGCGGCGTTCTACGCGTACATCTTCCAACTTTTCACCGATGTTGAAACGACGTTCGAGAACGTATCCGCTAATAACGTCTTTCAATTTGGTACGCATAAATGTGTTACCTTTTCCCGGTTTTACATGAAGGAATTCGATACAGAAATAGAGCTTTCCGTCCATACGGATGCAAGTTCCGTTTTTGATGTCTTGTGAATTAATCATATTGCGATGTTATTTTTATTTATATAGTTATTTCCTTTTCTCTGCTTTTCCGATTGCAAAAGTAATTTAATTCGTTAGAAATCACAAAATCTTTTGAGCAAAAATGAGTTATCTCTTGGTTTATTTAAAAAAAGTGCCTATTTTTGCAGCCCGATTACGTAGAATAATAACATAAAACAGTATACAGTAATGAAAAGAACATTTCAACCCTCTAACAGAAAGAGAAAGAACAAACACGGTTTCCGTGAGAGAATGGCTACAGCTAACGGCCGCAGAGTATTGGCATCTCGTCGTGCTAAAGGCAGAAAGAAACTGACTGTTTCTGACGAATACAATGGCAAAAAAGCCTAGTAATTAGCGTTTGTTTTAAACAACATAAAAAAAGCAGAGCATGCATTGGCTCTGCTTTTTTTGTTTCTATCACAACCCCCTTTAACTAAGAGGGAAGAGATAGGTATTTTCAATGAAATTATAGTATCTTTGAGGCGAATAAACTTGAGAGCATATGACTATAAAAGATTTCTTTTCGATTAAGACTAATAAGTTTTTCTGGGTAAATATCGCGGCGATGATTGTAGTCGCCAGTGTCTTGTTGTTTGTAACGTTGAAAATACTCGACGTTTATACCCGTCACGGTGAAGCCGTGGCAGTGCCCGATGTTAAAGGTCTAAAGATGGAAGAGGTCGTCAAAATATTCCGTAACCAGGGTCTGGAGTGCGTGGTGTCTGATTCGGCTTATGTCAAGAATAAAGCCGCAGGCGTGGTGCTGGAGATGACTCCTGAAGCCGGACAGAAGGTGAAAGAAGGACGTATGATTTATCTGACCATTAATGCCATGAATGTGCCGTTGAAAGTGGTTCCTGATGTGGGCGATAATAGCTCATTCCGTGAAGCTGAAGCTAAATTGTTGGCTCTAGGTTTCAAGTTAGGACCGACTGAATTGGTCAACGGTGAGCAGGATTGGGTGTATGGTGTGAAATATAGAGGACGCCAGTTGATCACCGGCGATAAGGTGCCGGCTGGAGCGACTTTGGTGTTGATGGTTGGTGATGGTACCGGTGAAAAGTCTGCCAGTGAAGATTCGTTGGCGATCGACGAGACCGAAGGAGCGGTAGAACAACCGACTTCAACAACGACTAAAAATACAGAAGAAGAGAATTGGTTTTAATTTTTTTCATGAGTAAGCAGGATTGACGAATGATTGAAGAGTTTTCTGACGATATAGATAATGAGATTGACGAAATAGAACCGCTGAACGACAACGGCGAACTTTATGAACATTTTCGCGTTGTTGTAGATAAGGGACAATCGATGGTGCGGGTGGATAAATATTTGTTCGAACGGATCATTAATGCTTCCCGAAATCGGATTCAAAAAGCGGCAGATGGAGGGTTTGTCATGGCGAATGGCAAACCGGTGAAGAGTAGCTATAAGGTGAAGCCGTGTGATGTGATCACGGTGATGATGGATCGTCCACGCTATGAGAATGAGATTATTCCGGAGGACATTCCTCTGAATATTGTCTATGAGGATGATACGTTGATGGTGGTGAATAAACCGGCGGGACTAGTGGTGCATCCCGGACATGGGAACTATCACGGGACGTTGGTCAATGCGTTAGCTTGGCACTTGAAGGAGGTACCCGGTTATGATGCGAATGATCCGCATGTGGGACTAGTGCATCGTATCGATAAAGATACTTCCGGTTTATTGGTGATTGCCAAAACGCCGGATGCGAAGACTCATCTGGGACTTCAGTTCTTTAATAAGACCACGAAGCGCCAATACCGTGCTTTGGTTTGGGGAACAGTTGAACAGGATGAAGGAACCATTGTCGGGAATATTGCTCGTAACCCTAAAGACCGAATGCAGATGGCGGTGATGAGCGACCCTGAAGTTGGTAAGCCTGCCGTTACGCACTATCGGGTGTTGGAACGCTTGGGTTATGTGACTTTAGTTGAATGTCGTCTGGAAACCGGACGTACGCATCAGATTAGGGTGCATATGAAGCATATCGGCCATGTGTTGTTCAATGATGAACGCTATGGCGGACACGAAATTCTTAAAGGAACTCATTTTAGTAAATATAAACAATTTGTGAATAACTGCTTTGCGACTTGTCCGCGACAAGCCTTACATGCGATGACATTGGGCTTTGTGCATCCGGTTACCGGGAAGGAAATGTTTTTTACTTCTGAGATGCCTGATGACATGACACAGTTGATCGAGAAGTGGAGGGGTTATATTAGTAATCGAGATTTAGAATGAAACGCATTATTGCTATTGTAGCCGGAGGGGACACCTCTGAGTTTCATGTTTCCCTGCGTAGTGCACAGGGAATTTATTCCTTCATTGATAAGGATAAATATGAGTTGTATATTGTTGAGATGGAGGGCTTACGCTGGGAGGTAGAACTTCCGGATGGTGGCAAGGCTCCAATCGACCGAAACGACTTTAGTTTTGTGTGTAATGGACGAAAGGTCGTGTTCGACTTTGCTTATATTACCATACACGGAACACCGGGTGAGGATGGACGATTACAGGGCTATTTCGACCTGTTGCGTATTCCATATTCTTGCTGTGGCGTTTTACCGGCGGCTATTACATACGATAAGTTCGCTTGTAATCAGTACCTCAAGGCCTTTGGTATTCGCATCGCGGAATCACTGATGCTACGTCGCGGACAATCGGCTACTGATGATCAGGTGGTGGAAACAGTGGGCTTACCTTGTTTCATCAAACCGAGCCTTGGTGGATCGAGCTTTGGGGTGACTAAGGTTAAGGAGCGCACAGCGATTCAACCGGCTATTCACAAAGCGTTCGAAGAAGCCGATGAGGTGATCGTTGAAGCTTTTATGGATGGCATGGAACTGACCTGCGGTTGCTATAAGACGAAGGATAAAGCGGTACTTTTCCCGCCAACGGAAGTGGTGACGCATAATGAGTTTTTTGATTATGACGCTAAATATAATGGAGAGGTTGATGAAATCACCCCGGCTCGTATTTCTCAGGAATTGACGCAACGGGTACAGGCTTTGACTTCTGCCATTTATGATATATTGGGTTGTTCGGGTATTATCCGTGTGGATTATATCGTGACAGCCGGTGAGAAAATAAATCTTCTTGAAGTGAACACAACTCCGGGAATGACGGCTACTAGCTTTATCCCGCAACAAGTGAGAGCGGCTGGTCTGGATATTCAGGAGGTGATGACCGATATCATTGAGAATAAGTTTAATTAAGAGGTTGTAAGAATGACTAGTACTGAATTTGACGAGATTCGTCCTTATCATGATGAGGAGCTTCCTCAAGTCTTTGAGGAATTGATCGCTGATCCGGCATTTCAAGAGGCGTCTCGTGTCGTGATGCCGGATGTTCCTTTTTCTGTTTTGGAGGGAATGATTAGATCGTGTAAAACTAAACTGGATTTTCAAAAGATGTTTTGCTATAGACTCTTATGGAAATTGGCCGGTGCACATACCGATGGATTGGATATGGCGTTCTCGCCCGATAATGATCTTTCGAAAGCATACACGTATATTTCTAATCATCGGGATATCATCTTGGATTCCGGGTTCCTTTCGATTTTATTGGTCGATAAGGGATTGGATACGGTGGAGATTGCGATTGGCGATAATCTGTTGATTTGTCCTTGGATCAATAAACTGGTACGGGTGAATAAATCGTTTATTGTACAACGGGCATTGACGATGCGCCAGATGTTGGAATCATCGGCTCGGATGTCTCGTTATATGCATTTTACCATTGGCGAGAAGAAACAATCGATTTGGATCGCTCAACGTGAAGGACGCGCGAAAGACTCGAACGACCGTACGCAGGATAGCATCTTGAAGATGATCGCTATGGGAGGTACGGGTGACGTGGTCGACCGATTATTGGAAATGAATATTGCGCCGTTGGCGATCTCATATGAGTATGATCCTTGTGATTATCTTAAAGCTCAAGAGTTTCAGTTGAAACGCGACGTTGAGGGATACAAGAAGAGTACTCAGGATGATTTGATGAATATGGAAACGGGGCTGTTCGGCTATAAAGGACAGGTGCACTTTCAGGTGGCCACTTGCATTAATGACGAACTGGAGAAGATGGACCGATCGCTGTCGAAAGTCGATTTGTTTACACGTATCTCGACTCTGATCGACCGACGTATTCATGCAAATTATCGCATTTATCCGGGAAATTATGTGGCTTACGACTTACTGAACGGTGGGGCGACTTTTGCGGAGCATTACTCGGATGAGGAACAAACTAAATTTGAATCGTATCTGACTGGTCAGCTTGAGAAGATTGTCATTCCGAATAAGGATGAAGCTTTCTTACGGGAACGGTTGTTGACGATGTATGCTAATCCGTTAATCAATCATTTACAGGCTATTCAATGAGCAGAAAAGGGTCACTAGGCATATTGTTACTCTCTTTAATGATTTTAATGGGATGTAGCCGTAAGGAGGACTATGTGTATCCTCCGGTAGCGTTGGAATTTCTAACCGCTAAGGTTGGGAACGACGGACGGCTGAGCACGATTTTAACCGATCGGGGGGAACAATATGAGGTGACTGAGGATCGGACGGGTTTTCAAGGCGTGGCTGATAAAGAGGTGCGTATCATTGCGAACTATGAGGTGCTGCCCGACAATGGTGGAGCATCGGCTCGTGTATATGCTTTAAGAGAAACCCTTTCTTTGGATCCGGTATTAGCTTCGAGTTTGGAGAATGGAGTAAAAACGGACCCGGCAGAGGTGGTGAGCATTTGGACGGGACGGGAATACTTAAATATCATTCTGTCTTTAATGGCAAAGGATCGGATTCATCGGTTCCATTTTATTGAAGAACAAGTGAGTGAGGATGTCGATTCTCGAATGGTTAAAATCCTGCTCTATCATGATGCTGATGGCGATATGGAGGCTTTTTCTAAGCGGGCTTATCTTTCTATTCCGTTAAGAAAGTATTTGGTGGATATTGGTACTAAAAAACTGTTGGTGGGCTTTGAATATTATCGTCGGGATAGATCGGGTGCGCTTGTAAAGGAGAGCCGTTATGCAAACCCGGGGTTTGAATATATACCGAATAAGGATTGAGCCGTATTAAATAACGATCATAAACAGTGCTCCCCTCGTGATTTCATTTTACAGAAGTCGTGAGGGGAGCGTTGTTTTAAGACTATTTGAGCTCTTCTAAGAGTCGTTTAAGAACAACGGTTGCCGAGATCTCCCGATTGGCAGCTTGTGGGATGACAATCGACTGTGGGCTTTCGATGACATCATCGGTCACAATCATGTTTCGTCTCACGGGTAAGCAGTGCATGAAATAAGCTTCATTGGTCACCGCCATCTGTCGGTCGCTAACAGTCCAAGATCGATCGGACGATAGAACTTTCCCATAATGATCGCCTTGATAGGCCGCCCAGTTCTTAGCATAAATGAAATCTGCGCCTTCGAAGGCTTTCATCTGATCATATTCAATTCGAGCGTTACCGGCAAACATGGGATCGAGTTCGTAACCTTCCGGATGGGTAATCACAAAGTCGTAGTCGGTAGCATTCATCCATTCTGCAAAAGAATTAGGCACGGCTTGTGGCAATGCTTTAGGATGTGGAGCCCAGGTGAGTACGACTTTAGGGCGAGCTGTTTTTTTATACTCTTCAATGGTGATGAGGTCGGCGAAACTCTGAAGGGGGTGACGAGTTGCAGCTTCCATCGAGAAGACGGGACGTCCGGAGTATTGAATGAATTGGTTGATAATCACTTCTTGATAATCGTACTCACGGCTTTCGAAACGAGCGAATGAACGAACGCCGATCACGTCGCAATAGCATCCCATCACAGGAATGGCCTCGAGGAGGTGCTCGGGTTTGTCTCCGTCCATGATGACTCCTCGCTCGGTCTCTAACTGCCATGCACCTTGATTAATGTCGAGTACAATGACATTCATTCCCAAATTTTGTGCAGCCTTTTGGGTGCTTAATCTGGTACGCAAACTCGAGTTGAAGAAGATCATCATCAACGTTTTGTTACGTCCGAGTTCGACGTATTTGAAGCGATCGTTCTTAATCTCAAAGGCATCGGCAAGGGCTGTTTGTAGATTGCCGATATCTTGTACGCATGTAAATTTCTTCATAATTTTCGAGTTATGATGTTTTTTGAATTAATTTCTGATTTGTCCGTTTCCTTCTATAATCCATTTATAGGAGGTCAGCTCTTCGAGTCCCATAGGGCCTCGGGCATGTAGCTTTTGAGTGCTGATACCAATCTCTGCTCCTAGACCGAACTGGGCTCCATCGGTAAAGGCGGTAGAAACATTGGTGTATACGCAAGCTGCATCTACGGCTCTCATAAAACGGTTGGCTGTGGCCTGATCCTCGGTGAGGATACATTCGCTATGCTTCGAGCTGTAGCGACGGATGTGATCTAGCGCTTCGTCCAATCCGGATACGGTTTTAATAGCCATCTTGTAGTCCAGAAACTCTGTGCCGAAATGTTCTGAAGTGGCTTCTTGCAGAAGGTTGGTCGGATAGTGGTCAGCTAACTGTTGATAAGCTTCAGAATCGGCGTAGATGAACACGTTTTTTTCTTGTAGCGGCGCACAAAGCTGTGGAAGATCACTTAATCGTTTCTTATGAATAATGAGGCAGTCGAGTGCATTGCAAACACTGACCCGACGGGTTTTTGCATTGGCGATGATCGCGGTTCCTTTGGCAAGGTCACCTTGTTCGTCAAAGTAGGTATGGCAAATTCCTGCCCCTGTCTCAATGACCGGGATGATGGAATGTTCGCGAACGAACTGGATCAGCTGACTGCTTCCTCTAGGTATGATGAGGTCTACTTTCCCGGTGGCTCGTAATAACGCTTCTGTAGCTAAACGGTCGGAAGGGAGTAGCTCCACAATGCTGGGATCGACGGCATGTTCTGTGAGAACCTCGTGGATCAAGGCGATGATGGCGCGATTGGAATGTTCGGCGTCGCTTCCTCCTTTCAGTATGCAGGCGTTTCCGCTTTTTAAGCAAAGAGCAAAAACATCGAAACTGACATTCGGGCGAGCTTCATAGATGATACCGATCACACCAAACGGAACGGTGACTTGCTTTAAATGCATCCCATTGGGGCGAGTCTCCTCTTTTAGGACTCGATCTAATGGATTGGGCAGTGAAGCGACGTGGCGCAAGCCATTTGCAATTTCTTTTAGTCGCTCTTCCGTTAACTTTAATCGATCGTACTTGGGGTTCGTGCGCTCCATCTGTTTGAGGTCCTTCTCATTCTCTGATAGGAGGTTTGAGAGGCTGGCTTCTGTACGGTCGGCTATGGCATGCAAGATTGTTCGGATCTGTTGATCGCTTAAATCAATCAAGGTTCGACTGGCGACTTGTACCTTTTCGAATATAGAGTTTAACTGAGTTTCCATGATCAGTGATAAATAAAAAATGAAAGTTGTAAATACAAAAATAATGAAATCTGCTTGAAAAAGCGGATCTCATTATAGATAATTGTTTCTAAGGCTTTTAAAAACGTTAAAAGCTGATACTTATACTGTTTCTATTCAATATAGAGGTAGTCGTAGTGGACAATGGCTTTCTTTCCGCGTTTCCCAATCACCTTTTCGGCTTGCTCGGAACTGCAGTCCACTTTTCCCACTCCGATGGGTTCATTGTTGAAGTTGATGATGCGAACAATATCGTCTTTCTCAAATTCTCCTTCAATACGCGTAATGCCTATGGGAAGTATGCTTGTCGCTTTGTTCGGATCGGTGATAATGTTTGTGGCTTCTTCGTTGATGTAAATTCGTCCTTTCGCAAAGCCGTCACTATGTGCAATCCATTTCTTGATGTTCGATACCGGGTGATCGGAAGGTTGGAAGTGGGTGCAGATGGTGTTTTCTGGGTGGTTGAGCAGATCCGTCAAGATGTGTTCACGTTTTCCATTGGCGACGATCACCGCAATACCTTCGTCGGCCACTTTCCCTGCAATGCGGGTTTTAGTCAGCATGCCTCCTCGTCCGAATGAGGATTTGTTGGTTTGGATATAAGCGGTTAGGTCTTCTCCGGGTTTGATGGTTCGGATGACTTGACTATTTGGGTCGGCGGGCGTCCCATTATATATGCCGTCAATGTTGCTTAGAATGATCAGGAGTTGGGCATTCATCATAGAAGCGATAAGTCCCGAGAGTTCGTCGTTGTCGGTAAACATGAGCTCACTGATCGAAATGGTGTCGTTCTCATTGATGATCGGGATGACGCCATTGGCTAACATGACCGACATGCAGTTCTTCTGGGTGAGGTAGTGTTGGCGGGTGCTAAAATTTTCTTTTGTGGTGAGGACTTGTCCAACCGGAATGCCATATTCTCTGAACAGTTCGTAATAGCGATTGATCAGTTTGACCTGCCCGATGGCAGAGAACAATTGGCGTTGGTCCACATGGTCGAGTTTTGTGGTTTGTTGCATTTCACTCCGTCCGGATGCAACGGCACCTGATGAGATCAATAAGACTTCTATACCTTTACGATGGAGTGCGGCAATCTGATCGACAAGTGCCGACATGCGTGTGATGTCTAGCGTACCGTCTTGACGAGTAAGTACATTGCTACCAATCTTTATGGTGATGCGTGTAAAAGATGAATTCATTGTTTTATCAATTAGATTGGCAAATATACAAAATCGTTTATACGAAGTCCATTAATTGGCTCGATATTTGTCTCTTGTCTATTAATTAGACTAGTCTTGTGATAAAAAAAATATCAGATCATTCCGTAGAACCGAGATGATCTGACCGTTGTTGATGCATTGTTTGTTCGATGAGAATTATTGAGTATCCCTTTCGTTTATTATTCTTTGGGCCTCTTCATAATCTTCTTCTGTTACTAAAAGGGATACAGCCGGCGCAATATATGGGGCTAAAGTGCCTAAGATGCCATCTTTTACTACCGAACGTATGCCATTACTCTCTAACAAGCCTTTAATGATCTCGGCTTCCCATGAGGAACCTGAGAATACCTCTACGGATTTTGATTGATCGGTTTTATTCATGATTCATTGTATTAAAGTGTTAGTCTTTATATAACGGAATTTGATACGACTTTGTTGAGTCTACTTATTCGAGTGTGATACGTTCTACGGTGATCGATTCGTTTAAGAAGGTGGAGGCAGACTCGATAAATTTATCCTCCGACTCTGTGGTTAAGAATCGGCATTGTCCCCCTTGCGTGCATCGTTCTTTTATTTCAGGGTGACGAGCCAGATAGTCTTCTAGGCTATGGGCCACGTATTCACCTTGTGCTATAATTGTGACGTCGTTTGGAACGTATCTTCGAATTTTGGGCAATAGCAAAGGGTAGTGTGTGCAACCTAAAATGATCGTATCAATTTTAGGATCTCTACTTAGCAATTGGTGGATATGTTTTTGAATAAAATAATCAGCTCCTTCGTGTTCGGCTTCATTGTTCTCAACTAAAGGGACCCACATTGGACAAGCCTCGCCGGTTATTTCCATTTGGGGGTAAAGCTTTTTAATCTCTAATGGATAGGAGTCGGATTTAATGGTACCGGAGGTTGCCAATACACCGACATGCCCACTTTGAGTGATCTGTCCGATACACTCTACGGTTGGACGGATAACACCTAACACGCGTCGTTGGGGATCAAGCTCTGGTAGATTATTCATTTGTATGCTTCGCAACGCTTTTGCTGAAGCTGTGTTACAGGCTAAGATGACTAGATGGCATCCCATCTCGAAGAGCTTTTTCACAGCTTGAAGGGTGAACTCATAGACGACCTCGAACGAGCGTGTGCCATATGGGGTACGGGCATTGTCTCCTAAATAGATATAATCATATTGTGGTAATGTTTCTCTAATCTTGCTGAGAATGGTAAGTCCTCCATATCCGGAGTCGAATACTCCGATGGGACCTGGCTGCTGAGGTAACCTTTTATTTGCTGTCATAATACCTAGTTTGAATACTGCAAACTTAGATAAAAAAAATGAAATACCGCCGATTACTGTAAAACAAATAAATGGGCTGTAAATAAAAAAAGGATAAAGAAAATTTTTTCTTTATCCTTTTGTGTATAAGGTTATCTCTTGTATTCCTTTTTATTTAATACCGAGATGAGTTTTTACCTTTGTAGTTAGGTTGATGCTTAGTGCTTCGTTGATGTAAGGAATCTGAGTTCTTGCTAAGTCGAAAATGTAAACAACACCTTCTGCAGCTCCTACAGCTTTGATCGCATCGTCCAATTTCTTATAGATAGGAGCCATCATTTCTCCTTGTGCTTTCTGCATACCTTGAGAAGCCTCTTGTTGGAATTGCTCTTGTCTTTGAGCCATGTCTTGCAATTCTTTTTGTCTTCTTTCTGCAATGTTAGCTGGCAATGAATCTTTTGCCATTGCTTGTTGGAATTCTTGATATTTTTTATTGAATTCACCTTGAGTTCTTTCTAGTTCGGCAGTGTATTTCTTTTCCAAAGCCTGAAGATCTGCAATAGCCTTAGTATATTCCGGCATTACCGTAATAATTTCTTGGGCATTGATATGACCAAATTTAAGATTTTGTGCAAAGGCTCCTACTGGAAGTGCAAACAAAATGATCAGCGCAATTTTTTTAAGCATAGTTTTATAATTTAATTTTTAAAGATTACTGTTTAATGGTTCTCATGTGCAAATGTAGGAAATTAATTTGAATATCCTAGTTTTGCTAAAACTTCATTGCTGATGTCTATTTTAGGAGAGGCAAAGATAATGCTCGAAGCTGATGCTCTATCAAGAACGATGCTGTAGTTGTATTGCTCAGACAGTTGTTTTACGACTGCATAAATATTGTCTTGAATGGGTTGCATAAGCTTTTCACGCATCTTGACTAGTTCGCCTTCCGGTCCGAAATATTGTTTTTTTAGTTCTGTAGCTTCTTTCTCTTTAGCTACAATTTGATCTTCTTTTTGTGTCTTTTGTACAGCCGAGAACTTTGAAGCTTGTGCTTGATAATCTTTAAATAGAACTTGCGCTTCTTTGATGACGGCTTCGACTTTGTTTTGATACTCTTTTGTTGCTTTCTGAATTTCTTCATTTGCTTGATTATACTCTGGAATGTTATTTAAAATATATTCCATATCAATCAGTGCAAATTTCTGTGCATTAGATGTTAAACTCACTGTGAATAAAAGCAATAAACTAAAAATAACTTTTTTCATAATCATCTTGCTTTAGGTAAAACATTCTAGAATTCTTGTCCTAAGATAAAGTGGAACTGACTTCCGCTTTGGCTTTTTGAACCGTTTATTTTGTCAAATCCGTAAGCCCAGTCGATACCCATCATGCCAATCATTGGTAAGAAGATACGGACACCAACACCAGCTGAGCGTTTAAGTTCGAATGGATTGAATTTACTAATATCATGCCAAGCATTACCTGCTTCAAGGAATCCCAATACATAAATGTTGGTACTAGTTTCTAGCATCAATGGATAACGAAGCTCTAATCCTAAACGGGCATATGCATAGCCTTCTTGTCCGTATGGGGTTAATGCGCTATTCTCATATCCACGTAAAGCAATACTTTCCGTTGCATAACTTGAGTAGCCAGTCATACCATCTCCTCCCACGTCGAATGTGCCAAATGGCGACTTTTTGTATTTGTTATAATGTCCGACTAAACCAAGGTCCGTACGAGTCATTAATACGAGACATTTTGGATGAGCAACCATATCCATTAATGGAGTATAGGTTTTAGCTTTGAATTTCCATTTGTGATATTCAATAAATCGATGGAGACGGTTCATATTATCTTGTGTGATCGATCCATCTTCATTATAATAACCTTTATAATCTTTGCCGTCAAATAATGAGTATGGTGGGGTGAACTGTACTGACAAGGAGATATCCGATCCTGATCTTGGGAAGATCGGGTTGTCTATAGAGTTTCGAGCTAAAGTTAAACTGAAATTTAAGTCGTTACAATTACCATTGGTTACCGGGAAATATTTCCAATCTTTTAGCATATAGCGTTGGAATGACAATTCAGTTGATAAAGTGAAATAGTCGTCCGGCCAGTTCAAACGTTTACCCCAACCAATTGACAATCCCCACATCTTGATGGACTTGTCAGGGTCGTAGTAATTCTCATAGTTGTTGTAATTGCCGTAGTTGTACATTCCATATCCTCCATATCCGCTATACATGCTATTATAGTAGTTATTAAAGTAATTAGAATTGTAGTATTGGCTACTAATATCTGTTTGAACGGAATAGAATGCTGATACAGAGAATGAGTTCGGGCGTTTTCCTCCAAACCAAGGGTCAAAGAATGAAATGCTATAAGATTGATAGTATTTAGCATTGGTTTGTCCGCTAATGGTTAGAGTCTGACCGTCACCTTGTGGTAAGATGCCACGATAGTTCTCACCTGGGTGTAGCAAGTTGGCTACAGAAAAGTTTGTAAACTTTAAGCTTAACTTACCAATGATACCGGTTTGTCCCCATCCTGCTGAGAATTCGACTTGGTCATTCGCTTTTGAGGTTAATGGTAGGCTAATATCTACTGTACCATTGTTTGGATCCGGTTGGATATCCGGTTGTATCTTTTCTGGGTCAAAGTGTCCCATTTGTTGGATTTCACGCATAGAACGCATAAGGTCTTCTTTACTGAAGAGCTGTCCGGGGCGTATTCTTAATTCACGGCGAATGACGTTCTCGTACAATCGATCATTTCCGCTAATATTAATCTTATTGATTGTGGCTTGTCTGCCTTCGAAGATTCTCATCTCAAGGTCAATAGAGTCTCCTACGATATTTACCTCAACTGGATCTAGGTTGTAGAATAGGTAACCATTATTGTAATAAAGGTTACCGATAGCATCATCGTCGGTGGTGATGCGATCATTCAGTAGCTTTTGATTATAAACATCGCCTTTTTTCATGCGAAGCATATAGTCTAGCTGTTCTGATGGATAGAGCGTATTTCCTACCCAGGTGACATTACGTAAGTAATATTTCTGTCCTTCGTCTATTTTCATATAGATATCGATTGACTTCTCGTCGTATTGTGAGATACTGTCTTTTAAGATTACAGCATCGCGATATCCAAGTTCATTATATTTATCTATAATCAATTGCTTATCGGCATCGAAGTTTTCAGTGACGAATTTCTTTGTACGGAAGATATTGACCAATTTGTTTTTTTCATTGGTCTTTTTCATCACTCGTTTTAACTTAGAAGTTTTAATGGCTTGATTGCCATCAATGGTGATTTGATGGACTTTGATCTTTTCTTTTTTATCAATGTCTACATCTACTATCACTTGATTCTCATTGTTAGGATCATCCTTCTGAGAAATAATAACGTCTGCATTTTTAAAGCCTTTATCGTCAAAGTATCTTTTGATCAGTGTTTTGGAACGATCGACGGTGTTAGGTGTTATTTGCATTCCTTTTACCATCCCAAGTTTATTTTCCAAGTCCGTCCGCTCTGACTTCTTTATCCCATGATAACGTACCTCAGAAATTCTAGGGCGTTGAGTCAGATTGATCTTTAACCATATCTTAGTGCCTTCTATTTTCTCAGCAGTAATCTGTACATTAGAAAACAATCCATGTCTCCAATATCGTTTGATGGCACCTGTAATCTCATCTCCTGGTACTGAAATTGTTTGCCCTACAGATAGGCCTGACAATCCAATGAGTACATAGTCTTCATAGTTTTTTACGCCTTCTACTTTGATATCTGCAATTTCATATTTTCGAGGAGTTCCCGAATATAAAATTACTGGCTTGTCTTTTTCTGTATTGTCCTCTTGTGCTATGCTTGGAGTGCTAAATGCAAAGAGACAAATTAGTGATGCGAATATAAAGTTAATACGGTTATGCATTTATGTTATATATTAGATGTTGAGTTTTTAACTTACTTGTTCACTAGTTTTTCCAAATCGGCGTTCTCTGGCTTGATAATCAGCTATTGCTTTCAATAGCTCTTCTTTATCAAAATCCGGCCAAAAAGTCTCGCAGAAATAGAGCTCTGAATAAGCTGCTTGCCATAACAAATAATTGCTTAGGCGTATTTCACCGCCGGTACGGATCAATAAATCTGGATCGGGCATGAAATGTGTCGACAAATGCGCTTTTACACAATTGTCGGTGATGGCTTCAGGTTCTAGTTCTCCTGTTTTGACTTTTGTTGCAATCTGGCGCACAGCTTCCGTAATTTCCCAATGAGAAGAGTAACTAAGGGCTAAAACCAAACACATACCTGTGTTACCTTTAGTATTGTTTATGCAACTGTCTAAGCGCTGCTGTACATTGATTGGTAATTTTTTAATATCTCCAATCACTCGAAAGCTAATATTATTCTTTATAAATGTTTCTTCTTCTATTGAATCGAGTAGGAGGTTCATTAGCGCTTCTATCTCATCCGATGGACGGTTCCAATTTTCTGTTGAGAACGTATATAATGTTAAATATTTAACGCCGAGGTTTGCAGCCTCTTCTGCGATCGTGTGAACGGTCTGAGCACCGGCTTGGTGTCCGTAACTTCGTTCATGGCCTCGCTGTTTTGCCCAACGCCCATTGCCATCCATTATGATGGCAATATGCTGAGGTATTCTGTTTTTATCTATTTGTTCTGTATAAGACATCTTTCTGAGATCCACTTGTTAGAACTTCGTTTATTGTCTGATGAATCCAAGCTTGTTGACTCTTCCTCTCCAAACCTCATTTAACGGTTGTCCAGTCATTAGCCAAATAAAGTGGTTGCGATCAACAACCATTGAATAGTCTGGTTTTACACTTTCTGGGGTTAACGTCCATTTAGGGAACAAGAATTTTTCAGTTACTTCATTCCAATATAAAAGAGTTGTTGACTCATAGAACGTTTCAAAACCTTTTCCAAAGATATAAAATTTATTATTATACTGCATTACAGAAGGATTTTCAAATTTGGGACAAGTCTTATTGCCGGAAATGCGCATCGGATACCAAGCCTTGCCGTTTTCTGAGGTCCAGACGATTGTTGTCGTGTCATTCTCTAAACCGCTTCTGGTATTTCCGACTAGCGCGACATTAAGCGTTTTGGTCTTAGTCAAAAAGACATCTGATGAATAGTGATTGATTGGAAAGTCTTCCGGAACGCTTTCTCCCATCGATTCACTCCAAAGCGTCGCGGTTGAATTCGTTCTGTTAAATTTGAACGTTCCTTCTTCATCAATAATACCGGCGATACCCAGTTCTGTAGAACCTGAAGCCCCTTCTAAGGTTGGGAAAATAGCAATAAGGCTGTTTACTTTATGTTGGCTTAATCCTTCATGTTTGCTCCAAACAAGTCCTGCTGCATCTGATTGATAAACCTCTCCTGTTTCAGTTACTGTATAGAGCTTTTCGCCAAAAGCAATGATTGATGATAGCTTAAAGTTGGTTGGCATACCTGTCAAGGATTGAGCTGTCCAAGTATGTCCATCAGAAATCATCGAACTGTAAATCTTTTGGTTATCTGAGGAAAAGATAATGATTTTATCATTTAGGATGATTGCTTTTTGAGCTCCGCTAATGGGAGCTACTGCCATAGGCGTTGTTCCCCAGTTTAAAGAATCCGGATCTTGTTGGTGTACTCTAACACTTATTCTATAATCTTTCTTGTTCTGCATATCAGGTGCCCATACTGTAATTTTCATGGGGGTTTCCATAGTACCTCTAAAATCGATAGAGTCGTTGATGTTTATAATGGAATCTCTTTGCCCATCACTGCTTTTTACTGTGATGACACTAGATGCAGTTGTTATTTTTTTAATTAAGATCCTATCAATAATAGTATCGGCGTGTGCCGGCATAGAGTCGATGTTGTAAATTTCGCCTTTTAATTGGTCGATCGTAAACTCATAAGAAACGTGATGTACGGAATCTAGTTCGAATCCTTTTATAGTAGCATCAGGACTATAGCTAATCTCGGTGTCATTATTAAGGCATGATGTCATGAATGCTGAGCTCATGAAAAGGCCGGCGATTAATGATAGAAATTTTATTCTCATTTTTAGATGATTGTGTGTTATTTACAAGTTGCAAAAATAGAAACAATTTTTCCTAAATAGAAGATTACTGTGAAGATTTATATAAAATTATAGATAATAATAGGGTTTTAAAACCACAAAATGCGTTTTTTGCCCTGTTTTATTCTCCATTGTTGTTATGAAAATGCCAGATCTCTCGCCCGAAGTAGGAATCAGTCGTTGCATCGGGGGCTTTAATCATTTCGGGTGACTTAACTCCGGAATGGAGCTTGATTGGCGATCGCTCTATATAAATTTCATCCCACAGATTGCTGTCTATGAACGACTGCAGCAATTGGCTGCCTCCTTCAACAAATAGCGTTTGCAATTTTAATTGATAGAGATGATGGATGATCTGTGGTAATAATGGTTTGGTATAATCCAATGTGACATAGGATGTTCTTGGGGTGTTAATGCCACTTGTTTGTTCTGTAAAAACAATTGTAGGTGTGGTGTCGTCAAATAGACTTAACGTTTTGGGAAGAGACAGATAACGATCGATCACAAGGCGTGTCGGATTTTTCCCTGCCCAATGACGAACGGTGAGCTGAGGGTTGTCGAGTAAAGCCGTACGGGTACCTACCATGATGGCGGCTGATTCAGAGCGTTTTTTATGCACCAGCATCGCTGTTAGTGGAGATGATAAGATAACGGGTGATCCCTCTGTTCGATTGAGATCCATAAAATGATCTGCCGATTCGGCCCACTTTAACGTGATATAAGGACGTCTTAGGGTGTTGAAGGTGATGAATTTACGGATTAGTTCTTTGCATTCTTTTTCGAGAACTCCCACAATGATCTCTTTGCCTGCATCTTTAAGCTTTTTGATCCCTCTGCCAGCAACTTCCGGAAATGGATCCTGGCAACCAATTACGATTCTCGGAATCCCCTTTTTTATAATTAAGTCAACGCAAGGCGGGGTTTTGCCGTAGTGAGAGCAAGGCTCTAAACTAACGTATATGGTCGATTGTTTTAATAAAGTCTGATCGGTGACTGAACTGATGGCGTTAACCTCGGCATGTGCTTCGCCGTAACGCCTGTGGTACCCTTCTCCGATTATGCGATCGTTGCAAACAATGACGGCGCCGACCATTGGGTTAGGTTCTACGAAACCTTTTCCATTGCGAGCCAGTTGTATGCACCGCTTCATATATTTTTCTTCTTTCATTCTTAGCCTTAGATTAATTCTTTCTATTTTTGCATGAAAAATTATAGATTATGCATCCTATATTATTACAGACTCGCCAGGCATTAGAGCCTTATTATTCATCTGCGGAGGTTAAAACCTTATCAATGATGATTTGCTGTGACCGGTTTGGGTTGAATGCAACAGATCTTTATATGGGCAAAGATATTAAATTATCTGAAAGCGAATATGGAGAATTGGAAAACATTCTTTTGCGCTTGCAAAAAAAAGAGCCTATACAATATATCTTTGGGTCTGCAATGTTTGGTGGACGTCAGTTTAAAGTTACGCCTGATGTACTTATCCCGCGCCCTGAAACTCACGAGCTAGTGAGCCTGATTGAACAAGAACATCCGGGTAACTCTCGGATTTTAGACATTGGTACTGGTAGCGGATGCATCGCTATTTCTTTAGATTTGGATTTACCGGGAGCGGAAGTGGAGGCTTGGGATATTTCAAATCAAGCTTTGGCTGTTGCTGAAGAAAATAATCAAGTGTTAGGTGGGCAAGTTCGATTTGTTTGTCAAGATGTACTTCAGGCATTGCCTAGTGATCGACCCATATATAATGTTATAGTCAGTAATCCGCCCTATATTGCTGAAAGCGAGAGAGGAAATATGGAGGCTAATGTGACTGAATGGGAACCCAATGGAGCTCTGTTCGTCCCCGATAACGATCCTTTGATCTTTTATCGCACGATAGCGCAGTTGGGTCGATCTCTTTTAGTTGATGACGGAGAACTCTATTTTGAGATTAATCAAGTTTATGGAGAAGCTACGATTGAAATGTTGCGGCATTTTGAATATATTGATCTTCGTTTGATTAAAGACTTTTATGGAAATGATCGGATTGTTGTAGCAAAAAAATAGATCAGGTATGGAGATAACAGAAGAAAATGCATTGTGCAAGATAGCGGCTTATTGTTCGTCGGCTGAGCGTTGTAAAGCTGATGTACAGGAAAGACTTCAGCGCTGGGGGGTGCCTTACGATGGGGTACGACGTATTCTTGATTATTTAGTGAAAGAACGGTTCCTTGATGATGAACGCTATTGTCGCGCATTTGTAAATGACAAGTTTCGTTTTTCCAAGTGGGGGAAGCAAAAAATAGCTCAGGGACTTTATATGAAGAAGATTCCCTCAGAAATGGCTTGGCGGCATTTATCGGCACTCGACGAATCGGATTATTTAGAGGTGTTACGTTCCTTAATAACTAGTAAACGCAAAAGTATATCTGCTAAGGATGACTATGACTTAAACCAAAAACTAATACGTTTCGCTTTAAGTCGCGGTTTCGAATTCAAAGATATTAAGCGTTGTCTTGATGTTGAGGTCGACTACGATGAAGAGAATCTCTAAAAAATAAATAATTCCTTTTTTTATATTCTCGTACTATTTCCGTATTTTTGCAGCAAATCATTAATAGTTAGTTTGGTTATGAAAAACTTAGAGAGACTGTTTGCAGAGAAATTGTTGAAGATTAAGGCGATAAAGATCCAGCCGAATAATCCGTTTACTTGGGCGTCAGGATGGAAATCTCCATTCTACTGTGATAATCGTAAGACTCTGTCGTATCCTTCTCTTCGTAATTTTGTTAAGGTAGAAATAACACGTCTTATTTTAGAAGAATTTGGTGAGGTAGATGCCATCGCAGGTGTTGCTACAGGGGCTATTCCGCAAGGAGCATTGGTCGCTGATGCTTTAAATCTACCTTTTGTATATGTACGTTCTACTCCTAAAGATCATGGTTTAGAAAACCTTATTGAAGGTGAACTTCGCCCTGGTATGAAAGTTGTAGTGGTGGAAGACTTGATCTCTACTGGCGGAAGCAGTCTTAAGGCTGTAGAAGCGATTCGTCGTGATGGCTGTGATGTTATTGGTATGGTTGCTGCTTTCACTTATGGATTCCCGGTAGCAGAAAAGGCATTCAAGGATGCTAAAGTATCTTTGGTTACATTGACTAATTACGAGGCTGTGCTGGATGTAGCTCTTCGTACGGCATATATTGAAGAAGGAGATATTGCGACTTTAAATGAATGGCGTAAAGATCCTGCTCATTGGGATATTGATAAATAAGTAATATTCTTACAACTAGGTATAATGAAGAAGGGGTGTTTGGGCTGCTTGCAGTTCGAATAATCCTTCTTTTCATATAAAATCGATATGGTAAAGTTTGAAAGTAGCGTAAAAGTGATCCCTTTTAATCAAGAGCGTGTGTATGACAAGCTCTCTGATTTGAATAACCTAGAGTCGATAAAAGATCGGTTGCCGCAAGATAAAATCAAGAATCTTAGCTTTGATTCTGATAGTTTGTCTATTAATGTGTCACCGGTAGGAGACTTGACTCTGAAAATTATTGAACGTGAATCTCCCAAGTGTATTAAGTTAGAAGCGGTTAAGTCGCCTCTGCCTTTTAATATGTGGATACAGTTGGTTTCGGCATCTGATGAAGAATGTAAGCTGAAGATTACTATCGGCGTTGAAGTTAATCCTTTTATGAAAGCGATGGTTCAGAAACCTCTTCAAGAAGGCGTTGAAAAGATGGCGGATATGCTTTCGATGATACAGTATTAATCGATAAGATCAATAATTATGGCACAGAAACTTTGGGAAAAATCTGTTCAAGTGAATCAAGATATTGAGAAATTTACGGTCGGCCGTGATCGTGAGATGGATCTTTATTTGGCGAAGCATGATGTACTAGGGTCTATGGCTCATATTACGATGCTGGAAAGTATCGGATTGCTGACTTCACTCGAGCTAGAACAATTACTCGCTGAAATGCGGGAGATATATGCTTCGGCTGAACGCGGTGAGTTTATAATTGAAGATGGGGTGGAAGATGTTCACTCGCAAGTCGAGTTAATGTTGACTCGCCGTTTGGGAGATGTCGGTAAGAAGATTCATAGCGGTCGTTCTCGTAATGATCAGGTTTTACTCGACCTTAAACTCTTTACGCGCACTCAGCTTAAAGAGGTTGCAGAGATGGTCGAGGATCTGTTTGCGGTGCTCATTAAGCAAAGTGAGGCTTATAAACAGGTGTTAATGCCGGGATATACGCATTTGCAAATAGCAATGCCTTCTTCGTTTGGTTTATGGTTTGGAGCTTATGCTGAAAGCTTGGTCGACGATATGTTATTTCTTCAAGCTGCATTTAAAATGTGTAACCGTAATCCTTTAGGCTCTGCCGCAGGATATGGCTCTTCTTTTCCTTTGAATCGAACGATGACGACCCAATTGTTAGGTTTTGACGGGTTAAATCATAATGTGGTTTACGCGCAGATGGGGCGTGGAAAGATGGAGCGTAATGTAGCCTTTGCTTTGGCTTCTATTGCCGGAACAATTTCTAAGCTCGCTTTTGATGCCTGTTTGTTCAATAGCCAGAACTTTGGATTTGTGAAGCTTCCTGATGAATGTACCACGGGTTCGAGTATTATGCCTCATAAGAAGAATCCCGATGTCTTTGAACTGACTCGTGCCAAATGTAATAAAATACAATCGCTTCCTCAACAAATCATGATGATCGCGAATAATCTGCCTTCAGGTTACTTCCGTGATCTGCAAATCATCAAGGAAGTGTTCTTGCCCGCTTTTGATGAGTTGAAAGATTGCTTGAACATGACGACCTATATTATGAATGAAATTAAGGTGAACGAGCATATACTTGATGATGACAAATACCTTCTGATCTTTAGCGTTGAAGAGGTTAACCGCTTGGCTCGTGAAGGGATGCCGTTCCGCGACGCTTATAAGAAAGTTGGACTTGATATTGAAGCCGGACAATTTACTCATGATAAAAAAGTAGATCATACTCACGAAGGTAGTATTGGTTGCTTGTGTAATGACCAGATTACGGCATTAATGCAAAAGATCGTTGATGGCTTTGCCTTTGATGAGATGGTTGCTGCTGAGAAGGCTTTACTTCTACGTTGAGCAACCGTATAATATCCGAATGGCCCGACATTTTCTTTTCTGCTGATAAAGAGGATGTTGGGCTTTTTTGTCGACGAAAAATAAATTATTGCCGCATTTTTCTTTAAAAAAGTTTGGTGAAATGATACAAAGTCCTTATCTTTGCATCCGTTAAAAAAACGCGGAAATAGCTCAGTTGGTAGAGCATAACCTTGCCAAGGTTAGGGTCGCGAGTTCGAGTCTCGTTTTCCGCTCTTCTTTGAAAGGATGCTCGAATGGTGGAATCGGTAGACACGAGGGACTTAAAATCCCTTGGCTATTGCAGCTGTGGGGGTTCAAGTCCCCCTTCGAGTACAAAAAAGCGCTAATATCTTATTTTAAGATGATTAGCGCTTTTTTTTATGTCTCCTTTCCTCTTAAATAGGATCAATTCATAAGACTAAAAAAGCCACAACAGTCGACGACCGTTGTGGCGATATTTTTTGTAAACGATAGATCTTTTTATACTTTATCGTTTTGGCGGATCTCTACACGTCTAATTTTGCCACTAATCGTCTTAGGCAATTCTTCTACAAACTCAATGATACGTGGATATTTGTAGGGTGCTGTCACCTTCTTGACGTGATTTTGTAGCTCTTTGATTAGATTTTCGTCTGCTTGAGCTTTGTATTCATTGGCTAAGATGACTGTTGCTTTCACCACTTGGCCTCTGATTTCGTCGGGTACTCCTGTAATGGCACATTCCACTACGGCTGGGTGGGTCATTAAGGCACTTTCAACTTCGAACGGGCCGATACGGTAGCCTGAACTTTTAATCACATCATCAGCACGTCCCACGAACCAAAGATAGCCATCCTCGTCCTTCCAAGCGACATCACCGGTGTAGTAGACGTCGTCGTGCCAAGCCTCGTACGTTCGTTTGCTGTCGCGGTAATACTCCTTGAATAATCCTAAAGGTTTACCTTTATCCGTGCGGATAACGATTTGTCCTTGTTCGCCGGCTTCTACCGAACGACCGTTGTTGTCAATCAAATCGACATCATATTGTGGATTAGGTAATCCCATACTTCCCGGCTTTGGAGTCATCCAAGGCATCGTAGCTACAGTCAAGGTGGTTTCGGTTTGTCCGAATCCCTCCATGAGTTTGATGCCGGTTAGCCGTTTAAAGGTGTCGTATACTGCCGGATTGAGAGCCTCCCCTGCAATGGTGCAGTATTGTAGCGAAGAGAGATCATATTGAGTCAGATCCTCGCGAATAAGGAAGCGGAAGATCGTTGGAGGTGCACAAAGCGAAGTGATATGATAGTCGTGTATCTTACTTAAGATATCGGCCGGTGTGAACTTCTCGTGATCGTAGACGAAGATATTAGCTCCGGCGATCCATTGTCCATAGAGCTTTCCCCAAACCGCTTTTCCCCATCCGGTATCGGCGATGGTCAGATGAAGGCTTTCTTCACTGAGGTTATGCCAGAAAGAACCGGTGGCAATATGTCCCAATGGGTAGGTGAAGTCGTGTGCGACCATTTTAGGTTCTCCGGTGGTACCCGAAGTGAAATACATGAGCGAGAGGTCATTGTTCGTATTTGCCTGTTCAGGTCGAACGAATGGTGGGGCTTGTTCGAATTCGCTGTGGAAATCATGAAATCCCTCCGGAATATAAGGACCTACCGAAACGAGTTGCTTGATGGTTGGGCATTGAGGTATAGCGTCACTGATGTGCGTGGTGATCACCTCTTCGCCCGCAGCTACAATCATCTTAATGTCGGCTGCTTGACAACGATAGATAATATCTTTCTTGGTTAATAAGTGGGTAGCCGGGATGACCGTTGCCCCCAATTTGTGAAGGGCAATAATGCTAAACCAAAATTCGTAACGACGTTTCAAGATGAGCATTACCATATCGCCACGTCCAATTCCCAATTGTTGGAAATAAGAGGCGGTTTGGTCGGTATACTCTTTCATCTCCTTGAACGTGAACTGGCGATGTTCGCCTTTATCATTAGTCCATAATAAAGCCTTTTTATCGGGGCATTCTTCTGCCCAAGCGTCAACGACATCGTATCCGAAGTTGAATACATCGGGTACGTTGATCTTGAAATTCTGAATAAAATCCTCTTGTGAGGCAAACTGTGTTTGTTGAAGAAATCTTTCTACCATATGCTAAAACTACATGATTACAGCTAAGAAGCGCACGTTTTTACCGTTAAGCGCTCTCATGCCATGTGGAAGTTTGGAGTTAAAAAATAGGCTGTCGCCTTCGTGAAGTATGACTTCTTTGCCGTTGATGTTGAGCATCATACTTCCTTCTAAGACATAGTTGAACTCTTGTCCGCTATGACTATTCATCTGCATGGGCTCATCTTCGGGTTTAGGTTCAACGGTTACGATAAACGGATCGGCCAAGCGATTGATGAACCCCGCGGCGAGCGATTGATATTTATAAGCTTTGGTGCGCTCTATACTTATTCCTTTTCCGGCACGAGTGATAAAGTAGGCACTCATTCGAGGTTCTTCACCAAACATAAGGGCGTCGAGGGCAATGCCATATTGACGAGAGATCTTTTGTAACATGCTTACAGAGATATCACTCTCGCCACTTTCGGCAGCTTCATACTCTTTCAGCGATAATCCGCAGTCGTTTGCGATTTCCTCGGGTGACAGTTCTAAAACATCTCGAAGGCCTCTAAGGCGTTCGGCTATGAGTTTGATTTGTTCGTCCATTGTGAATCTTGTTTTTTTGATGAATAAAAGGTCGTGCAGTGAATTTCTTATGCGCGACCTTTTTGTAAAGTTTATTGGGAAGCTTTCATGGCTTTGATCACAGCCGATGAAAATCCGTCATGTTCTAGTTGATTGAGACCTTTGATTGTGATCCCTCCCGGGGTGGTGACTTTGTCGATTTCCACACTAGGATGAGTTTCGTTATTCAAGAGTAGTTGTGCTGCCCCTTCGAGTGATTGTGCCACCATCGTCATGGCCTCCTTGGGGCGTATGCCCATTTCAACGCCCGCTTGCATGGCTGCTTGCACATATTTCAAGACGAAAGCGATACCACAGGATGACAGAGCGGTGGCCGCCTCTATCTGACTTTCGGGGATTAGCATGGTTTGTCCAAGCTCATTGAATAGTTGCACGATGCCTTCTTCCTCTTCGATTGAAGCATTGCGTGAAGCGACGAGCGTCATGCTGGCACGTTCGCTGATTGCCGTGTTTGGAATCACGCGAAACATGGTGGTTTCGGAACCGACGATATGAGCTAAACGTTCGAAACTCACGCCGGCAGCCAGTGAGATCAAGAGTTGTCCTTTCTTCAGTTTTAAAGCGTGAAGAACCTCTTCGACCAACCAAGGTTTCACAGCAAGGATGATGAGGTTGGCGTTGGTGGCCGCTTCCGTATTACTCGTTGTAGTCTGTAGTTCCGGATGCTCGACTTTTAATCTAAGGAGTTTATCGTTGCTCGGATTGGAGACAACGATGTTGGCAGTTTCAATCAATCTGCTTTGTGCCAGTCCGCGTGCAATGGCTCCTCCCATATTACCGGCACCAATGATAGCTACTTTCATCTTTTTCTAACTTTAAAGGGTTATGGCTCTGACAAAGGTAGTTTTTAAAAATGAAAAATGAGGTTTTCTTGCTGTTATTTTATAGGCTAAAAGAATAAAAAACAAGCAACTTGATAGAGAATACCTCAATCAAGTTGCTTGTTGGTAGAATGATTCTAAGGGCGTTTGACCTGTTTTAACGTTAGTCTGACGAAAACGATTAAAATGGAGTGGACTGGTTATCTGGTATTCTTTTGATATTAATGATCGGCTTCTCTGGAAAGAAACCATATGCAGTAATGCCATACTTTTTTTCAGTTCTACGAAGCGGTTGTATGATACTGGGGGGGGAAATGCTGCAAATGTATCATAGCTTCAGCTTTCGATATCTTAGACTAACAATGGTTTCTTTGCTTTTGAGGAATTACTTTTGATTTTAATGAGTATCTTCCTAAAAGAAAATAAAAATAGACAGAAATCATTTGATAACTAGAACCTTTTAATAACTTTGTTTTCTGTGTACATAGTGATACAAGATTTCTTTAAATATCTTCCATATGAAAAAGGCAAACAATTTCTGGCTTCGTGTTTCGGCTTCGTTGCTGAATTCTATTCTCTTGCTACTCGGCTTTTCTTCTTGTGATAATAACGAGCCGCAGATGTATGGTACACCTTATGCGACTTATAGCTTAAAAGGAAAGGTGATTGATGCACAAAGACAACCTATTCGTGATATAGAAGTAGAGTTAAAGGGTGTGCGCAATACTCTTTCCTACAATCGAGCAGAACCATTGAAAACGAATGCTTCTGGAGAGTTCGCTTTTAAGGGAGATCTTGGCGCTGAAGAAAAATTCAGATTGGTGGCCCGTGATGTGGACGGCGCTGCAAATGGCTCTTTCAAATCAGACTCAATAGATATAACAATGGACAAACCATCGGGTGGAGATGGAAGTTGGTTTCAAGGTACCACTTCAAAAGACGATATTGTGATTACTCTTCAAAAGGATGAAGTTAAATGAGTGCGGCTTCTATCTCATTAAGGAAACGCATTGGGCTAGAACTAGCCAGAAAAATAAGGGAAAACCATAAGAAACAGCATCCATTGCGGCAATTGTTTTGGGAGTGTACGCACCGTTGCAATTTGTCGTGCAAGCATTGCGGAAGCGATTGCAGACAAAATGTTGTTCAGAAAGATATGCCTGCGGAAGATTTTCTTGCTGTAATTGATTCCATCGCTCCGCTTATAGAGAAGCACAAAGTCAGCATCATTATTACCGGTGGCGAACCATTGGTTCGTCAAGATTTGGAGACTGTGGGAATGGAGCTTTATAAACGTGAGTTCCCGTGGGGTATTGTGTCTAATGGGCTACTCCTTACCCGCCGTCGATTAGACTCCCTTTTGGCTGCCGGTATGCACGCCATCACTATTAGTCTAGACGGTTTTGAAGAAGCACATAATTGGCTTCGTGGTCATCCACAAAGTTTTAGTCGAGCGAGTGAGGCTATCCGTATGTTGTCTGGAGAAAAAATATTACGTTGGGATGTGGTGACTTGTGTTAATAGGCTTAACTTCAAAGACTTGTCTCGTTTTAAGGAATACCTCATAGACTTGGGAGTGAAAGAATGGCGAATATTCACCATCTTCCCTGTTGGACGGGCAGCTGAACATCCGGAGCTTCAATTGAGCGATGCCGACTTTACGGCCTTATTGGAGTTTATAAAACAAACGCGTAAGGAAAAAAACATTCGAATGAACTTTGCCTGCGAGGGATTTCTAGGCGGTTACGAAGCCGAAGTACGCGATTCTTTTTATAGTTGCAATGCCGGTATTAGCGTGGCATCGGTATTGGTCGACGGCTCTATCAGTGCTTGTCCCAGTATTCGCAGTAACTTTTCGCAGGGGAACATCTACAAAGATAACTTTATGGATGTATGGGAAAACGGTTATCAGACATTTAGAGAACGTGAGTGGCTTCGTTCGGGACAGTGTGCGCAATGCTCTCTTTTTCGTTATTGTGAGGGCAACGGCATGCATCTTCACGATGAAACAGGTCGGTTACTTGTTTGCCATTATCAGCGGATCGTGAAATAAGCGATGCCTTTTAACATAAAGTAAGCTGATGATTTACAAGATCATCAGCTTACTTTATGTTAAGAGTGCTCGTCGAACTGACGTTCGTTTAGAGTAATTTCTTGAATTTGCTTAAGAACTCATCGGCCTCTTCCATCTTTAAACATAGCGGAGGGAGTAGGCGGATCACGTGAGTACCGCTAGCCCCGGTAAAGATGTGTTGTTCGTGAATCAAACGTTGACGGAGTTCCTTAACCGGCTCGAAGCACTCAATACCGATCATTAGTCCGCGACCCCGAACCTCTTTAATTCCGGGTAGGCCTTGCAGTTCTTTTAATAAATAACGGCCGACTTTTTCTGCGTTTTCAATCAGGTGTTCATTTTCTATCACATCCATCACCGCTAATGCTGCACTACACGCTAAGTGGTTTCCCCCGAAAGTGGTACCTAGCTGACCAAATATCGGGGTGAACATCGGACTGATGAGCACTCCGCCCATTGGGAAGCCATTGGCTATTCCTTTGGCTACGGTAATTAAATCTGGTTTTATATCATGATATTGATGAGCGAAGAATTTTCCGCTTCTTCCGTAACCACTCTGTATCTCATCGAGAATCAAGACGGTTTGATGTTCCGTACAGCTTTCTCGAAGGGCTTGCATAAACGCCGTATCGGGAAGTTGTACCCCTCCGACACCTTGAATACCTTCAATGATGACCGCGCAAACATCGCCTTTCGATAGCTCCCGACGCATCTGCTCGATATCGTTTAGAGGCAAGTAAGTCACGTGCTGATTGGCATTAATCGGTGCAATGATTTTCGGATTGTCGGTGGCTTCTACCGCCAACGACGTCCGTCCGTGAAAGGCCTTGTTGAAAGCAACCACTCTAGTACGCCCGTTGTGGAATGAAGCTAGTTTTAAGGCATTCTCGTTGGCCTCAGCGCCACTGTTGATCAGGAATAAAGCATAATCTTCATATCCCGAGAGCTTGCCTAAACGCAGAGCAACTTCTTCTTGCAATTTGTTGATGACCGAGTTAGAATAGAAACCGAGCGTAGCCACTTGGCGACTGATTTGCTCAACATAGTGTGGGTGGGCGTGACCGATAGAGATCACGGCGTGTCCACCATAGAGGTCTAAATACTCTGTTCCATGGTCGTCCCATACCCGGCAACCTTGGCCTTTGACAATGTTGATATCGAACAACGGATAGACATCAAATAAATTCATAATTGGGGATTCGTTTATGGGCAACCGACTTCACTTTAATGCGGTGGAGTCGGTTGCTATGTTCAGTAAATGAAGTTTTGTGTTAGAAAGCAGACGGTTTTAACTGTAAGCCGACCGTCTCTGCGAGGTTGAACATGAGGTTCATGTTGTGTACGGCTTGTCCGCTTGCTCCTTTTAAAAGGTTGTCGATACAAGAGATGATCAATAGTTTATCGCCATGCTTCTCTAAATGAATGAGGCATTTGTTGGTGTTGACCACCTGCTTTAGATCGATATTCTTGTCGACGATGTGTACAAAAGAATCTTTCGAATAATACTCCTGATATAGGGGGATGATCTCGTCGAGAGCGACTTTTGTTTTTATCATCATCGTTGCAAAGATGCCGCGAGGGAAATTGCCACGATAAGGGATGAAATTGATTTCGGCGTTGAAGCTGTTCTGCAACTGCTTGAGCGATTGTTCAATTTCTGCCAAATGTTGGTGTTCGAACGGTTTATAAACACTCATGTTGTTGTCGCGCCAACTGAAATGGCTGGTGGCCTGAGGTTTCACTCCGGCTCCCGTGCTTCCGGTGATGGCATTGATCGTAATGTCGCTATTCAGCATCAGATGTTTGGCCAATGGTAATAGTCCCAGTTCGATACACGTTGCAAAGCATCCGGGGTTGGCCACATGTTTTGAGGTGCAAGTTGCTCTACGATTCAGCTCTGGAAGACCATAGATGAAGTCGTGCTCCTCACTCTTGATGCGATAGTCCATTGAAAGGTCGATAATCCTCAACTCTTCCGGAAGGTTGTGGCTCTCGATGAATTTCTTCGTGTCGCCATGAGCTGTACAGAAGAACAGAACATCGATGTCGTCCAATGCCAACTGATCGGTAAAAGTCAGCTCCGTATCGCCATATAATCCTTCGTGAACATCTGTGATCGGACGTCCGGCACTACTATTGCTATGTATAAATACGATTTCAGCTTCAGGATGGTTGATCAGCAGTCTGATCAATTCACCTGCCGTATAACCGGCGCCTCCAATGATTCCTACTTTTATCATATCTTTTCATCTTTATGGTTACCGTAATAGACGCGTAGTGGAGTAGAAGTGACCTTGATAAACCCTTTGGCATCTTCTGCCGTCCATCCCTTCTGCATCTCTCCGTATTCACCTAACTTCGATTTTACCAAGTCATCTTCCGATTCCACGCCGATGGTCGAGAAAGAGAGTGGGCGAAGTTCGAGAATGGCCGTACCATTCACGTTACGTTGGCTTTCCGACAACATGGCTTCGATGTCGCGCATCACAGGTTCTAAGTATTGACTCTCGTGCAAGAACATACCATACCAGTTGGCCACTTGGTCTTTCCAGTATTGTTGCCATTTGCTCAAAGTATATTTTTCTAGGAAGCGGTGTGCACCGATGATCAGCATAGGAGCAGCAGCTTCAAAGCCTACTCGTCCTTTGATACCGATGATGGTATCTCCAACGTGCATGTCGCGTCCGATGCCATAAGCCGCACCGATCTCTTCGACCTTTTGGATGGCTTTGATCTTATCGTCGAAGACTTCTCCGTTGACCGCATGAAGTTCGCCTTGTTTGAATTCGAGGCGCAGCTGCTCCGAGCCCTCTTTCTGAACATGTTTCAGATAAGCTGATTCAGGAAGTCCCTGTGCCGAATCCAAGATCTCACCGCCACAAATGGAAGTTCCCCATAAGCCAACGTTATAAGAATATTTTAGTTTGGTAAAATCGGCAAAGAATCCATTCTGATTAAGGTAATCAATCTCTTCTTGGCGACTTAGAGTCATATCGCGTGTTAGGGTGATAATTTCTACATTAGGGGCAAGTACGAGGAAGGTCATGTCGAAGCGGATCTGATCGTTTCCTGCACCGGTTGAACCATGAGCGATAGCATCTGCACCAATCTCATTTGCATAGCGGGCGATAGCCAAAGCTTGGAAGATACGTTCCGAGCTTACAGATACCGGATAAGTACCGTTACGGAGCACATTCCCGAAGATCATATATTTCAAGCTCTTTTCATAATACTCTTCTGTGACGTCGATCGTTACATAACCAACTGCTCCTAGCTTGTAAGCATTTTCTTCGTTTTGCTTCAACTGTTCGGCACTGAATCCACCTGTGTTTGCACAAGCAGCATAAACTTCATAGCCTTTTTCTTTAGCTAGATACATCACGGTGTACGAGGTGTCTAGTCCACCACTAAATGCGACAACAACTTTCTTTTTTTGTTCCATCTCTTACTTCCTTTAAATGCTATTTCTTTCTTCTTCTTTTTTCTTGTTCTTTGGATCTTCCGGATCGTACAACATGGCGGTACAGATACAGAACTTCCTGTTCTTTGCGACTAAGATGTCATGATTGGTACAGCCTTCGCAGCCTTTCCAGAAGGACTCATCGTCGGTCAGCTCATTGAACGTCACGGGGACGTATCCGAGTTCAGTATTCATCTTCATGACGGCAGCTCCTGACGTTAGACTGAAGATTTTAGCCTTTGGCCATCTGAGTCGTGCTAACTGAAAAGAAGCTTGTTTAATTCGCTTGGCTAAGCCAAGTCCCCGATAGTTTGGATGAACAATAAGACCTGAAGTCGCGACATACTGCTTGTTGCCCCACGACTCAATATAGGTAAACCCTGCAAAATCGTCACCACAAAGTGCAATAATGGCTTTACCCTCTTTCATTTTTGTAGCTACATAATCGTGAGTCCGCTCAGCGATTCCCGTTCCTCTGACGGCAGCAGCATTTCTTATTGTTTCCAAGATAGTGTCAACGTAAATCTCGTGTGAGGCGTCGGCTACCATAACATCAATTTGCTTAGTATCCATTGATTTTCTTACAGTATCAAAATGTTTAATGTATGTTTGGGATGATATACGATAGCGTTTTGCGTAGTTGATTGGCGGTAACTCCTTCTCGTAGGACTAACATAATGGTATCATCTCCGGCTACTGTACCCAATACTTCATTTAGTTCTTGGTTGTCGATGTCATATGCCATTCTACTGGCATATCCGGGTCGTGTTTTGATAACAGCTATGTTGCCCGAAAACTCAATGGAGATAAATCCATCGTTTGTCAACATGTCGCTAGCGGTTTGTTCGTTAGAACGTTTATACATGACATTATTAGGAAGTACATAGACGTATTTGCCGTTCATGCTTGCAGCTTTGGCTACTTTCAATTGCTTCAAGTCGCGTGAGAGCGTGGCTTGAGTTAAATTGAATCCTTCATGGTTCAACTCTTGCAAAAGTTCTTCTTGTGAGCCAACTTCCTTGCTTGAGATAATCATCTTGATGGTATCTAACCGGTTTGCTTTCTTTTTCATTGTATAATTATTCTTTTGATGGTGCAAATTTATGCATTAATTTCAATTAAAATGCAATTTAAGCTCTTTTTTTCTCCTGTTTTATACAAAAAAAGTTGTTTTATGCATTTTAATACTCAAATAATGCTTTTTGGGGTGACTCTTATATTAACATCCTGTTTGGGTGATTTGTTGTTTTATACTTTGTCGTTAATCTTTTTTTTAGTTGTCTTTAGTTTTTCTTGTGGCTTCTTTAGTCTCTCTTGCCGTTTTATTAATCTCTCTTGTCGTTTCTTTAGATGCTCTTTAAGCTCGGTTTGTTGAGCCCTCGAACGAAAACCCATGAGCCCTCGAACGAGGGCTGAAGAGCCCACCTTCGAGGGCTCAACTTATTGAATTTATAAATTCATTAATGGAATCATCGCAGTTGCTTAATTGGACTTGAATAGTGGTTAATTAAGTCTTCGTAAATAATTACCCCCTTGTATTATGGCTTTTTTACTATGGGATGTTAATGATGTAAGTCGTTTGTTTGGTATGGAATAGTGTAGGATAGTGTGGGTTTGGTGTGGAAGGTGTAAGATAAATGGAGTTTGTTTTTAATTGGAAGGATGCTCTGTTTTCGTAGACTCTTGTCCCGATTTCGTCCCGGTAGCTTTAAAAACAATAGGCTAACTTGTTGTTCAAATGTAAGTTATCCTGTTATTGGTCGACTACACTATCGAATTATCGAACAAATTTATAAAAGATTCTATTAGAATTGTTAGTTGGTTCGATGAGTCTTTTAGTAGATTGTTGTTTTTTAGATGCTCTTTGTATAATATTATGATATAAAAAATATTATAAATTGCATTAAGTAGATGTTATTTCATTATTTTTGTATACCAATATTGGTGTAACCTTTAAATTTGATTGTATGGGAAGTTTTAATTTTTTGAATTTGTCAGAAAGTGTGAGGCAAAAAATGCTTTCTGAAGTGGATTCAGATTTTGCTGCAGGTAATTTATATATAAGTTCTCGTTTAAACTCACAAGGTTGTGAATTTTATATGACTTATTTAAAAGAGTCTATTCAAAATGGAAATGAAGAAACATTGGAGTCTTTGATTAAGCAGAATGATTGTTTAAATGAGATAGAAGTTCATAATGGGGTAACTAAGAAAGTTCCTATAAATGCCGCACGACTTATTGCTCAAAGTGAATTTAATAGATTTTATATTAGAGCAGTTTGTTTGGAAGCAATAGAAAAAGGAGTTACTTATGTCGAGGTATATAGAGCTAGAGAATCCAGTCGGGAAAGACCAGAATCGGAGGCTTTGTTAGGGGGTAAGTTTAATGCTGATGACCTTTTAAAAGATTTAAGAAAATCTATAGGAGTTAGTCCTCAATTACTACCTGATATTAATTCTGGATTATCTGTTAAAATTGATTTCAATAAACAATATTGATGTGATTTTTTGATACCACATGATATGTCTTATTTCGAATAATATATAAGTGTTGTAAATAACATACTATAGTGGTTGAATATACTTTTTATCTCCCTGTCTATCTGTTGGATAGGGAGATCTGTTGTACCCCACCAATTATTATATGTCTTTTTTGTAAGTGTGATTCGGATAAACGAACGGTTCTATGTTTAAATTTTCTGAGCTAGATATTTTTTTCCGGAATCAACCTGCTATTCTTTACTTTCTTACTTCATTTCACCATTTATCTGGCATAAGATTAATATTATGGATAACATAGGAAAAAGAATGTATCGTAATTTTGGAGACGAAACCAAAGCAAAAACCGGCCAATTATTGAGAGACAGAAGTAAGTCAGGTTGGTATATCCAAGTAATATTACAAGGCATAAGTAATAACTGGAAGACTATACCAGTCAAACCAGATGATAATCCAAGTGATAAAACAGAACATTAGGGGCAGCAATACCTTTTCTTCTCATAATAAAAGAAAAATATCCAGAATCAATTTAAAAAGAGACTATCAAAGAGTGCCTAACCAATATCAACCTATTGAATATCTGCGATATTGATGTATAGGGTATCTTATTAAATAGTGCAGTTACATCAGTAGATATTACTTATAATACAGACCTTATTCTAAATGATAATCTTCTGGACGCTCTTAATTCGCAAGTAAACTACTATAGACGCTTCAAGTGGGCACACAACGATAAAGAGGGTATTATTTTTACTAAAAATGTGAAATCCAAAGATTGTACGGAAATAATTATATTATATAATAAGGAAAAAGAAATATGCATCAGCCATAATAAAAACCTTTTAAATAGTTTATGACGACCGTAATCAATAATAGACTATTTCAAAGGGAAAACCCGATTTGAAATCACATTAGACACACTTAAAAGATAATGAAGTATTTGAACTTAGACGATACTAAAATATTCAGTGTCCTAAATTACGACACGAATACTATTCTTATTCAATTTGATAAAGTTTTCGGTAATTCCGAATATCCCAAACACTACTTTTAATGATTACGAAAATTGAACAATGAAAACCATTCTCTTTATCGAACATGATGAAATATATCAATCAGACGATTGAAATGTCTTATAAATTAGGTGGTTTTTGGAGCAATAGTGTTTTTTAATAGGCAAAAAAGACAAAATCTATCCTAGCAGAATGTACTTCAACAAGAAAAATAATGATTATCGAACAGAAAACGAGAATGAAGTTTTTAAGGTTTTCCGCAGATTTACAGAGGTTTGCAGAAATGAAAAAGAAAAAGCGACAAGTAATTTTCACTGTTTGTCGCTTTCTGTCGGAATGAGGCGATTCGAACGCCCGACCCCTACGTCCCGAACGTAGTGCGCTACCAACTGCGCTACATTCCGATTCATTATACAAAAAGTGGTGCCACCAGGAATCGAACCGGGGACACAAGGATTTTCAGTCCTTTGCTCTACCAACTGAGCTATGGCACCAACTTTGTTTGCGGGTGCAAAGATAATTATTCTTTTTAATATCGCAATGATATCCTGAAAAATTTGTTTAAGGTTTTTGAGGTTAAA
>JBKEDO010000060.1:0-3374 GCA_047975405.1 Bacteroides sp.
AGATCTTCTCGCAAGTCGGGAACATCTTACGAATCACCTCCTCTTCCCGTTCGGTAAACAGATCAGGGAACACATGATCGAAGATCCGAGCAATGCCCGGAGCATAGACACGCATCACAGACGTAATGGTCCGCACATTCCAAATAAAGATGCCCGCATTCCAAAAGAAATGGCCACTCGACACATAGTCTTCGGCCGTTTTCCGATCGGGTTTCTCCTTAAACGCTTCAACCTGAAAAATCTCTTTATCGGTATTCAGTTGTCCACCGGCAGCAATATACCCATATCCGGTCTCCGGACGTGTCGGTTTGATCCCTAAGGTGGCAATAGCACTACTCTGCCAAGTAAACCGCAATGCCTTATCGATCAACCGTCGAAACTCAGTGACATCAACCACTAAAGCATCCGAAGGCGTCACCACAATATTAGCATTAGGATGATATTTCTTGATCTTCCAACAAGCATAGGCAATGCATGGCGCCGTATTTCGAGCACAAGGTTCGGCCAATATATTATCTCGAGGGACTTCAGGCAATTGTTCGCAAACCGTATCCACATATTTCTCCGAAGTCACAATCCACATATTTTCTTGAGGACAAATACCCGCAAAACGATCCACCGTCATTTGCAATAATGTACGTCCACATCCCATCACATCAATAAATTGCTTGGGACATTCCGGCGTACTCATCGGCCAAAAACGACTGCCGATGCCACCTGCCATAATCACAATATGATTATCCATACCCATATATACTTGTTTATAGTACCATTAAAATAAAAAAATAGGTCCGGTTTAAAAGATGAATACAAGACCTAAAAAAAGTTTAAGGGTGCAATTTAGCCCAAAGCTTTGAATCTACCAACAGAACTGACAGAATTTTTCAAAGGAGAAATCTAGAGGAGGAACAAATCGAACGGTATAAAAAGCAAAAGAGACTGATCCACAAAGCAATACTAAGGATCAGCCTCTTTTATGTCATGATGACTCTATTGTCATTTATTTATATTCATCCCAGCTCTTAATCGCGATATCATCAATACTCATCGTACAGAAGGCATTGATAAACGCACTTGCCAAACGAGCATTGGTAATCAAAGGAATGTTCAAGTCGATTGCAGCACGACGGATCTTATAACCATTGGTCAACTCACCTGAAGTTAAGTTCTTCGGGATGTTCACCACCATATCGATCTGCTTGCTACGAAGCATCTCTAAGGCTTGTGGCTGACCGTCTTCACTTGGCCAGTAAACCAACGTACTTTCAATACCATTCTCGGCCAATGTTCTGTGCGTTCCACCGGTAGCAAAAAGTTTGTAACCTTTCTCAACCAATAAGCGAGCAGCATCCATCATATCAGCCTTTTGCTTCATGGTTCCGGTCGACAGCAAGATGTTCTTCTTTGGAATGGTATATCCCACAGACAACATCGATTTCAAGACCGCACACGACGTATCGGAACCGATACATCCTACTTCACCGGTTGAAGCCATATCGACACCCAACACCGGATCGGCCTTTTGCAGACGGTTGAACGAGAACTGAGAAGCTTTGATACCGACATAATCCAATTCGAACAAGTTCTTAGAAGGTTTCTCAACCGGCAAGCCCAGCATCACCTTAGTGGCAAGTTCAATAAAGTTGATCTTCAACACCTTACTTACGAATGGGAAAGAGCGACTCGCACGAAGGTTACACTCGATCACCTTGATATCGTTATCTTTAGCCAGATACTGAATGTTGAACGGACCAGAGATATTCAATTCTTTAGCAATCTCACGGCTGATGCGTTTGATGCGACGAACCGTCTCTACATAAAGTTTCTGTGGAGGGAACTGTATCGTTGCGTCACCCGAGTGAACACCGGCAAACTCGATATGCTCACTGATCGCATAAGCAACGATCTCACCATTCTGAGCCACAGCGTCCATTTCAACCTCTTTAGCATGCTCGATGAACTGACTCACCACAACCGGGTGTTTCTTCGACACATTAGCAGCCAAGTGCAAGAAGCGTTCTAGTTCTTCTTGGTTCGAGCAAACATTCATCGCCGCACCCGAAAGCACATACGACGGACGAACCAATACCGGGAAGCCTACTTCTTCGACAAACTCATTGATATCGTCCATCGAAGTCAACTCACGCCAGCGAGGCTGATCGACTCCAATACGGTCGAGCATCGCAGAGAATTTCTCACGATCCTCAGCATTATCAATGCTCTTAGCGCTTGTACCCAAGATATGAACATCCTGTTCATCCAATCTCATCGCCAAGTTGTTTGGAATCTGACCACCGGTCGATACGATCACACCATGAGGGTTTTCCAATTCCAAGATATCCATGACACGTTCGAAAGTCAACTCATCAAAGTATAAGCGATCACACATATCATAGTCGGTCGACACCGTCTCCGGATTATAGTTGATCATCACGCTACGGAAACCTTCTTGACGAATGGTTTTTAGAGCTTGAACTCCACACCAGTCGAACTCTACCGACGATCCGATACGGTAAGCACCCGAACCGAGTACCACGATCGATTTGTGGTCGCCCAAGTAATGAACATCATTCGCCACTCCACTATAAGTTAAGTAGAGGTAATTGGTTTGAGCCGGATACTCAGCAGCCAACGTATCGATCTGTTTCACCACCGGAACGATGCCCAATGATTTACGATAGTTACGTACCGAAAGTAATCCCTCTTCAATATCTCCTTCGTATCCGATCGCACGAGCCACCTGGAAGTCAGAGAACCCTTGTACTTTCGCTGTGCGAAGCAGTTCCTTAGGTAAGTTATTTAATTGTTTATTGTTATTTCCCCATTGATGAAGTTCTTCTGATGTATGCATGATATTCATCAACTTCTGAAGGAACCATTTATCAATCTTAGTCAGATCGTGTACTTGATCGATCGTATATCCGGCACGGAACGCTTTAGAAATCACAAAGATACGCTTATCGGTTGGCTCACGCAACGCCTTGTCCAAATCAGGAATCACCAATTCTCTGTTTTCAACGAAACCGTGCATACCTTGTCCGATCATACGCAAACCCTTCTGAATGGCTTCCTCGAATGTGCGACCGATAGCCATCACCTCTCCGACCGATTTCATAGAAGAGCCAAGCTCCTTGTCTACGCCGTGGAACTTACCAAGGTCCCAACGCGGAATTTTACAAACCACGTAGTCCAATGCCGGTTCGAAGAAGGCAGAAGTCGTTTTAGTCACCGAGTTCTTCAAGTCGAACAATCCGTAGCCCAAACCTAACTTCGCCGCCACAAAAGCCAAAGGATAACCGGTTGCTTTAGACGCTAGAGCCGATGAACGGCTCAAACGAGCATTCACTTCAATCACGCGATAATCTTCAGATTCC
>JBKEDO010000019.1:0-5803 GCA_047975405.1 Bacteroides sp.
CATCGATTGCGATCTCAGTCTAGCCAAGCTCAATGGAACCACCTTTAGAGAGGTTGACTTCAACAACTGCAAACTGCTGGGATTACTCTTCACCGATTGTCATCCTTTCGGTCTCTCCTTCTCTTTCCGGCACTGCATCTTGAACTACTCCTCGTTCTACAACCTTAAAATAAGGAAGACCACTTTCGACCATTCACAGTTTGAAGAGGTCGACTTCACCGAAAGCGATCTCACCGCTTCAAAGTTCATTGAATGCAATCTGAATCGCTCCACATTCGATCACACCATTCTCGAGAAAGTCGATTTTCGGACTTCCCACTATTATTCGATCGATCCGGAACGCAATAGAATACGAAAAGCCAAGTTCTCGATACCCGATATCGTGGGACTTTTAGATAAATATGATATTGAGATCACACCTTAATCCTTCGATCAATCTTTAATTGTAGAATGATTCTTGACGCTTTACAACGTCTATCATTAAATAAAGTATAAAAAAGTGGCGCACATCATTTTTCAATGAAACCCAAGAAACAATTTAAAAAAAACAAAAATCAATATAAGAAACAGATTATGGATCAATTACATTTAAACTTAGATGAAAAATCAGAAGCAATGCAATGGGCTAACGATCAAGCAAATAAAGTTGGAGCAAGAGGACATGGCAGAAAAGGGTAAAAAACACATTTCATTTGATACGACTTGTGAAGCTAATGGTTGCCATGTAATAGAAAATGTAGACTTATCTTCAATAAAAAACAAAAAATCCACTCAAATCAAGATCTCAGTTAATATAAATTACCCCTCAACAGGAAAACCGTGTGAATTATATCAGATCTAATCAAAACCAATCAGAAAACAATGCTCTAGAAAAGCGACTATTAACTTTTCTAGAGCATTATTTTCAGATAATCGCAGACTAGTATTCGCCAACAACACCATTAAAGTAGTTTCAAATCCAACTAGAAGTAGGGTATTAAAAGCTATTCTTTTATTTTTTCAAAAAAAATGTCAAAATCGAACAAGATTAGTGATTTTTCATACATTTGTGCTACAAATAGAAACAAACATCTTTAAACAACACATTATTATGAATCAGAAAAAGAATTTAGCTTTAGTTGCATTGCTTGCTATTCATTTAGTTGCAAATGCATCGACAATCACCTTTAAAGCCAAAAACGCCGGTGATAACAGTCGTAGCGCCCTCATGTTCCCTTCATCACCACAACCTCAGCCTCTCGCATTCAACGCAGAAGGCCAGGCACAGTACGAGTTCAACGAAAGTTCTCCTCAATACGTCAAATTCTATTTTGGAAAGAGCCGGACTCCCAAATTATTATACCTTGATTCAACAAAAGACCTGACCGTTTCATTCGATGCACAAGCCATGGATTCCACCATTCAGTTTATCGGATCCACCAGTCAGATCAATGCCTATTTGAATGGCGGGGAACTAAAATCCCTCTCATACAAAGATTGCAATATTCCCGAAGCGGATTTTATGAAGAAGACCGACGACGTCTACAATAGCAACTGTGCTGTTCTAGCTAAATACCGGCTCGATCCAAGCTTTGTCAAATTGGAAACCGCTCGTTTGAAATATTCCACTTATGAAGCCTTACTCAATTTTCCGAGAGCTTACCAATACATGACGAAAGATGCCGCCTATCAGCCTAGTCAAGCCTTCTACGACAAAGTCAAATCCTTATATGTAGAAGATGCTGCTTTACTCACGCTTCCGGAGTATCAATCGTTCCTCCAAAGCTACATCTATGCAGTGATGCCGACACCGACTGCCGACAATGCCGATAACTTTACGGTAAGCATGTTGGAATACATCGATGCTCAGATCAAAGATTCGGCCATTAAAGAATTTTTGGTTTATAACCTTGTAAAAGAGACCATCTCATACAACGGTTTAGAGAACAGCGACAAGCTGCTGGAAATCTTCCATAAAAATGTAACCGCCCCTAGTAAAGTCGACGACATCAAAGCCCTTTGTGCTAAATGGGAGCCTCTCAAACCGGGAAACCTCTCACCTAGTTTCACTTGCCAGGACATCAACGGAAAAACCGTTTCTCTAGCCGATCTCAAAGGAAAATTCATCTACATCGACGTATGGGCAACTTGGTGTGGTCCTTGCCGTGGCGAACTTCCTCACTTGAAGAAATTAGAGAAAGAATATGGTGAGAAAGACATCTGCTTCGTGAGCATCTCGTGCGACAAGAACAAGAAAGCCTGGGAAACCATGGTGGCTAAAGAAGAACTTAAAGGTGTACAGCTCATCTTCGGTGAAGACGACAGCTTCTCTAAGCAATACATGATCACCGGCATTCCACGTTTCATTCTTCTCGATCGTGAAGGAAAGATTCTGAAAGCCAATGCACCTCGCCCCTCTTCACCGGCGACTGCTAAATTGTTCGATGAACTTTTAACGAAGTAATCCGACTTCTTTGGTCAAACCGATCATCGACCTAAGCATCCCGAATAAAAAAACCACGAGATACCATCTATCGTATCTCGTGGTTTTCAGTTTTAGATCACCCCACCCGTTCGAGTGATCGCCCTCAGGCCAATCGACTAAAACCGATACTTCAATCCGCAAGTCACCACCTGCGTCTCATAGTAGTTTGCCTTATGCATCGTAAACTCTTGTCCGTCGACCGTCTGTCTCATTTGGAACGTATTCAGCAGATCCGTAGCCGACAAAGAAAACTCCAGTCTGCCGTCAAGGGCTTTTTTACGCAATCCGATGTCGAGCGATCCCCGTCCATCGATCACCCCTTGCGGTATCACATCCTTCGCATAATAGATGTACGATCCTTGCACATCGAGACTCTGAGTCACCTTCAACGACGTGTTCAGTTTCACATTCCACGTATTCCCCTTCGTTTCTTCAAAAGAGAACGACTGTTTGGTCGGATAAAGAATCTCACCATCGAAAGCTCCGATCACATTCTTATACCAGTTGAACCCGGCATTAACGTTCCACTTCTTGGTGATTTGCTGTTCGAGCACAACCTCCAATCCGTAGTTCTTTCCACGACCCAAGTTCTGAGTCACCCCGTTTAAAACATCCCATTGATAGGGGTCGCGGACATAAACACGTGTAAACGGGTCCCGGATCGTCTTATAATATCCGGCCAAGAACAGGCTTCCACTATTCCAAGAAGCCTTATAAGCCATCTCCATCACCTCAGTAAACTGTGGTTTCAAATAAGGATTTCCCGTTTTCAAGATTTCAGGATCATCATATTTCGGGAAAGGTCTTAAGTCAAACTCTCCGGGACGATCCACTCTCCGATTATAGAATAGAGAAATCTTATGTGCATCGGTCAGGCGGAAAGAGATCCTCACATTGGGGAACAAATTCAACCGACTGTCCGCACGTTCACTTTTATAATATTGATTCATCGGATCCACTCGATAGTCCGTCACAGCCTTCTCGGCACGCACTCCCGCTTCGACATCCACATATTTCGATTCAAAGACATAATTGGCATACCAAGCGTAGATATCCTCCTGATAGTCCGACCATCGTCCCAAGTTGGGATCCAGAATCGAGTTCTCACCCGGGAACAAGTTGTAAGTGATCGGGATAGAACGCCATTGCATCTTAGTACCCGCTTCAAGGCGACCGTTAAACAACGGCTTCACATAATCCACTTTCAGTGCGGCAATCTTCTCTTTAGCCACAAGTCTCGTCTCGTCGGTCGAATTTCTAAACTCGCTCAAGTCCGTGAATGGGAACACCTCGTCCTCCACCCCATGCGTATAAAGAAATGACGCCTCCAAGACATGTCCGGCTTGAGCAAACTGATGCTTATAAGCCGCCTGATAATTCATCGCCCAAGTGCGTTCATCCTCAGCCCACGTCCAGAATCGCTTACGTCCCCCTCCGTCGAGATAATCATAAGGCACATGTCCCCGATCGATGTGATATTCATCCTCAAACAAGGCAAAGAAAGTCAGCTGATCATTCTTTCCCATCCACCAATCCAATCCGAGTTTAACCGTATATTGTTGTTGCTCACGGTTCTCGAGGAACTGAGACAACAGATCGCGACTCCCATTCGTATATCGACGAGTGGTGAACTCGTTCGAGTTGACCTTTTTCCGGAACATAGCATCCGATTGCAAGAACAAGTTAATCTTATTGGTCCGGTAGTTCAGATTCACACTCGGACTATATTTCGGTGTAAACGAATATTTATCCATGATATCCGGCAGATTATCCTTTCGTTTGGTCAGCTCTCCCAAGCCAAAGTTAAATCCGGCTTCACCGTTTAGCCCCTCCTTCTTTTCCTCCTTATAGATGATGTTGATGATCCCCGCCATACCTTGGGCATCGTACTTCGCCGACGGGTTATTGATCACCTCAATACGATCCACATGCGCGGCAGAGATATTATCCAATCCCTTCTGGTTGCCAAATCCCGTTAAAGACGACTGTTGTCCGTCGATCAGCACCACCACCTTGTCACTGCCCCTAAGGAGCACCTTTCCCTCTCGGTCGACCGTCACCCCGGGCAAGTTACGCATCACTTCAAGTACCGAACCGCCGGCCTGAGCAATGTTATCCACCACATTGAACGTTTTCTTTTCCAGCTTCCCCGAAACCATGTTAGCCTGTCCCTCGACCACCACTTCACCAATCGAAGCCACCTCTTCCGAGACCGGTATAGTCCCCATATCGTAAATATGGTTCACCTCACCGATATTTACCTTCAGACTATCAGTACGATAGCCCACACATGAGAACCTAAACCGATAGCTCCCCTTTTTAAGATCATTCACGGTAAACCGTCCATGGGTATTCGTTACTACACCCCGCACAAAGGCACCGGCATGATTCACAACTGCGATAGAAACATATTCCAGCGGAGATTTAGATGTTTTGTCGATCACTCTGCCGGAAACCACCGACTGACCATAAACGGTCGTGCACCATCCGCAGAGCATAAGAATAATAAATAAATGCGTTTTCATTTTATATAAGATGTTGAATATATAAGATGTTGAATTTGTATTGATCCTTTCATTTGGACATGAGAGATCCGTGCAAGAGATTACCCCTCACAACAGAGATAAAGAAAGGCCCGTCACGGGAATTTATCCAGTAGACAACCCAAAAGAATAAAAAGTCGGCATTTGCCACAAACGTCGATAAAAAGCTGACACAACTCACGATCCATAATCCTTTAAGATTAGAATGACGTAGGAGCCATCAGCTTGTTTGCGGTTTCAGGGAGGTTCCATTCCCTATATTAAGAGACTACAAAAGTAGCCCTTTTTTTTCAAAAAGAAACGAGAAGATTCGCAATCCAAATCATTTTTCTGTTAAATACATTAAAAAAATGACTTCTTTTCGGGGGGATCTCGCTAGTGATCTGTATTAATAAGTGTAGACAGAAAATAAATCTATTATGAAACCACTTCTTTATCTTCTAAGTAGCGCAACTGCACTTTCGGCATTCGCCCAAAAGAGTCCCGATCGTTCGAAAAAAGTTGCCGACAAAACTCATCCGAATGTAGTCGTCATTGTAGCCGACGACCTAGGATATGGTGACCTGAGTTGTTATGGTGCCAAACGGTTACAAACTCCGGGGATGGATCGCATCGCCAACGAAGGCATTCGCTTCACGCAAGGCTATTGCACGGCCGCCACATCGACGCCGAGCCGTTACTCCCTCCTCACCGGTTGCTACCCCTGGTCGAACCCCCAAGCGCGCATTCTTCCGGGTAATGCTGCACTGATCATCGACACTCAAGCCATCACCCTACCTAAAGTCATGCAACGAGC
>JBKEDO010000106.1:0-4865 GCA_047975405.1 Bacteroides sp.
AAAATAGTTCGCAAAGATAACTAAAAACGCGATTAGAAGATGCATCCCTTTTTAATTCTTTTCTGACATCACAGTCAAGTGGCATTATGAACGTTGTTCTGTTTTATGAAATCATAATAAGAATAGGTCGATTAGGGTAAATTAGGAATATTCCGTTCAAAAATAGGTCTTTTCCTCTCCATAATCTGATAGTTCTATTTTTGTTTACAAAAACTTGTAAAAAGTTGTTTTTATTGAAATCTGTACTTATTTTTGTATCGTAAATAAATCGATATACCTAAACTTTTCATCCTTATTGATTTAGGTGATGAATTTGTTGATATAATAATTCTTATTTATTAATTATTAAAAAGTTACAATTATGAAAAAAGGTTTTTTGTTTATGTGCTTAGCACTCTTTTCTGTCGTATCATTTGCTCAGATTTCTAGTTGGAATATCAAGGCTGGTATGAATATTAGTAATTTTGGTGGTGATCTTGATATGAATGCAAAGGTTGGCTTGAAGTTCGGAGGTGGATTTGATTATGCCGTGAATCAAACATTTTCAATACAGCCATCATTATTCTTCTCAACTAAAGGAGCTAAAGAAGGTTCCGTAACTGCTAATCTAGCTTATTTAGAATTACCAGTAATGGCTGCTGCTCATTTTAATGTTGCTGATGACAAAAACATAGTTTTGAGCGCTGGTCCTTATTTGGCCTATGGTATTGGAGGTAAAACTAGCATTGAAGAGGATGGCGTAACAGGCAGTGTCGATTCTTTTGGAGATAATCGTTTTAAACGATTTGATGCTGGTTTGGGACTTGGAGTTGCTCTTGAACTCAATAAATTTATTATTGGCCTTGAAGGTCAACTGGGATTGACTAATATTGTTGATGGTGGAAATACTAAGAATCAAAACTTCTCAATCGTGTTGGGTTATAAGTTCTAATTAAGAAAACGACCTTTCTTGAAAATACTGCTATCCGTTGAAAGACAGAAGAGCAGAACGAATCATAGCGAAATAGACCTCAAAAGTCTTTTTCGCTATGTGTTTTTAAGCCGGTTTTTATATAAGAAGAGCGGCCTCATTTTTCACAGAGACCGCTCTTCTTATCTTTTTATCACTAAGTGTTCGTTGTGTATTCTTTATTATTCGGCTAATCTTTTAAGCTCTTTAAAATGATCGACCACGGCAAGATAATTATTATCATTATACGGATCGAATCGTCCCCACAAGTCACCTAATACGGCAGCGCCCCCAAATCCGAAATCTTTGATCTCAAGCAGGTTGTCGGCATTGATACCTCCTAAAGCGATGACTTTTGAATCGATGATTTTTTCTTTCTGAGCTTGTCGCAACTCTTCCGGGGTATGCATTGAATAATGGTTGACTTTAGATATGCTGTCGTATATTGGACTCAAAAAGACATAATCATAAAAATGTTTTTTGCTTTTAACTTCCTCTGTTGTATGGCACGAGCAACTGATATGTCCTTCGTAGTCATGTGGCTCATTAGGATTGCGTACATTGAGATGAATTCCTCGTAAGTTGAATTCTTCTTTTAGATAGAAATGTTCGTGCGTAACAATGCGGGAATGAAATTTTTGTGGGATTAATGTAAGTAGGCGCTCAGCAAACATCGAAGACGTCTCCGGCTTGCGAAGATGCAGTATTTCCAAACCTTCCTCGAAGAGAGCGGTGATGATCTTGTCCTCTTCTACAAAAAAGGTTGGGGTTGTAATGACAATAAGTTTCATTTCTTATAGGGTTATGTCTAGCAAAGTTACTAATACCTCTTGTGAAAGACTAAACTTTACTGTGAAAAAATGTTAGTATTAACAAACTCTTTCTCTTTTATCGAGGGATGGGAATCTTTTTTAGCTTTTTTATTTTTTTGGTAGTCTGTCTAAGGGTTGCTTGTACGGCTGGAGTATAACAGTCGGTTTGCAGATATTCGAGATATTCGGCTAGTTCGTTCATTAAATCAGTCTTGTTGAGGCACATTTGGTAAGCTAGCTTGATGCAAATGGCGATGATGGCCGGTGGTTGACCGGCATTAGATAGGGTGTCTAGGCAAAAATTAAACAATGGAGTAGAGAACAAGTTCTTATGGGATGATGCCAATAATATATTTAGAGCCAAACGTTTTGTTCCATCGTGGTTGCTCTTTAATATAAATTCGATAATTTCCGATTCTTTGTCGATAAATAGATTGTGGTGACGTCTGGCTAGTGTATCGCAAACCCACCATGCATGCCAAGATATACGCTTATTCTCGTGTTTAGTCAATTCATATAATCCATCTAGTTTTTCAGGATGAGACTCAACTTCAAAGGCAACTTGTTCAACCTCTAATTTTCCTATGGTGTTCGATAGGATGATTTCGATATTCATGTGTGACTTTATTTTGTAAGATACCAACGTTGTGATATGGATAAAAATACAAATGTACACAAAAAAACAGATGACGTCAAAATAGATCTTTTATGTAGGCATAATTAAGGCCATCTCGTTGTTTTGAGATGGCCTTAGTTAATTTATAAAGTTAAAGGTCTTTATAGTCGTTGTTCAACGACATCCCAGTCGATGATTTCCCATAATTTATTGATATGGTCTGCTCGCTTATTTTGATAGTCGAGGTAGTAAGCATGTTCCCATACGTCGAAACCGATAAGTGGTTTTAGTCCGTGACGAAGGGGATTGCTTCCGTTGGCTTCTTTGGTAATTTGTAGTTTACCATTTGAATCGACCGATAGCCATGCCCATCCGGAGCCAAACAAACCGACTGATGCAGCATCTAATTCTTTTTGCAGATTTTCTAAACTGCCAAAGTCGCGTTTGATAGCTTCTGCCAACTTTCCGGTAGGTGCTTTCTTACTCGGATTAGGGGCGAACTGCAGAAAGTACAGGTTGTGGTTAAGTACCTGACCCGCATTGTTGAAAATCGCTCCGTCGGGAGCAGACTTAACAATCTCTTCTACACTTTTTCCTTCAAATTCGGTTCCGGGAACAAGATTATTCAAGTTGTTGACATATGCTTGAAGGTGTTTGCCATGATGGAACTCTATGGTTTGCTGACTGATAATGGGTTCTAATGCATTAGCAGCATACGGTAGTTTAACTAATTGATAATTCATAGTTGTTATTTGATTTTGATGATCGACTCTTGCGGCTTCTTTCTCTTTATTATCTGCTTTAAGCATGGGCGAGAAAAGCGTAATTGCCGCAAAAGCCAATATAAATGGTTTTAAAATAGTGGTGCGCATTGAAGTCTTTTTTTTAGTTTAAATAAACTCTAATGGTGTATTTGTGAGTTGCACTTCAAAGCATTCTGTTCTCGATGGTGTTCCAATCCACCAGATCCCAAAGGCGTGCAATATGATCTGCTCGGCGGTTTTGGAAATCGAGATAATAAGCATGTTCCCAAACGTCGAATCCGAGTAATGGAGTCAAACCGTGACGTAATGGTATGCTACCGTTAGCTTCCTTAGTGATGTGCAGTTTGCCATTTGAATCGGCCGATAGCCATGCCCATCCTGAGCCGAACAATCCGACTGATGCGGCATTTAATTCTTTTTGTAGATTTTCCAAACTACCAAAGTCGCGTACGATCGCTTCAGCAAGTTTACCTGTCGGTGCCTTTTTAGTGGGGTGAGGCGTGAATTGAAGGAAATATAACGTGTGGTTGAGTACCTGACCGGCATTGTTAAAGATTGCACCATCCGGAGCAGTCTTTACAATCTCCTCAACAGTTTTTCCTTCGAACCCGCTACCCGGGACCAAGTTGTTTAAGTTATTGACGTACGCTTGAAGATGTTTTCCGTAATGAAATTCAATTGTTTGTTTACTGATGATAGGCTCTAATGCGTCGTTCGCATAAGGTAGTTTTACTATTTCGTAGCTCATAATTTTAACTTTTAAAATTGAATAATTTGTTATGTATTCTTATAACAAACGTTTTTTGAAATATGTTCATTTTTGTGGCTCCGACCCATTAGAGGGAATTGAGTTTTATTAAATTTGCCAATGGAAAAATACATCCAAAAAGATGAATCTTTGCGGTGAATGTTCTATTTTTGCCGATAGATGTGTGTGGCATCTCATAGAGTTTTATTCTCTGTGTTACGATTTTCAGGATATGATCATGAATATAAATTATATAAACGAACTTAACGAAGGTCAGCGTGCGGCGGTGATCTATAATGAAGGTCCTTCATTGGTGATTGCCGGAGCCGGTTCGGGCAAGACGCGCGTGCTAACCTATAAGATAGCTTATCTGATGGAAAACGGATATGAGCCGTGGAACATCTTAGCGTTGACTTTTACGAATAAGGCTGCTCGAGAGATGAAAGAACGTATTGCTCGACAGGTTGGTCCGGAACGTGCACGTTATTTATGGATGGGCACCTTTCATTCCATCTTCTCTCGTATTTTGCGTGCAGAAGCTCAATGTTTGGGCTTCACCTCTAATTTTACAATTTACGATTCGGCAGATAGTAAAAGTTTGTTGCGCTCCATCATTCGAGAGTTAGGGCTCGATGAGAAAACCTATAAGCCGGGAGTGGTGCAAGCGCAAATCTCAAAAGCAAAGAATCATCTGGTCACTCCCTCGCGGTATGCGGTGAATCGTGAGGCCATGGAGGCTGATCGAGCGAACCGAATGGAGCTGATTCATGAGATCTATCGTTATTATTGGGATCGTTGTCGTCAAGCGAATGCGATGGATTTTGATGATCTATTGTTTTATACTTATGTCTTATTTCGTGATCATCCGGAGGTGTTGAGTCGTTATGCGGATCAGTTTCGTTATATCTTAGTGGATGAGTATCAAGATACCAACTTCGCTCAGCATAGCATTGTGCTTCAACTCTCGCAAGTGAAC
>JBKEDO010000082.1:0-3499 GCA_047975405.1 Bacteroides sp.
GGTAAGAATGAAACCCCATGCATCTCCTTAGGCGTACCGAGACCTGCAATCTCAAGGATGGTCGGCGCATAATCAATATTCTGAACCATTTCAGGAATGTCCCCCTTCTTTCCACCGGGATAGCGGATCAACAATGGGGTACGGAACGATTCTTCATACATGAAACGTTTATCGAACCATCCGTGTTCTCCCATATAAAAGCCTTGATCGGAAGTGTACACAATCATGGTATTTTCCAACAGATTATTTTTCTCCAAATAGCTCAATAAACGTCCGATATTACGGTCGACCGAACGAATGACTCTCAAATAGTCGCGCATATATTGCTGATATTTCCATTCGGCTAAAGCCTTACCGGTGGGATGTTCCTCTTTGAATTTTCGGATCACCTCATCATAATGCTTGTCCCAGATCGCCTTTTCTTCAGGCGTCATGCTATCATACATCCTACGGCCGACTTGCTCCAACCGACCGGAGTGAATCTCGTTCTCCTTATCTGCCAGTTTAAGATCGTAAATCAGATCCATATCTTTCATGATGCTCATCTCCTGTCCCGCGGCAGCTTGACGGTTCTTATAATCATCATAAAAGTTCTCCGGCAGTTCAAACGTCCGATCATTATAAAGGTCTAAGTCTTGCAAGTCCGGCATCCATGTACGATGAGGCGCTTTGTGATGTAACAACAAGCAAAACGGTTTATCTTTTTCTCGTCCATGATCCAACCAGTCGATCGCTTTATCCGTGATCACATTCGTCACGTAACCTTTCGACTGTACCTTCTCGCCATTCTTTATAAAAGGAGCATTATAATAAATGCCTTGCCCGATTAAGATTTCAGAATAATCGAACCCTATCGGCGCAGAGCCTAAGTGCCATTTCCCAACGATTGCCGTCTGATATCCGGCTTGATGCAAAAGCTTCGGTAAAGTGGTCTGAGTCCCATCAAAGACTTGCGAATTATCAGTAAAGCCATTAGCGTGACTATGTTTACCGGTGAGCATGCAAGCCCGGCTAGGTCCGCTAATCGAATTAGCCACAAAACTATTGGTGAATCTCACCCCCTCATTCGCCAAGCGATCAATATTGGGCGTTTGAACAAATTTATTGCAATAAGCACTAATGGTCTGATAGGAATGATCATCCGACATGATATAAATGACATTCATCTTCTTGGTCGGCTCTTTAACATCCGCCTGATCTCCTGCTCCATTTCCATATGCTGTCGCAGATAAAGCAAGAAGAGACAAGGTCATCATCTTTTTTTCATTTCTCATATTACCGATTCTTTATTGGTTCTCCATCCATTTAATTTGTTTCCACTCTTTGCAAGGGTCGTTCTCTTGCTTCTTTCCGGGGGTACTTCTTCCATTGCGAATATAACCCGCCATCAGTTCCTTCAATTCAGCGACAACCTCCGGATAATGAGCGGCAACATTCACTCTTTCGCTAGGGTCGACAGCCATGTTGTAAAGTTGTATTGGAGGTAAAAACTCTAACGCTTTTTTGTCGTTTGGCAAAGGAGCACTCCAACCGCCTGAACTTGGAGAAAGTAATAATTTCCAGTTCCCCTTCCGGATGCTGAACTCGCCATTAATGGAATGGTGAACCACCGTTTCACGAATCGGCCGACTCACCTGTTTCTTTTTCAACAAAGGCACTAAGCTATAACTATCCACTCCGTCGGATGCTTTCATATCGTAGCCGGCAATATCGGCAAACGTAGCAAAGAAATCGGTTAGGCAAATAGGTTGCGTCACCACATGAGGCTTCGCTTTGCCCGGCCATCGAACAATACACGGAATGCGATGTCCTCCATCGAATAAGTCGGCCTTTTGTCCTCTATAAATATAGCTCGGATAATGTCCTCTAGCTTGCAATCCTTTAATGTCGGCCCCTAGGCTACATCCATTATCGGAAGTAAACACGATCAAGGTTTCGTCATCTATCCCGGCCTCTTTAACGGTTTGTATAATTTCTCCAACCACCCAGTCAACCATCATTACGAAGTCGCCATATGGGCTCAACCCCGATTTTCCTTGAAAAGCCTTAACGGGTAAGATGGGAGTATGGGGAGCCGGTAGTGCAAAATAGAGAAAGAACGGATTTTCCTTTTGAGCATTCTCTGTGATATAGCTTTGCACGCGACGGGTAAAGTTCGGCAAACAATCTTCATGATCAAAGTCACTACCAGTAGGCCCTTTACGCCAGAATCCCAGTCCCGTATTTTCAGTCTGACGATTAGGTAATGAGGTGGGCAAGTCATTCTCGACATAAACATAAGGATCCATATCTAAAGATCCCGATATACCATAGAAATAATCGAACCCTCTGGTCGTAGGGCCCTTTTCTATTGGCTTAGAGAAATCAACCTTGTCATGTCCTGCATCCACATTATTCCAGATCCATCCCAAATGCCATTTGCCGATACCGGCCGTATGATAATTCACGGAACGCAACACCGAAGGAATCGTGCTTTGATGGTCCGTCATGAAAGGCTTGTCATATCCAAATAAGACATCCGATTTTAGAGAAGAACGCCAACAATATCGGCCGGTAAGAATACCATAGCGTGTTGGTGTACTCACAGAGGAAGGTGAATGTGCGTCAGTGAAGTTGACTCCTTCTTCCATCATTCGATCGAGATGAGGCGTATTAATTTTGCTACCGGGATTTAATCCGGATAAATCGCCATACCCCAAGTCGTCAGCGAGAATAAAAATAATGTTTGTCTTTTGCTTTTTAGCCGCACTTACAACTAAAGGGGCTGCAGCCATCATAGATAGTAAAATCGTGCTTTTCTTCATATTAAATACTCTAAAGGGATTATATAAAGCCCAAAAATACACAAATTCGATGAATTAACCGACTCAAAAAAGCCTTTGTTTAAGCAACCGCCTCTTCTCATCTTCAAATATATAAACGTCACACAACTATAACTCATATCGACGCTCGTTAGCATAGGCCACCAACAAACTCATAACTAGAGACATACAAGAGACTGACAGCACAAACAGCCGCGTACCAACGGACCGGATATATCTACAAATAAAATAGCGACAACATAAAGGTGAAACAGATCATCAAGATAGTCGATCGTTTTTATCACTCTTTTACAGCCATCTATTGCATATATCAAGTCATATACGTATTTTTGCTATCATTATAAATTTTTAATAAGATTCCACATGCCAGAATTCACCATAAAACAGCATAAGATTAATCTTCATTGCCAGAGTTTTTGGGCTCAATTAGGCATCGGGGAATATAAGTCAGCGAGAATAAAAATAATGTTTGTCTTTTGCTTTTTAGCCGCACTTACAACTAAAGGGGCTGCAGCCATCATAGATAGTAAAATCGTGCTTTTCTTCATATTAAATACTCTAAAGGGATTATATAAAGCCCAAAAATACACAAATTCGATGAATTAACCGACTCAAAAAAGCCTTTGTTTAAGCAACCGCCTCTTCTCATCTTCAAATATATAAACGTCACACAACTA
>JBKEDO010000051.1:0-20880 GCA_047975405.1 Bacteroides sp.
CCGCCATCATCAGTGTTGTTCCTACAAATCCTCCCCCTGCAGCTTGCGGGGTAAAGGCTGAATGAACAATTAAAGAACAAGTTTCTTGCAAATAAGCAGCATTCACATATAGAATATAAAGGCAACCTAACACATAGAACAAAGCCATAAAAGGAACTAACTTGGCACAAACTCTAGCGATACCCTTTACCCCAAAAAGAATGACAAGAGCCACCATCAAGCAAATCACCCCACCAGTCAGGTAAGAAGATATGCCATAACTCTCTGTTAATAATAACGCTATAGAATTAGCTTGAACCGTATTTCCAATTCCAAAGGCTGCTAAAGCAGTAAAAATAGAAAATAAAATACCTAACCAACGCATTTTTAATCCACGATCCAACGCATACATCGGACCACCAAGCATCTCACCAGTCGAGCTACGTACTCTATATTTTATAGCGAGTAAACCTTCAGCATATTTAGTCGAAATACCTAAAACACCGGTTAACCAACACCAGAGCACAGCGCCCGGACCACCCAAGGCCACAGCAGTTGCTACCCCAATAATATTTCCAGTCCCAATAGTAGCCGCTAAAGAAGTGGCTAAAGCCCCGAACTGACTCACATCCCCCGAAGCCCCTTTATCTTTCGTAACCGATAAGCGGATAGCCGTTAGTATTTTACGTTGTGGAAAGCGCAAGACAATCGTTAAAAACAAATGAGTACCCAATAGTAGGATAATCATTGGCCATCCCCATAGCCATGTGCTCAGTTGTTGAAAGAAATGTTCTATTGATTCCATCGACAGATTTATTTGATGAGAAAAACAAAGTTAGAAATTCAAATAACAAAAACAAGAAAAAATCAGCAAAACAAGACCAAATAACGATCAATCGCGGCTTTTTCATAACAAACCGACAAATTTAGACTGTTTTTATCTCGTTTATCACTAAATCATTTTCTAACCATTCTTTAACCATCCGTTGATGATTCGTTGATGATTCAAGCCTTTATTCTCTAAATCGCTTTTCTCAAGTGCAACCATTTCATAACAGCTTCTTCTCCTTTTCAGTAAATAATCGTATTTTTGCACCGAGTAACAAGCAATACAGATATGATTTATCCTCAAAACTTTGAGCACAAGATAGGTTTCGACCAGATTAGAACATTACTAGCCAACAAATGCATCAGTTCGTTAGGCGAAGAACGGGTACACGAAATGACTTTCTCCGACGAGTTTACCGTAGTAGAAAGCCAACTAAACCTCATTACAGAGTTTATCCGCATTATTCAAGAAGAAGATCAGTTTCCCGATCAATATTTCTTTGATGTACGCCAATCGTTGATGCGTATCAAAATTGAAGGGATGTATCTTGACGAACAAGAATTGTTCGATCTGAGACGATCACTAGAAACCATCAACAATATTGTTCGCTTCTTGCACCATCATGAAGACGAAGAAGGGCAATCCCCCTACCCTAATCTTTCCGCATTGGCAGGTGATGTGATGGTCTTTCCACAACTTATCGGAAAGATTGATAGCATCCTCAATAAATATGGTAAGATTAAAGATAATGCCTCACAAGAATTGGCACGCATCCGCCGCGAATTGAATGTCACCATGAGCAATATTTCTCGTTCGCTCAATAGCATCCTACGGAATGCTCAATCGGAAGGATTTGTCGATAAAGATGTCACCCCCACCATGCGCGACGGTCGCCTAGTGATCCCCGTTGCTCCGGGACTCAAACGTAAGATCAAAGGTATCGTTCACGATGAGTCGGCTAGTGGAAAGACCGTCTTCATCGAACCGGCCGAAGTGGTCGAAGCCAACAATCGCATCCGCGAACTTGAAGCTGACGAGCGACGTGAAATCATTCGTATCCTCACGGAATTCTCCAGCATCGTCCGCCCATCGATTCCCGAGATTCTCCAATCCTACGCTTTCCTAGCCGAAATTGATTTTATCCGTGCCAAGAGCTTATTTGCTATCGAAACTAAGAGCATCAAACCGGCATTAGAGGAAGAGCTAGTGATTGACTGGACCATGGCTATTCATCCTTTACTCCAAATGTCGTTAGCCAAACATGGGAAAAAAGTTATTCCACTAGACCTCGAACTCAATCGACAACAACGCATCCTTATCATCTCCGGACCAAATGCCGGTGGAAAATCAGTCTGCCTCAAAACGGTCGGCCTATTACAATATATGCTACAATGTGGATTACTGATTCCAATGCACGAACGCAGTCACGCCGGCATCTTTAGTAGCATCTTTATTGATATCGGCGACGAGCAATCGATCGAAGATGATTTGAGTACATATTCTTCTCACCTCACTAACATGAAGAACATGATGAAATTCTGCAACGAAAAGAGCCTCATCCTGATCGACGAGTTTGGAGGAGGAACAGAACCTCAAATTGGCGGTGCCATTGCCGAATCGGTCTTAAAGCGTTTCAACAACAAGCAAACGTTCGGTGTCATTACGACCCACTATCAGAATCTAAAACATTTTGCCGAAGACCATGAAGGCGTAGTCAACGGTGCCATGTTGTACGATCGTCACCAAATGCAAGCGTTATTCCAATTACAGATCGGAAATCCGGGGAGCTCATTTGCTGTCGAGATCGCTCGCAAAATCGGTTTGCCTGAAGAAGTCATTGCCGACGCTTCAGAGATCGTAGGAAGTGAATATATCAATGCCGATAAATACCTACAAGACATTGTACGAGACAAACGCTATTGGGAGAACAAACGCCAGAATATCCGCCAACGCGAGAAACAGTTAGAAGAAACCTTAGCCCGTTATCAAACAGAAATGGAAGAGGTTCAAAAATCTCGTAAAGACATTATTCGGAAGGCCAAAGAAGAAGCTGAAGCTCTTCTCAAAGAATCGAATGCCAAGATCGAAAACACGATACGTGAAATCAAAGAAGCGCAAGCCGAAAAAGAAAAAACCCGCACGATCAGAAAAGAGTTTGAAGCATTTAAATCGTCAATCGACCAACGTACTGCAGAACAACAAGAGCTGAAGATCGCTCGTCAGATGGAAAAACTACGCGAGAAACAGGAGCGTAAAAAGAATAAGAAGGACGAGCCGAAGAACAACCTCAAGCCAGCACCTTCTTCAGTCACAAAATCCCAACCATTAACCGTTGGAGAATATGTGCGCATCAAGGGGCAAACGAGTATCGGCGAGATCTTAGACATTAACGGGAAAAATGCCGTGATTGCTTTTGGAAGCATCAAAACAACCGTTAATCTAGAACGATTGGAACGTTCCTCATCGGCTCCCAAGCCCAATGAAGCGGCCAAAAGTACTTTTGTCAGCACGCAAACACACGATCAGATGTACGAAAAGAAGCTAAACTTCAAGCAAGACATTGATGTTCGAGGCATGCGAGGAGATGAAGCTCTGCAAGCCGTAACCTATTTCATAGACGACGCCATATTGGTCGGCATGAGTCGTGTCCGCATCTTACACGGTACCGGAACAGGAATTTTGCGTAGCCTGATTCGTCAATATCTCGAAACAGTGCCCGGTGTCGGTCATTTCGCTGACGAGCATGTACAATTTGGTGGATCGGGCATTACCGTAGTCGATCTCAGTTGATAAAACAAACAAGTAACCGCAACAACTTCATTTAGAAAATATTAATTTTGATTTATTGATTTAAGAATCACAAGTCGCACCTAGTCATAAAGAATTTAGGCTCAATCGTCATGAAACTTAAAGAATTTTATGTACGTTTGTTTTCATCGAGTGCTATATTGTCCTTATTTTCTGTTTTCCTAATCGTTTTTTAAATGAAGTTGTAAGCATGAAAAATAATCTTTTAACTGAAAAACTGGTTTATACGGGCCATAGTCAAACCCCAACGCATCTGCACCTTTGTCAGTATGATGCAACCAGCTTATCCGAGGTCTCCGACTCCTCATTTACGGTCATCAAAGACTCTTTATTACCCAATCGCATCAACTGGTTGCAAGTACAGGGAATGAAAGACACTGAGACTATTCGAGAGATCTGTAACCATTTTCAGATCGATTTTCTGACTCTTCAAGATATCTTAAATGTGAAGCACCCCACAAAAGTTGAAGAATTCGATCATCACATTATCTTGATACTCAAACTCTTTCAATCTAATGAAGAAGAAGACGAACTCACTCAGCAACAAGTTTGCCTAATTTTAGGTGAAAACTACGTTCTCAGCTTTCAAGAAGCCGAATCCATCTTTTTTGACGACATCATTGAGGCTATCAAGAAGAACATTCTCAAAATCAGAAACCGAACATCCGATTATCTGATGAGTGTTTTATTCAATAGTATCATAGGCAATTACATCAATTCAATTACTAGCATTGAAGAACGCTTGGAAGATCTTGAAGAAAAAATGCTGGTCATCACCCACCGCAACGATATCGGCATTGAAATTCAAAACCTCAGACGCCAATATCTATTGATCAAAAAAGCTGTTCAACCCTTAAAAGAGCAATATACCAGACTTTTAAGATCTGAAAACCCTCTGATTCACAAAACCAATCGAGCCTTTTTTAACGACACCAACGACCATCTACAGTTGGTTCTTCAAACCATAGAGATCTGTCGCGAAACCCTTTCTTCATTAGTCGACCTCTATATTTCCAACAACGACTTACGAATGAATGAGATCATGAAACGTCTCACTGTGGTTTCTACCATCTTTATTCCTCTCACTTTCCTCGCCGGCGTTTGGGGAATGAACTTCCACCAGATGCCTGAACTAGGATGGAAATACGGCTATTTATTTGCGTGGGTACTCATGGTAGTTATCGGTATTATCGTATATTTGTATTTCAAAAGGAAAAAGTGGTATTAATCAAAACTTCGTACGTGTAAAATGAAATCGATCAAAGAGTTATTTCGAATTGGGGTCGGACCTTCGAGTAGTCATACTATGGGACCGCGAAAAGCGGCAGAACAATTTGCCGAAAGACATCCTGATGCCTCCTCATTTAGAGTAACCTTATACGGAAGCTTAGCGGCTACCGGAAAAGGACACATGACCGATGTAGCGATCTTAGACATCTTACAGCCCATTGCGCCAACCGAGATTGTATGGCAGCCTAAAGTCTTTCTGCCGTTCCATCCCAATGCCATGACCTTTTGCGCCTACAATGGAGATAAACGCCCAAAAGAAAACTGGACTGTTTACAGCATTGGTGGAGGAGCTTTGGCCGAGCAAAACAGTAGTAGTGCCGACAATGAGAGTCCGGAAGTCTATGCTATGAACAGCATGACTGAAATACTCGATTGGTGCGAACATACCGGAAAAAGCTATTGGGAATATGTCAAAGAGTGCGAGGATTCGGATATTTGGGACTACCTAGAAGAGGTTTGGAAAACCATGAAAGAAGCGATCGAAAGAGGACTGGATACCGAAGGCGTACTGCCTGGGCCACTCAACCTGCGTCGTAAAGCTTCAACTTACTATATCCGAGCTAAAGGATTTAAACAATCGATGCAATCACGTGGACTCGTATTCGCTTATGCTCTAGCCGTCAGCGAAGAAAACGCTTCCGGTGGAAAGATTGTTACCGCTCCAACTTGTGGATCATGCGGTGTTGTCCCTTCAGTGCTTTATCATCTTCAGAAAAGTAGAGACTTTAGTGACGTGCGCATCCTCAGAGCCTTAGCTACTGCAGGATTAGTGGGAAATATCGTCAAACATAATGCCTCTATTTCAGGAGCAGAAGTCGGTTGTCAAGGTGAAGTTGGCGTGGCCTGTGCCATGGCTTCTGCGGCAGCCAATCAACTCTTTGGAGGCAGTCCCGCGCAGATCGAATATGCAGCAGAAATGGGACTTGAGCATCACTTGGGCATGACTTGCGATCCTGTTTGCGGTCTGGTACAAATTCCTTGTATCGAACGCAATGCTTACGCCGCTGCCCGTGCACTCGATGCCAATATCTATTCCACCTTTACTGACGGTATCCATCGGGTCTCGTTCGATAAAGTCGTACAAGTCATGAAGCAAACCGGACACGACTTACCTTCGCTTTATAAAGAAACAAGTGAAGGAGGATTGGCTAAAGATTATCAGCAAATGTAGATGAATAACTATTATCGAAGGATAATGGCCTAATTTCGTATATAAACGCCCCTTGTTGAATAGGTATTCAAATGTAGAATACTTTTTCAACAAGGGGCGTCTCTAATCAATGATCTCTATACTAATCGTCATATCTCACACAACCAGCAGACCTTGTATTTTAGCTCATTCTATTTCTCAGAATAGCCGGCTAAGTTATAACATACCGGTATCGTACTGTTCCCTACTCGATAAATACCAAATTTGAAATAGTAACCATCCTCATCATTCCGACCAATCAAAATCGGTTGACGATCAACAATCGCACGTTCTATTTTTTTCTGTCCCGACTGATGAGCCATCTTTACGTCAAGTAACCCTGGTTTCACAATCGTTTCGGCCTCTTTTCCATAAACTGTCCAATCAATATGAATCGTAAAAGTCACCCAACAATCTTTTGGGAAATCGGCAAACGGCGATTTATACGCAATGGTCGACGCCTTATATTCAGACTTCAATGGTTTCATTACTTCCGCCTTTTCGGGGTTAACGTTACAGCGATCGGTTTTATCGCTCAACCATTTACGGTCAGAGTTTGCCTTAATATAAAACCATCCGTTAGAAAAGCCGAAAGCAAGAGGCGGATACCCACCTTGTTCGACCAACCAACCATTCTTTTTACCGGCTTTATATACAATGTTTCCCTTTTTATCCTTTATAGAATTACCATCTTTATCTTTCTTGATCAGCTTCTCATGACCGATATCTTTTTTAAAGATCGTACACTCATCGATTTTCATAAATTCCTCAATCGTTAGCTTTTTGATCTCTCCGTCAGGCGTTTGTACTAATGTCCGGTCGGGCATACCATGCCACTGTGCAAAGATAGTCGATACCTCCGGACTTAAAGATGAAGGAATATAAATAGAAAACTGATAATCGCGTGAACTCCCTTGACCACAAGAGCCCTTACCATGATGATAAACAGTTTTAGCAATCTGAGCCTTTTCGTAAACATCGGCCGATGCTTCTTTAAAATCCTCGGCTGTAGCATAACAATAAGAAAATTCGGCACGCCCTTTTGTTTCTCCCTTAGCGTAACCCTCTAAAGTGTTATCGTCTTCTCTCAACTCAAATCGATAAGAAGGCACACCATTAAATTTTAATTGGGAATCACGTTGTATAGCATGAGACTTTTTAGTTCCAACCGCCACCCATTGTCCATCAATAATTTGATTAACCCGAGCAGAATCCGTTTGAACATTTACGCGTTCCTTCAATGGCACAAGAGAGGGTTGACTCTGAGCAAAGGTGTAAGCTCCCCCAATAGCTGCAAGTAAAAATAAGAAGATGTTCTTTTTCATTAAGTTTTATGTTAGTTAAATAATGAGTGCGAAAATAAAAAAGGCAGTCGAATGACTGCCTTTCATTTGTTTCAAAAACTATCATATTTGTATAATATTCGACGAACAAGATTTGTTTACTCAGAGGTCTGTTCAGAAAGGTTCTCTTCGAGCATATCCACCTTTCGAATAGCCATCTTGCCCTCTTTTGTGATCGTAATCGACAATGGCATGTATAAGTCCGTTTGAGGATAGCAAACACTTGCAGCAAAGACAAATCCGTCTGGCGAAGTCTTATCGAAAACAATACCCTCCAAAATTGACTTGCTTAAGAAATCAGAATCGACTACAGCGGAAAAATCATTTTTAGTAAAAGTCCTATTGAAAATCTCTGTTGTTCCGCTCATTAGACGCACCGAAATCTTATTATCCATATAGGTATCCCCCATATCATTCTTCACATGAGGCAAACTTTCATCCGGACAACGATATACCATCGAAGAATAAGACTTGCCTTTAAATTCGATTGCCATTTCACTCTTCGACTCCTGCATCGATTGCACACCGCGAGCATCAATACTATCCTTAAGAGATATTTCCTGTTCGCCACTCCCAGCCTTATCAGAACTTTTTCCACCGCACGCACTAATTAAGACAATCACTAGTGTCGCAATAAAAGTATTCAGTATCTTCATCATTGAATTATCTGTTTATTATTACTGAACAAAGGAACAAAAAGGGAGGGATATTTACAAATATTACCTCTAAAAACGTATTTAACGCTTTCTGTTTTCTTCTCGACGTTCCGCCTGTTTCTTTGTTAATGCTTCATATTGATCTTTAGTCATAATCGACTTCAATTGAGCATCATACGCTTCATGAACCTTTTTAAGTTCCTCGCGTCTTTTCATGCGTTCCTCTTTGGACAATCTTTTTGCCTTGCAACACATTTGTTTCTTAGCAGCAATAGAATCCTTACCTTGAAGACCTGCACCTTTCTTATGCATTCTTGAACTAACCTGATATTGATCCATTTTTTCAACCAAAGCCCGATTGGCTTCAAAGAGTTGTTCCTTTTGCTTATCTGTAAGCGCGTATTCTTTTGCCATGCGTTCCGTCATGCGTTCCACACGAACTTTTGGATCCACTTTCTTTGCTCTTGGAGTTTTCTGATCTTTTTGTGCAAAAGCAACACTACCTACCATCATCAGTAGTACGAATAAATAACTTATCTTTTTCATCATTTTTCAGTTTTAATTTAATATTGAATTATCTTGTTGCAACTGAATATAGGACTAAAAAAGGAATAAATGGTTTAAGATCCTCTGCATTTTTCTTATCAATCAAATCAAAAAGCCTTCCAAAACGATTGAAAATCACGATATCTGGCATAACAGACTAATCTATCATGTTCAAGTATAACTTCATCCACCGGCAAACTATTATTCACATGCTCTTCCATCACTCCTATTCCCAAACAGTTCGTGATCTTCTCATGCCGGATAAGACCGATTAACTTTAGGTTAAACTCCTTATCCAAGCCTAACTCATTCAGTTTAAACCCGACTAAACGTTTAGGTATCGGACACTTCACCACATAATAGTCCGCATCCACACGAAAAGCCTCCACTGCGGTTCCGAAGTCGAGCAACTGCACTAAGTTTAAAGCAGCATCATATTCAGGAGTTAAAATTCGAGTTAGGCCAAAAGCCTCAAGCACAGAGCGGTGTACAGAATCAATAGCTCTCGCATAGATCTGCTCAACCTTTTTTTGTTTGAGCAAAGCCACTGCCCGAACAGAAGCTCCAAAATTACTACCGATAGCCACAATCACCACATCTACATTCTCCAATGGCAACACATCCAATGAGTGTTCGTCTGTTGCATCAATCACAAACGCTGTCGTCACCTTATCTTTTATGGTGTCCACTTTATTCGGATCCGAATCAACTCCGATCACTTCATTGCCTAAAGCCGAAAGTTCCTCAGCCAAAACATGCCCATAATTACCAAGTCCTATGACAATATATCTCATAAGTAAACTATTTAATATCAGTTTATAATAATGTTATCGCTTGGATAGCGATATTTCGTATGCTTCTTTTGGCGAACGATGCCCAACATTAAAGTGATTAGACCAACTCTGCCCACAAACATCAATACTGAAATCAGCAATTTACTCTCATCACTAAGCAAAGGAGTCAACCCCAAGCTGGCACCTACCGTTCCTAAAGCTGAAACACATTCAAATGCAATAGACATCAGCGAAGCCTGAGGGTCGAATAGACTAATTAGAAAAATAAAGATAAAGATCATCCCCAACGACATCACCACCGTTGCATTCGATCTTCGAATAGAATCGGGTGATAGTTCTCGACCGAAAGCCTCTACGCGATCTGTTCCGCGTAATACCGCCATTAAATTCAGCCAGGCCACGGCAAACGCATTCACCTTGATTCCACCGGCCGTAGACTGTGCGGCTCCTCCAATCCACATCAAAACCATATAAATCAGAATAGACTGTATGCTGAAAGTCGCCAAATTAACACTACTAAAACCGGCTGTTCTCGGACAAACGGCATTAAAAAAAGCCTGGGTCCACTTATCGGCTACACTCATACCGGCAAAGCCCTTATCCCATTCCAAAAGCAATAAAGACAATGTCCCTAAAACGAATAAAATGAAGGTCGCCATTAAAACAATCTTGGTATTCAGATTATATAAATGCCTCACTCTGATTCGTTCCACCTGACGTGTTCTTAAAAATGTCCAAAGACGACGTAAATGAATAAAAGCTATATTCTTGAAATTTACTAATATTGGGAAACCGATTCCACCCAAAATAACCAATACCGAGATAGTCAAATAAAAACTATTATGCCCCGTCATCAAAGGAGCATACCCGAGATTATTAGAAAAGGTAGAAAATCCGGCATTACAGAATGCCGAAATGGAATGGAAAACAGCATGTCCGATCTCCTCCTCCAAAGTCATCCCCAACGTCCCATGGATATCCCACCAAAGAAGTAAAACTCCCGTACTTTCTATAATCAAAGTAAAGCCCAGGATATAAAGCAATGTCGATAAAAGAGAATTCAAAGAGTTGGAACTAATCATATCCCTAACCACCAACTGATTATACAGTGACGTATTTCCCATAAAGAACATCGCAAAGAAACTTGTGAGGGTCATCACTCCCAATCCGCCAATCTGAATCAATAAAATCACAACCACTAGTCCTGACGTAGTAAATGTCGTCGAGACATCAATCGGGACCAATCCTGTGACACACACGGCACTTGTGGCAGTGAACAGCGCATTTACCCAAGAAATACCGTTTACCGTACACCTAGGCAACATCAAAAGCCCCGTACCCACAATAATGATCACTAAAAATCCGATAGCTAAAATTAGCGAAGGGTTAGTACGCCTTCCCAATAACCTCACAATCCCGTTCGATAAGCTTAAGAAAGAGAATAGAAATAAAAGAACGGTATGATAAAGTTTACCATTGAGAAATTCCCAAATATTCAGAACCATTCCATCGACCTCCGGACGATGAAAGATGACTGGAACCAGACTCAGATAGAGCAGCCAACTCAACACCCAAGCAAATCGTCGGTACGTCTTTTTTGTCTCTTGATAATCCAACAACAAATGTGTGCTCACATCCATCAAGAAGAAAAGCCAAACCACGTGATAGAGCGTATTGATCTTAGTCTGTTCAACCTCTGTAAGTGGGAATCCGTACTCATAAACAATCCCAACGATAAATAAGATAGAGGCCAGATAACTAAGAGCTGTCACCCCATTAAGCAACAGTCGTAAATAAGGTCTTAACAGTTTATTCTGATATAAAAAGAATTTATGATAGGTTTTCATTTCATCAAAAAATAGATCCTTACAAACATAATCAAAAAAATGGTTTTTACCGATTCTTTGTCAGTTTTTTAAGTCAAATACAAAAAATAATATCTACATTTGGCTCCCAAAATCACAAAAACGACAGATTATGAGCAACAAACAAAAACGATTCCTATTGTCGGAGGAAGATATACCTCGTTACTGGTACAACATACAGGCCGATATGGTCAATAAACCGCTACCTCCACTTCATCCGGGCACAAAACAACCCTTAAAAGCGGAAGACATGTATCCGATCTTTGCCAAAGAACTCTGCCATCAAGAGTTAAACCAGACCGATGCATGGATCGAAATTCCCGAAGAAGTACGTGAGATGTACAAATATTACCGTAGTACCCCACTCGTTCGTGCATATGGATTGGAAAAAGCGCTCAATACACCTGCACATATTTATTTCAAGAACGAAAGTGTGAGTCCTATGGGATCGCATAAATTAAACTCGGCTATTCCACAAGCCTACTACTGCAAAGAAGAAGGCGTAACCAATGTAACCACCGAAACCGGTGCAGGACAATGGGGAGCCTCTTTGTCTTATGCAGCCAAACTCTTTGGACTAGATGCTGCAGTATATCAGGTTAAAATCAGCTACGAACAAAAGCCTTACCGCAGAAGCATCATGCAAACCTTTGGTGCACAAGTCACCCCTTCACCGTCAATGTCGACACGTGCCGGGAAAGATATCCTGACCGCTCACCCGAACCATCAAGGCTCATTGGGAACAGCCATTTCAGAAGCCATCGAGCTAGCACAAGCTACTCCCAACTGTAAATACACGCTTGGATCGGTATTGAGCCATGTCACCCTTCACCAAACCATCATCGGATTGGAAGCGGAGAAACAAATGGAGATGACCGGTGAATACCCTGATATGGTGATTGGTTGTTTTGGCGGTGGATCAAACTTCGGAGGCATCTCGTTTCCTTTCATGCGTCACAACATTCTTGAAGGAAAGACCACTCGCTTCATTGCAGCCGAGCCAGCCTCTTGTCCAAAACTCACTCGCGGTAAGTTTCAATACGATTTTGGTGATGAAGCCGGATACACTCCGCTCCTTCCAATGTTCACCTTAGGTCACAATTTCGCTCCAGCCAATATTCACGCCGGGGGACTTCGCTACCACGGCGCAGGAGTTATTGTTTCGCAATTATTAAAAGACGGATTGATGGAAGCGGTCGACATCAAACAGTTGGAGTCGTTCGAAGCCGGTTGCTTGTTTGCACAAGTTGAGGGTATCATTCCTGCTCCGGAATCGTGTCACGCTATTGCTGCTGCGATCAGAGAAGCCCATAAATGCACCGAAAGCGGTGAAGAAAAGGTTATCCTATTCAACCTATCCGGTCATGGTTTGATCGATATGGCTTCATACGATAAATACCTCTCAGGTGATCTCGTCAACTATTCACTTAGCGATGATGAGATTGAAAAGAATTTGAGTGAAATAGAGCCATTGGCTTAACCCTTTCTCTCAATAAAAAGACAAAGAGGATGTATCGTCTTGATACATCCTCTTTGCTTTATCAATCAATTTATCGAAGTGGGATAACCATGTTCCATGACTTAGTGGCATTCTCGAAACCTCCGGGACCATTCATCGTAGCAAAGAAGGCATGAGTTACCTTTCCATCCTCAATCAGCAAGAACGGACGCTCCAACTGCCCCTGCATCTCAACTGTTCCGTCTTCCCATTCTACTGTACGTGAGTACGCTTTCGGATCCTTATCTATCGTCCAATGAATTCCATCTGTAGAATGCGCCATTACGCCGCCGCCTCTTTCTCCGGTAAATTTAGAAACGTGATCTTTGAAAATGGCATGATATCCTCGCTTATCTTTCCACAAAAATGGATCTTCAGCCTCTCCTTGCCCATTGACCTCAAAAATAGGACGGTCATTATTCAAAACAGTATAAGGACCTTCAATAGAGGGAGCATAAGCAATACCTAATGACATCTTTGAATATTTTCCATTTCCAGTATGAGCACGTCCTTTAAAGATCATGAGTACAGAACCGTCTTCCTGCAAGATGGGAGAAGGGTTGGACGTTAGAAAACTATAGAAAGTATTGGCCTTCGTTTTTAAAATGGGTTCGTCAAAACGCTTCCATGGACCATAAGGGCTATCAGCAACCGCCAGACCGATTCGTTTATTAGAACGGCCTACAATACACCAAGGACTGCTTAAAGTCAATTCGTCATAAGTCGGCTCTACAAAAGGATGGGTAGAACCCATATAGATCAGATAGTATTTATGGTTATATTTCAAAATACGAGGATTATGCGTGGATCGTCCGTCCCAGTATTGTGCCCCTCGAGCAGGAAGAGAAACCTCACTAAACTGATAAGGGCCTGCCGGTGTATCGGATACGGCATGTACGATCTCTGAGGCAACCATCCACCCCGGGTGAAAAGGGAGTGATTTTGGGAAACGAGACACAAACATGTGGTATTTTCCGTCTTCCCCCTTTACAACAGAGCTTCCCCAAGCCCAGTAACCTTCCGACTCAAAGGCAGGTGTAAGAGGGGCTTTCCCCAATCGATGAAACAGTTCGTTCTTTGATTCTAGTTTCAGTTCTTTCAGATTTTCAATCTTCTGTGCAAATACAGGACTTTTGAATAAAACAAAGCAGAGTAAAACATAGAGTTGATACTTCATCATGTCTTTCATTTTTAGAGTAGGTAATTCTTAATTTTATATTTTCAGATACAAATAAAAGGTATTTTCATCAAAATAACATGCACATTATGTCCAGGAATAGTCTCTTGACGTACATTCACTCCTTTTTTCTCCTTCCCCCTCTATATTTGATATAATTTAAAGAAAAAACATTACTTTTGTCGCCATTTACGACAAACTGATGGACGAAAACTTAAACCGATTAATTCACAACATAAAAAATCACGATTCTCAATCTGCTTTCCGAGAGCTTTACAACCTCTTCTATAATCGTCTTTTTCGCATAGCCTATTATTATCTAAAGCAAGACGAATGGGCTCAAGAAGTCGTTTTAGATTTTTTCTTAACGCTATGGCAGCGAAGAAAAACGCTCAATGAAATAAAGGAATGGGATAACTACTGTTTCATAGCCATTAAAAATGCCTCTCTAAACCTTTTAGAAAAAAAACAGCGCGAAAAAGAGATCTTGACCAACGAATTTATCGACCATGGAGTTTCTCAAGACTCTCCCGAACAAGATCTACTTGATGAAGAACTCTTCAAGCTTTATGAGCAAACCCTACTAGAACTTCCAACCAAATGCAGAGCAGTCTATTTAGCCATAAAAGAAGACAAACAGACCTATGCACAAGTTGCAGAGACCTATCAAATCAGTCGGAAAACCGTAGACGCACAAGTACAGAAGGCCACTCTACGTCTTAAAGAGAAAATAAAAAAATATTTTCACCCTCACGAATAGGGAATTTGTCTCATCGCCCTGTCTTTATGATCAGAACACAAAAAAAAGGAAATAAAGACATGCCCAACACACCCTATAAAGAAGACGATTTAGAGCATCTTTTAGAACAACTCACTTCAGTCACCCATTCTCCGAGCGGAGATTTTTCGGCCGAAAACAGTTTTAAGAAATTAGCCTCACATCTCCCTCACCGTCCCTTTTATCGGACGATACTCTTCAAAGCACTCTCATCGGCTGCAGCCATCGCTTTGATCTGTCTATTAACTTGGAATGACGTGAACTCCTCTGTGGAGATCATGACCATTAAAACCTTGGCAGAAACAAAATCTGTCACCCTATCGGACGGAACACTTATTCGATTAAACCGATATTCATCACTCACCTTTCCCGAATCATTTAAAGGCGAAAAGAGAATGGTCACCCTCAAAGGTGAAGCCTATTTTGAAGTCGCCAAAGATGCTCAACATCCCTTTATTGTACAGACCAAAGAGATCAACGTACAAGTATTAGGCACCCACTTCAATGTAGATGCCTACCCCAATAGTCCAATAACAAAAACCACCTTGCTCGAAGGCTCAGTCAAAGTGTATAACCGTGAAAGGAACGTTGAAGCCCTACTAAAACCCAACGAATGCGCCACCTATAGCCAAAACGACGGATTAGTTTGTCACTCACTCGGTCTACAAGCTAAAGATGAAACCGCTTGGCAAGATAACAAACTGATTTTCACAGAAACGTCGATTGGTGAAATCATGAACGAACTTTCTCAAACATTCAACACTCCGATTAAAGTGAGCGACTCCAAACTTAAGGAGTATAAGCTATCGGCCCGTTTTGAACATCATGAGACCTTGACCGAAATACTGGACTTACTACAATCGGCCGGCTATTTTGATTACACGGTAGACAATAACATGATCCGGATCAAAGCAAAGCCAAATACTAAAACAATACATTAAACCTTAACATATTGATTAAACAAAAACGTATGACCACAACTTTCATTCAAAAAAGCCCAATCAGCAGATTATGCTTATTGAGTTTCATCTTACTGATTACCGTATCCCTACAAGCACAAGTCACCTCCTCAAAAGGATACAACTTGACGTTAAAACAGGCGAATCTCAAAGATATTACAGCCGCCATAGAACAACAAAGTTCTTATTCTTTTATCTTTGGAGAGGAGATCAAACTCACGAAAACCATCACCCGACAACTCCATGAAAGAAGTATTGAAAAACTTTTGGATGCCCTCTTTAAAGATCAACCTATTGCTTACCAAATCAACGGGCAACACATCATCTTAAAAAGAAAAGCCATCAAACGCCCCTCCCGTCGTTTCACCATCAGTGGATATATCAATGATGAGACTTCACAAGAGACCTTGATCGGAGCCAACATCTTTGAGACCAACCACCAAGAAGGAACTTCCACCAACGCTTATGGTTTTTACAGCATCACCATTCCCGAAGGAAAAAAGAATCTGACGTTTTCCTATATCGGATACCAATCGGAGCATCGACAACTGGAACTCCATAAAGACACCACGATCAACCTCGCCTTAAAAAGTAATACCTTACTGCAAGAAGTCACCATCCTGTCGAGCAAACAAGAGACCGGACTTAAAGCAACTCAAATGGGAGCCATGGATATCCCCATGGAGCACATCAAGAATACCCCAACGCTACTTGGTGAAGCCGATGTGATGAAAACCTTGCAACTCATGCCGGGGGTACAAGCCGGAGCAGAAGGTAGTGCCGGTATTTACGTCCGTGGAGGTAGTCCCGACCAAAACTTGATCTTGCTCGATGGAGTGCCCGTGTACAACGTCGACCACCTCTTCGGCTTCTTTTCTGTCTTCACTCCAGAAGCCGTGAAAAAAGTCAGCCTATTCAAGAGCAGCTTCCCGGCACGATTCGGCGGTCGATTATCATCGGTCATCGACATCCGGACCAACGACGGCGACATGAATCACTATCACGGTTCGTTCAGCATCGGACTGCTTTCCAGTAAGCTAAACATCGAAGGCCCGATCATTAAGAATAAGACCTCTTTTAATCTTTCGGCTCGCCGTAGCTACTTCGACCTATTAGCGAATCCGTTCATGAAGAAAGACGAAAAAATAGCTTATTACTTTTATGATATCAATGCCAAGATCAACCATCGTTTCTCCGACAAGAGCCGATTATTCATCAGTCTCTACCATGGCAAAGATCAGTTTAGTCATAAACTAGACGAAGAGATCTCAAGCTCCTCAATATCCGATGCTAGTTTCAATGATTTCAATAAGATGTCATTTCATTGGGGCAATACCATTGCAGCAGCTCGATGGAACTACATTTTCAATAATCAACTGTTTAGTAACACCACGGTGTCGTACAATAAATACCAATTCAACCTCAAGAACGTCAACATCGAAAACTCAATTGAGAACACCAATTCCGGATCAACAGATTACGATTTAAGATCAACACGTTACGATTCGAAATACCAGTCGGGCATCAAAGACCTATCGTACAACTTAGATTTCGATTACCGTCCCCTTCCTTCACATCACATCCGATTTGGAGCAAACTACCTCTATCATCAATTCCGTCCGGAAGTGATGACCAATGCTTCTAAAGAAGATATCAACGGTGCAATCAATCAAGAGTCGTACACTACTCGCGACAACCCCACCATCTTCGCCCACGAAGTCTCAGCCTACCTCGAAGATGATTTTAATATTGGTCGGAAACTCAGTTTAAATGCCGGCGTCAACCTCTCTAGTTTCTTCGTGCAACAGAAAAGCTATTATGCTATACAGCCTCGCTTCTCGGCTCGATATGAGTGGTCTAAAGATTTTGCATTAAAAGCATCCTATAGCCGTACTTGTCAATATATCCACTTACTCACCTCGTCTTCACTCTCATTGCCCACCGACTTATGGGTACCCATCACCAAAAACATCAAACCGATGAGTGCCAATCAATACAGCCTTGGAGCATATTATGAAGGTCTTAAAGATTGGGAATTTTCGGTCGAGACTTATTATAAGAACATGAACAACGTTCTCGATTATAAAGATGGTTCAAACTTCGTCGGCATATCCACCGGATGGGAAGAAAACGTAGAAATGGGCAAAGGACGTTCGTACGGCATCGAGTTTCTCGCTCAAAAAACCACAGGCAGATCGACCGGATGGATTGCCTATACCCTGTCGAAAAGCGACCGGATCTTCCCCGATAAAGGAATAAACAAAGGACTCCGGTTCCCTTATAAATACGATAGACGCCACAACATCAACATCGTCTTCAATCATAAATTCTCTAACAAAATAGATATTTGTTCGTCTTGGACTTATTATAGTGGAGGATGCGCCACCATTGCCGAGGAAGAGTTTGCCGTAATCAGACCTTATCATAAGATAGACGAGACTTATCCGGATGAAGTACAACCTTCTATCACCTCAGAAAATCACGTGACCAAGAAATGCAACTATCGCCTACCGGCCACTCATTACTTGAATCTGGGCATCAATTTTCATAAGAAGACTAAACACGGCATGCGCACTTGGAACATCAGCATATATAATGTTTACAACGCGATGAATCCCACTTTCATCCTCAAACAATATCAAACCGTAAACATCGATGGTAAAGAGGTCAGAAAGCCTTATATCAACAAGATAACCGCTTTACCCTGCATCCCATCCATCACTTACACGTATAAATTTTAACGATCATGAAGAAAACAATAATATTCGTCCTAACGCTTGCCGTAGCCCTAATGCATGTGCTAACCTCGTGTGAAAACAAACTCGAGTTTAATTTCGGTACCAAAGAATCCAAGCTAGTCATTAACGCTTTAATGAATGCCGATTCGATCAACAATGAAGTCTACGTCAGCTACAGTGGAGCCTATGGAGCTACCGCCGCACACGATGCGATTGTGAGAGTTTACGTCAACAACATCTTAAAAGAGACCGTCGACCAGTCGGAAGAGACCAAAGATAACGTCGGTGCACGATACCGAATTCATGGTCCCTTTCAGCTCAATGACCTCGTAAAAATTGACGTGACGACTAAAGATCAGAACAAGCATGCGTGGGCCGAAGTGAAAGTACTCCCCAAAACTCCCATAGAAAAGATTGAAGCCTCACCCAAAGAATATGCCAAACCAATCTTAAATACCAAGTTTCATTATGAACTCAAAATCACGGTAAACGACCATTCACAAGGAGAAGATTATTATTACCGACTCATTCCCGAACGCTATATCAAATACAAGCGATGGAGATGGAAAGACGAACCGGATTATACACAGGAGGTCTATTACACCTATGAGAAACGTATGGGAGCCTATATTGATAATGACTTCGCGTTGATGGATGGTAACCCGATTAAATCGAATGACGGTCAAGAAACAGCGATATCAACCACCTATAACCATTATGGCATCTTCAATAATAAATTCTTTAAGGACAAATCCTATACCCTAACGATATCCATTCCAAGAATGGATACCGATCATGCCGTGATCAGACTCTTACGAATCTCAAAAGAGGAATATCAGTATATCAAAACCCTAAATACGATCGATTCCGATATTTATGGAGAGGATTTTAGCGAGCCTGTCATTTTCGAAACCAATGTCAATGGCGGACTAGGTATCGTTTCATTAAGCTCCGAGTCGAGTCAAAAGATACAACTCGCTCCGGAAGAGAACAACTAAAAAAAACAATTATTAAAATAAAAAATAAACAAAACAGAAAGACGGATGAGTTGATTGCGATCAATCCTTATCCGTCTTTTCGTTTATTAAGTTTACTATTTCAAAATTAGATTAGAACACATATCCACAGCCAATTATCAAGCGTGAAAAATCTCGGTGTGAGACGTAATATTGAGCAAATAAATCGATATGCTTCACCACACGAAGACCTATCTTAGGTACAACAGCCAAATGACAGGCATATCCTTCATTGAACACCCCAGTCCCAATATTTTCGACAGAAACTCCTACCCCAATGGCGGCATAAGGCTTGATTTTTCCGACCCCCTTAAACCAATAAGACAAACTCGGGATCAATGCAATCGACCGACCATTATAAGCCAAGGCATCTCCTATCGGAAAAACCGTATAACTCTCATAACTAAGATGAAGATTTAGTCCCAACTTTGTTTGAGGTAAGCGATACTCCCCTCCCAAGAAAAAGCCTAAACGATTCTCTTCAAACCCATTCTTTTGTAAGCCCATGGGATAATTCACGCCCATTTCGAAAGAGAAAGGCTTTTCTTGAGCCGATAAAGAACCGGCCATAAAAAGTAAGCCCAAAGCAGATGCTATGCAAAAACGTTTTCTATTCATATCATTCAGTCATAAATTAAGTGAATATACACCTTTAATAATTTAGGATACATAATCTGTAAACGGTAATTAATTTGTAAATATATAAAAATACCAGAAAAGATATATCTCCTTTCTATTTTTATTTATAAACACAATAAAATCTAAGAAATAATTATACTAATTATATAAGTTCTTTAGCCAAAAGGCCTTTCACAGTGGGAAAGTCCACACTATTCACACTATAAATCCACTTACACTAAAAGTTCCTCCACGCAAAAAACCTCAACTAATTAAAAGAGTCAACGAGTTTCGAAAATCCAATCAATTCCTAAAACAACATTCCCTCATTGATAAAAAGAATACAGCATGACGTGATTTCTCTACCACACTGCACTATTTTTCTATTGCACTGCACTATTTTCCTAGCACATCGTGCTATTGTAGCACTACATTGTCTCATTTTTCTAGCACATTGCACCATTATTTAACCCTATTTACGATTATTCACAATCCAAACGATACCAGAAAGAACAAATAAAAAATCAAAAGATTATAAAAACAAATAATAACAATCCTTTTGCTGGTAAATGGCACATGGTGGCAGATAAACGACAGGGTGCAAGATAAAAGCCGTTTTTTTGTTTATCCTACACCACCTTATAACCCTTTATTCATCGATATTTAAAGGCTAAGAGTGACAGCAGTGTAGGATAAATACAAAATATTTTTTCAGGAGAGATTAGAAGGAAATGGAAGGATCAAAAAAGCACCGTATCTCAGAGCCACAAACACCGCATCTCAGCACGATGAGGACC
>JBKEDO010000090.1:0-16619 GCA_047975405.1 Bacteroides sp.
CAAGCTCCTTGTCTACGCCGTGGAACTTACCAAGGTCCCAACGCGGAATTTTACAAACCACGTAGTCCAATGCCGGTTCGAAGAAGGCAGAAGTCGTTTTAGTCACCGAGTTCTTCAAGTCGAACAATCCGTAGCCCAAACCTAACTTCGCCGCCACAAAAGCCAAAGGATAACCGGTTGCTTTAGACGCTAGAGCCGATGAACGGCTCAAACGAGCATTCACTTCAATCACGCGATAATCTTCAGATTCCGGGTCAAAGGCATACTGCACGTTACATTCACCCACGATACCGATATGGCGAATGATACGAATAGCCAATTCACGCAATTTATGATATTCAGCATTAGTCAGCGTTTGTGAAGGTGCGATAACGATCGACTCACCGGTATGGATACCCAGTGGGTCAAAGTTTTCCATGTTACAAACCGTGATACAGTTGTCGAAACGGTCGCGAACGACCTCATATTCTACCTCTTTCCAACCTCTCAAGCTTTTCTCAACCAGCACCTGAGGAGAGAATGAGAACGCTTTCTCCACCAAGACATTCAGTTCTTCTTCGTTGTCACAGAAACCCGATCCTAAACCACCTAGAGCGTAAGCTGCACGAATAATCACCGGATAGCCCAATGTTTTCGCTGCACGACGAGCATCCTCAGCAGTCTCTACCGCTTCACTCTTAATCGTTTTTACATTAATCTCATTCAATTTCTGAACGAAGATATCACGATCTTCCGTATCAATAATCGCTTGTACCGGGGTACCCAAGACCCTCAGGTTATATTTCTCCAGAATACCTTGTTTGAAAAGCTGAACGCCACAGTTTAGAGCCGTCTGTCCGCCAAAGGCCAACATAATTCCATCCGGACGTTCTTTCTCAATCACCTTTTCTACAAAATAAGGAGTGACCGGCAAGAAATAAATCTGATCGGCTACTCCTTCCGAAGTCTGCACTGTAGCAATATTAGGATTAATAAGGATCGTTTCTATACCTTCTTCTTTCAAGGCTTTTAGTGCCTGAGAGCCGGAATAGTCAAATTCACCGGCTTCACCAATTTTCAATGCACCAGAACCGAGTAGTAATACTTTCTTTATGTTATCTTTCATTGTCGTCGGGTTATTTAAGCAGATTTACAAATTCGTCAAATAGAAACTCCGTATCAGTCGGCCCACTAGCAGCTTCCGGATGGAACTGAGCAGAGAACCACGGATTCGTTTGATGCTTGATCCCTTCATTCGAACCGTCGTTCATGTTAATAAACAAAGGTGCCCAATCAGCTCCAAGTGTATTATTATCAACGGCATATCCATGATTTTGAGAGGTAATAAAGCAACGATTAGTCCCCACCATACGCACCGGTTGGTTGTGACTACGATGTCCATATTTCAATTTATAGATTTTCGCTCCCCCTGCTTTAGAGAGTAACTGATTACCCATACAAATTCCGAAGATTGGTAAGGCCGGATTTTCCATTGCTTTGCGAATGTTCTGAACCGCTGCATCACAAGTATCAGGGTCACCGGGGCCATTCGAGATAAATAATCCATCGAAAGTCAACCCGTTAAAGTCATAATCCCAAGGCACACGAATCACTTCTACATCACGCTTTAACAAGCAACGGATGATGTTCGACTTAACGCCGCAGTCAACTAAAACAACTTTCTTCTTGTCAGCTCCTTCATTGTAACGAATCACTTCCTTACAACTAACCTGATCTACATAATTAATCCCTGAATAGGTCGCTTCAGGGACATTTTCGGGCTCATCATCAAAAACGATTTTTCCCATCATCACACCATGCTCACGCAGAACTTTTGTCAACTCACGCGTATCAATACCGGTAATACCAGGGATCTGTTCACGTTTCAGCCAATCCCCCAAACTCTCCACTGCGTTCCAATGACTATATTCAGTGGAGTAATCACTTACAATAATAGCCTCAGCATGAATTTTCTCACTCTCCATAAATGTAGCTAATCCATTCGATTCCATACTGAAAGGAGGCACACCATAATTACCTACTAACGGATAAGTCAATGTCATCAACTGTCCGGCATACGAAGGATCGGTTAAACTTTCCGGATATCCTGTCATGGCAGTGTTGAACACAACCTCACCCGCAACCGGCTTTTCGTAGCCAAACGACTTGCCGTGGAAACGGCTCCCGTCGTCAAGGATTAAAGTTACATTTCTCATTTAATATATATATTTGACGATTTACTTTAATATTTGCTTTTTAAATTAGACTTCATTTATAATCTCAGAATCATTAAAACTGATAAGCCTTTTCTATATAGTTAATAAATGCTTCATTAACCATCTTCACTCCGCCCGGAGTTGGATAGTCACCGCTAAAATACCAGTCCCCCTTATGATTTGGGCAAGCTTCATGCAAACCACTTAATGGTTGATATACAATTTCAACCTTCGCTTTAGTTCCCTTAGGCGTTAATAGTTCTACCATCTTAGCCGATATTTCCTCATCTGTAAAAGGAGCATAAATCTCTTTCACATAGTTTACCATCTGCTCTTTAGGTAACCCGATTTGCGCTTTCGACTTTCTGTAAGCTTCCGCTATGATGTCTTTCATCTCGCGTTCTTTCAGTAACTCAACCGCAGCTTTGAAGGCGATAAATTCGCTCATCTTAGCCATATCGATACCATAATAATCGGGGTAACGAACTTGAGGAGAAGATGACACGATGATGATCTTTTTAGGACTCAAACGATCGAGAATGCTGATAATACTCTGTTTAAGTGTCGTTCCTCTCACAATACTATCATCGATAACAACTAGGTTATCTGCCCCAGGCACGATACTTCCGTAAGTCACATCATAAACGTGAGCAGCTAGGTCATTACGACTATTACCCTCAGCAATAAAGGTACGTAGCTTGATATCCTTAATCGCGACCTTCTCACTTCTAATTCTTCTCGATAAGATCGATTCCAATTCCTCTAAATTCGGACTATGACCCAAGTTCTTTATTTGTTGAACCTTCTCTTCATTCAAGTAATTATCGAGCCCTTCAAGCATACCATAGAATGCAACCTCAGCCGTATTAGGTATGAACGAGAAGACAGTATGATCCAGATCATTATCGACAGCTTTCAATATATAAGGAACCAATTTCTCACCTAAAAGTTTACGTTCTTTATAGATATCGACGTCACTTCCGCGAGAAAAATAGATTCGTTCGAAAGAACAAGCCTTACGCTCACAGGCTTTATTAATCTGAGAAGTGCGAACCTTACCTTCCTTACTGATCAATAGAGCTTGTCCCGGTTTTAACTCTGTGATAGAGTCGGCCGAAACATTCAATGCAGTTTGAATCACCGGACGTTCTGAAGCTAACACGGCGATTTCGTCATCTTGATACCAGAATGCCGGTCGTATGCCCCATGGATCACGCAAAGCAAACGACTCTCCGCTACCGGTGATACCACACATCACATATCCACCGTCCCAATCTTTACTTGAAGAACGAAGCACATTGCTTAGATCAACATGATCTTCAATATAATGAGTGATATCCATGCCTGTAAGTCCCTCGGCCTCGGCTAAGTTAAACACTCTCTCCACTTCGCGATCTAAACGATGCCCAACTTGTTCGAGCATGATATAAGTATCTGAGTACTTGCGAGGATGCTGTCCGATCGCTGTAATGCGAGCAAAAATCTCATCGACATTCGTCATGTTGAAGTTTCCGCATAAAGCTAGATTCTTAGCTCTCCAGTTATTTCTTCTTAAGAATGGATGCACATAGGCCAATCCGGATTTTCCTGTTGTTGAATAACGTAAATGCCCCATATACATCTCTCCGGCAAAAGGCAAAGCTGTTTTTGCAAAAGAAGAGTCGTGCAATTTCTCTTTCGAGAAACCTTGAAAATTGGCATGTACATTATTAAAAATTTCTGTTATAGCTCCGGCACCCAATGCGCGTTCACGAAACATATATTCTTCACCAGGGTTCACTTGAAGTTTGACACACGCCAAGCCGGCCCCCTCCTGTCCCCGATTATGTTGTTTTTCCATCAACAAATAGAGTTTATTCAGACCGTACATCCATGTTCCGTACTTTTCTTCATAATACTCCAACGGTTTCAGCAAGCGTATCATGGCGACGCCGCATTCATGTTTCAATTGTTCCATTAAGATTTTATTTATTAACTATTCGGTTGTTGCTGTTCTATTTTTATTCTTATTGTGTTATCTGTTTTATCGAAGTTATTCCACTGTGACCGACTTCGCCAAATTTCGAGGCTGATCCACATCCATGCCTTTGCATACAGCAATATGATAAGCCAATAGCTGCAAGGGAATCGTCGTTAACAACGGATCTAAACATTCTAATGTTTCAGGAAGCTCGATACAGATATCGGCCAACTGACGGATTACCGTATCACCTTTGGTCACCAAAGCAATCACTTTACCGCGACGCGCTTTGATCTCTTGAATATTACTTAAAACTTTCTCGTACAAGTGGCTGTGCGTTGCAATCACAACCACAGGCATTTCTGCATCGATCAAGGCGATAGGGCCATGCTTCATTTCTGCGGCCGGATAACCTTCAGCATGAATATAAGAGATTTCTTTTAACTTTAAAGCACCTTCAAGAGCTACCGGGAAACTATATCCCCGACCTAAATAAATGAAGTTGTGTGCATAAGTGAAGACCTTCGAGAGTTCGGCAACCTTATCGTTGAGCGTTAAGATCTCCTTCATCTTCTCAGGAATCACATGCAACTCTTTGATAACGGCAGAGAATGTTTCGTCGTCTACAGTACCTTTCTCTTTTGCTAAAGTCAAAGCAAACATGGTCAATACGGTAACCTGACCGGTAAATGCTTTCGTGGAAGCCACACCAATTTCGGGACCAACATGAATGTACGATCCCGTATGAGTAGCACGTGGGATGGAAGATCCAATGGCATTACAAATACCGTAAATAAATGCTCCGCGACTACGAGCCAGTTCTACCGCTGCTAACGTGTCGGCCGTCTCACCACTTTGTGAAATAGCAATCACCACATCATCTTCGTTAATAACCGGATCACGGTAACGGAATTCTGAAGCATACTCCACTTCTACAGGAATCCGGCAGAAGCTTTCGATGAGCTGTTTTCCAATTAAGCCGGCATGCCATGAAGTTCCACAAGCCACGATAATGAATCGTTTAGCTTTTAAGAAGCGCTCCTTATGGTCGATCACTGCCGAAAGTACCACATTATTTAAGTCAACATTGACACGACCTCGCATACAATCGTGTATGCAATTCGGCTGTTCAATGATCTCTTTAAGCATAAAATGCGGATATCCCCCTTTCTCAAGTTGTCCCAGACTTAACGTAATCTGTTTCACTTCAGGAGTCACCTCTACATTATTAAGATTAACCACCTTCAGATCCTGTCCTCGGTGAATCACCGCAATCTCTTCATCTTCCAGATACACCACCCGATCAGTATACTCAACGATAGGTGTAGCATCCGATGCTAAGAAGAACTCATCTTCTCCGATACCAACGACCAATGGACTACTCTTACGCGCAGCAATGATTTGATCGGGATGCGCTTTTTCTATCACCGCAATGGCATAAGCACCGATCACTTCATTCAACGCCAGTTGAACAGCAGTCAATAAATCTAAATGGTTAGTCAGCTGGATGTATTCAATCAGTTGCACCAAGACTTCAGTGTCTGTGCTACTTCGAAATGCATAGCCTTTGTTTTGGAGTTTTTCTTTAAGAACAGCATAGTTTTCAATAATGCCGTTATGAATGAGAGCGAGAGATTCAGTGGAAGAATAATGAGGATGAGCGTTTTCAGAACAAGGTTCTCCGTGCGTTGCCCAACGCGTGTGTGCAATTCCTATAGAGCCGGAAATATCCTTTTGAGTCACAAAACTCTCTAACTCGGAAACTTTTCCTTTAGTTTTATACACATTCAACTGTTGGTTATCACTAATAATGGCCACCCCTGAACTGTCATACCCTCGGTATTCCAGTCTTTTCAATCCTTTTACAAGGATAGGGTAGGCTTCTTTTTTACCAATATAGCCTACAATTCCACACATAATTATATTGCGTTTTTTTAATTCGCATGCAAAGATAACTATTAAATAGTAGAAAATTCATTTTTGCCATAAATATTAAATGCAAAAAAACATTATTAATTAAGAAATAGCCAATTAATAACAAAGATGATAAGATATCCGTATATTTCTTTCATAAATATCTAAATATTCCACAAAAATGATTCTTTTTCACTTTTTTATTAAGAAAAAGTATCATACTGAAATTATTTTTGTATTTTCGCAAAACAGAATGATATTTAAAACATATTAAAGCTTACAAGAATGAAGAAAGAAGAAGTTTTCAACAACAAAAAGGAACAGGAGCCTTACCAGCAAAGGGTGAAAAAGATTGGATTGTATGACACAATGAACGAACACGATGCTTGCGGAGTTGGAATGTTGGTAAACATTCATGGCGATAAATCGCATGACATTGTTGAGTCGGCTTTAAAAGTCTTAGAAAATATGCACCATAGAGGAGCCGAAGGAGCCGATAACAAAACCGGTGACGGAGCAGGAATCATGCTTCAGATTCCTCATGAATTTATCTTACTCCAAGGCATCCCGGTTCCAGAAAAAGGACGCTATGCCACAGGATTGCTTTTCTTACCCAAAGAGACGACAGGACAGAACGCGTTTTTAAATATCATCATTGAAGAAGTTGAGAAAGAAGGTCTAACCTTAATGCATCTTAGACAAGTCCCCACTTGTCCGGAAATTTTAGGAGAATCGGCCTTAAACACAGAGCCGGATATCAAGCAGCTTTTCATCACAGGATTTAACGATCCGGAGAGTGCTGAAAGGACACTTTACCTCATTCGTAAACGGATAGAGAACAGAGTGAGGATCTCTGATTTGCCTCAAAAAGAAGATTTCTATCTCGTATCATTGTCCACAAAAAATATTACATATAAAGGAATGCTTTCGTCGCTACAACTTCGAAATTATTTCCCCGATTTAACCAATACTTACTTTACAAGTGGATTAGCTTTAGTACACTCACGGTTCAGCACCAATACGTTCCCAACCTGGGGATTGGCGCAACCTTTCCGCTTACTCGCACATAATGGTGAGATCAATACCATTCGTGGAAATCGCGGATGGATGGAAGCTCGTGAAAGCGTCTTATCGACCCCTGCACTTGGCGACCTTAAAGATATTCGCCCCATTATACAACCAGGCATGAGTGACAGTGCTTCACTCGATAATGTCCTAGAATTCCTAGTCATGTCCGGCATGAGCCTGCCACATGCCATGGCCATGCTTGTGCCCGAGTCTTTCAACGAAAAGAACCCTATCAGCGAAGATCTGAAAGCCTTTTATGAATACCACTCTATCTTGATGGAACCATGGGACGGTCCGGCTGCTTTATTATTCAGCGACGGTCGCTATGCCGGTGGTATGCTCGATAGAAATGGATTACGTCCGGCCCGTTACCTCATCACCAAGAACGACATGCTCATGGTCGCTTCGGAAGTCGGCGTCATGGATTTCGAGCCAAGTGAAATCAAAGAGAAAGGACGTTTACAACCCGGTAAAATCATTCTGGTAGATACCGAAAAAGGAGAAATCTACTACGATGGCGAATTAAAGAAACAATTGGCCGAAGCCAAGCCCTACCGGACCTGGTTGGCCAACAACCGTATAGAGCTTAACGAAATCACAAGCGGACGTAAGGTTTCACATCAGGTGCAAAACCACGAAAGCATGTTACGCTCGTTCAGCTACACCAAAGAAGATATCGAACGCATCATCAGCCCGATGGCAGCGACCGGAGCAGAACCGATCCATTCCATGGGAAATGACACTCCTTTGGCTATTCTATCGGACAAACCGCAACTCTTATATAACTATTTCAGACAACAGTTTGCGCAAGTCACCAACCCACCGATCGACCCGATCCGTGAAGAGTTAGTCATGTCGCTCAATGAATATATCGGTGCGGTAGGCATGAACATCCTGACCCCCAACGAAAGCCATTGTAAGATGGTGAGTTTGAACCACCCCATATTGAATAACACTCAATTGGATATTCTTTGTAACATCCGCTATAAAGGATTCAACACCGTCAAACTGCCCATGCTGTTTAAGGCTTCGGAAGGCAAGACAGGACTTCAGTCCGCTTTAACGAAACTGTGCAAGATGGCTGAAGAAGCCGTTGTTCAAGGCACAAACTACATCATCCTTAGCGACCGAATGATCGATGAATCGCACGCAGCCATCCCCGCATTGTTAGCCGTTAGCGCTGTGCACCATCACCTCATATCGGTAGGGAAACGTGTACAAACGGCTTTGATCGTTGAAAGTGGTGAGATTAGAGAAGTGATGCACGCCGCTCTCCTCTTAGGATTTGGAGCCAGCGCCTTAAACCCCTATATGGCCTTTGCCATACTCGATAAGCTCGTAAGTGACAGAGAAATTCAGTTAGATTATGCCACTGCCGAAAAGAATTATATCAAAGCCATTTGCAAAGGATTATATAAGATCATGAGCAAAATGGGGATATCGACCATTCGTTCCTATCGTGGCGCTAAAATCTTTGAAGCCGTTGGTTTAAGCGAAGAACTCAGTCGTATGTATTTTGGTGGCATCGGCTCCCCTATTGGCGGAATCCGCTTAGAAGAACTGGCCAAAGATGCGATTGCCATGCATCACGAAGGATTTGGAGAGCCGGCAGACTCCCCATTACGTAGTCAAGGCGTTTACGCTTATCGAAAAGACGGAGAGCCGCATGCTTGGAATCCTGAAACCATCAGTACCCTGCAATTGGCTACCCGCTTAGGAAGCTATAAGAAATTTAAAGAGTTCACCCAGCTCGTCGACGGGAAAGAAAGACCCATCTTCTTGCGTGACTTTTTAAACTTCCGTCGTCAACCGATCAGCATCGACCAAGTAGAACCGGCCGAAAGCATCATGCGTCGATTTGTGACCGGAGCCATGTCGTTCGGTTCCATCAGCAAAGAAGCTCACGAAGCCATGGCCATAGCCATGAACCACATACACGGGCGTAGCAACACCGGTGAAGGTGGAGAAGACCCCTCACGTTTCACACCTCGTGAAGACGGAACCTCTCTACGCAGTGCCATCAAGCAAGTGGCTTCCGGACGCTTTGGAGTGACAACAGAATACCTAGTCAATGCCGACGAGATACAGATTAAGATCGCCCAAGGTGCAAAACCCGGAGAAGGCGGACAGTTACCGGGATTCAAGGTAAACGACATCATTGCAAAGACCCGTCATTCCATACCGGGCATTTCCTTGATTTCCCCTCCACCCCACCACGACATCTACTCCATTGAAGATTTGGCACAGCTCATCTTCGATTTGAAGAACGTCAACCCGAAAGCTAAAATCAGCGTGAAACTGGTGGCCGAAAGCGGTGTGGGAACGATTGCTGCCGGTGTGGCTAAAGCTAAAGCCGACTTGATCGTTATCTCCGGAGCTGAAGGAGGTACAGGTGCTTCACCGGCTTCATCGATCAGATACGCCGGTATATCACCGGAACTCGGATTGAGCGAAACGCAGCAAACCTTGGTCTTAAACAGTTTGCGCGGGCAAGTCACCTTGCAGGTGGACGGACAACTTAAAACCGGTCGCGACATCATCCTCATGGCTTTACTTGGTGCCGAGGAGTTTGGTTTTGCCACCTCTGCCCTTATCGTCTTAGGTTGTGTCATGATGCGTAAATGTCACCAGAACACTTGTCCTGTAGGTGTAGCCACTCAAAATGAAGAGTTACGCAAACGCTTCTTGGGACGCAGCGAATACCTCGTTAACTTCTTCACCTTCTTAGCCGAAGAGGTTCGCGAATACTTAGCTGAAATGGGATTCAGCAAATTAGACGACATTATCGGAAGAACCGAGTTGATCGAAACCAAACCGGTAGACGAGACCCAAAACAGCAAACATGCTTTGATTGATTTCAAGAAAGTCACCACCAAAATCGATAATGGAGCTGCCATCCGCCGTCAAATCACACAAGACCACGGTATCGAATCGGTTAAAGACGTCGAGATCATCCAAGCGGCTCAAGCGGCCATTGACGATCAGAAAGAGATCTCATTGGAATATCGTCTCACCAATACCGATCGTGCGGTAGGTGCTATGCTATCTGGAGCCATCGCTACGAAATATGGAGAAAAAGGACTAGAAGAGCATACCTTAAACGTTAAGTTTAGAGGATCGGCCGGACAATCATTCGGTGCATTCTTAGTACCCGGAGTGACCTTTAAGCTTGAAGGTGAAGCCAACGACTACGTAGGAAAAGGACTTTCCGGTGGACGCATCGCCATTCTTCCTTCTCGCCGTAGCAGTTTCGAGGCAGAGAAAAATACGATTGCCGGTAACACCTTATTATATGGTGCAACCAGCGGAGAAGTCTACATCAACGGACGCGTAGGCGAACGCTTTGCCGTACGTAACTCCGGTGCCATTGCCGTTGTCGAAGGCGTAGGCGATCACTGTTGCGAATACATGACCGGCGGACGAGTGGTCGTACTCGGTGAGACCGGACGTAACTTCGCAGCCGGAATGAGTGGAGGTGTAGCTTACATCTGGAATAAAGAGAACAATTTCGATTTCTTCTGTAACATGGAGATGGTAGAGCTTTCACTCATTGAAGAGACCAGCCATCGCAAAGAACTCCACGAGCTCATTCGCCAGCACTATCTGTACACCGGTTCCAAGCTAGCACGTACCATGCTCGACGATTGGAATCGATATGTGGACGAATTTATTCAAGTGGTACCTATCGAATATAAAAAGGTGCTTCAAGAAGAACAAATGAAGAAGCTGCAACAAAAGATAGCAGACGTTCAACGCGATTATTAATCGAAAGATTAGGGCATACAGCCAATAACACTTATTAATGGTAATTTCAAAACATCAAGAACAATGGGAGATTCAAAAGCTTTTTTAAATATACATCGCCAAGAGGCCGGATACCGGCCCGTACACGAACGCATCACCGATTTTGGTGAAGTGGAACAAACACTGAATAGCAACGACCGCAAATTACAAGCCTCACGTTGCATGGATTGTGGAGTGCCTTTTTGCCACTGGGCTTGCCCCATCGGCAACCGCCAGCCGGAATGGCAAGACGCCCTATATAAAGGAAAATGGAAAGAAGCCTACGAGATCCTATCATCCACCTGCGACTTTCCGGAATTCACCGGACGCATTTGTCCCGCACTCTGCGAGAACAGTTGCGTACTCAAGCTGTCGTGCAATGAGCCGGTCACCATTCGCGAGAATGAGGCCGCCATCGTTGAAGTCGCCTTCCGCGAAGGCTATATCACCGCGAAGACACCTCAGCGAAACGGGAAGACAGTGGCCGTGGTCGGTGCAGGACCGGCAGGTCTCGTCGTAGCCAACCAGCTCAATCAAAAAGGGTACACCGTGACCCTCTTCGACAAAGCGGAAGCCCCTGGCGGATTATTACGTTACGGCATCCCCAACTTCAAACTCAATAAAAACATTATCGACCGTCGCATGCAATTGCTAGAAGCGGAAGGGATCATCTTCAAGATGAGCACCCCTGTCGACTTCGATAACCTACCTGAAGGATTCGATGCTTATTGCCTATGCACAGGGGCAGAAACGCCACGCGATCTGCCTATCCCGGGACGAGAACTGAAAGGTATTCACTTTGCACTCGAGATGCTGAGTCAGCAAAACCGTATTCTAGACGGCATCACGTTCGCTAAAGACGAGCTCATCAATGCCAAAGGCAAGAAAGTATTGGTCATCGGCGGCGGAGACACCGGTTCCGACTGTATCGGGACGAGCGTACGCCAAGGCGCTTTAAGCGTTACTCAAATTGAGATTATGCCCAAACCGCCTGTAGGCTATAACGAAGCCACACCATGGCCTCAATGGCAAGTCGTCCTCAAAACGACCTCCTCACACGAAGAAGGATGTACCCGTCGATGGAGCCTAGCTTCCAACCGTTTCTTAGGAAAAGACGGACGCGTCACCGGCGTAGAAGTCGAAGAAGTCGACTGGATCAGCGTGACCGACGGCAGTCGCCCAACGATGAAGCCAACCGGAAAAACAGAGATAATTGAAGCTGATCTCGTTTTACTAGCCATGGGATTCTTGAAACCCGATCAGCCTCAAATGCCGTCGAATGTCTTTATCGCCGGAGATGCTTCTACCGGAGCAAGCCTCGTGGTAAAAGCGATGTTCGAAGGGCGTAAAGTCGCGCAAAAAATAGATACTTTTTTAAAGTAAAGATCCTAAAATAAAGATCTTGAAATAAAGACTTTTTCAAATCCATAAAAGAGAATAGCTATGTGTGGAATAACAGGTATACTCAACATAAAGACTCAGAACAAAGAGTTAAGAGACAAGGCGTTAAAAATGGCGCAAAAGATTCGTCATCGTGGGCCGGATTGGAGCGGCATATATGTAGGTGGTAGTGCCATTCTAGCCCACGAACGTCTTTCCATTGTCGATCCACAGAGCGGAGGTCAACCCCTCTACTCTACCCAAGGGCGACAAGTGTTGGCTGTAAATGGAGAAATTTACAATCACCGAGAGATCCGTCAACGTTATTCAAACAGCTACACCTTCAAGACCGGAAGTGATTGCGAAGTGATTCTGGCGCTCTATCAAGATAAAGGAATCGACCTTTTAGAAGAGCTGAACGGGATTTTCTCTTTTGTCCTCTACGATGAAGACAAAGACGAGTTTCTGATTGCTCGTGATCCGATAGGCGTTATTCCTTTATATATCGGATACGATAGCGAAGGACGACTCTATTTCGGCAGTGAGTTAAAGGCTCTGGAGGGATTTTGCGACTCTTACGAGCCGTTCCCACCGGGACATTACTTCCACAGCAAAGAAGGCGTCATCAAACGTTGGTACACCAGAGACTGGACTTCTTATGAAGCGGTAAAAGAGAGCACGATCACGACTCAAGAGATCAAGACAGCCCTTGAGAGTGCCGTTCACCGCCAACTCATGTCCGATGTGCCATACGGTGTTCTTCTATCGGGAGGGTTAGATAGCTCCATCATCTCGGCCATTGCCAAGAAGTATGCTTCCAAACGGATTGAAAGCAACGATGCTAGTGCGGCATGGTGGCCTCAACTGCACTCGTTTGCCATCGGTCTGAAGGGAGCACCCGACTTGTCGAAAGCCCGTGAAGTAGCCGATTATATTGGTACCATTCACCACGAGATCAACTACACCATTCAAGAAGGATTGGATGCTATTCGTGATGTGATCTATTTCATCGAGACCTACGACGTCACCACCGTTCGTGCCTCTACACCGATGTATTTATTAGGGCGTGTTATTAAGTCGATGGGGATCAAGATGGTCTTGAGTGGCGAAGGAGCCGATGAAATCTTTGGCGGGTATCTTTATTTCCATAAAGCACCCACCGCGGAAGCTTTCCACGAAGAAACCGTTCGTAAACTCTCGAAACTCCACCTATACGACTGTCTACGGGCCAACAAAAGTCTTTCGGCTTGGGGCGTAGAGGGACGTGTTCCCTTCCTCGACAAAGAATTTCTTGACGTGGCCATGAGGCTCAACCCCGAACAGAAGATGTGCCCGGGAAAAGCGATAGAGAAACGGGTTCTACGTGAAGCCTTTTCAGAGATGCTTCCGGAGAGTGTGACCTGGAGACAAAAAGAACAATTTAGTGATGGCGTAGGCTATTCATGGATCGACACCTTGAAAGCCCTCACCTCAGCAGCTGTCAGCGATGAACAAATGGCGCACGCCGGTGAGCGATTCCCCATCAATACCCCTCAGAATAAAGAAGAGTATTATTACCGTTCCATCTTTGAGGAGCACTTCCCTAGTCAGAGCGCAGCGATGAGTGTGCCGAGCGTACCGAGCGTCGCTTGTTCCACTGCCGAAGCTTTAGCTTGGGATCAGGCTTTCACCAACGTCAACGATCCAAGCGGTCGTGCCGTAAAAGGGGTACACGATGAGGCGTATAGTTAAAACGCACATACGATCCGCATATACGATCCGCACGTCCATCGCGCATGGTACATGGTACATGGTGCAAAATCAATAGTATAGGATGCAGAATATAGGATATAGGATGCAGGATCAATAATTAATGAAGAGGATACAGACACGGTGTGAAATTGTACACTCATATCAAAATAAACATACATAAGTATTTAGATTAGTTATGTTTTGAATTTTCATTCATCGGAAAGAGGGACTTGAGATAAGCCCCTCTTTTTTATTTAGGCGTGTTTAGACAATCCTCATCGATCCCAGCTCCCCTTCATAAGATTAAATTCGTAAGGAGAACATGGAGATCTTGATCTTTCTTCTCCTAAGATTATTTTTTGAATAAGATCTGTCATCTGTCACAAAAGAGCAGTTAAACGATTGATTTACAAACCAGAATAAGTGTGACAGATCGGTGTGACAGATGAGTGGTAGATCGTTGATCTACCACCTTGTGAACATGTGCTTTTCAAATCATCACAAAAGCTCACCCGCCCTCCCCTCTAGGATGGTATTTTTTGCTTTCAATGCAATGCGCCAAGCTTCAAAGGTTGCTATTCTAGTTTCCCCCTTTGGGAATTTATTTTCAGACGTTGAAACTTTTGTTTCGTCAGTATGAAAATAAATGTTCTACGGTATGAAACTTCTTTGTTCACTGCATGAAACTCTCTGACTTGCCACATGAAACTCAATACGCGACGCCAAACAGACTTTCACTGACGGTCTTATCCTAGAAATGGTTGATGGTTTATATTCTCTAGACGGCATTTAGTTGCCAATTTTATTGATGATCCCTAAATCAGGTTGCCTCATTCGTTTATTAAAGCTGAATCGGGTTGACCTTTTTTAGCATACGCACTAAATCGGGTTGACTGTTTCATATGCCATCACCCTGAAATAATAGACTGTTTCGTTTTTCTTATCCTGACATCCTAGACACTTTCGAAATTTCATCTCTGAAAAGCTAGACAGTTCCTCCGTACTCCACACCCTACGATCGTATGGGAAGGAACAGGGAGACCATACCATCTGACAAAATTTCCAATAAAAATAGTTCGCCCCCCATCCCTAATAGAACGAAAAGCATTAACTTAGCCCTAAAATTTGCTTATTACACCATAAACATTAATCTATGAAAAAAATAATAGCGACTCTAATCTTTATCGTAAGTTTGGCAAGCAACGCATTGGGGAGCAACGCATTGGCAAGTAACGGATTGGCAAACCCAAAAACATTTTACTTGGATGCTCATCACCAAGAACGTCGCACAGACGGCTCAGCCACTCATCCCTTCAAGGCCATCGACCCTCTCATGAAAGCGATCGAGCAGTTCAGAGAAAAAGAGCCGTTGACGCCGATCACCGTGATTGTTCGAAAGGGAGTTTATCCGTTCGACAAGGGGTATTTGCTCAACCGACAATTCAATAATCTAACGATCAAAGCCGAAGCCGGTGAACAAGTCATCTTTAGTGGGGGGATTCAACTTCCTCCCGATGCGATAAAGTCGCCCGACGGTCAGATCAGTCAGGTCAACTTAAAACCGTTTAAGATGAAGAACTATGGGCGAATCCATTCTGTTGGATTTGCGCGACCTTCACTCAACGCTTGGACGGAACTATTTGTGAACGGTCAACCGATGCATCTGTCGCGTTGGCCCAATAAAGGGATGATCAAGATGGGGAAAGTGATCGAAACAGGGGCCATCCCTCGAAATGATGATTTCTCCAACAAGAGTGCCGTGATGGCGTACGACTCGGCACGTATCTCTTCGTGGCAGCCCTCCGACGATAAATGGATGTCCGGCTATTTCCATCACGGATATGCCGACGATGCCCTTAGAATTGCCAAGATCGATACGATCAAAAAGCAGATCACCACAGACGGAGCGACTCTCTATGGTTTCAATGCTTCTCACCCTTGGAATAAATGGTATGCGTTTAATATCAAAGAAGAGACCGATGAAAAAGGAGAGTTTTTTATCGATGCGTCGAAACAACAACTCTACTTTGTCTCCCCCGACTCTACGGTCAACGAGATCGTCCTGTCGCAGCTCGAAGAACCCTTCTTTAGTTTCGAAGAAGCGTCGGACATCACCCTTCAAAATATCACCTTCGAATATAGTCGGGCCGCCCTCTTGTCGCTCGTCAACAGTACCCGGATCACGATCGAAAATTGCACCTTCCGTAACTCGGGACAATGGGGCATTCTGGTGGGACTCGGTATTGCGCCTTTTGAAGATTATCGGCACGAAGGCACAGGGACACCGATCAAAGGATTGGTCGGCAGTTTAGATCAGCACCTATATAGCAACCAAACGTTCAACCGTCAAGGAGGAAAGGACAATCTCATCAAAGGGTGCCACTTTTATAATCTGGGCTCCGGAGGAATCAGTCTGGGAGGAGGCGACCGCCTCACGCTTGAAGCGGGAAACAACACCGTTCGTCAATGCACCTTTCACGATAACAACCGCATCGAACGTTCTTATCGCCCTCACATCTACCTCACCGGTGTCGGTAATAAGGTCGTGGATTGCGAACTCTACAATGCACCTAGCATGGTGATGCTGA
>JBKEDO010000113.1:0-2884 GCA_047975405.1 Bacteroides sp.
ATTTGAATCGGCTGACTTTAAGAATGGTTCTAATCAGCTGATAGAGTACAGTTATGATCAAAACGGTATTTTAACCAAATATTTAAATAAAGGTATATCGATAATTTTCTATAATTCATTAAATTTGTCGGTATCGTTATCGATTGCCAATGCTTCGGGTTCTGCACTGAACAACTATACTTACTCTGCCGATGGTCGGAAGTTGAAAGTCGAGATGAAGTACGGCATTAATCGTGCGAATACAAAGATGACTGATTATGTGGGTAATATGATTTACGAGAATGGCTCTTTGAAACGTATCTTGGTCGATGGTGGTTATATTGAAAATGATAAGTATTACTACTATATCCAAGATCATTTGGGTAATAACCGTGTGGTTGCTCAAGCCGATGGTTCGGTGCTTCAAGTGAGTCATTACTATTCGTTTGGTATGACATTCACGGAGAACAATACGGGTGATTCGAAGGTTCAGCCTTATAAGTACAACGGTAAGGAGTTCGATGGCGAACGTGGATTGAATGTTTATGACTACTCTGCCCGGTATATGGATCCGGCATTTGGACGGTTTGTGACTGTTGACCCGTTGGCGGAGAAGTTAACACCATATCATTTTTGCGCTAACAATCAAGTTTTGTTTGTGGATTATGATGGACGTGATTATGGTGTGCATTTTGACCATGATAATCAAACCGTAACCATAAAAGCAACTTACCATGCAAGTTCGACTGATATAGCATCAGCACAACAATCTGCAAGTTTTTGGAATAATCAAAGTGGCAATTACACCTACATTATAGGTAAGGGAGATAATGCAGCGACTTATACTGTTAATTTTGAACTAACAGCTACAGAAGTAGCAATTGACCTCGCAGGTTCGGAACTTGGACAGCTTAATTCAGCTTTAAGCGCAGACAAAAGAGGTGAGGGCAATGTTTATCATGTTGTATCTGATTCTGATTTATCAAGTAATACAAATGGTACTACATCTGGAGGAAATTACGTAAGAGTAAAGGACACAAGAAAAACAACAGATACAGGAGCTCATGAGGTAGGCCATACTTTGGGTATGGGACACACGGGAGATGGTGTAATGACTTCTATTTCCAGTAGTAGCAGAACAAACAACACAAATACGTCTGATGTTAAAGCAGCTATTATTAATCCAGTCAAGGGTAAAGTTAACTATGTAAGCAATACAGATGGAAGTGGTACATATGCAGGAAAAGGTACGGTAAGGAACTCCACGCCATATACAAATGTTAATACTGACTATGGTGGACAACAGAGAACAGCTAATGAACCAGATAAATTAAAAGGACGTGTGAGGTAAATTATGAGAAATCTATTATTTGTTTTTTTGATAATCTTATCAAGCTCCTGCAGTAAGGTGTTGTATGATATTAACTACAAAGGAGAGGATAATTATAAAATGTTTTATTTGGTAGATACGATAATTATAGAATCACCAGTTCGAGTGTTTTCAGAGAAGTATGGCGGAATGTTCGTGCTATCAAGTGAAAAACTTAAGCAATATAGAAATGACATAAGCTTTTTTATGGAACCTGATGTTTTTTTGCTTGGTTTTGATTTATATCGAGATTTAGATGTTAGCAATATGAAGGCAGTTAATTATCCAGATAATGGAGGCTGTGAGTTGATAAAGTCAGATATAGTTATTGAAGGTTTGGAAATATACGAGTACCCTATTACTACTAAATTTTTATTAGGGCTTATAAATACTAATAGCTATCATGTAAAGCACAACTCCCCTGATTATTTTAACATACCTATAAAACACAGCAAATCAGTTTATCATAAGATGGTTTACCCATTGTGCAAATAAATTAAAAACCCCGTTTGGGGCTTTTTTTATGCTAATTGTTTTTGCATATCCTTTTGAAACAGAAAAGCTTTTAAGAACGATTTAACACATTTACGATCTTCCTATCCATTCATTCAACTTTTTAGTACTGAGTTCTTTGAAGATTTTATAAAATGATGTAGCGGCATTGTAAATTTCCTCAAACTATGGAATAGACATCAATGTCTGTATCAGTATATCTTCTTTTTCATCCAATTCTTTCATCCTGATTCCTTTATCTACAATGGATGAGATTGTTTTTATAGGCATCAGTGGTTTACGATTATCTTGTGGCTTTATTTTCTTTATCGGTTTCTGTATGTTTGTACGTCTTCCTTTATGCCCTTTTGACAAATATTTGTAATGACAAAAAATGGAGTTTTACTACCTTTAAATCCCAAGTTCTTTATTTCATGAAAGATGTTGACCAGGCTTTTCCCATTTCCGATATTTTTAGCCGTGTGGTTTTAGAAGGAACTTGTAAATCTGACAAAAACTTTTCTATCACAGCCCTTAAACGCTCCGGACGTACAGGAATCAGCTCTTATGGTGCTATTGATGATCTTACGTTGAGCTATCAAGGCAATCATTGATTACAGTGGAGGATGCTGCTCCGACGTTTAACATTTCTGAATCGGCCGACTTTAAGAATGGTTCTAATCAGCCGTTAGAGTACAGTTATGATCAAAATAGTAATTTAACCAAAGATTTAAATAAAGGTATATCGCTAATTTTCTATAATTCATTACATTTGCCGATATCATTATTCATAACCAATGTTTCTGGTTTTGGTTCTGCACTGAACAACTATACTTACTCTGCCGATGGTCGGAAGTTGAAAGTCGAGATAAAGTATGGTGTTAATCGTGCGAACACAAAGACAACTGATTATGTGGGTAATATGATTTACGAGAATGGTTCTTTGAAACGTATCTTGGTCGATGGTGGTTATATTGAAAATGACAAGTATTACTACTATATCCAAGATCATTTAGGTAATAACCGCGTGGTTGCTCAAGCCGA
>JBKEDO010000034.1:0-2752 GCA_047975405.1 Bacteroides sp.
ACAAAGACGACTGATTATGTGGGTAATATGATTTACGAGAATGGTTCTTTGAAACGTATCTTGGTCGATGGTGGTTATATTGAAAATGATAAGTATTACTACTATATCCAAGATCATTTAGGTAATAACCGCGTGGTTGCTCAAGCCGATGGTTCAGTGCTTCAAGTGAGTCATTACTATCCGTTCGGTATGACATTCACGGAGGACAATACGGGTGATTCGAAGGCCCAGCCTTATAAGTACAATGGTAAGGAGTTTGATGGCGAACGTGGGTTGAATGTTTATGACTACTCTGCCCGGTATATGGATCCGGCATTGGGACGGTTTATGACTGTTGACCCGTTAGCGGAGCAGTTTCCGCACCAATCACCGTACTCTGCGTTTAATAACAACCCAATTTTTTATATAGATCCAGACGGAAGAGCAGCCGTGACTCCTGGTGACTTTTATGATAGAGAAGGAACATATCTTGGAACGGATGGTAATGATGACGGTAAAGTTTATTTGCTTAATGAAGGCAAAGTAGCGAAGTTTGAGAACAAGGCAGTAAACTGGGGTGGAACTTTAGCAGAGGCAAGTGTAAATAACTTAAAAGAAAACTCTACCGAAGTTGGGGGATTAATAATACAAACTCGAACAGAAGAAGGCAAAGACTATACGATTAGTGAGTTTAAAACTGTTGGAGGAGAAAATAATGTTGAAGGTTATATGTTAGAGCCTGGTGGCCCGTCCACAACCACACCTAATCAAGACAAGCGAATTCCAGAAGGAGTTTATGACGTAGAAAATTATTCAAGTGCTAAATACTCAGATAATTTTTTACTATCAAATAAAGATGTTCCAAAAAGTAGAAAAATTCTATATCACGCAGGAAACTATCCGTCACATACTAAAGGTTGTAATATGCCAGGAAAAACTAAGGGAAATGGAACGGTTGGTGGAAGTAAAACTAAATTTTCAGAGTTAAGAACCTTTATTAAAACTGAAGGAGCAAGCAATGTGAAAACTATTATCGTGAACAAAATACCTAAGTAAAAATGATGAGGATAACGCTTATAACATTGATGTCTTTTTTGCTTCTTTCTTGTAATGGGCAAAACAATAGAAACCAATCGGATAATTCAAGAACTGAGAAATTGACGGAAGCATATAATAAAAAAGATTATGCTACATTTTTGAGACTATTCCCTGGCAATTTTAATGAGTTCCAAGACTTTTATGGATTTGATGATGTTACAGGAGAAAAGCCACTTTATACAGTTGCAGAAAAGCAAATAGAATATTTATTTACAGGGGTGCAAAATGAATTGCCACTAATTAAAAAAGTTATACCTATTGCTATTGGTGGTAAATGGGATGCTGATGCTGTTAACTATTTTCAGCATAATCTTATAAATTTATTGGAGAACCATTCTGACAAAGTTTTTGAAGTGTTAAGTACTAAATCAGAAAGCGAGAGTAAACAATTTTGGTATTTTATCTTTGACAGTCCACACCCTGATAATGAACAAAATAAAAAGTTGATAGCTGACCTATCGAATAAGTTTGGATCAGAAAATAATCAAATAAGTTATCTAAAAGAAGAGTTTGCAAAAGTGATGTCAGAAGAAACACATTAATAAAGTGTCTTAATCACATAATACTCTGCAACTTGGTTTGCTTAATAAAAGCATCAAGGAGGGCGAAAACGTGTTGTTTTTCGCTCTCTTTTAGTTTTTGTATATCGAGTACACGGTTTACAATCGTCTTTTCCATTAATACATCGGTAGAGCCTACCAAATAATCCGTCTGCTGCATGTTTGTAGTATTTCTTGTGAGTACTTGTGTTCACGTTCTTCAAGGAGAGCAGGTTGTACCTGCTCATAAAAGATTGATCGAGTCAGCCTCAGATTTTTCTAAGGCTGATTTAGTATTACAGTGCAGCCACCCACGTCCTTGTTAAAGAAGTTTTTGAACTTCTTTTTGGTAAGCATTGTCTCAATCATCCCAAAGATGATGAACTTATCCTTTTCATCCAGTTCGGCAATCAACCGCACTTGTTCGGAAGTGGTTTAATCTTCCAAAGTAATATCGGTAGGCACTTCATTACTTATATGCACAATCTCGTCAATGGTAATGCCGTAGAACTTGGATAGCTTGTCCAAGAGTTCTACGGATGCTTCCCTATAAATAGTGGAGTTTTAGTTGCAATAATAATTTTCGCACTTTTTTTCATCTTTTACAGTGTCCGTACAATATATACTAAACATAAGTTAGAGAACGGAAAAACAGAGATTGTCTTTGCTGAAATCATTGACGTCGGAACAAGGAGGCGAGGTGGGCTTGGGATGAAACCTAGTATCGGATATATAAAGTTTAGGTATTTTATTAAAGGCAAGGAAGTTATCCATTTTTGTGAACCCATAGATAATCCAAATCAATATCAGATTGGCGATTGTATTGAACTATTAATTAGTTTGGAAGATGAGAATGTTTATAAATGGAACGAATCTAAAGGCACTTTCAAATGCCAATAAGGAGTTGCGAGCCTTTTTATCTAGGATGTAGTTGCTTACTTTAGGAGTCTTACCCTAAGAGACAGTAGTCTTCTCCATTTGTTTAATGTATATTTATATTTAATCCCTTTCTGCCAAATGAAACCTTTTTGGCGGATAGGGATTGTTTCCATTCGTTGCACAGACGTGCTTAACGTAAAGCCCCGACCGCTATAAATCGTAAAAAATGCAACACCATAGAGCTTGGTCTGACAATA
>JBKEDO010000089.1:0-62909 GCA_047975405.1 Bacteroides sp.
AACACATTCCAATTATTCAACCCTTTTTGTCCTACTTTCATAGGATCGATCTTTTAGTGAAATTCAAAGATACAATAATTATAGAAACCAAGCAATAGAATAAGTCATCTACTAGTAGATAACTTATTCAGAAACAGAAAGACTAAAGACTGTTTAGGAAAAGGAACTAACAGAGTTAAAAACAGCACCGCATCTCAGCGTCATAACGACCGTACTCCAGCGCCACAACGACCGCACTCCAGCGTCATAACCACCGTACTCCAGCGTCGCAACAACCGCACCTCACGAGCGCAACGACCGTATCTCTTTTTTACAAGAAACTTATCTCTTTTTTCAGGTATAAAGTTTGTTAAATATAAGGTTATATAATGTTTATTTTCACCTTTATTTGGATGGATTTCACCCCCTAGAGCCTCTCAAAAGAGTATTATAGATCGCCAATCTGTACGGATATATCGAATCAACAACATCAACAAACCATTCTAAACCAATCACATAAAACCATGTCATCAAAACGACGTTATCTTTTTTCAAAAACCCTTCAATTTTCTTTCTTTCTAAAGCCATTTCATCATTTAAACTCTATTATACATGGCGAAAAATGCGCAAAAAATTGGTGGATAACGTAGTGAAATTATCCTTATCTTTATGGGATGATTGCAACCGCAAACCACTGCGATTACAACCGGAACTAAAACGGTCTCAGTAGGAGCTGAATCATCTTGGTAGAGATTGAAACAGTACCCAACAGAGACTGAAACCATCTTAAATAAATACTGGAATGAAAAAACTGGATGTAATGCTTGAAGAAGATCTGGGTTTGACGGATGAACGGCTGTTGAACCTAATGGAGTGTGAGGGTATGGTTGGTTATGGGGCCTATTTGATGTTGAATCATTTGCTTCGCCACCAGGAGGACTATCGTTTTCCGTTGGTGTTGCTTTCGACGTTGGCACGCAAGGTGCATGTTCGCGCTAACTTTCTGATGAAGATTATTAAAAATTATGGGTTGTTTGTGATCGATGGGGAGGAGTTTTTCTCGCCGTCGGTGACCGATTTTATGCTTCGGTTGAAGATTAAAAAGCTCACAAATAAGGAAAATAAATTACAGTCTGGAGATGCAAAGAAAAAGTCGCTCAGTGAGCGTTCTGAGTTAAAGAATGTAAAAAAAGAGATTAAAGAAACGTGTAACTCACTGACTGACAGTAGGCAGATTTCTGCATACGCGGGCGCAAAGATTAATAATATATCTATATATAAGATTAGAGAGAGAGAAAAAGAAAAAAACAACGGCCAAATGCCTCAAAGACCAATGGCCGCAATTCCGAATTCTCAACAAAGAGTTTCACGGTATGCGGCTTGGGGAGAAGGGTTCTCACGGTCGACAATCGATCCTTGTCCCGATTCTATTTTTGAGGTTGCGCCTTCCGCTGTTGTCAGACCTGCTGCTGTCCGATCGGCTACTGCTCCTTCTCCTGCTGTTCGACCGGCTACTGCTGTCCGACCGACTGCCGCCAGACCTGCTCCTTCCAGACCGACTGTCCGACCAACTGCTGCATCTTCCAAACCTTCTGTTCCTTTTTCTGCTTCTGAAAAGCCTTGGCGCGACTGGGTCGACGATCTGCTGGACGACGAGATGTACTTGCGTCAGGTGGCGATGCATTCCAAGATGGGGCGCGATTTTATGAAGTCGGTCGATCGGATCTTGGAACTGTTTAAGGAGCATGTGGAGCTGTATGGCACGTCGGGCGGACTGGTCACGCGGTGCGATGTGAAGTATTACTTTTCCAACTTCATGCGTGAGGACTCGAACACGTTGAAGTTGCTGAAGAAGCGATTGCAGGATGAGCAGGAGGCGCGTGATGCACGCAACCCGTATCGGTATGAGGTGCATCATGATGGGCGACGGTTCTATCCGACGGGCGAAGAGATCCCGATGGATGCGACCCCACGGCCGTCGAATCATTCGGTTTTTAGTGAGGTATCACGTCGTTGGGTCGGTTAACGCAAGGATCATGTAAAAAAGAGTACACCAAATATCATGACGGATCACGTGTGCGCTTCCAAAGATTTCAAGTCCATTAAAAGAGTAAACAACGCGTAAAAACAGACGTAAAAAGCGGAAGACTTTTTCTATGCTCAAAATAAAATTGTACATTTGTCAAAACATAAATAGATTAACATGCCGAAGTACGATTTAATAACCATCTTAGGACCAACAGCCTCAGGAAAGACCTCTTTTGCAACCGCTTTGGCAGCAGAACTTGACACAGAAATTATTAGCGGAGATTCCAGACAGGTCTACCGCGACATGAACCTCGGCACCGGAAAAGATTTACAAGATTATGTGGTCAACGGTCGGCCCATACCCTATCACCTCATCGATATTGTCCCCCCCGGTTACAAATACAATGTCTTTGAGTTTCAGAGGGATTTTTTGAAAGCCTACGAGTCGATTAAAGCGAAAAAGAAAAAGCCGATTTTATGTGGAGGAACGGGCATGTATATCGAGTCGATCCTCAAAGGATACAAACTCATACCCGTACCCGAAAACCCGACACTGCGGGCACAACTGGCCGATCGTTCGCTGAAAGAGTAAACCGACATTCTCGAGCAGTATAAAACGCTACACAACTCAACGGATGTGGATACGGTGAAGCGTGCCCTCAGAGCGCTTGAAATCGAGACTTACTACGCAAGCTGCCCCGTTCAAGAGAGGGATTTCCCGGCAATCAACAGCCTGATTATCGGCGTGGATATTGATCGGGATTTGCGAAGAAAAAAGATTTCCGATCGATTAAACGATCGCCTAGATCAAGGCATGATAGAGGAAGTGCGTGCGTTGCTCAACCAAGGCATTGCACCGGACGATTTGATTTATTACGGACTCGAATATAAATACCTGACCTTGCATCTCATCGGCAAACTAAGTTTCGAAGAGATGCACGACCAACTAGAAACCGCCATACATCAGTTTGCCAAACGTCAGATGACGTGGTTTAGAGGAATGGAACGACGAGGATTTACGATTCATTGGCTAAATGCCGAGGAAAGCACCTCCGAAAAGATAGCGTTCGTTAAGCGTCTTCTGGAGGAAGAGGTTTAAGGGAATCTGGAGGAAGAAGTTTAAGAGAATAGGACTTTAAAAGAATAGCACTTTAAGAGAGTAGACAGGACTTTTAAGAGTATAGACAGAGATTTTCAAGCAAAAAGTTAATTTAATATTCTTACGATTATGAGCTTAGAACCGGGGAAATGGGGAATTATTTATAATCCAAAAGCAGGCCTGCGAAAAGTAAAAAAACGCTGGAGAGAGATTAAAGCCTACATGGATGCCAAAGGAGTTTCATACGATTACGTCCAATCGGAAGGATTTGGTTCGGTAGAGCGTCTAGCAAAAATATTAGCCAACAACGGGTATCGGACGATTGTCGTTGTTGGAGGGGATGGTGCCTTTAACGATGCCATCAATGGAATTATGTTGTCCGACGCAGAGGATAAGGAGAATATCGCCATCGGTCTCATTCCCAATGGAATTGGAAACGACTTTGCAAGATATTGGGGACTAACCACCGACTATAAAATAGCGATCGATCAGATCATCGCCAAACGACTTAAAAAGATTGATGTGGGCTATTGCAGCTATTACGATGGTGCTCATCATCAAAGACGGTATTTTATCAATGCCGTTAATATCGGGTTGACCGCGCGAATTGTAAAAATCACCGATCAGACCAAACGCTTCTGGGGCGTACGACCGCTGTCGTACATCACGGCTCTGTTCTTATTGCTTTGGGAACGGAAGCTGTATCGGACGCATTTGCGCATCAACGATGAGCATATCCGGGGAAGGGTCATGTCGATTTGTGTGGGCAATGCTACCGGATGGGGACTAACGCCTAACGCTGTTCCCTACAATGGTTGGCTGGATGTCTCAGTCATCTATCAACCTGAGTTTTTACAGATCATCTCCGGACTGTGGATGCTGATTCAAGGACGAATCTTAAATCATAAGGTCGTCAAAAGTTTCCGTACGAAACAGATCAAAGTGCTTCGTGCTCAGAATGCCGCTGTCGATCTGGACGGCCGTTTATTCCCTAAGTTTTTCCCTATAGAAATCGGGATCTTACCTGAAAAGCTAACATTTATCATCCCAAAAATAAAATAACAACAGTATATGATCACAACATTAATTAACCAACCTGCCAATAACTTCTTTTTACTCGCAGGCCCATGTGTCATCGAAGGTGAAGAGATGGCCATGCAGATTGCCGAACATATTGTTAAACTGACCGACAAGCTAGAGATTCCTTATGTTTTTAAAGGATCGTACCGGAAAGCGAATCGCTCAAGATTGGACTCTTTTACCGGAATCGGTGATGAAAAAGCCTTGAAGATTTTAAGAAAAGTGCATGAGACTTTCGGAATTCCGACCGTAACCGATATACATGCTGCTGAGGAGGCTGAGATGGCGGCCGAATATGCCGACATTCTTCAAATACCGGCTTTTCTCTGCCGGCAAACCGACTTACTCGTCGCTGCTGCAAAAACAGGGAAAATCGTTAACATCAAAAAGGGACAGTTCTTGTCGCCGGCTGCCATGCAATTTGCCGCTGACAAAGTGATAGAAGCCGGAAATAAAAACGTGATGCTCACCGAACGGGGAACCACCTTCGGCTATCAGGATCTGATTGTGGACTACCGAGGCATTCCGGAAATGCAGAAATTTGGGCACCCGGTGGTTCTGGATGTGACTCATTCTTTGCAACAGCCTAACCAAACATCAGGGGTGACCGGAGGAATGCCACAGCTTATCGAAACGATTGCTAAAGCGGGAGTCGCAGTCGGAGTGGACGGTCTGTTTATTGAAACGCATCAGAATCCGTCGGTTGCAAAAAGTGACGGGGCAAATATGCTTCAACTCGACCTGTTAGAAGGCTTATTGACCAAGCTTGTCAGAATACGCGAAGCCATCAAATAAAAATATTAGGTTTTTGTGATTTATTTTCAATAGAATCGACTAATAACGTATAAATTTATAATAATCGAGAAAAATGAGAAATTTACTACGTAGTTTATTTGTTGTTGTAGCCTTGTTTAGCTTCAATCTACAACACGTTACTGCACAACCTATGCAGTACCCTCCACTCCCTATTGACAAAAATGTTCGCATTGGTCAATTAGAGAATGGATTGACCTACTATATCCGTCATAATGCTTTGCCGGAAAAACGAGTGGAAATGCGCATCGCACAAAAAGTAGGGGCTATTCTTGAAGAGCCACAACAACGTGGTCTAGCTCACTTCTTGGAGCACATGGCTTTTAACGGAACTAAAAATTTCCCCGGTGACGAAAGAGGACTAGGAGTCATTGCATGGTGCGAAACAAAGGGAATTAAATTTGGAACAAACCTTAATGCAGGTACAGGAGTGGATCAAACGGTTTATGAGATCATGAATGTTCCAACTGTTAATAAAAACGTGGTAGACTCTTGCCTTTTGATTTTACACGATTGGTCGAATGCCATTTTATTAGCCGATAAAGAAATCGACAAAGAACGTGGTGTGATTCGTGAAGAATGGAGAAGCAGAAATAGTGGAATGCTACGTGTATTCACGAATGCTCTTCCTGTGATGTATCCGGATTCTAAATACGCAGACTGTATGCCGATCGGAAGTCTCGATGTCATCAATAACTTCCCTTATCAAGTCATCAAAGATTATTACGCAAAATGGTATAGACCGGACTTGCAAGGCATCATCATTGTTGGAGACATCAATGTAGATGAGATGGAAGCTAAACTTAAAATGACATTTGCTGATGTTAAAGCACCAATCAATGCTGCCGAACGCGTCTATTACCCGGTAAAAGATAATGAAAAACCAATTGTTTTCATTGGAAAAGACAAAGAAGTGGAAACTCCATCAATCAGTATCTTCTTCAAACAAGATGCGACTCCGGATTCCATGAAAAACAACATTGGATATTTAGCTACAAACTACATGGTTCACATGGCTACAAGCATGCTGAACAGTCGTTTAAGCGAAATCTCTCAAACAGCAACGCCTCCTTTTATTGGTGCAGGTTGTAGTTATGGAAATTTCTTTGTGGCAAAAACGAAAGAAGCATTTAATATTAGCGCGGATACTAAGATCGACGGACTCGAATTAGGATTGACAACACTTCTTCAAGAACTTGAACGGGCTAAACGTTTCGGTTTCACAGAAACAGAATACGAAAGAGCTCGGGCAAACTATCTTCAACGCTTAGAATCGGCTTATAACGAGAGAGGAAAAACAAAAAGTGCTTCATATGTTAACGAATACGTTGAGCATTTTCTCAATAAAGAACCGATTCCGGGAATTGACGTTGAATATGCAACAATGAATAAAATTGCTCCAAATGTACCGGTTCAAGTCATTAATCAAATCATCCAACAACTTGTAACCGATAAGAATCAAGTGGTTGTGATAGCCGGTCCCGATAAAGAGGAAGCAGTTTATCCAACTAAAGAAAAAGTGACAAGCTTATTAGCCGGGATGAATACTCTCGAATTGAAAGCATACGAAGACAAAGTGTCTAACGAACCTCTTTTAGCTGAAACACCTAAAGGTGGAAAGATTGTTTCTGAAAAAGCGAATGACGTCTTTGGTACCACTAAACTTGTATTGTCTAACGGCGTTACGGTTTACATCAAACAAACTGATTTTAAAGCAGACGAGATCAAGATGCAAGGTACTAGCCTTGGAGGAAGCAGTCTATTTGGAAACAATGAAGCATTGAACATCTCACAGCTGAATGAAGTTTCTGCAATCGGTGGTGTAGGTAATTTCAGCAGAGTCAATTTATCTAAAGCCTTGGCCGGAAAGAAAGCAAATGTTGGAACAGAAATCGGTAATAATACAGAAAACGTGATGGGTAACTGTTCTCCAAAAGATTTCGAAACCATGCTTCAGTTGACTTACTTGAGATTTACAGCCCCACGCAAAGATGCCGAAGCTTTCGAATCGTTTAAGAATCGCTTAAAAGCAGAACTTGAAGGTGCTGAAGCCAATCCAATCAGTGCATTCCGCGACTCTATCACTCGCACGCTGTATGGTCATCATCCACGTGCCATCTTAGTTAAAGCGAATATGGTCAACGACATTAACTATGATCGTATCATGGAGATGTATAAGGATCGTTTCAAAAATGCAGGTGACTTTACGTTCTACTTCGTTGGAAATATTGATCTTGAAAAAGCAAAACCACTTATTGCAACTTATTTAGGTTCACTACCGGCTACAAAAGCTAAAGAAACCTTTAAGGACAACAAGATGGATATCCGTAAAGGAAAGATCGACAACATCTTCGCTAAAAAGCAAGAAACACCAATTGCAACAATCTTATTCCTTTATAACGGAACTTGTAAATATGATCTAAAGAATGATATCATGATGTCTTTCTTGACTCAAACACTCGACATGGTTTATACGGAAGAGATTCGCGAAAAAGAAGGAGGTACTTATGGCGTTAACTGTTTTGGTAATATAAACAAATACCCTAGAGAACAGTTCACTTTGCAAGTGGTGTTCCAAACAGATCCTGCCAAGAAAGATAAACTTTGCCAGATCGTCACTAACGAACTTCAGAAAATATCGACAGAAGGTCCTTCAACAGAGCATTTGCAAAAAGTTAAAGAGTACATGTTGAAGAAATATAAAGAAAATGAAAAAGAAAATGGTTACTGGATGAATGTTTTGAATGAATACTTCTACACCGGAGTGAACACCAACAATGGTTATGAGGCACTTGTCAACAGCATCTCAACTAAAGACCTTCAGACTTTTGCTGCCGAATTATTAAAACAAAAGAATGAAATTAAGGTGATCATGACTGTACCTGAAAATCAATCTAAATAAGTTTTTTGATTATGATTATTTTCAACGAATTACGTAAGCATGGGAAGTTGGCCATGAAGAGGCATCCCATGTACGACAAAAATAAATTTGGGAAAATAATGATGTATATAGGAGCCATCTTTTGGGGTGGCTACCTTATTTTCTTTGGTACATCATTTGCCTTTATGTTTGCAGAAGCAGCACCCAACAGAGAGCCTTATGACACCATGAACGCTGTGGTGCTCATCTTTGTGCTCATGCTCGATTTCATGCTACGTTTTCCGTTTCAAAATACACCGACACAGGAGGTAAAGCCTTACCTCCTGTTGCCGGTTAAACGAAACCGAATGATCGATTTTCTATTGATCCGTTCGGGACTCAGCAGTTTTAACTTGTTGTGGCTATTTATGTTTGTACCATTTGCCATCATAACCGTCACTAAATTTTATGGAGTGATGGGAGTCGTGAGCTATTGCTTTGGCATTTGGTTACTCCTACTGGTCAATAACTATTGGTATCTGTTTTGTCGAACGTTAATCGACGAGCATTTAGCTTGGATCATTCTCCCGATTGTCACTTATACCGGCATTATCTTGGCTCTATTCATTCCGGAGAAGAGTCCGCTGACCGACTTCTTTATGAACCTAGGCAGCTATTATATCACCGGTAACTTACTCAGCTACCTGCTAACCATCGCGGTTATTGCATTGCTTTGGCTGGCCAATCGACGCATGATGTCGAAGTTGATCTATGCCGAACTGAGCAAAACCAAAGATACCAAAGTCAAAACGGTATCTGAGTTTCACTTCTTCGAGAAATATGGAGAAGTTGGCGAATATATGCGACTCGAGCTAAAGATGCTGTTAAGAAACAAACGAAGCAAAGGCTCTTTGCGCATGGTAGGTATCATGGTTGTTATATTCTCTGCCTTACTAAGCTTCACAGAGCTCTACGACGGGAGAAACATGAATACCTTCATCATTGTCTACTCTTTTTCTTCATTTGGCATGGTCATCTTATCTCAAATCATGGGATTCGAAGGGAACTATCTCGACGGACTGATCTCAAAAAGGGAATCGATTATGAGTTTGCTCAAAGCCAAATATTACTTTTACAGCATTGGAGTGGTTATCCCCTTCATCTTATTGCTACCGGTCATCTTTATGGGAAAATTGACGCTCTTATGTGCCATCTCTTGGATGTTCTTCACCACAGGTCCAATCTATTGCACCTTCTTCCAACTCGCCGTCTATAACACCAGAACGGTTCCACTAAATGAGAAACTAACCGGCCGGCAGTCCACAGGTAGCGGACTACAGATTGTCATTAACTTTAGTGCATTCTTACTCCCATTTATCAGTTACAACTTAATATCAGGAGTATTAGGAGCGACAACCACACAGTTCATCTTTCTAAGCATCGGTATTGCGTTTACACTCACTTCACAACTGTGGATTAAAAACGTCTATCAACGTTTCATGAGACGCCGCTACATCAACATGGAAGGCTTTAGAGATAGTCGACAATAATTGATTCACCCCAAAACAGCAGAATATGTTAACAATAAATCATCTTCAAAAAATATTTGGACAAAAAACAGCCGTCAACATCGATCATTACGTGATTAATAAAGGCGAAATGATCGGTTTGGTTGGTAATAACGGCGCCGGTAAAACGACGTTATTCAGACTAATCTTAGATCTACTTAAAGCCGATACCGGTTCGGTATACATCAATGACAGCAATGTCGCTGAGGACGAGAATTGGAAAAAGACAACCGGTGCATTTATCGATGAGAGTTTCTTAATCGACTATTTAACGCCGGAGGAATATTTCTATTTCATCGGGAAGATTTATGGATTAAAGAAAGAAGAGGTCGACCAACGGCTTCAACCTTTCGAACGCTTCATGAATGGTGAGGTATTAAACCAGAAGAAATACATTCGTAACTTCTCGGCCGGTAATAAACAAAAAATCGGTATCATCTCGGCTATGCTACACTATCCGGAATTGCTCATCTTAGATGAACCGTTCAACTTCCTAGACCCAAGTTCGCAGTCGATTATCAAAAACATCCTTAAAAAGTACAATGAGACTCACCATAGTACCATTGTTATTTCAAGTCACAATTTGAATCACACCGTTGATATCTGTCCACGCATCGCCTTACTCGAAAAAGGAGTGATCATACGAGACATTATCAACATCAATAATGCAGCCGAAAAAGAATTAGAGAGCTACTTCAATGTAGAGGAACAAGATATTAATTTATAAAAAAATAAAACGTCCTTTTAATGCCTTATACGACCTATTTATTTGATTTTGATTATACCTTAGCCGATTCTTCTCGAGGAATCGTAACTTGCTTTCAGAACGTTTTAAACAGACATGGATATGTGGATGTGTCGGATGCGACCATCAAAAAGACGATCGGTGATACGTTGGAAAACGCATTTAGTCACCTGACGGGAGTCACCGATAAGGATGTTTTGAGTCAATACCGCATAGAATATGGCAAAGAAGCCAATATCTATATGAATCCCAACACCCATCTATTTCCGGAAACCATTACGACCCTCACAGAACTCAAAAGACGTGGTAAACGCATTGGTATCATCTCAACCAAATATCGGTATCGGATTGAGAGCTTTTTAAAAGAGCAAGCTCTAGAGGATTTCTTTGACCTCATCATCGGCGGTGAAGATGTTGAGCAAGCAAAGCCTAGCCCCGAAGGTTTGATCTTAGCGATGCAGCGATTAGAGGTCTCACCCGAAGAAACCGTTTACATTGGTGATAGCCTCATAGATGCCCAAACCGCTTTTGCGGCAAAAACACATTTCATTGGTGTCACGACTGGCGTGACCACCCGTCGCACCTTTAAAAAACACCACGTCAAAAAGATCATCAAGAGTTTATCTGAGCTCACCGATCGGAAAACTTTTTCCGAAAGAGTCGGTGAATGGCGGCAGGGAATAGCGCGATTCCGCGATCTCAAAACCGCCAATCGTTTTTTGCGAGTCAAACGAAAGGCAGGGCACAAACTCGCTAAAGTCAATACCACACCGACCACCTGTTTAAACTGCAAGAATACCTTTATCGGCAATTACTGCAATCACTGTGGACAGAGTAGGAAAACTGTACGTTATAACTTTCGATCGATCTTCCAAAATATTCTAGGTGGAATAACCAATATTGATCATGGGTTTGGATATACCTTACTCGAACTACTCGTTCGTCCCGGATATATGATAAAGGATTATATCTCGGGTAAACGAGTTCGTTATTTCCGCCCTTTCCAGTTACTCTTTATTTTGGCTGCGGTCTATATCTTATTAGTACAGATCATCGATCCGAAAGCCTTACAAAAAGAAAAAGAGCAAAGTTCTGTAGAAGAAATCATAGAAGGGATATCAGAAGCTAAGAAAGAAATCAGCGAAGCTTCTTTTAAGGATCAAGTCGCAACATCGACTCAAGCCCATCCCCAAGCATCAACTCAAGACAGTCTAAAAGCCACTCCCAATAAAGTCATAAGAGATAGCGTCAGCTCGATTGTGAATAAAGTGATGAAGGGACAAAAAATAACGCCGAACGACAGTAGCATCAAAGAGTTACAAAAACAACTCTCAAAAAAAGAAAAGGATAAAGACAAAGATAAGGATAAGGATAAGGTTTCGAAGTCTCACTTATTTGAATCACCCTTCTTTAAATCGTTGGAAGAATTGCTGACCAAATGGGCTCATGGCAATAAAGCGGTGACTATACTCATGATGATCCCCGTATTTGCGATGGCTACAAGAATAAGTTTTAGAAAACGATCGAGCAAGGTCCATTTCAATATGACCGAACAACTATTCATCCAAGCTTACATCGCTTGTCTAATCTTATTAATCTCTATACTCTACTTGCCGTTCAAAGGAAAAGCCGATCTCAGCAGTATGTATGAGGTCCCCTATTGGGCTATTTTTCTCATATTCATGTATGTTCATAAACAACTTTATTCCATCACCATTTGGAAAAGTTGTCGAAAGACCTTGGAAATGTTCATATATAGCTTGGGAGCAGTCATTCTGTTAGCCACACTTTTAGTCCTTTTATTTATAGCCATCAGTTTTATTGATCATTTATTGGCAAGTTAGCGGTTTATTTATACATAAAATAACTTCCAAAAATTTGTTCGGCCCAAATAAAAGATGTATTTTTGTGCCCGATTATTCCGCAACGGGTTTGATTAAGAGTTCTCTAAGTCATTAGAAACCACCCGCCGGAGCTAACTTATAGAATACATATAAGATGTACGCAATTGTAGAAATTAATGGCCAGCAGTTTAAAGCAGAAGCTGGTAAGAGATTGTTCGTTCACCACATGCAAGAAGCAGAAAACGGTGCAACAGTTGAGTTCGACAAAGTTCTTTTAGTAGAAAAAGAAGGTGCAATCACAGTAGGTTTACCTACAGTTGAAGGTGCTAAAGTAGTTTGCCAAGTGGCTTCAAACTTAGTAAAAGGCGAAAAAGTTCTTGTTTTCCACAAGAAAAGAAGAAAAGGACACAGAAAACTAAACGGTCATCGTCAACAGTTTACTGAATTAACAATCACAGAAGTAATAGCTTAATCAATTTAAAAAAGTAAGAAGAAATGGCACATAAAAAAGGTGTCGGTAGTTCTAAGAACGGCCGCGAATCAGCAAGTAAAAGATTAGGCGTAAAGATATTTGGTGGCGAAGCTTGCAAAGCAGGTAACATCATCATTCGTCAAAGAGGTACTGAATTCCATCCGGGTGAAAACATCGGTATGGGTAAAGACCACACTCTTTTCGCTTTAGTAGATGGTACTGTTAACTTCAAAGTTACAAAAGAAAACAGAAGATACGTATCTGTACTTCCTGCAGAAGCATAATCAAAGGAAACAGATAAAGCTTAAAAAAAGATGCATTCCAAAAGGATGCATCTTTTTTCTTTTTATCCCTCAAGAACTAGATATTTAAAATTATACGTAACCTCATATCTGTTTTTTATATATCTTTGTAACCTTATAAAGAATGTTCATATAAAAGTCTAAATATGCTTACTATAAAACAGATTACAGAAAATACAGAAGCAGTTATACGCGGTCTGGAAAAAAAGCATTTTAAAAATGCAAAAGAAACGATTGAACAAGTTATTGCTTTCAACGACAAAAGACGAAACACACAAACTCTCTTAGATAACAACCTCGCTGAAGTAAATACACTCTCAAAAACTATCGGTAAACTCATGAAAGAGGGCGCTAAAGAAGAAGCAGAATCTGCACGCGCCAAAGTATCTGCACTAAAAGAAGAAAACAAAGGTTTAGACGCAGAGATGACAGAGGCTGCCACAGAATTACAAAACATATTATACACCATACCTAACCTTCCTTATGAAAGTGTTCCGGAAGGCAAAGGAGCCGAAGAAAATGTTGTAGAACGCACAGGAGGAATGGAGAACCCACTTCCTGTAGATGCTCTACCTCATTGGGAGCTCACTAAAAAATACGATTTAATCGATTTCGACCTCGGCGTAAAAATCACAGGAGCCGGTTTCCCGGTTTACAAAGGTAAGGGAGCACAATTACAACGTGCATTGATCAACTTCTTCCTGGATGAAGCCCGCAAATCGGGATATACAGAAATCATGCCGCCAACTGTAGTCAATGCAGCATCGGGTTATGGTACAGGACAGTTGCCTGACAAAGAAGGCCAGATGTATCACTGTCAGCTAGACGATTTATACCTCATCCCAACGGCTGAAGTTCCGGTAACGAATATCTACCGTGATGTGATTTTAGATGAAAAACAACTTCCGATCATGAATTGTGCCTACACGCAATGTTTCCGTCGTGAAGCCGGTTCGTATGGAAAAGATGTACGTGGTCTGAATCGTTTACATGAATTCTCAAAAGTCGAACTCGTACGTATCGACAAACCTGAGCATTCAGAACAATCGCACAAAGAAATGTTAGCTCATGTTGAAGGACTCTTGCAAAAGCTAGAGCTTCCTTATCGCATCTTACGCCTTTGCGGAGGTGACATGAGTTTTACCGCTGCGCTTTGCTTCGACTTTGAGGTTTACTCGGAAGCACAAAAACGCTGGTTGGAGGTTAGCTCGGTTTCGAACTTCGACACTTACCAGGCCAACCGTTTGAAATGCCGTTATCGCACAGGGGACAAGAAGACAGAACTTTGTCACACCCTCAATGGTTCAGCTCTAGCCTTGCCACGGATTGTCGCTGCTTTACTTGAAAACAACCAAACACCTGAAGGTATTAGAATCCCTAAAGCTTTGGTTCCTTATTGCGGTTTTGACCTCATAGACTAACAGAAAAAAAACCATAATACAAATCACAAAGCCACTCTTTTATAAGGGTGGCTTTGTTTTTATTTTCTTTTTGATTTCATAAATAAACAGTATCTTTGTCTTCATAATAAGTTCAATAACTAGCAGTTAATAAAATCCAGCTAACTAAATAAAATAATGAACAAAATTGTTTGTAAAGAACGCTTCTCTGAGAAAGTGTTTAAATTTGAAATAGAAGCGCCGTTAATTGCCAAATCACGCAAAGCGGGTCACTTCGTTATCGTGCGTGTCGGTGAAAAAGGTGAACGTATGCCTTTAACTATTGCAGGTGCCGATATCAAAAAGGGCACCATAACCCTTGTTGTTCAAAAAGTAGGACTTTCATCGACTCGTCTTTGCGATCTAAACGAGGGTGATGAAGTCACAGATATCGTAGGGCCACTCGGTCAGGCGACTCATATCGAAAACTTTGGAACAGTAGTCTGTGCCGGAGGAGGTGTTGGAGTAGCCCCTATGCTACCAATCGTTCAAGCCTTAAAAGCAGCAGGCAATCGTGTGATCACCGTACTGGCTGGAAGAAGTAAAGATTTAATCATTCTCGAAAAAGAGATGCGCGAGAGTTCGGACGAAGTCATTATCATGACCGACGACGGCTCTTATGGAAGAAAAGGACTAGTCACTGAAGGAGTAGAAGAGGTCATTAAACGCGAGAAGGTGAACCACTGCTTCGCCATCGGACCGGCTATCATGATGAAGTTTGTCTGCCTGCTGACTAAAAAATATGAGATCCCGACAACCGTATCATTAAACACCATTATGGTCGACGGTACCGGTATGTGCGGTGCGTGTCGTATCACCGTAGGTGGAAAAACCAAATTCGTTTGCGTGGATGGCCCGGAATTCGATGGCCACCAAGTTAACTTCGACGAGATGCTCAAACGTATGGGAGCTTTCAAGAAGATTGAAAACGAGAAAATGAACCTACTCCACCCAACAACAGCTAGCGAACCCTCAAACGAGACCGACGAGAAAAGTCGCAATGCCGCTTGGCGTCAGGAAATTCGCAAGTCGATGTCTCCTAAAGAACGTACAGCCATTCCACGAGTAGAAATGAACGAGCTCGACCCGGAATACCGTTCACACAGCCGGAAAGAGGAAGTCAATCAAGGCCTCACTGCCGATCAAGCACTCACAGAAGCAAAACGTTGTTTAGACTGTGCCAACCCAGGATGTATGGAAGGTTGTCCTGTAGGTATCGACATTCCTCGCTTTATTAAACATATCGAACGTGGAGAGTTCCTAGATGCAGCCAAAACACTAAAAGAAACCAGCGCATTGCCAGCCGTATGTGGTCGCGTGTGCCCACAGGAGAAACAATGTGAATCAAAATGTATTCACCTCAAAATGGGTAAGCCGGCTGTAGCCATCGGCCACCTCGAACGCTTCGCAGCAGATTATGAAAGAGAAAGCGGACAAATATCAATCCCTGAGATCAATGAGAAGAATGGCATTAAAGTTGCCGTGATCGGCTCTGGTCCTGCAGGGTTATCATTTGCCGGAGATATGATCAAGCTAGGATATGACGTAACCGTATTTGAGGCTTTACACGAAATTGGCGGGGTATTAAAATATGGTATTCCGGAATTTCGTCTACCTAATGAGATTGTCGATGTTGAGATTAATAACTTAGCTAAAATGGGCGTTAAGTTCATCAAAGACTGCATCATTGGAAAAACAGTCAGTGTTGAAGAATTAGAGAACGACGGTTTCAAAGGCATATTCGTAGCTTCTGGTGCGGGACTTCCAAACTTTATGAATATCCCTGGCGAGAACTCGATCAACATCATGTCTTCTAATGAATACCTAACGCGTGTCAATCTGATGGATGCTGCTAGTCCGGACTCTGATACACCGGTCACACTCGGCAAACGAGTAGCCGTTATCGGTGGAGGTAATACCGCTATGGACTCGGTACGTACAGCTAGACGATTAGGGGCAGAACGAGCAATGATTATTTATCGCCGTTCGGAAGAAGAGATGCCTGCGCGACTTGAGGAAGTGAAGCATGCCAAAGAAGAAGGAGTTGAATTCCTCACGTTACACAACCCACTAGAATACATCGCTGACGAACAAGGCTGTGTGAAACAAGTGGTCCTCCAGAAGATGGCTCTAGGCGAACCGGATGCTTCAGGCAGACGTAGCCCGATCGCCATCCCAGGTGAAACAGAAACCATCGATATCGATCTTGCCATTGTCAGCGTCGGTGTTTCCCCTAACCCAATCGTACCAAGTTCGATCAAGGGACTAGAGGTCGGCAGAAGAGGCACAATTGTCGTTAACGATAATATGCAATCGTCTATACCAACCATCTACGCAGGTGGTGATATTGTACGCGGCGGTGCAACAGTCATCTTAGCCATGGGCGACGGACGCAAAGCTGCAGCTTCAATGCATTTACAACTCAAGAAGTAAAGTAGATACATACAAATCAAAAAGTGATCGCAGATTGAACATAAATTCAAACCTGCGATCACTTTTTTTATCGCCTCATTCATCAATCAAAGGGTTGCTCACCCTTTAGACAAAAACGAGTGTATTATTTAACCACACTATTGTTCTCCGGATTCGGGAAAACGATGGTTGGCTTAAACGCCTTAGCTTCTTCAAAGTCCATCAATGCATAAGACATAATAATGACAATATCGCCAGGTTGAACTTTACGAGCAGCAGCTCCATTCAAGCAAATCTTACCAGATCCGCGTTCACCTTTAATGATATAAGTCTCAAAACGTTCACCATTATTATTATCTGTGATGCAGACTTTCTCTCCGGCTATCATATTAGCGGCATCCATCAAATCTTCGTCAATAGTAATACTACCAATATAATTCAAATTAGCCTCAGTGACCCGTGCACAATGAATTTTCGACTTTAATACTTCAATCATCATATAACGATTATCCTTTAGTTTTCAACTTCTTTATACTTCATATTATCGATCAAACGTACATCGCCACAGAACACTGTAATACAGCCTACAATATAAGGAGCATCATCCCAATGGTTCACTTTTTGCAACGTATAACCATCAACGATCTCGAAATATTCAAGCTCAAGTCCCTCACTATCACCGATTGAACGTTCAACCATTGATTGTGTTTCTGCGACCGAATGATTCGCTGCAAAGTTACGACTTTCAAACAAGGTTCTTGAAATATTTAAGGCATTTTTACGATCTTTTTCAGATAATCGTTTATTTCGGCTACTCAAAGCCAAGCCATCTTCTTCTCGAACAATTGGACATCCAACCACTCGAATGTCATAATTCATCTGACGAACCATCTCTCGAATAATGGCCAACTGCTGGAAGTCTTTCTCTCCAAAATAAGCGGTATCAGGAGTCACTGCGTCAAAAAGTTTACTCACAATCTGACAGACGCCATTGAAATGTCCCGGGCGAAAAAGCCCCTCCATAACAACATCCAGCGGTGGATAACTAAAAGAACGAGTATCAGGCTGAGGGTACATTTCCTCAACAGATGGAGCAAACACAAAATGCGCTCCACAAGACTCCAATAAACGACAATCCGCGTCTAATGTACGTGGATATTTTTCTAAATCCTTTTTATCGTTAAACTGCGTCGGATTAACAAAAACACTAACAACCGTTACCCCATTTTCTGCTACACAACGCTTTACTAAAGAGGCATGTCCCTCATGTAAAGCTCCCATTGTAGGAACTAATCCTATTCTCTTACCTAGTGATTTTAAGGCAGTCAACTCCGACTGCAAATCACTGATAGTGTGTATAATCTTCATTATTGCTAATTGAATTAATATTTTATCGTTTGCAAAAACTCTGCAAAATAAACTAATATTTGCCATATAAAGAAAGAATATGCTACTTAAACCTCATTTTTTTTGTTATCTTTGCAGAATATTCATAGAGAACTATTGTTATTATGACAAAGGCGACTAAAGTTTTATTTATTACACAAGAAATTACACCTTACGTCCCAGGGTCTGAAATGGCTAACGTTGGTAGAAACTTGCCACAATCCATTCAAGAAAAGGGAAGAGAGATCAGAACCTTCATGCCTAAGTGGGGCAATATTAATGAGCGCAGGAATCAATTGCATGAAGTCATTCGTCTATCGGGTATGAACCTAATCATTGATGACACTGACCACCCATTAATTATAAAAGTTGCTTCCATTCAGTCTGCACGCATGCAGGTTTACTTTATTGACAACGACGATTATTTCCAAAACAGATTACAAACTGCCGATGAAGAAGGCTTGGAATATGAAGACAATGACAGTCGGGCTATATTCTATGCTAGAGGCGTTCTGGAAACAGTTAAGAAATTGCGTTGGTGCCCTGATGTGATCCATTGCCACGGCTGGATGACTGCACTTGCTCCTTTGTACATCAAGAAGGCTTACAAAGACGAGCCTTCGTTCCGTGATGCCAAAGTTGTTTTTTCGGCTTATGAAGATGACTTCAAATCGACATTTAGTCCTGATTTTGCATCTAAACTCATGTTGAAAGGTATTAATGAAGATGATATCAAAACACTACAAGAACCGATTAATCATGCAACCTTATGTAAATTGGCTATAGATCATTCTGATGGTGTGATTCAAAACAGTCCAAACATCAATGATGAACTCATGTCGTATGCAGCACAAAACGGGAAATTAGTATTAGATTATCAAAGCGATTTTGAAGCATATACAGACGCTTGCAATGATTTTTACGATAAAGTATGGGAAACGACGAGTAAATAAAAAATAACTAAAAATCAAGATACCAACTATTATGAAAGCTAAATATGCCTTGGTAGCCCTATTAGCAATGACATTCTGGGGATGTGACGATAACACTGGTGCCTTAGGCCTAGGTATGTTCCCGGATAGCGACAAAAACATCAATGGGCGATTTTCAACTTTTGATGTCACAACAGAATCTGTTTCTTCCGGTCGCATCTATGCTAAATCGAAAATCGGATATGTCGGGAAATTTACGGATCCAACATTCGGGACTTATAACTCCGGCTTCTTAACAGAGTTAAATTGTCCGGAGGGGATGACTTATCCTGAAGTCTACCAAGCTTATAATGCTAAAAACGAACCTGTTGACCCAAACAGTTCGGAGGCTGTTAGAGCAACCGGAAGTATGATTGACGGTGGAACAGTCGTTGATGGGAAGAAAGTTGGTAACATCTATGCCACAGAAATCTATCTTTGGTATTCGAAATACTTTGGTGACGATGCGGCTCCTTGTCGACTCAGCGTATATAAGTTACATGAAAAAATAAATCCGGATAAAGCTTATTATACCGATATTGATCCTACGAGCCTTTACTATAAAGAAGATTTGCTAGGTCAAAAAGCATACACTGCTGTCGATTATTCAGTGAGCGAAGCTAAACGTAATGAAAGTACTTACACCCCTAGTGTTCATTTAACACTAAAAGATAACACCTTGGGATATGAACTCCTAAAATCGTCTAGATTAGGAAAACTTAGCGAAGAGTTCAACAGCAAAATAATGCCTGGATTATACGTTAAAAGTGATTATGGCGATGGTACAATCTTATATATCGATCAGGTACAGTTAAATACGGTTTTTGAGTGCTATGCGACTGATAAAGAAACCGGACTGAAGCTTAAAAAGAAATATGCTAAAGACGAGAATGGAAATGCAATAGACTCAACCTATTATGCTTACCGACCATTTTCTTCAACTAGAGAGATGATCCAAGCGAATCAACTGATCAATGATGATAATAAGATCAATGAACTGATTAATATTCCGACTTGGACGTATCTAAAAACTCCTGCAGGCATTTTCACTGAAGTTAAGCTTCCATTAGAAGACTTTGATAAAATCAAAAAGGATGTATTGAATTCAGTAAAATTATCATTTACTAATTACAATCAAGAAGTTGATCAATTATTTGGCATGACTGCTCCTTCGGATGTTTTGTTATTGCCGAAGAAGGAGAAAGATTCTTTCTTTGAACAGAACAAGATCAATGATAATATTACATCTTACATTGGATCGGTAGCCACAGACAAGCCTAACCAATACATTTTCAACAATATAATGAGAATGATTACCACATTAATCGACGAAAAAGATGCTGCTCAAAAAGAGCTGGACGAAAAGAAGAGCATTGTGGTTAAAGTGAGAAATGACAAGGGAACTATCGAAGAAAAAACGGTGACCACCATTGAAGCATGGAAATCAGCAACCGACTGGGATAAGCTATTGTTAATTCCTGTACTTGTGACTAAAGAAACGTCGAATAATTATTATCAAAACAGTGTGCAAATCACTAAGGTGCAACACGATTTAAGGCCTGGTTATGTTCGCTTAAAGGGTGGAAGAAAAGGATTGGATGATGAAAACTATCGATTAAAATTAGAAGTTATTTCTACAAATCGGCCATAAAGTCGAATCCTAATAACATCATAAAAATAAGAAGAGGCTGTTCTAACTTAGATTAGAACAGCCTCTTCTTATTTTACCTTTATTTTTCCTTTTGATTTTTACTGCACACAACTTCCTCCCCCAAACACTATAAAAAAAGCTGTCTCATCCTATTCTGAGACAGCTTTTTTATAGCACCGATCAAAACGTTATTTCGATCGTGTTGTTTTAGATTCCGCCTTCTTTTTAGGAGCGGTCCGTTTCGACGTTTTCTTCTCGAGTGTCTCATTACATTTACTCAAACGCTTTTGCAACTCTGCGATCTCTCGACCTTGATTATTAATGGTCGTCAGCAAAGAATTCAACTCCTCATTATCCACGTCAACCGGATACAAAGCATTCACCCGTTTGATGAAGTCACTCAGGATGTTCATATAGTTCGTAAAAGCGTCGTAAGGAGAATCATAAATACCACGATCAAGCACAATTCCGGTATTCTTTGTCGTCATAAAACGGAAATTATTCGTAGCTTGCAAATAATCCCAATCCTGTTTTATTCGACGATCACCACATAAGTGAACACGCTCTGCAATGCTATAAAGCTTATTAAACGCCTCACGCTGCAAAACATTGCCAAGCCAACAACTCGTATCGCGCTCTTCATCCATCCAAGACATTGGATAAGGAACATCCAACGGAGAAATTGATTTCAACCGTGATACGATCTCGGTCGGTGTAGAAAACGTAACCCCCTTGGCAGAAGCACACGAAGGCAACGCTTTAATAAATTCTAGAATATTGGAAGATAGTGGTTGAGAGCCGCCTAATGCACTTAATTCCATAAACAAGTTGATGACTTGTTCTTCTTGAGGCAAAGCATCAATCCATCCGATATACTTATCTGCAAACAGAGGGTACTCAGACCATTCCGAATTAGAGAAACGCAAACTAATATCGTCCGATAGTTTGTAGTCTCTCAAAAGCAGCTTGAGTCCTGAAGCACTATTGCAATGGTAAACATAATGAGGACTCTTCCAACCCAAGATGTTTTTTGCCCCTTCAGCAAGCATCCCTTTGAAGCCCATCGAAGCCACAAGCTCACCAATCTCATCCGAATAGACCAAACCGGAGTTACGAAACACTTTCGGTTCTTTACCAAACATCTGTTTCATCTTCTGACTTTGACGCATCACCTCTTCTCGGAAACAATCCTCATTGGCCAATGAAGACAATCCATGAGAATAAGGTTCGCAGAGGAACTCACAACAACCGGTGTCATTGATTTGATGAAGTAGATCAATCACCGTTGGAGCATGAATTTCCAATTGTTCGAGAGCCACTCCGGAGATAGAAAAAGCCACCTTAAACGATCGCCCCGACGTTTCAATCATCTCGAGCAACGTTTGTAAAGCTGGAATATACGAACGTTCAGCCACTTCGTTCATCCCCGTTTCATTGGCAAAGTCATCGTAATAATAATGATCCGTACCAATATCAAAGAAACGATAGCGCTTTAGGTGAATAATCTGATGTATTTCGAAATAAAGACATATTGTTCTCATAGTCTATTCTATTTATTATAGTCCGTAATTTGTTAGTATCTCATCATAAATGCCGCGAACCTTGTACCCGACATTTTCCCATTTGATCTCATCGACTTCTCTCTTTCCCTCTTCACGCAAATAATCATACATCGCCGGATAAGTACAAATCGAATAAATAGCATCAGCCATCGCTTGAATATCCCAGTAATCGGTTTTAATACAATTATTCAAGATCTCGGCACAACCCGACTGTTTTGAGATGATAGTCGGTACACTACATTGCATTGCCTCCAAAGGAGAAATGCCAAAAGGTTCTGAAACAGAAGGCATGATATACACATCACTAGCTTTCAACATCTCATACACCTGATTACCCTTCATGAAACCAGGAAAATGGAAATGATCGGCAATCCCCCTTTCGGCAGCCAAACGAATCATTTGATTCATCATATCCCCACTTCCGGCCATCACAAAACGCACATTCTGTGTTCGACGGAGCACCATCGCAGCCGCCTCAACAAAATATTCCGGTCCTTTCTGCATTGTGATTCGCCCTAAGAACGTCACCATCTTCTCACCAGGTATCTTTTTAGGAACGATCTCATTGATCTCCTGCGACAACGGTTCGACCGCATTATGCATCGTAGAGACTTTTCTAGGATCTTGGAAATACTTATGAATCACCGTCTGACGGGTCAATTCACTGACACACATGATATGATCGGCATAATCCATTCCATTCTTCTCGATGGCATACACCGTCGGGTTCACATTCCCGCGACTACGATCAAAGTCGGTTGCATGAACATGGATCACCAACGGTTTACCGGAAACCTGCTTAGCATGTATACCAGCCGGATAAGTCAGCCAATCGTGTGAGTGAATAATATCATATTGTTGTTGTCTGGCCACCACTCCGGCCACAATCGAATAGTTGTTAATCTCTTCATGAAGATTATCGGGATATCGTCCGGAAAACTCCAAACAGCCCAGATCGTTCGTATGCAGGTATCTAAAATCAGCATAGATGTGATCGCGCAAATCATAATAAAGCTGAGGATCCATATACCCTCCCATTCGATGATCGACCGACTCCCAGTTGACATCCTTCCAAACGACCGGAGTACTATTCATTCCGATAATTTTTAAGAAGCTCTGATCTTCATCTCCCCAAGGTTTGGGAATACAGAATGTAATTTCAAGGTCATCCTGCATCGACATTCCCTTAGTGAGTCCATAACTTGCCGTACCTAATCCACCTAGAATATGCGGAGGGAACTCCCACCCAAACATTAAAACTTTCATCTTTGTTCCTCCTCTCATTAATAAAACCGTGATAATAATTTCAATAGACGTAAGATCTCGGCAACATTCATCGCAAACGAGACTGCACCACGCCCTTTAAAAGGAGGATTACCGTCGAAAAGTTCCGGTAACGAGCCTACACAGTGAATAGTCAGCTCATCTTCCAGACCAATAAGATGTCGTTCGATAAACGACAGTCCACTCATCTTATAAATACGTAGATAAGCTTCCATATAAAATCCCATCAGCCAAGGCCAAGCTGTACCTTGATGATAAGCATAGTCGCGCTGGCTCTGTGGACCGACATAATTCGGGTTATAGCCGACGCTTTTAGGACTTAAGGTACGCAATCCCTTAGGAGTCAACAACTCTTTAGTCACCGTATCCAAGACCTTCTTCTTCTGTGTCCGATCTAAAGGTGAATAATCGAATGCCACAGCAAAAATCATGTTCGGACGCACACTCCAATCCATGAAGTTTCCGTCGACATAATCCAGCAGATAGCCATATTCATTCAAAAAGACATCTACAAACGCCTTTCCGGTCTGCAGCGCTTGTTCATCAAGTACATCAGCCAACGATTCACGTCCTCCTTCTCTAATCATCTCTGCGATAAATCGGAGGGCATTATACCACAATGCATTAAATTCCACGATATACCCCGTACGAGGAGTCACCGGCCTATTATCGACTGTAGCATTCATCCAAGTAATCGCCTTTTCACTGCCGTTAGCATAAAGCAAACCATTGCTGTGCAAGAACAAGTTCGGATGCTTTCCGCCTCTGATAAATTCAATCATGTCGACCAATAAATCGCCATATCGATTTCTGCACTGCTCCCTAGAGGTCTCTTTGGCATATTGTTGAATCGCCCAGATGGCCCAAAGCAGAACATCAGGATGATCCATTTCATAAATCTTATAACTTTGAGGTTCACCGTTAATGTATTGCCGAATAGCCTTCTCCGCAGTATTCATGACCTTTTCAAACTGTCCCACTTCATCAATACCAAGAGTCAACCCCGGTAAAGCAACAAATAAATCCCGAGCACGACATTTAAACCACGGATAACCCGCAATGATGTAATACTCGTTGTCTTGTTTGTTATGAAACTGATGAGCGGAATTTTTCAAACAGTTATAGAAGCTATCGCGAGGAGTACGGTCGTTAACTTCCCTATCGAACAGTTGCTTTAACGACCGAGATGAGATATCAGAAATTCCGGCCGAGAAGACAACGCTCTCTCCTTTTTTAATATCAATTTCAAAATAACCCGGTGCATATAGATCTTCATTAAAATCATATCCGCGCTCTTGTTCTTTAGGGTATTCAATGCCTCTATACCAATCGGGACAGAAATGAAATTCATTTTTCTTATTCAATTGCATATAGAGTTCAGGGTATCCGGGATACATACAGGTCTTTATCCCATTTTCGACTTCTTGATACTCCCGTTGGTATTGGTCATTCTCATGGGTATACTCTCGCACACTACGAAAAGCAAGAAAAGGACGCAAGCGTAAGGTCGTTGCAGAATGAGCATCCAATAAAGTGTAACGAATCAAAAGTCTATTTTCATGGTGAACGAAGATTTTCTCTTTACGCAAGATAACTCCCCCCACTCGATAGATTGTCGCTGGGATGCGCTCACAATCAAATTCACGGATATATTTATGCCCATTAGGACTAAAATGGTTCCCCTGATATTTATGTAAACCCAAATTAAACTCAGCACCATGCTGCACGACTGTCTCATCTAAAGAGGATAGCAATACGTGATTCTCATCATCCAAATTGGGCACAGGAATGACCAATAAGCCATGATACTTACGGGTATTGCAATCGACAATGGTCGTACAATGATAAGCTCCGGACTTATTCGAACGAAGAATCTCTCTTTGAAGCGATTCCTCGAGATTAGTCATTAGAGTCTTGTCGAATCGTAAATAACTCATAGTTGTGTGTTATTTAAAGGTTAATTGTTATTCTTAAAATATTATGACGTCTGTAATCCCAAAAGTACGAATTATAGGTAAATATAAAAATTAAATGCAACATTATTTATCGATCGGACCTTTAGAAACCTTGATCAATTGCAGGAAAGAGAATATTCATTTTATAATTATGTCATATTGGCCACTGATATCATAAAAAAAGGCATGTCGTCAATGACATGCCTTTTTATGAAAATATTTCGAAGAACGAATGATTTTAATCGATTAATGTCCTTGCAACGTATCAATCAAAGAGGTGATATTCTCGGTAAACATCTTCACAGAGATCGCTAGAAGGATAATACCAAAGAATTTGCGAAGGATGTAAATACCACTCTTTCCCAAGAAGTGCTCCACACGCTCGGTCATGCTAACCACAAAATAAACCCAGACCATATTTAAAATTAAAGCGATAATAATATTGACACTAGCATGCAATGCACGAAGAGATAATAGTGTGGTAAAAGTAGCAGATCCCGCAAGTAAAGGGAAAACCAAAGGTACAAGTGTAGCCTCTTTTATCGGACCTTGATTTTTAAAGATTTCAATATCCAGAATCATTTCCAACGACATTAAAAAGATGACAAATGCTCCCGCGACAGCAAACGATTTAATATCGACGTTGAAAATATTAAGCATGGCATCACCCACATAAAAAAAGGCCAGAAGAATAGAAAAAGAAATAAGAGTCGCCTTAACAGCATTCACCCCTCGCCCTTTAGACTTTAAGTCAATAATTATTGGTATTGCTCCTAAAATATCAATAACTGCAAACAAAGCAAAGAATGCCGCAACAAGCTGTTGTACATCAAAATCCTGAAACATATTTCCTCCTTTTTTAATGCAAATATAACCTATTTTTATGCACCAAAACAATAAAAAAACAAAAAGAATTGCTGTTTTTTTACCATAACACAAGATTATATCTATTTTTGTATATCAACTGTAGAATAGGATGATATGGAAACAATGTTCGACACTCTACTTCAACTACCTCTTTTTCAAGGACTTTGCCACGAAGATTTTACAACGATCCTTGAAAAGGTAAAATTACACTTCACAAAGCACAAACCGGGAGAAGTCATCATTCGAAGCGGTAAGCCTTGTGACAAGCTCTGTTTCATCCTCAAAGGAAAAGTCCTTCTCAAAACCTTTTCAAAGGAAGATCGTTTTAGTTTCATTGAGCGATTGGAAGGGCCTTATGTCATCGAACCGCAATCTTTGTTCGGAATGAATACATCATACGTTTCCGACTACGTAGCCTATACCGAGACGCATACCGTCAGCATTGATAAATGGTTTGTATTGCACCATTTACTAGAATATGAAATCTTTCGATTAAACTATATGAACATCTTGACTAATCGTGCTCAAAACTTATACGCTAAACTTTGGGAAGTTCCGGAAGTCGATCTAGAGAAACGTATCATTAGTTTCATACTCAGTCATACCGAACGGTTCCAAGGTGAAAAGATTCTGAAAATCAAAATGGAGGATTTTGCACAATATCTAGATTGCACCCGCTTAAGCATCTCTAAAATATTGAATACAATGCAAAAGAAACAACTGATAGAATTAAAACGGAAAGAGATTGTTATTTCCGATATACAAAAACTGATTGAATATACCGGCTAGGAACGACTATCAACTCAACCGCCTACCACTAACCAAAAACAAATAAAAAAAAGACAGCCATCACAACGAACGGCTGTCTTTCTTTTTATATCTTAAAGATTAATTATTCCCACTCAATAGTAGCAGGTGGCTTAGAACTAATATCATAAGTTACTCGGTTCACCCCCTTAACCTTATTAATAATGTCGTTAGAGACTTTAGCCATAAAGTCGTAAGGCAAACGTGCCCAATCGGCTGTCATAGCATCGGTTGAAGTCACCGCACGCAAAGCTACCGCTCTTTCATACGTCCGTTCATCACCCATAACACCTACCGACTGTACCGGCAATAGGATCACTCCAGCCTGCCAAACGTGATCATACAAGTCCCAATCGCGCAAACCTTGGATGAAGATATCGTCAGCTTCTTGCAAGATCTGTACTTTTTCAGGAGTGATATCACCAAGAATACGAACCGCCAATCCAGGTCCCGGGAAAGGATGACGAGTAATCAGATGCTCAGGCATACCCAACTCGCGACCGACACGACGTACTTCATCTTTAAACAATAAGCGCAATGGCTCACAAAGTTTAAGATGCATCTTCTCTGGTAATCCCCCCACATTGTGGTGACTCTTAATCACTGTTCCTGTGATAGATAATGATTCAATGCAATCCGGATAGATCGTACCTTGAGCCAACCATTTCACATCTTGTATTTTATGAGCCTCTTGATCGAATACTTCAATAAAGCCTTTACCAATAATCTTACGTTTCTGTTCAGGTTCTACAACACCCGACAATTCAGAGAAGAACTTCTCACTCGCATCAACACCTATCACATTCAAACCGAGACACTCATAGTCGTGCATCACGTTCTTGAATTCGTTTTTGCGAAGCATACCATGATCCACAAAAATACAAGTCAAGTTCTTGCCGATGGCCCGATGTAACAAAACAGCAGCAACCGAAGAATCTACTCCGCCACTCAAGCCAAGCACCACTTTATCATTGCCCAACTGTTTCTTCAATTCAGCCACTGTACTTTCGATAAACGAGCTAGGTGACCAATCTTGCTTACAGCCACAAACATCAACTGCAAAGTTCTTCAACATTTGTGTACCGTCTTCGCTATGGAATACTTCCGGATGGAATTGTACACCCCAAACCTTTTCACCTTCAATCTGATAAGCAGCGATTTCCACTTTATCCGTAGAAGCTATCTTTTTGAAATTATCAGGAATGGCAGTGATTGTATCCCCATGGCTCATCCACACTTGAGAATTTTCGCGTACTCCTTTAAATAAAGGATTCTCTTTGCAGAACGTTGCCAAATGAGCACGCCCGTATTCACGTGTACCGGCAGGTTCTACTCGTCCGCCATTAGAATAAGACATGAATTGCGCACCATAACAAATACCCAAGATCGGATATTTACCGCGTATCTCACTCAAATCAATTTTGAAAGCACTTTTGTCGTATACCGAGAATGGACTTCCGGAGAGAATCACCCCTTTAATATTCTCATCATCTTTTGGAAATTTATTATAAGGAAGGATCTCACAATAAATATCCAATTCACGCACTCTACGACCGATAAGTTGTGTCGTTTGTGAACCGAAATCAAGGATAATTATTTTTTCTTGCATATATATATGTTATGATTTGCATGCAAAAATAGGCAAAATCTGGAAGATATTACCTCTTTTCTTTCAGTAAATCACGAATTTCTGCTAATAACGATTCTTCCTTTGTAGGTATAGGAGGCTCAGGCTTCTGTTCTTCGGGCTTCGACTCCTCTTTTTTTATTAAGGTTCGATTAATCAAACGAATAAACAAAAAGATAGAAAAAGCAATCACTAAAAAATCGAAAGTGGTCTGAATAAACGTCCCATAATTTAAGACTACAGCGGCAGAAAGTTCTTTCCCATCTGCTCCATATTCTGCTGCTTTCAAGACCCATTTCAAATCGGCAAAGTTTACACCTCCAACCAAAAGCCCCACAAGCGGCATGATCAGATCATTAACTATAGAAGAGACTATTTTCCCAAAAGCAGCCCCGATGATAATACCGACTGCCATATCCATCACATTACCTTTCATGGCAAAGGTTTTAAACTCTTGCAAAAAAGTATTCTTTCCCATCTTTTTTTTTATTTAATAATAAATTAATGTGCTAATATAAAAACATTTTAGTATTTTTGCACCGCATTTAGAGTCTAAGTGCTGATGTTTAATAACATAGAACAACTATTTATAAAACCCTTAAAAGTTTAAACAAAATGATTAAAGTAGGTATTAATGGATTCGGACGTATCGGCCGTTTCGTATTCCGCGCTGCTCAAACAAGAAACGATATTCAAATCGTAGGTATCAATGACCTTTGCCCAGTTGACTATTTGGCATACATGTTGAAATATGACACAATGCACGGTCAATTCGAAGGAACAATCGAAGCAGACGTTGAAAACAGCAAACTTATCGTTAACGGTCAAGCTATCCGCATCACTGCAGAAAGAAACCCAGCTGACTTGAAATGGGACGAAGTTGGTGCTGAATACGTTGTAGAATCTACAGGTTTATTCTTAAGCAAAGATAAAGCTCAAGCTCACATCGAAGCTGGTGCGAAATATGTTGTTATGTCAGCTCCTTCTAAAGATGACACTCCAATGTTCGTTTGCGGTGTAAACGAAAAAACATACGTTAAAGGTACTCAATTCGTATCTAACGCATCTTGTACTACAAACTGCTTAGCTCCTATCGCTAAAGTATTGAACGACAAATGGGGTATCACAGACGGTTTGATGACTACAGTTCACTCTACAACTGCAACTCAAAAGACAGTTGACGGTCCTTCTATGAAAGACTGGAGAGGTGGTCGTGCTGCTGCTGGTAACATTATCCCTTCTTCTACAGGTGCTGCTAAAGCTGTAGGTAAAGTAATCCCTGCATTGAACGGCAAATTGACAGGTATGTCAATGCGTGTTCCTACTTTGGACGTATCAGTAGTTGACTTGACAGTTAACTTGGCAAAACCTGCAACTTACGCTGAAATCTGTGCTGCTATGAAAGAAGCTGCAGAAGGCGAATTGAACGGCGTTCTTGGTTATACTGAAGATGCAGTTGTTTCTTCTGACTTCTTAGGAGATGCTCGCACTTCTATCTTCGACGCTAAAGCTGGTATCGCTTTAACTGACACATTCGTTAAAGTTGTATCTTGGTACGATAACGAAATCGGTTACTCTAACAAAGTTCTTGACTTAGTTGCTCACATGGCTTCAGTTAACGCTTAATTAGATCAAACCTAATGATATAGAGCTGCTCCGACTTCGGAGCAGCTCTTTTTTTATGGTTTCTGTTTATATATTGTTAAAAAGGTATGAGGTAACTACAAAATAATCTACAAATTTACTAGCTTTGTATTTAGTATAAATGTCACTACTAACCTATTAAAGCGGTGGATATGAAAAAGACACTATTTTTATTGATTATTTTTTATTCTATGAATATGCTAAATGCACAAAACCCTTTTCTTGAGAAGTATAAAACGCCTCATGGCACGGTTCCTTTCAATCTCATAAAAACCGAACATTACAAACCGGCTATCCTTGAAGGCATCCGCCAACAAAACCAAAATATAGAAGCAATCATTAATCAGACAGTTGCACCAACGTTCTCGAATACCATCGAAGCTTACGAACAATCAGGACAGTTGCTCGATAATGTATCGACTGTGTTCAGTAATATTCTAGGTGCAGAGACTAATGATGATTTACAACAACTGGCACAAGAAATTATGCCAATGCTGAGTGAACATTACAACAACCTCACTCTTAACGAAAACCTATTTGCACGCGTCAAAGCTGTTTATCAAGAAAAAGATAAACTTCATCTAAGCATCGAACAAAACAAACTCCTAGACGATATCTACGATAGTTTTGTAAGTCATGGAGCAAACCTGCAAGGTGCCGATAAAGATGAATACCGTCAACTATCCACCAAACTGAGCAAGCTAACTCTCGACTTTGATGAAAACAATCTTAAAGCAACCAATGCGTATAAGATGGTATTGACCGACAAGGCCGACTTAGAAGGACTTCCCGAAACAGCTATTGAAGCTGCTGCTGAAACAGCGAAACGCGATCAGGTAGAAGGCTGGGTATTCACACTCGATGCTCCAAGCTATGGTCCGTTTATGACTTATGCCAAAAAGCGCGCACTTCGTCAAAAACTCTATATGGCCTACAACACCCAATGCAGCAACGACAACGAGTATAACAATCTAAACATTGTCAAAGAGATTGCCAATACCCGTATGCGCATTGCCCAATTGTTAGGTTACAAAGACTACGCTTCGTACGCTTTGAGAAACCGTATGGCGCAAACTAGCGAATCCGTTTACAAGCTTTTAAACCAACTCATCGAGGCCTATACTCCTACAGCACAAAAAGAATATGCTGAAGTTCAAGATTTGGCACGTGAAGAACAAGGCAGCACATTCACCGTCATGCCATGGGATTGGAGCTATTACTCTAATAAGCTGAAAGATAAAAAGTTCAATATCAACACCGAACTACTTCGCCCTTACTTCGAACTGAGTCAAGTTAAAAAAGGCGTTTTCGGTCTAGCAGAAAAACTATACGGACTGACCTTTAAGAAGAATACCGATATTCCGGTGTACCATTCTGACGTAGATGCTTATGATGTGTTCGATAAAGACGGTTCATTCTTGGCTGTTCTATATACCGATTTTCACCCACGTGCCGGCAAACAGTCGGGTGCTTGGATGACCTCATATAAAGGTCAATGGATCGACTCTAAGACCGGCGAGAACAGTCGTCCACACGTTTCGATCGTGATGAACTTCACCAAACCGACAGCCAATAAGCCGGCACTTCTCACCTTTGATGAAGTAGAAACCTTCTTGCACGAATTTGGACACAGCCTACACGGTATGCTTGCCAACTCTAAATATTTGAGTTTAAGTGGAACAAGCGTATATCGTGATTTTGTGGAGCTTCCTTCACAGATCATGGAAAATTTCGCTATTGAAAAAGACTTCTTGAACACCTTTGCTAAGCACTATCAAACCGGTGAAACTTTGCCGGACGAATGGATCCAACGCATTGTCAATGCAGCTAACTTCAATGTGGCATACGCTTGTCTTCGTCAAGTCAGCTTCGGACTACTCGACATGGCTTGGTACACCCGCACCACTCCATTCGATGGTGATGTAAAAAGCTACGAACAAGAGGCTTGGAAAAAAGCGCAGATTCTTCCGGTCATCAAAGACGCTTGTATGAGTGCTCAATTCTCGCATATCTTTGCCGGAGGTTATTCAGCCGGTTATTATAGCTACAAATGGGCAGAGGTACTCGATGCCGACGCTTTCTCTTTGTTTAAAGAAAAAGGAATCTTCAATCCGGAAGTGGCCACTCGTTTCAGAAACGAGATTCTCTCAAAAGGAGGAACTGAACACCCGATGACGTTATACAAACGCTTCCGCGGACAAGAACCTTCAATCAACGCATTACTCACCAGAAACGGGATAACGTTATGATAAAAAAAGCCCAACTTCTCACCCTGCTTCTAACCATTACCGGCCTTTCATTGTTTTGCAGTTGCAACAATGCCGATGATGTACAGCAAATATTCACAGGAAAAACCTGGAGACTGACCTATATCACGAAAGCGAATGGACATGCTTGGTACAAATTCCCGGATGTCACGACAGCCAATTACGAATCATACGATCCGATCAAAGGCACACGGGCTTTCTACATCGACTTTAGCGGAAGCACGTCCAATGATGTCATCAATGGGACGTTTGCAGGAACAGGTTCGGTAAATATTAATGGAAAGTGGGAAGCTGATGGCAAAAGCAACCGTCTCCTCATGAATGTGGGTGGAGCTTCGGTTGTTGATCCGACAAACGATCATTTAGGCAATAGAATCGTAGAAGGTTTAAGGAAAGTCACCTCGTATGGTGGAAACGCCCAAAACCTATACCTCTATTACAAACTTGACGAAACGAACGAAACCCTTTGCCTAGTCTTTGCACCGGCAAAAAAAATCCAATAACCATCATGGACCATACTCCATCGAAACAAGACGAATTAGACAAACGTTATATACGTATGGCAACGATCTGGGCCGAAAACTCATATTGCCAACGCCGAAAAGTGGGCGCACTTATCGTTAAAGATAAAATGATTATCTCCGACGGTTACAACGGTACGCCTTCAGGATTTGAGAATATCTGCGAAGATGAAAACAATTTAACCAAACCCTACGTGCTACATGCGGAAGCAAATGCCATCACTAAGATCGCTCGCACCAATAACAATAGCGATGGGGCAACGATGTATGTCACCGCCTCTCCATGTATCGAATGTGCCAAACTAATCATCCAAGCCGGTATCAAAAGAGTGGTTTACTCCGAACACTACCGTTTGGAAGACGGCATCGACCTCTTAAAAAGAGCCGGTATAGAAGTTCTCTTCGTCGATCCTCATGAGCAGTAAACCGATTAATTCAGATTAAAATAAAAACAGATATGCGTACCAAAAATTCTTTCCGTTTCATTCCCATCATCATTGCCATCAGTTTGGTCTTCGGCATCCTCATCGGAACGTTCTACGCCAAACATTTTGCTGGTAATCGGTTAGGCATCATCAACGGATCGTCAAACAAGTTGAACGCGCTACTCCGCATTATCGATGATCAATATGTCGATACGGTCAACATGAACAACTTGGTCGAAGAGGCCATGCCTCAAATCTTGGCAGAACTCGATCCGCACTCCGTGTACATACCGGCTCAAAATCTTGAGGAGGTCAACTCGGAACTTGAAGGTAGCTTCAGCGGCATAGGTATTCAATTCACCATACAAGACGACACCATTCACGTGAACTCTGTGATCCAAGGAGGTCCTTCCGAAAAAGTGGGACTATTGGCCGGCGACCGCATTGTTACCGTCAATGACACCTTGTTTGTAGGTAAGAAAGTGACCAACGAACAAGCCATGCGCAAATTAAAAGGTCCGAAGGGGAGCCAAGTCAAACTCGGCATTCAACGTTTAGGCGAAAAAGACCTTTTACAGTTCAATATCACTCGTGGCAATATTCCACAAAACACAGTCGATGCAGCTTACATGATTGATGACCAATTCGGATACATCAAAGTCAGCAAGTTTGGACGTACCAGTCACCTGGAACTTCTCAACGCCTTAGCTCAGTTCAATCATAAGAATTGCGAAGGATTAGTCATCGACCTTAGAGGGAATACCGGAGGATACATGGAAGCAGCCATCCGCATGGTCAATGAATTCCTACCCGAAGGTAAACTCATTGTTTATACCCAAGGACGCAAATATCCTCGCGCCGAAGAATTTGCCAACGGCACAGGTAGCTGTCAGAAAATGCCACTTGTCGTTTTGATCGATGAAGGTTCGGCTTCTGCCAGTGAAATCTTCACCGGAGCGATTCAAGACAACGACCGCGGTATCGTTATTGGACGACGTTCTTTCGGAAAAGGATTGGTTCAACAGCCGATCGATTTCAGCGACGGATCGGCTATTCGTCTAACCATCGCACGTTATTACACCCCATCCGGACGTTGCATCCAACGCCCCTACCAAAACGGTAACGATCGCGAATACGAATTGGATATCTACAAACGTTACGAACATGGAGAATTCTTCTCAAGAGATAGCATCAAGCAAAATGAGAATGAACGCTATCAGACAAGCTTAGGTCGCACAGTTTATGGTGGAGGCGGCATCATGCCAGATCTTTTTGTACCACAAGATACCATTGGATTCACCTCCTATCTATCGACTGTTCTATCAAGAGGGCTGACCATTCAATACACTTTCCAATACACCGATCGCAACCGTTCAAAATTGAGCGAATACCAATCGTCTAAGGAATTAGTGAACTATCTGCATCGTCAAAACCTACTCGAACAGTTCATTCGTTATGCCGACAGTAAAGGAGTTAAGAGAAGAAATATCCTCATTCACCGTTCACGCAAATTGCTCGAAAAGAACATTTACGGCAACATCATCTACAACATGCTCGGTATGGAGGAATACATCAAATACTTCAACGAGGCTGATGAGACAGTGAAGAAAGGACTCGAAATACTTAAAAGTCATAAGGCCTTCCCGGTAGCTCCGGCACCAATCGACCCCAAGACCTTGAAAAAGAAAGAGAATGGCCACAAAAAGTGAATTACGTCGATACATTAAACAAGAGAAAGCAACTCGTTCACCCGAAGAGTTGCTACATCTCTCTTTTGACATACTGAATAAGCTGGAACAACTTCCGGCTTTTCAGCATTCAAAAACCATCTTGCTCTACCACTCATTGAACGATGAAGTGAACACCCACGACTTTATTCAAAAGTGGAGTGCTTCCAAAACGATTATCCTACCGGTGGTTCATGGTGATCTACTCGACCTGCGCTACTATACCACCTCCACAGCCACCCATGAAGGCGCTTTTGGCATCATAGAACCCGAAGGTCAACTACTAACTGATTACAACAAAATTGATTTGGTCATTGTGCCGGGCGTGGCATTTGATGCGGAAGGGCATCGATTAGGACGTGGAAAAGGGTATTACGACAAACTTTTACCTCATGTCGCTGCCCCTAAGATTGGCATCTGTTTCCCTTTTCAACTGTTGGATCGGATCCCAACAGAAGAGACCGATATTAATATGGACAAGGTGCTAACTTGTGATTCGTAAATCTACTGAAACACGATATTGGTAATCACCGTAGCACCAGCCGCTTGATTCAAATGGCGGACTAACAATTCACGCCCCATCATTAATTCTTGTCGAAGCACAGACGACGTCAGGTGCACATACAACACCTGATTCTTGATAAACAACCCGTCGGTATACACCGCCGCCGGTCCCACAATCTTAGGCCATGCCGCAATCAGTCGTCGCTCGTTCAACGGCGATTCCAAAGACTCCTGTCGCAGATATTCACGGATCAACTTACCGATAGGTGAGGCTTCTTTACGCTTCATGATCTTGTCCCTCCATCTCGCTTAATACACCACCATCAACATGAAACATCTTATATTCGCTGCCCACATTCATCAAAATGCGATCTAAATGTTCACGATTCGTATCCGTAATAAAAATCTGTCCGAAATCATCGCGCGACACCAACTTAATGATCTGTTCCACACGCGACGCATCCAGCTTATCGAAGATATCATCCAGCAAAAGCAACGGTACGGTGTTGGCTGTACGCTTCAAGAAATCGAATTGAGCCAATTTTAAAGCAATCAGATACGTCTTATTCTGTCCCTGCGACCCTTCCTTCTTGATTGGATATCCACCCAATAGCATACTGAGTTCATCTTTATGAATCCCCTTCAAGGAATAGCCCATGATACGATCACGATCACGACTGCCTCTAATCACATCAAGTAATTCATCTCCATCAGCATGCGATTCATACGACAAGCTGACGGCCTCACTATCTTGAGAAATAAACGAATAGAACGATTGAAAAATCGGAATAAACTCTTGTATAAAACCTAAACGCTTACGATAGACCACCTCACCGGCTTGAGCCATCATCTCTTCCCAAACCGCAAACAACTCCTCTTCCGGCAAACGTTCTGCCTTCAACAAAGCATTCCGCTGCGCCAAAGCCTTATTATATCGAATCAACGCATTCAGATACTCCTTATCATATTGTGAGATCACAATATCCATAAATCGGCGACGTTCATCACTTCCACCGGCTATCAAGTCGGAATCGGCAGGCGAAACCATCACCAAAGGTAGAAAACCAATATGATCAGAGAAACGTTCATACTCTTTTTTGTTTCGTTTGAATTGTTTCTTCGAGCGTCTCTTCATCCCACAATAAATCTCCTCCGGCGCTCCTTCCTCCGTTTCATAAAAACCTTGAATCACAAAAAAGTCCTGGTCGTGTCTGATATTTTGAGAATCAATAGGGTTTCCGGAACTTTTACAGAACGACAAGAAATAAACAGCATCGAGTAAATTCGTCTTTCCCATCCCATTGCGTCCGAAAACACAATTCAATTTTGACGAAAAAATCAGTTCAGCCTGCTCTATGTTCTTATAATTCAAGATCGAAATACGCTTCAGTATCATACCATAACAATAATTAGTCTACAAAAGTAATAAGTTTTTTAGCCTTTTACACCCTAACACAAAAAAATATCCCTCTAAATTTCATTTGTAGATATAAAAAAACTACTTTTGCGATTCGAAATATTCACTTGAAATAATAACAAAAAAAATACATCACAATGACAGAGCAAAAGAATCAGAACGAACACATGAACGTGGAAGAAGCTTTGAGCAAGTCGGAAGCGTTCTTAATCAAAAACAAAAAGTCTATCTTAGGCGGAATTATTGCTATCGTCCTTATTATCGGCGGATTCATTATGTATAAGAATCTTTATGCGGCTCCACGTGAGAGCAAAGCGCAAGAAGCCCTTTTCAAAGGTCAGCAATATTTTGAAGCCGATGCTTACGAACAAGCCTTGAACGGTGACAGCGTAGGTTATGCAGGTTTTGCTAAAATCGCTAATGAATACAGCGGAACGAAAGCGGGTAACTTAGCTAGTGCTTATGCCGGCATCTGCTATGCAAAACTAGATAAATATGACGAAGCGATCAAAGCTCTTTCTGATTTCGATGCCGACGATCAAATGGTTGCTCCGGCGATCTTAGGTGCTACCGGAAACTGCTATGCTGAGATCGGTCAGTTAGACAAAGCTGCTTCTCTATTATTAGATGCTGCTTCAAAAGCTGACAACAATACCTTAAGCCCAATCTTCTTGATGCAAGCCGGAGAGATCTTGGTTAAACAAGGTAAGATCGATGCAGCAATCGATGCATACACGACTATTAAAGATAAGTATTTCCAATCTTATCAAGCTATGGACATCGACAAATACATCGAACAAGCTAAATTGATGAAAAAATAATAGAATAAAACCACTCAATAAGACACGGCTTACATGTTGGCGAAACGGATTCTTCCGTTATCAAGCACACATGCAAGCCGTATCTGTTTAAACAAAAAACAAACATTATGGCAACAGCATTTCATAACTTATCAGACTACGATCTTCAATCGGTACCTAATGCCGAAGAGATGAAATTTGGTATCGTTGTTTCCGAATGGAACACCGCGATCACCGGCGCACTACTCGAAGGAGCAGTGAATACTTTAAAAAAGCATGGCGCAAGACCCGAAAATATTTTAGTGAAAACAGTTCCGGGAAGTTTCGAACTCACTTTTGGCGCAAGTCAAATGATGGAAAATAGCAATGTTGACGGAATTATTATTTTAGGTTGCGTAATTAAAGGCGATACTCCACATTTTGATTATGTTTGCATGGGAGTGACTCAAGGTATCACTCATTTAAATGCAACTAGCGATGTACCAGTTATTTACGGTCTACTAACCACCAATACCATGGAACAAGCCGAAGATCGCTGCGGAGGAAAATTAGGCAATAAAGGCGATGAATGCGCAATTACAGCAATAAAAATGATAGATTTTATTTGGAGTTTAAAAAAATAGTCGTATCTTTGCATCGCAATTGAGAAACAAACCTTCTCAAAAGCAAAAAGGGGGCAAATACCAGAGTGGCCAAATGGGGCAGACTGTAAATCTGCTGGCTTACGCCTTCGGTGGTTCGAATCCATCTTTGCCCACAAAAATTGCGGAAGTAGCTCAGTTGATAGAGCATTAGCCTTCCAAGCTGAGGGTCGCGGGTTTGAGCCCCGTCTTCCGCTCTAGAAAGAGAATCTGAGTTAAATTAGATTCTCTTTTTTTTGTATAACCGTAACCCATATTCTGAAGCGGATATGAAAGACTACTTCACAACACAACGACGACACGTCATCGGTTTGTCGCATGCCCCTCTTGCCAAAGTCCGTATCGGATTCATCGGTTTAGGTAATCGGGGACTTCTCACCTTACAACGCTATCTACTCTTCGACAGTGTCGAAGTCATCGGTCTATGCGAAATCCGCGAAGGCAATCTTCAAAAAGGTCAAGAGAGCCTGAGACAAGCAGGACGTCCGGAAGCCATAGGCTATTCAAAAGAAGAAGATTGGCGCACCCTCTGCGAACGCAACGATATCGATCTGATTTTTGTATGTACCGACTGGACCACACATGCAACCATGGCTGCCTATGCCATGAATTGCGGCAAGCACGTTGCCATAGAAGTACCCGCTGCCATGAGCGTCGAAGAATGCTGGCTTTTGGTCGATACCGCCGAACGCACTCGCCGTCACTGTATCATGCTCGAGAACTGCTGTTACGACCCTTTTGCCTTAATGACCCTCAACATGGCCGAAAAAGGCGTTCTAGGGGAGATTATGCACGTCGAAGGAGCTTATATCCACGACCTACGTCACCTTTACTTCGCCGATGAAAGCGAAGGAGGATATCATAACCATTGGGGAAAACGCCACAGCATACAACATACCGGCAATCCCTACCCCACCCATGGACTCGGTCCTGTCTGTCAAATCTTAAAGATTCATCGAAGTGACCGAATGACCCACCTCGTCTCCATGTCGACGGCACAACTCGGTCTCACGGCCTACGCCGAACGCCGTTACGGACGAGGGACACCGGAAGCCTCACAACGTTATCTATTGGGAGATGTCAACACCAGCTTGATTCAAACGCTCAAAGGCAAAACCATCATGTTGCAATACAGCGTCGCTACGCCGCGCCCATACAGTCGACTACATACCGTTTGCGGCACTTTAGGGTTTGCACAAAAATATCCTGTCCCCACCATCTCACTCGATCCGAATGCCGGAACGCCATTAGACGAAGAAGCCATGAAAGCTCTTATCGAACGTTACAAACACCCTTTCAGTGCAACGATTGGCGAGGAAGCTCACCGACGTGGGGTGACCAACGAAATGAACTACGTCATGGATTATCGCCTCATCTACTGTTTGCAACATGGACTGCCACTCGATATGGATGTATACGATGCTGCCGAATGGTCGTGTATCACCGAGTTGAGCGAACAGTCGGTTCTTAATGGTAGTACCCCGGTCGAAATTCCCGATTTCACACGAGGAGCTTGGCAAAAAGAAACCCAAGAATCCATTCCATAGCAATCAAGCCATAGGATCAACTCGTAGGGTTCTTGTGCAATGACCCTTCTTTAATAGTTCTTCTTTAATGGTTTTTCTTTAATGAAGTCGAAAAGTAATTCATTCAAATTTCAACGTTATTCGTTGTATCTAAAAGCACCGTAGATCTGCGCAACGAGTACCGTAGCTCAGCGTAACAACGACCGTAGCTCAGCGCAACAACGACCGCACTCCAGCGTAACAACGACCGCACCCCAGCGCAACGAGCACCGTACCTCAGCACCACAACGACCGTACCTTGTCAGTGAATAATTCTGGGGCAAATTACTTTTAACCCAATCGCTGTAAACAAAGCCAAAATAAAATCGGTTGCAGAGATTTGATCTACCACCAATCTGCAACAGGGATCTGCAACGCACCTAACAACTGATAATCAAACGAATGAGCCTCATTTAGTGGCAGATGGCAGATAAAGTTCAAATAAACAACTCTAGAGGGAGCATCAGAATCAAACAAAAAAATAGATAAAGTCAGAAAGTTGTAATATTCAGTCAGAAAATATATTTTTGCATATCACAAGAGTAGACTATTTGCTCAACAAAAACAAACATCACTTTAAAACAAACCTATGAAAACGTTCTTATCGCTCCTACTTCTCATCTCGGCCTCCTGCTTATCGGCCAACGACACCATTCGCATTGCCAACTACGGACTACAAGCCAATAGCCGTGTCAATGCCGTACCTTATATTCAAAAAGCATTGACCGAAGCTCGTCAACATCCCGGTGCAGTCATCCTCTTCGAAAAAGGACGATACGACTTCTGGCCTCAAAAAGCGATCGAACGCGACTATCATGAAACGAATACGTACGACATCAACCCTAAAATATTGGCCGTCGTTCTCGACTCGATCCGTCATCTAACCCTCGACGGCAACGGAGCTGAGTTCATCATGCACGGACGCATGCAACCTTTCACACTCGATCGTTGCGAACAGATTACCTTAAAGAATTTCTCCATCGATTGGGATATCCCACTCACCGCACAAGGTTGTGTTGTGGCCCGCACTGAAAAGACCATGGATATCGCCATTGATCGTCTACAGTATCCCTACATCATTGAAAACAATCAACTCACATTTGTAGGCGAGGGTTGGAAAAGTGCAGTCTGGTCGATCATGCAGTTCGACCCTAAGACCCATTTCGTTTTGCCAAACACCGGAGATAATCTAGGATGGCGACGCTTTAAAGCTGAGGAAGTCAGCCCCGGCATCGTGCGACTCCAAGACGACAACCCACAATTCAGTCGCCACTATCCCGAACCGGGTACCCTCCTGGTTTTGCGTCATAGCAACCGTGATCATGCCGGCATCTTCATTTACCACAGCACAGACACGCGATTAGAAAAAGCCACCATTCACCACACTTGTGGATTAGGGGTTTTATCACAATACAGTCGTAACCTCACATTTAACGATGTCCACATGATTCCGAACAAAGAAAAAGGACGAATCTTTAGCGGACACGATGATGGGTTCCACTTCATGGGATGTAGCGGATTGATCCAAGTGGAGCATTGCAGTTGGGCCGGATTAATGGACGACCCAATCAATATTCACGGAACATGTTCGAAGATCGTCGAAGTACTTTCTCCCACACGAATTAAATGTCGATTCATGCACGACATGAGTGAAGGTATGGAATGGGGACGTCCCAACGACTTGATCGGCTGTATCGAACACCAGACGATGCGTACGGTAGATACCCTTCGGATGACTCGGTTCACAGCACTCAATAAAGCCGAATTTATCATCGACCTATCGAAGCCTTTACCCCAAGAGATCGTTCCCGGAGATGCCATTGAAAACTTGACTTGCACCCCCGAGGCAGAGATTCGTTATTGTCACTTCGGGAGTTGCCGAGCACGAGGCTTACTGATCTCAACCCCGGGTAAAGTGACCGTTGAGGACAATGTGTTCGAATCGAGCGGATCGGCCATTCTGATTGCGGGCGATGCCAATGCATGGTACGAATCGGGCGCAGTGACCGATGTGACTATCCGTCGTAACACGTTCCGCTATCCTTGTAACTCTTCGCCCTATCAGTTCTGCGAGGCAGTCATCAGCATTTTCCCGGAGATCCCGACACCCGACCAACGATATCCCTATCACCGGAATATTCGCATTACCGACAATACGTTCCACCTTTTCGACTATCCGGTACTTTTTGCCCGATCGGTCGAAGGATTGTCTTTTCAACGGAATACCTTGATTCGCGATACGACTTATCAACCGTATCACTCCAGAAAAGCAGGTATTACGTTGGAATATTGCAAAAAGGTCACCATTGGTGAAAACCGCTCAGAAGGCGATATTTTAGGACGTACCATCCTACTGAAAGAAACCAAAGCATCGGACGTTAAACGAAAGAAAGAAAACGTATTCCGCCGTTTCAAGCCATAAGTTATTGGATTTATTCAAGAAAGTGGATTATCTTTGTAAATCAAACCAAAGAATGAATGGACGAAGAAAAACTTGTTGCACAACTCAAATCGGGAGATGAACAGGCTTTTACCCTATTATATAAGCAATATTGGGGAAAAGTCTATCATTTCACTCGCCTTTACCTCTCATGCGAAGCCGAGAGAGAAGAAGTGGTGCAAGAAGTTTTTGTCAAAGTGTGGGAGATCCGCCATTTCATTAAAGAAAAAGAAAACTTCAAAGGATTCTTATTCATCATCACACGAAACGCCATATTCAATAACTTCCGCAAAAGCTTCAGAGAAGATCATTATAAACTCAGTGTCTTGAATAGTTGCTTCGACCAATACGATATAGAAGAACAACTTGAGACCGATGATTTACAAACATACATCAACAGTTTGGTTGGTCAGTTAACGCCACGCCAACAAGAAGTCTTTCGTTTAAGTCGCGAAAACCATCTCACCTATAAGGAGATAGCCAGTCAGCTGGAGATCACCGAAAAGACAGTCGAGAGACACATCAATGATGCTTTACGCTTTTTACGCAAAAACATCCCATTGATTATTTGGTTCCTCGGAGCTTAAAAGTTTTTTTTGGAATAAAATACAGGTTTTATTCTGAGGGCAAAACTGTTCTTGAACGTATTTATTATGAATAACGAGTCGCAACTAACTCATAAGGCATGAAAAACAGAATAAATAATGGTAAGAATCTGATTCAAAAATTACTGTCCGGGAAGTTATCTTCTAGCGAAAGAGAGGACCTGAATAAACAGCCGTTCATCGATCGTATGCTCAAAAATCAATGGGAAGAAACGCCGGAACAGATGGCCGATTACGTTAAAGAACAACGAATCCTGGATAAAATCACATACCAGATTCATCAAAGGCCCAAACGAAAATCGGTCTTACAACAACCGATGCAGATCGCCGTCGCTTTAATAGGCATCGCACTCATCGGAAGTCTCCTCTTCTTGCTAAATAAACCTCCGAAACAAGAAATATGGTACGTACGTTCCTTGGGGTATCAATGCATGGACTCCCTCTTATTACCCGATGGATCGAAGGTCATTCTCAATGCAGGCAGCAAATTAATCTATCCGGAAGATTTCAATGGAGACAAACGGGAAGTCACGCTATCGGGACAAGCTTTCTTCTATGTCAAATCGGACGCTAATCGCCCATTTACGGTCAAGACGAAAAACATGAATGTTACGGCTTTAGGTACAGCTTTTGAAGTCTTCAGCTTCGACGATGACGGAGGGTCGGAAACCATTTTACTTAATGGGAAGACCTTGGTAGAGACCAAAAACCAACAAGGCATCATTCAAAACAAGTACATCCTAAAACCTAACGACAAGTTAAGCTACCATGAGAAGAAGGAGGCCAATATCGAGCAGATTAATGCGGATTCCTATTCAGCCTGGCGTAGCGGAGGCAAGTTGAAGTTTACCAATGAGCAACTCTTGATGATTATTCCACGATTGGAAAAATGGTACGGACAGAAAATCATCTGCCCTTCGGAAATTGCCAAGCATTACCGATTCACGTTCTCCATCAGAAACGAGTCATTAGAACAAATTTTAAGTAATATGTCACAAAGTTCATCACTCGCCTACCAGCTCATAGATGACAGTTATTACACCATCAGTCATAAAAAATAATCTAGTAATCAACAACATAACAAAAGACGTTTTAGAGACTTCTTTTACAGAATAAGAGTTGTTGTGTGAAGGGAATCATGTTAAACTTCTCTAAAAAGGAGATGATCATTTCGGGTGAAAGCGCTTTGCAAGTGTATTTATAGCATAACTTAACTTTAGCGAATCAACAAATGAAACGACATGATTTACAACCTCAACTGAGCTTGACCATTTCAGAAGAATGGCTCAAGCCAAACCATCCAAACGTTCATCGACAAGGAAGGTCGACCAATGCTCCACCCGGAAATGGGAAACCCAACTTCAGAACGTCACTGCCGTCACATCACACACACAACAACAAACAAAACTAAACATTTATTTCAAGACCTAACTTTAAATCACACGATAAACAGACCTAAACCAACCGAGCAGACAAAATAAACAAGACAAAAACAGACAAAGCAAGACCAAACAAAAACGACAAGATTAAAACGACGAAATTAGAATTAAGATTAAGCATGCTATTAAAGAATAAGAGGTCGTTCCTAAATGTTTAAAAGAAGGACTTCCAACAACCGAAAAACCATTCTATGATTAAACTTTAAATGTTAACTTTGCCCTATAAGCAAAAAAGATAATACTAAATACATAACCTACTAAAAAAACAAAAAGAATTATGCGTAAACTGTTTACGATTTTAACCATTGGACTTCTGGTGTTAACTTGTCCGACAAGTTATGCTCAAAAAAAGAAGGCTCAAAAGAGCTACACCATCAAAGTAGAAGTTCCTAATCGTCCTAAAGGACAAAAAGACGTTATCGAACTCACTACTCCAAAGCTGGAAACTGTTCGCGTTGGCTTTATTGGCTTAGGAATGCGTGGACCAGGTGCAGTAGCACGTTTCACTCATATTCCCGGCACACAGATTGTGGCCTTGTGTGATCTTGACCCTGAACGTGTTGAAAAATCGCAAGAGATCCTTAAAAAAGCAGGACTTCCTGAAGCAACCGGTTATTCTGGTACTGCTGATGCTTGGAAAAAACTTTGTGAGCGTAATGACATCGATTTAGTCTATATTGCTACCGACTGGAAACACCATGCAGAGATGGGAGTTTACGCCATGGAACATGGTAAGCACGTTGCTATTGAAGTACCTGCAGCCATGACACTTAAAGAAATATGGAAGCTGATCGATACATCGGAACGCACTCGTAAACACTGTATGCAACTTGAAAACTGTGTATACGACTTCTTCGAACTAACGACATTAAACATGGCTCGCCAAGGTGTATTCGGCGAAGTGCTTCACGTGGAAGGTTCGTACATTCATAACTTGGAAGACTTCTGGCCATATTATTGGAATAACTGGCGTATGGATTACAATCGTCAGTTCCGTGGTGACGTCTATGCCACTCATGGTATGGGCCCGGCTTGTCAGCTCCTAGACATTCACCGTGGCGACCGCATGAAGACATTGGTTGCTATGGATACTAAACCGGCAAACGGACCGGCATATATTAAGAAGAAAACTGGAGAAGTAGCTAATGATTTCCAAAATGGCGATCAAACTTCAACCTTGATTCGTACAGAAAATGGTAAAACGATGTTGATCCAACACAATGTGATGACTCCGCGTCCATACAGCAGAATGTACCAATTGGTTGGAACAGATGGTTATGCCAGCAAATATCCAATTGAAGAGTATTGTTTACGTCCTTCACAAATCGATTCTAAAGATGTACCTAATCATGAGAAACTGAATGCACACGGTTCTATCCCGGAAGAAGCAAAGAAATCACTCATGGCTAAATATAAAAGCCCGATCTTAGATCAAGAACTAGAAGAGACTGCTAAGAAAGTTGGCGGACACGGCGGTATGGACTATATCATGGATTATCGTCTAGTTTATTGCTTACGCAACGGATTGCCTCTTGATATGGATGTATACGACTTGGCAGAATGGTGCTGCATGGCAGAATTGACCCGTTTGTCTATCGAAAACAACTCTGCACCGGTTGAGATCCCTGATTTCACACGTGGTAACTGGAATAAGGTAAAAGGCTTTAAATATGCTTTTACTAAATAAAAAGATCTTTTAACTCTGATAAAATCAGCGAACCGTAAAATTGATTTTTATAGTTCGCTGATTTCTACTTATATCCCAATTATCGTTAACCAACAAGCAATATACCAAACCAATGCTTCGTTTTCCAAATAATTCTATTTAATTTTACGGACTTTTTGGTATAGAACGACATTATTGCTTATTTATAAAGACCCATGAAACACAAAACTAAAATTTGGTATTGGAAATCAATACTCTTTCTCGCAGGACTATCGCCCGTAATAGGATCTCAGGCGCAAAACGAGCCTAAAAAGCCATATTGGCAGGATATACAAACCGTATCGGTCAACAAAGAATACCCACGCAGTTCGTTTATGACGTACGATGTTCGGGATCATGCGTTAACCGGAAAATACGAAAAGAGTAAATACTACAAACTGTTAAACGGAACGTGGAAGTTCTATTTTGTAGATTCTTATAAAAATCTACCGGCCAACATCACCGATCCACAGACTGATACTTCAAATTGGAAAGATATCAAAGTTCCCGGTAACTGGGAAGTACAAGGTTACGGCGTGGCCATCTACACCAATCATGGCTATGAATTTAAACCCCGTAATCCGGAACCTCCAATCTTACCTGAGAATAATCCGGTCGGAGTATACCGTCGTGATCTCACGATCCCGACCAACTGGAAAGATAGAGACATCTACTTACACCTATCCGGTGCCAAATCGGGAGTTTATGTCTACATCAACGGAAAAGAAGTGGGTTACAATGAAGACTCTAAAAACCCCGCTGAATTCTTAATCAACAACTACTTAAAAGACGGCAACAATGTGCTTACATTGAAAATTTTCAGATGGAGCACCGGTTCATTCTTAGAATGTCAGGACTTCTGGCGCATTAGCGGCATTGAACGCGATGTCTATCTTTATGCACAACCCAAAGCTGCATTGAAAGATTTCCGCGTGAAGTCGACGCTCGATGATAGCTATAAAAATGGTCTCTTTGCTTTAAACACTGATCTGAGAAATCATCACAAAGCAGGAACCACCTTAAGCCTAACTTATGAGTTGATCGACCCTCAAGGAAAAGTGATCAGCACAGAACAAAAATCGGTAGAGATCCCTGCCGGAGAAACGCGCACCGTCGCTTTCAACCAAACGCTAGCTAACGTACGGACTTGGACTTCGGAACATCCGAACTTATATAAATTATTGATGACCATTAAGGAAAATGGTAAAGTCAACGAAATTATCCCATTTAACGTCGGCTTCCGTCGCATAGAGATCAAGCCGATCGAACAATTAGCCGCTAACGGTAAACCGTATGTTTGCTTATTTGTCAACGGACAACCCATAAAGCTTAAAGGCGTAAATATTCACGAGCACAATCCGGAAACCGGACATTATGTTACAGAAGAGTTGATGCGTCGTGACTTTGAATTGATGAAACGTCACAATCTAAACAGTGTTCGTCTTTGTCACTACCCACAAGATCGTCGTTTCTATGAATTGTGCGATGAATATGGACTTTATGTCTACGACGAAGCCAACATTGAAAGCCACGGCATGTACTACGATTTGCGTAAAGGCGGTTCATTAGGAAACAACCCGGAATGGTTGAAGCCCCATATGGAACGCACGATGAATATGTTCGAACGTAACAAAAACTATCCAAGTGTCACTTTCTGGTCGTTAGGTAACGAAGCCGGAAATGGATACAACTTCTACCAAACTTACTTATGGTTAAAGCAAGCCGATCAAACCTTGATGATGCGCCCGGTCAACTATGAGCGAGCACAATGGGAATGGAATTCGGATATGTATGTGCCTCAATACCCTGGAGAGAAATGGCTTGAATCGGTTGGTAAAAACGGCAGCGACCGTCCGGTAGCTCCTTCTGAATATGCTCATGCTATGGGTAACTCTACCGGAAACATCTGGGGACAATGGCAAGCTATTTATAAGTATCCAAATTTACAAGGTGGCTACATCTGGGACTGGGTCGATCAAGGACTTCTACAAAAAGATAAAAACGGTCGGTCATATTGGGCTTATGGAGGCGATTTTGGTGTGAATGCTCCAAGCGACGGTAACTTCCTATGTAATGGTTTGGTTAACCCGGATCGTGCCCCTCACCCGGCCATGGCTGAAATTAAATATGTGCATCAAAATGTCGATTTCCAGATGATGGATGCAGCAGCCGGCAAGTTTTCAATTAAGAATCGCTTCTATTTTACAAACTTAAAGGAGTATCAGGTCGGTTATAAGATCTTAGCTAATGGCAAAGTGATTCAATCAGGAAAACTAAACCTTGACCTTGCGCCTCAACAATCCAAAGAGGTGACTCTACCGTTGAGTAACCTGAAGGCTAAAGCTGGAGTAGAATATTTTGTAAACTTCAGCGTGATGACTCAAAAACCTGAGCCACTCATCCCTGCCGGATACGAGATTGCTTACGATCAATTTAAACTCCCGATTGTTGCTCCAACCAAACCTTATCAAGCTAGCGGTCCAACACTTAAGACGGCAAAAGAAGGACATTTATTAAGTGCATCTTCATCGAAAGTACAGTTTGTATTCGATCAGAAGAAAGGCCTTGTTACCTCTTATAAAGTCGACGGTTCCGAATATTTCAAAGATGGATTTGGTATCCAACCCAACTTCTGGAGAGGCCCAACCGACAATGACTATGGTAACGGAACTCCTAGACGCTTACAAGTTTGGAAAGAGTCGAGCAAAAACTTCAATGTAACTGATGCTTCAATCCGCAAAGAAGGACAAGCAGCTGTGATTAAAGCGACTTACCTCTTAAGTGCCGGGAACTTATATATTGTCACTTACAAAATCTTCCCTACAGGCGTGGTTAAAGTCAATGCGACCTTCACCTCAACCGATATGCAAGCTGCCGAAACGGAAGTATCCGAAGCCACACGCACAGCAACCTTTACTCCTGGTGGAGATGCTGCCCGTAAAGCGGCCTCTAAATTGGAAGTTCCACGTATTGGCGTTCGTTTCCGCTTACCGGCAAACATGAATAATGTAGAGTATTTTGGTCGTGGACCGGAAGAGAATTATATCGACCGTAATAAAGGAACACTCGTTGGAGTCTACAAGACTACAGCCGACAAGATGTATTTCAATTATGTTCGTCCACAAGAAAATGGCCACCATACCGAAACCAGATGGATGGCTTTGCAACAACCCAACGGAAAAGGATTAGCTGTATTGGCCGATAGCCTAATCGGATTTAATGCGTTACGCAATTCGGTTGAAGACTTCGACTCAGAGGAAGCTAAACAACATCCTTACCAATGGCAAAATTTCACCCCTGAACAAGTCGCTAATCACGACGAAGCATCCGCTAAAAATGTGTTGAGAAGAATGCACCATGTCAATGATATCACCCCACAAGACTTTGTGGAAGTTTGCGTCGATATGAAGCAACAAGGTGTAGGCGGATACGACAGCTGGGGATCAAGACCGGAAGCGATTTACCAGATACCGGCCAACCGTGAATATCATTGGGGCTTTACCCTTGTTCCGATTAAATCGGCACAACAAGTTGTAAAAGCCACACAATTCGATTATAAATAAAAACAACCTTAGTATAAATTTAAAGAAAAAAATTCATGAAAGATTTTGCAAGTATCGTTGCACACTTTAACATTGCAGGTACTGTGGGAGAAATAAAACCTCTTGGAGCAGGGCTGATCAACGACACCTATAAAGTGATGACAACGGAAGTAGAAGCCCCCGACTACGTTTTGCAACGCATTAATCACGCCATCTTCCAGAACGTCGAAATGCTACAAGCTAACATCGAGGCTGTCACTACCCATATTCGTCAAAAGCTAGTAGAAGCAGGCGAAACAGATATTGATCGTAAAGTCTTATCTTTTGTTGCATCAGAAAACGGGAAAACCTATTGGTTTGATGGCGAAAGTTATTGGAGAATGATGGTTTTCATTCCTAAAGCTAAAACCTACGAAACGGTTAATCCAGAGTATTCTTATTATGCCGGCGTAGCCTTTGGTAATTTTCAGGCCATGCTCGCTGATCTTCCAGAAACATTAGGTGAGACTATCCCTGACTTTCATAACATGGAATTCCGCTTACAACAATTACGCGATGCCGTAAAAGCGAATGCAGCCGGAAGAATAGAAGAAGTTCGTTACTACTTAGACGAGATAGAGAAACGCGCCAAAGAGATGTGTAAAGCTGAGCAGCTACACCGTGAAGGACAACTTCCTAAACGCGTGTGTCACTGCGATACTAAAGTAAACAATATGATGTTCGACGAAGAAGGTAAGGTGTTGTGTGTCATCGACCTTGATACCGTCATGCCAAGCTTCATTTTCTCGGACTACGGTGATTTCTTAAGAACAGGTGCAAACACTGGCGATGAGGATGATAAAGACTTGAATCGGGTGAATTTCAACATGGAGATTTTCAAAGCCTTCACCAAAGGTTATCTTGAAAGTGCTCAAACCTTCTTGACTCCATTAGAAATTGAGAACCTGCCTTATGCTGCAGCACTCTTCCCATACATGCAGTGTGTACGCTTCTTAGCCGATTATATCAATGGCGATACTTATTATAAGACAAAGTACCCGGAACATAATCTAGTGCGCACGAAAGCGCAGTTCAAATTACTGGAAAGCGTAGAAGCACACTCACCTGAGATGGTTGCATTTATTGCAGAGTGCCTTAAAAAATAAGCTCGGTTTATTTCAGATTAAAACGACCTTCTTTCCAAAAGAAGGAAAGCTCACGGCGGAGAAACGGTTTCAGTTTTTCCGCCGTTTCTTTATCTAAATAATCGGGTGTAGTTAAAGTGAACTGTAGCCCGTTATCTTTTTTATTCAACTCAGCCTTAATTAAACAAATATCCGCTTTATTCAGAGCAGTATCATATTCATCGACTGTCAACGTATCGTTCTTTACAAAGAAATCTTTTGTTGTAGGCATTAACAAAAAAGAATACGAAGGAATCTCCTTCCATTGCAAATCGTAGAATCGCACAAAGCTATCACAAGCCGGAGCACACGCTGTGGCAATCGTGCAAATCACCTTTATGGAATCATTCACGGGGAGCAACTTCATTTGCCAACTCGTTTGAGCAGTCAGCTGTAAGCGAAGATAATCCAAACTCAAATCGGTCATCTCACTTTTGCCGCCCAAACGATTATCGACCACCGCTTTCATCTTACTCTCCAGAAAATCGATACAGTCGGCACGATTCACTTCAGTCAGCAACGGCGAGAGAGAATCGGGCATATGCACAAAAAGATCTTTAAGTTGCTGGGCATTGGCGGAATAACTCCCACAAAGCAGGAATAGACTGAAAAGGAGCGTGTAGAGGCAGCTATGGCCTTTGAATGTATTTCGTTGCATAATGATCTGATTTTACGATTTAGAGCCCAAATATAAACATATCATTCCGATTAATACCAACAACAAGTCGATTGCTTTACTTTTTAAATTCTTTTCACGGAAGAAAAGTGCTCCAAACAGGAAAGAGACAATCACACTGCCACGACGAACCATGGAAACAATCGAAATCATTGAATCTTGATCACTCAAGGCATAGAAATAAGCAAAATCGGCTGCAGAAAGAAAGATTGAGATGAGAAGAATCGTCCACCGCCAACGAAAAGGAGTCGTCTCTTTACGCTTAGGCCACCACAACAATGCCAATATAGGGCACATGATCAGGACTTGATACATATTATACCACGATTGCACCAACATCGGATGAAGTTGTTTCATCAAATATTTATCGTACAGCCCACTCAATGCTCCCATAATCGCGGCAAGTATAATAAACAGGATCCATTTATTACGTCTAAAATCGATCCCCTCTTTCTTTCCGGAGCGACTCAATAAGAAAAACGAAAGAATGGCTAAAGAGACTCCCAACCATTGATAGACATTTAATCGCTCGCCAAATAAAAAGAGAGCCCCCAACAAAACCATCACAGGGCGCGTAGCATTAATGGGACCAACAATAGTCAACGGTAAATGTTTCATTCCAAAATAACCAAACACCCAAGAAGATAGAACAATAAACGATTTCACCAAAATAAACCGATGCACTTCCCAACCGGCTGTTGGAACAAAGAACAAAGTCCCTTCAAGAGAAGAAGGTGCAAAAGCTGAACATAAGATGAAAGGCAAGAAAATCAAACTCGAAAACAGGGTGTTAAAAAACAAAACCGGAAGGACTGCATTTCCTTTTAAAGATTGCTTTTTAAAAACGTCATAAAATCCCAAGAGAGTGGCCGAAAGAAAAGCCAACAATAACCACATAATCAATCTGTTTAATGAAACGATATTAAGAAAAGAGAAATCTGAGTCGAAAAAGCCTACTCACCATCAAGAAATAAATCTTCCGGATAAGCCACATCTACTAAGAAAAGAGCATGACCGGGAGCTGATGTGCCTGCTTGGCACCGATCCATTTGTTCGATCACTTGGCAAAAGCCCTCAACGGTCAACTTACCACGCCCCACTTCAAATAATGTTCCCACAATCGCACGAACCATATTTCTCAAGAAGCGATCGGCCCGAATCGTAAAAACCCAAGTCTGGTCGTCGACCTTCGTCCACTCCGCCCACGAGATGTGACAAATATTGGTTTTCACATCCGTATGTAGTTTACTGAAGCTTGTAAAATCGGTATATCTGAAAAGAGCCGCTGCCGCCTCATTCATCCGTTCATAATCCAACGCCCCAAATACACGACATCGGAACTGACGGTTAAAAGGGTATTTAACGGTAGTGACATAATAGTTATACGTACGAGATAAAGCATCGAACCGAGCATGCGCTTCCGGTTTCACCCGTCGCACTTTAAATACAGAAATATCCGGAGGCAATAAACGGTTCAACTTATCGGTAATCACCTCCCCGTCTAAAATTTCTTCCGTCCCATCCGGCAACCACTTCTCATAATCAAAGTGAGCCACCATCAACGAAGCATGCACCCCGGCATCCGTACGACCCGCTCCAACCACATCGATTTCTTTTCGTAAAAAGGTGGATAGAGCTTTCATCAAAGCCTCTTGAACACTGATTCCGTTTGGTTGTATTTGCCATCCATGATAGTTCGTACCATCATAAGCTAAATAGATAAAATACCTTTGCACACTATTTGGTTTTGAAGTTTAGAACTGCAAAAATAATAAATAAAATTGGGTTCAAGGTTATCTACTCCAAGCAAACCTCATCTTCAATCCCTCTATTTTCGAAAGAAGCGTTTCACCAATTTTGGATAGAAGCTTAAAAACTTTATCTTTGTAAACTAAAAAAAATATGAATAAACGCCTCTCCATTTTCGCTTCTGTCGTGCTCATCGCTTTACTCATCGGACTAGCTTTCGGTTGTTTAAAGAAGAAAGATACGACCCTAAAACTCAATCAACCCCGTAACATCCGTGGAGTGCTTAGCTTTAAACGCACCTTTGGCGATTTAAACGATAAACATCTTTCTGTCGCTACGGTGATTGGAATAAAACCTCTAAGAAATCGCGAAGAAGCCGAACAGTTGGAAGAAGAGCTCGTTCACATCACCTCAAACGAAACCTATAGTATCGACTCATTAACCCATTCACTACCTTTTTTAGTGCCACAAGCCAGCGAACTTTTAGATAGCATAGGGACTTATTTCCTAGACTCGCTCGATTCAAAAGGTTTAAATCCCAATCTCATCACAGTCACCTCCGTTTTACGAACCAAAGATGATGTCAAGCGGCTACGTCGCCGAAACGGAAATGCTTCAGAAAACTCTGCCCACTTTTATGGAACGACATTCGATGTGAGTTGGAAACGATTCCAAAAGATAGAAGAGGTCGATGAGCGTCCCATGCAAAGCGTTAGCGCCGACACCTTGAAGTTGGTTTTATCGGAAGTCTTACGCGATTTACAGAAACGCGATAAATGTTACGTCAAATACGAATTGAAACAAGGGTGTTTCCATATCACAGCAAGGTGAAATAAAAATCACTAATTATCCATCTAAAATCCAAACGATTCACTATTTTTGCAGAAATATTTCTTTAATACAATTCAATGATAGAAAAGATTATTGTTCTTGAGGATGTTGATCCTGTCATTTTCTACGGTATAAACAATGCCAACATACAACTAATTAAAGCTTTATATCCCAAATTGCGCATTGTAGCGCGAGGTAACGTCATTAAAGTTTTAGGCGATGAGGAAGAAATGTGCGCTTTCGAAGAAAATATCGTGAAGCTAGAAAAGCATTGTTCGGAATTCAACTCCTTAAAAGAAGAAGTCATCATTGATATTATCAAAGGGAATGCTCCACAAACCGAACAAACTGGTAACGTCATTGTTTTTAGTGTAAACGGAAGACCAATCATACCACGAAGCGAGAATCAGCTCAAGCTCGTGGAGGGATTCAAGAAGAATGATATGGTATTTGCCATCGGACCAGCCGGTTCCGGTAAGACCTATACCGCCATCGCTTTAGCCGTAAGAGCTTTAAAGAATAAAGAAATAAAAAAAATCATTCTGAGTCGCCCCGCTGTTGAAGCCGGTGAAAAACTAGGTTTCTTACCTGGTGACATGAAAGAAAAGATCGATCCCTACTTACAGCCTCTATACGATGCGTTGCAAGATATGATACCGGCAGCTAAATTGAAAGAATATATGGAACTCAACGTCATTCAGATTGCTCCTCTAGCTTTCATGCGAGGACGAACACTGAACGACGCTGTGGTTATCCTTGATGAAGCACAAAATACGACGACTCAACAAATCAAGATGTTCCTCACTCGTATGGGCATCAATACCAAAATGATTGTGACCGGTGACATGACTCAAATCGATTTACCCAAGTCACAGATGTCTGGATTGGTGCAAGCTATGCGTATTTTGAAAGGAGTAAAAGGCATCAGTTTTGTCGAGCTCAACAAAAAGGATATTGTTCGCCACAAATTGGTGGAACGCATTGTCGATGCTTACGACAAGTTTGATAAGGACATGAAAGCAGAACGTGAAAAAGAGAAAACGCAATCTTAGCGGTACTCCTATAATTTGCACACCACTTTAATAGATAATATAAAACAAGATGAAAGCATTAACTCAAACTGATTTCAACTTTCCGGGACAAAAGAACGTATATCATGGTAAGGTACGCGATGTATACAACATTAATGACGAAAAGTTAGTCATGGTAGCGACCGATCGTATCTCAGCTTTTGACGTGGTTTTGCCAGAAGGAATCCCTTACAAAGGGCAAATGCTTAACCAAATCGCGGCTAAGTTCTTAGATGCAACCACCGACATTTGTCCAAACTGGAAATTGGCCTCGCCAGACCCAATGGTCACTGTTGGCGTTTTATGCAAAGGTTTCCCCGTAGAAATGATTGTACGTGGTTATCTCTGCGGTAGCGCATGGAGAGCCTATAAAAATGGCGTACGCGAGATTTGTGGCGTAAAATTGCCTGAAGGAATGCGAGAAAACGAACATTTCCCAGAGCCAATTATTACCCCAACCACTAAAGCCGAAATGGGTTTGCACGATGAGGATATCTCAAAAGAAGAAATCTTAGCTCAAGGATTGGCTACCCCTGAAGAGTATGCCACACTTGAAAACTATACTTTAGCGCTTTTCAAACGCGGATCAGAGATTGCAGCAGAGAGAGGCTTGATCTTGGTCGACACCAAGTATGAGTTTGGAATTCATGATGGCATTATCTACCTCATGGATGAAATCCACACTCCGGATTCTAGCCGCTATTTTTACGCAGAAGGTTATCAAGACCGTTTTGAGAAAGGTGAAGCTCAAAAACAACTTTCAAAAGAATTTGTACGCGAATGGTTGATGGAGAATGGTTTCCAAGGCAAAGAGGGACAAACCGTACCTGAGATGACTCCTGAAATAGTAAACAGCATCAGTGAACGTTACATCGAGTTATACGAAAACATCACCGGTGAATCGTTTGTCAGAGAAAACACAGCCAATATTGCCACACGTATTGAAGAAAATGTCAATGCGTTCTTAAAACAATAAATTAACCTCATCATAGTGTCAATAGGATACCACTGTTCTATTGACACTTTTTTAGTTTAAAATGAATTACCCGCAAGAAGAAATCAAACCCTACGACAACAAAGGGGAAAAAAGCAAACAAGTCGAACAAATGTTCGACAATATTGCACACACCTATGATAAGTTAAATCACACGTTATCCATGGGTATAGACCGTTATTGGCGTCGTAGAGCCATCAATTGGCTACGTCCGTTTCATCCTCAACGAATCATGGATGTAGCAACAGGCACCGGTGATTTTGCCATTCTAGCCTATCGTTCACTGAAGCCTCAAAGCCTCATTGGTACCGATATCTCAGAAGGCATGATGAATGTCGGGCGGGAAAAAGTAAAACAGCTCGATTTAGACGATCAGATCTCTTTTGCCAGAGAGGACTGTACGGCACTGACATTCTCGGATGAGTCGTTTGATGCTATAACAGTGGCTTTCGGCATTCGCAACTTCGATAATCTCGACAAAGGCCTCTCAGAGATGCAAAGAGTACTTACTCCCGGTGGGTGCTTAGTGATCTTAGAGTTAACCACTCCTGAGCGTTTCCCTATGAAGCAACTTTATGCTCTTTACTCTAAGCTCGTGATCCCGATGCTTGGCAAGATCTTATCGAAAGATAAAAGCGCATACCGTTACCTTCCGGCCACAATCAAAGCCTTTCAACAAGGTGAAGTGATGCAAAACGTGATCAAGAAAGCCGGTTTTAGCACCGTCCATTTCAAGCGGCTAACTTTTGGGATCTGCACCCTATACACAGCAATTAAATAATAAGAACAGAGATAAACACCCCCAATTATGGATAAGTACGGTTTAATAGGTTATCCGTTGAAACACTCTTTTTCAATTGGATATTTTAATGAGAAGTTTAAATCAGAAGGCATTCCAGCTGAATATGTCAACTTTGAAATCCCAAGCATCGACGATTTCAAAGAGATTATTGAAGAGAATGATAACCTACGTGGACTGAACGTAACGATTCCATATAAAGAGAAAGTCATTCCTTTTCTCGATGAGCTTGATCCGAGCGCAGCACAAATAGGGGCCGTCAATGTGATCAAGATTGTACGTGATAAAGATAAAACGCGACTCGTTGGATATAACTCCGACATTATCGGATTCACCGAATCGATCGAACCCTTACTTCTTCCACATCATCAAAAAGCCTTGATCTTAGGGACAGGAGGATCATCAAAAGCCGTTTATCAAGGTCTAAAGAACTTAAATATCGAGAGCCGTTTCGTGTCGCGCCAGCCACAATCGTCGGATGATTTGGCTTACGAAGATCTAACACCCGAGATCATGAGTGAATATACCGTCATCGTCAACTGTACGCCCGTAGGCATGTACCCCAAAGTCGACCATTGTCCGAATATTCCATACGAATATCTCACTCCGAACCATCTACTGTACGACTTGTTGTACAACCCCAACGTCACCTTATTTATGAAAAAAGGCGAACGACAAGGTGCAGCAACAAAGAATGGCTTGGAGATGTTGCTTTTACAAGCTTTTGCGGCTTGGAATATCTGGCGTAAATAAAGAAATGCTCTCATTCACGATTCTAAAAAGGCTCAAAACATGAAAAAAATAGCTTACAGCGTAATTGGTATCGCTTTATTCATTGGTGCGATAATCATTGGAGGTAGTTTCTACATGATCGATCTTTCACTCGCTCCAAATGAGAAGATAGAAAAGAAAAATGCAGAGACTTTCTCTTTCATGTACAACGATTATCCATTTTTAGAATCTTGGGTCGATAGCCTTCAACAGAACAAGGCTTTAAAAGACACGTTCATCCTCAATCCACAAGGTGTTCGTTTACATGCCTATTACATCCATGCTCCACGTCCCACCCGAAAAACAGCAGTCATCGTGCATGGCTACACCGACAATGCCCTGCGCATGTTGATGATTGGCTATCTCTATAATCGAGACTTAAAATATAATGTCCTTTTACCCGACCTGCAACATCATGGACAAAGTGAGGGGAAAGCGATACAAATGGGCTGGAAAGATCGTTTGGATGTGATGCAATGGATGAATGTCGCCCACCATATTTACGGTGACAGCACGTTGATGGTGGTTCACGGTATTTCGATGGGAGCAGCCACCACGATGATGGTCGCCGGAGAACAGCAACCCGATTATGTAAAATGCTTTGTCGAAGATTGCGGCTATACGAGTGTCTGGGATGAGTTTGCAAATGAATTAAAAAGCAGCTATCACCTTCCTCCTTTCCCACTCTTGTACACCACGAGTTGGCTCTGTCAACTGAAATACGGATGGGATTTTGAAGAAGCTTCCCCTTTAAAACAAGTGGCTAAATCGACCCTTCCGATGTTTTTCATTCATGGCGATCAAGATACTTATGTCCCAACCTGGATGGTTTATCCACTCTATAAAGCCAAATCGGAACCTAAAGCCTTGTGGATTGTGCCCGGATCTGAGCATGCCCTATCGTATAAAGACCACCAACAAGAGTATACCCAACGAGTGAAACAATTCGTTGAGAACTATCTCCGGTAGGTGAGCAGACACTACTCTAATGGTCAGCAAGCCCTATACACAAGTTCGTTTTAAGAGGAGGCAAATTAGGTAAAGATAAGAATCCGAATCCTTGAAAAAGGTCTACTGTATGCAACAAGACATTCGACCGCATGACAATTGGTTTTCGACCGTATGATACTTGATTATCAACGGTACGGCAGTTTATTATCAACCGTACGACAATTTATTCCCGACCGTACGACAATACTCTTTCAACCGTATGGCAATTGATTTTCGTCCTTAGATATCCCAATCTTTATGAGACCGATGTTTGTATAAAACCTATTCCAAGATGAGACCGTCTGCTCCGCTTAAAATCAAAAAGAGCCTTATTTGTTAACGAATAAAGCGCATCTTTCAAAAAAAAACATATCTTTGTAACAACCAATTGCTCGATAAAAATGAAGAAAATACTCCTTTTTACACTAACTGCACTCTTTTGTTTAGCCGTTAATGCACAGGATAAAATATATACCGTAGACAACTTACCGAAAGTTCATCTAGCGGATAAGACCCGCTATGTTTGTAACCCGGAGAACATCCTATCTACAGAAAGTTGTGCTCGTATGGACTCCATGCTTTATGCCCTCGAAACACAAACCGGTATTGAGACGGTCGTGGCTGTACTCCCTTCTATCGGCAACGTCGAATGCTTTGATTTCTGTCATCAACTTCTCAACCAATGGGGAGTCGGTAAAAAAGGAAAAGACAACGGGTTAGTCATACTATTAGTACTCGACCAACGTTGCGTTCAGTTCTATACGGGCTATGGATTGGAAGGTGATTTGCCCGATGCGATCTGCAAACGCATACAAACTAAATACATGCTTCCATACTTCAAACGAGGTCAATGGAATGAAGGTATGGTCATCGGAATAGAGAAAACCTGCGCAAGGCTCGACGGGTCCATGGTCAACGATACCGATTCGGAAGGATCCGGAGGAATGGGACTACTCGTTTTGGCCATTCTAGGTTTCGTCATTATATCGGTCATCATCAGTTATATGACCATGCGTAATCAAAGCCGTTGCCCCAAATGTGGTAAACACGAGCTTCAACGCACAAGTACCAACTTGATCTCATCCGTTCATGGGGTAAAGACCGAAAAAGTCGTCTACACGTGCCGCAACTGCGGACATTCTGTCGTTCGCGAACGCCAATCCTACGATGAGAACTACCGCGGACGCGGAGGCGGTCCGTTTATCGGAGGTTTTGGAGGAGGCAGCTTCGGAAGTGGAAGCGGTGGCTTCGGAGGCGGAAGTTTTGGTGGCGGTATGGGAGGCGGCGGTGGAGCCGGCTCAAGATTTTAATCAAACCAAACCGATTAAACTAAATTAAGTCAGATCAATTAAATCAATTACATCAATCAGATCAATTAAACATAAACGATTAACCACAATGAAAAAATCAACTATTATCGTTCTAGCTGTTATTGCTATAGTAGTCTTTTTTGGCATTAGCATGTACAATGGTTTAGTAACTTCGGAAGAAAATGTCAATAGTCAATGGGCAAATGTCGAAACTCAATATCAACGACGGGCCGACTTGATCCCTAATCTAGTGAATACGGTCAAAGGGTATGCAAAACATGAAAAAGAGACCCTTGAAGGCGTCATCGCCGCTCGAAGCCAAGCCACCCAGATCAAAGTAGATAGCAAAGATCTAACTCCTGAGAAATTGGCGGAATACCAAAAAGCTCAAGGAGCAGTGACCTCGGCCTTAGGCAAACTGTTAGCCATTACCGAAAACTATCCGGACTTGAAAGCCAATCAGAACTTCTTAGAACTTCAAGCGCAATTGGAAGGTACAGAAAACCGTATTACCGTTGCCCGCAAGAACTTCAACGATGCAGCTCAAGCGTATAACACCTCAATTCGCCGATTCCCGAAATCGATCTTTGCTTCGATGTTCGGTTTCGACAAGCGTCCTTACTTCGATGCCGAAGAAGGCGCCGATAAAGCACCAAAAGTAGAATTCTAATAAGATCATCCCTGAAGCCTAAAACTCTTCAGGGATTTTTTATGCCCCGACGTCAGCCCCCACCCTCAACTCCACAGCAGGTATTGAACGGCACACACTTCAAATTTCACAACGGATAGATCACTCTGGTTCCCCTCAGATAGTCAAACTGTAACTCACTTCATCCTCCCTCTTTCTACTTGATCTGCTTTTTGTTGGTGGGAAGAAAAAAAAGCAGTATTTTTGTGCCGTATACAAAATAACCTATAACTCATGAGTAACCAACGATACATGATGCGTGGCGTAAGTGCCTCAAAAGAAGATGTGCACAATGCCATTAAGAACATCGACAAAGGACTTTATCCAAAAGCTTTCTGTAAAATAATCCCTGACATCTTAGGCGGTGATCCGGAATACTGCAACATTATGCATGCCGACGGAGCCGGGACAAAATCGTCTCTAGCCTATATGTATTGGAAAGAAACGGGAGATCTTTCGGTATGGAAAGGAATCGCGCAAGATGCCTTAATTATGAATATCGACGATCTACTTTGCGTAGGTGCCGTAGATAACATCCTCGTTTCTTCAACCATCGGACGAAACAAACTATTGATCCCGGGAGAAGTGATATCGGCCATTATCAATGGAACCGACGAGTTACTGGCAGAGTTACGCGATATGGGCGTTGGCGTTTATGCCACCGGAGGCGAAACGGCCGATGTAGGCGACTTAGTGCGTACAATTATTGTAGACAGTACGGTGACTTGTCGTATGAAGCGCTCGGAAATTATTGACAATGCAAATATTGTAGCCGGCGATGTGATTGTAGGATTGGCTTCTTTTGGACAAGCGACTTACGAGAAAGAATATAATGGGGGTATGGGTAGCAATGGGCTTACCAGTGCACGCCATGATGTCTTCTCTAAATACTTAACAGAGAAATATCCGGAAAGTTATGATGCTGCTGTACCTGAAGAGTTGTGTTACTCGGGACAATTGAAACTGACCGATGAGGTTGAAGGCTCACCTTTAAATGCCGGTAAGCTTGTTCTTTCTCCGACACGTACTTATGCGCCGGTGGTTAAGAAATTACTAGATGCCCTTCGCCCGCAAATCCACGGTATGGTACATTGCTCAGGTGGCGGCCAGACAAAGATTCTCCACTTCTTAGGCGATCGCCTGCGTGTGGTTAAAGATCATTTATTCCCTGTTCCTCCGCTGTTCCATACCATACAAGAACAAAGTGGTACCGATTGGGCCGAAATGTATAAAGTGTTCAACATGGGACATCGCTTAGAAGTTTATCTTCCTAAGGAACAAGCTGAAGAAGTGATTGCCATCTCAAAGAGCTTCGGCATTGATGCACAAATCGTGGGACATGTGGAAGAAAGCGAGGAAAAAGAATTGGTGATCAACAGCGAATTCGGAACATTCAAATACTAACAACTGTTGAAAACTCTATTTTATATTTTATGTTGCTTGATTAGTATTGGCGCAACAGGATATATGGGTTATCACATCATTCAGGATTTGATAACTCTTCCGATCACATTCATACAACTGGCACGCGTCCTCGTGCTCATTGGTTGGACGATAATCACCTATATGATTGTCACGAAAAAATATAAATGGATACAAAAGATTTGTAAATAAATGGCTGATAAAAGTACAATATTAGATAAGCTCGATGGTTTGGTGGCTCGTTTCGAAGAAGTGTCGACACTGATTACCGACCCGGCAGTGATTGCCGACCAAAAACGATATGTGAAACTAACCAAAGAATATAAAGAACTAGACGACTTGATGAAAGCTCGTCAAGAATATATTCAACTCTTGCGGGGCATTGAAGAAGCCAAAGAAATCTTATCCACGGAGTCCGATCAAGAAATGCGTGAAATGGCTCGTGAAGAACTA
>JBKEDO010000029.1:0-10218 GCA_047975405.1 Bacteroides sp.
AGCTTTTGCATCTCCGGACTGACCTCACCAATCATGAACATACGCGAAGCATCGGAGAAATAACCGTTATAGATGGTCGACACATCCACATTGATGATGTCCCCACTTTTTAGAATCTCGTGTTCACTCGGAATGCCATGACAAACCACATCATTAATGCTTGTGCACACACTCTTAGGAAATCCCTCATAGTTGAGTGGGGCAGGGATAGCCCCATGCGCCGTTGTAAAATCATAAGCCAATTGATCAATCTCGGCGGTCGACATTCCTTCGTGAATGTGCTTGGCAATATGATCGAGCAATGCCGTATTAATCTTGGCACTCTCTTTGATCCCTTCGATCTGCTCAGGCGTACGCAACACCTTTCGTGGAGGAAGTTTATACCCTCTTTTTCTATAGTTTTGAATCTTTTTTTCTACCTCATCCGAATAATTAGAGGGCGTAAAACGGAATCCCTTAATCACATTTTTCATTATTATATCATATTTATTGATGCTGAACTCGATCACTCTAGTTCGCATCCTTTTTATTTCGTTTATAAATTAGTCGCCTTGAACACCGGCTCGGCCTTTTGAATCTCCGATTCAAATCCAAACCAATACCCTTTGCCCTCGTCATCGACCGGCAAGAAACAAAGTCGCAAGCTCTCTTTATACTCTCCTGAAAGAACCGTCCATGTTTCCGGTGGCACTTGGCGTTTCGTCCTCACTCGTTCCGCCGGGGCTTTTTTGAGCGACATGCCCGCTTCAAGCCATGCGATAGAAACAGCCGTCAGTTCCTGTGGATAATTCCTTTTACAGAAATCGTAAAGAATCAACCCGCGTCTTTCCAAACTCAAGGGGTTGTCGATCACATCTTTCTCTGTCAGCTCCTCCAACAGCCTATGAATGAAATCCTCATGACGAAGAATCAGTTGTCGCGTGATCTTTCGCCACACCGGTGTATTGTAAAATCCATCTAAGAGGCGCGACAAGCGTTGCGAGACTTGTAACTCTTGTGGCGTCATCTCATTCGTTTGCAACACCTCGTAAGGCGGAAGTGGCGAATAACGAATGCCTAATTCCTCAGCCCGTCTACGCATTTCCGTTCCGGGTAATAGTTTCAACGATTCCAACTGAATCTCTCCCGCACCAAAATCGGCTAAAACCCTAATATCTTCGAAGATCTCATTCAACCGATACAACGGTAATCCCGCGATAAGGTCGGCATGCGTTTCCATATTGGGCAGCGAACAAAGAAACCGTAATCCCTCTAAAGCTAGCGAGAGATGCCCCATTCGTTTGCAAGCCTTCAGTACCGGTTCCCTTAAACTCTGTATTCCCGCTTCCAGATGTAATAAACCTTTTGGCAAAGTCTTCAATTCAGCCTTTAACTCCTCAGAAAGCAAAGCCGGATGAATTTCAAGGTGAAAACAGATATCCGGAGCATATTGTTTGAATAAGTCGAGCATCTCTTTGGCCCGTCTATTATTATAGTTAAAGGTTCGGTCGAGTACACGCACGTTTTTGATCCCCTTCCGGTGAATACGATCGAGCTGGCGTTTTACCTTTTCCAATGGAATCACCCTTAACGGTTTTTCGCCACCACTGACACAAAACGCACACGTGTTGAAACATCCTCTGGTGGTTTCCAACTGCACAAACGGTTTGCTCCAATTATAGAACGCACTCTCCTGAGGTGAGACCAGTCCGTTAAAGTCGGCCACCCGTGCGATGCCATGATCCACATATTCCCCCGATGCTTTTAAAAGGCAAAGTCCCGGGATCTCTTCTTCTTCGAAGTTGAACTGAAGGTTCTTCGATAGCTTTTCCAGAAAGAGCGGAACCGATTCTTCGCCCTCGCCACGAAATACAAACCGAATAAATGGGTGATGTTCCAGGAATAATCTATTATCTCCAAGGAATTCCGGTCCCCCGAGTGCGATGATACATTGAGGGAGAAGTGCATGAACTCTCGATAAAATATGAATCAATTCTTCGTGGTTGAACAACCAGCAAGTCGCTGTAATTAAGTCCGGTTTATGTTGAAAGATTTGGTCAACAATCATTCCGACGTTTTCGTTGATGGTTGCTGATAGAATATTCCATTCTATATCAGTCAGTTCTTGAGTCTGTGCATGAATAGCAGGTAAAGCAAGAGAAGAATGGGCGTATGAGCTGTTTAAATCAAGCCAAAGAAGTTTCATGTGATAATGCATATAATTTAGTTACAAAGATATAAAATGTAACTGTGAAACATTCCTCTTTTTAGTAATTGTGTTATTTTTGTAGAAATTTAAACTTTAAAGATATGAAAAAAATGAAATTTTCTTTGATAGGAGTGCTGCTCTTGACTCTTTTGATCGGGGTCTCGTCCTGCCAAAGTGACGAAACGATCTACGATCGTGTTGTAGGACGCACTTGGGTTGGTGATCTGAATTTCCAAGATGAATACGGAGAGCCGTTGGAGAGTGCGGTTTACCTTGGTGCGGATAGCTATGGTGAAGATAAATTAGCTTATTTTGATGACAATCGAACGGTGAGAACATTGAGAATCGATTGGTATGTTGATGGCCAAACGGTTTATATTCGTTATGGAACCGTAGCTGCTCCTCGCGAGATCCGTGGGGCTTATGTTTCCGGAGGACGATTGTCCGGAGAATTGTATATCGGAGGTCGCTATATAGGATCTGTGACGTTACGTTTGGGATAAGTAAAAGTTTTATATACACTGGTTTATATAAAAGAAGGAGCGTTTAGCTCCTTTTTTTATTATAGATCTCTTATCTGATCATTACATTGAATAACTACCAACCTGCATGTTCATTTTTGTTTTCTTTAGAGTCGACTTCCCGTTCCTTCTCTCCGGTATAGTTCCACTCAATTTCATCGGTCAACTCTTTCCCATCAATAGCTACGACGGCTTTTAACGTGTTTTTCCCTTCACTCAATGTTACTTGGTCGAACACATAATGAACCGCCGTATAGCCTTGGCGGATACCGGCTAATTGTTGCCCGTTTAGGTATACATTAGGCATACCTACATTACAATAAACGGTTACGGAAGTCTGCTTTTTCTCCCGGTTTACATTGCGGCGTTGTGTCAGATAAAGCACAGGTTCTTTGCTCCAATTGGCCTTATACCAGAAATAAGAATCTTTTTTAGTTTTTCGGTCGAAGGTCACTAATCCTTTTAGGTTACGTGCTTCCACTCCTCCACGTGTCCACATGGGCACAGCAAAATCGAACATATTCCATAAATAGGAAGCAATGATGTAAGGATGCTTGGAAATAACAGACCATTGATATTCGTGTGTTTTAGTCTGAAAAGTTTCGGGATAGAAAGGCTTACCCCAGTTAAGCGCATCTCCCAATAGTTCTGTTTGATGATCCAAGTTGGCATCAGCGCCATATTCCGTTAGCATTAGTTTCTGCCAAGGATAGTTCTTTTCCAACCCCTCGACCCATGGCTCAATATCCTGAATCTTCTTTTCGTACCAGCCAAAATAGCGATTCATCCCCTGAATATCGGCATTCTGATTCACCGGATGTTCTGCATGTCCATATCCGTTTACAGCCACTGTATATCGGTCGGGATCTTCGGTCTTGGCTAAATCATGGAGGGATTGAGTCAATGCGGAAGTATATTCATGTGGGTGATACACCTCATTATGTAACCCCCACACATAGATAGAAGGGTGATTAAAGCTTTGACGGATGAGTTCGCGAAGCTGACTTTGTGCATTCTCCGTTTCATAACCCGTTACACGGTTTACAAAAGGTATCTCCGCCCAGATCACTAACCCTAATGAATCGCAACGCGAATAAAGATATTCCGACTGCTGATAGTGAGCAAAACGAACTGTAGTAGCCCCCACATCTATAATGGTAGCCAGATCAAAGTCATGGTGCTCGTTTTTCAATGCACTACCTAATCCCCACCAGTCTTGATGGCGAGTAACGCCATACATTGGATATTTCTTATCATTTAGATAGAAGCCTTTACCTGCAACGATCTCGTATTTTCGTACACCTAATGGTTGCACCACCTCATCGACAATTCGTTTCCCATCAAGCAAGCGAGAAACAACTTTATACAAATAAGGGTCTTCACGTCCCTGCCAAAGGTGAGGATTACGAAGTTTAAAGGTTGAACTATACGTTTGTGTACCTTGTGGAGTGAGATCGAACGATTGTCTATGACTATCGACCTTTTTTCCTTCACGGCTATAGATCACATTCTCAAGTGTCAACGCAACAGGTGCGAGCGAACCATTATCTAACTTAACCTTTACGGTAACATCGGCCGATTTCTTCGATACATTTTTTTGTGTAATGTACACTCCCGGAGAAGCACAATCGGTCACTGTAATGTTAGTCGGTTCGGTCACGATCAACCATACAGGACGATAGATACCGCCGTACACACCAAATAGATTATGGTTGACCGGAATTACATCTGGGCGAGCTGTGTTATCGGCTTTTACCAGAATTTCATTTTCTACTCCCCAGCTCAAGGCAGTACCTATTTCACAGGCAAAGGCCGAGTATCCACCTTTGTGCGTTCCTACCAATTTGCCGTTTACATATACTTCGGCATTGGCACCTACTCCTTCAAAGCGCAGAAAGAGACGCTTCCCTTTCAGTTCTTCACCGAAAAACTGTTTCTTCTTGTAATAACCTACTCCTTCGTAAAAAGAGGCTGCTTTCACCTGCATATCTTTAGCATTCCAGGTGTGAGGGATTTCTACTTCGCTCCATTTACTGTCCCATTGAGCAGCAGCACGCATGGGCTCCGAAGAAAAGGGCCCCCGTTTGAACTGCCAATCCGAATTGAAAGAGGTAACCTCGCGAGCCGTCACTGTCATAGCCCAGAGAGAAAGCAGACAGATAGCCATCCGTTTTATTATCAACGTTCCATTCATTTGTTTTTTGTATTAGTTTAATGCCTTGCAAAGATAACTTTAAATGGATCTTTCAAATGCTAAATTTCTCCCAATTATGTGACCATATTGTCCGTTTATCTTGAACATGCATCTATCTGTTTTTATCTTGATACAATAAAAAATCATTCTGCCATTTTATAAATTTGGCAACCAGCTAGTAAGAAAGCACCTACACCATAGACCTCGGTCATCTCCCTGGTTACTTTCTTAGGGTCGGCACCGATCGGTTGTACAAAGCCCAACTTGCCATCAAAGTCTATAGCACTAGTCAATGCTTTCCAGCCTTTTACTACAACGGGCAGATACGTTTCTCTATTCAATAATCCCTCATTTATACCATAAGCCAATGCGTACACAATAAATCCTGTAGCACTCGTCTCTGGCGAAGGATAAGAAGCTGGGTCGAGTAAACTTGCATGCCAGTATCCATCGGGACTTTGAAGTGTTGCAATGCGATGGCACATCAGAATAAAGAGCTTTTCATAGAAAGTACGATTTTTATCTTTACGTGGTAACTCTTGTAACATTTCGGTTAGCCCTCCAAGTACCCAGCCATTTCCACGTCCCCAGAATACTTTAGCGCCATTATTTTCCCGCTGTTTAAAATAGCGCCAATCGCGATAAAATAAATTTTCTTCTTTGTCGAATAAATAGTTGTAAGAAGCTTTATATTCGCGATTCATAAACTGGATGTATTTCTTATCTCCCGTAAGTACATAAAGTTTAGTATAAGTAGGAGGTGCCATAAATAGCGCATCACACCAAGTCCAGCGTTCCAAGGTTTTTACCTCACTGTAATCGAGTTCAAAAGAACCTTTCGAAGGATGAGATATTACCCACTCAGCACGGGCAATAGTAGGGTTTAGCATGGCCTGATTCTTATACTTGCGATATAGGTCAATAAAAACTTGGGAAACGGCAATATCATCAGCATGGTACATACGTTTATCGGGATGCCAACCATTGCGTCGGCCAATAGCTGTGAGCCATTTATAATATGTGGCATCATTATCTTGCTTCTCGGCCAGTTCCGCCCAATCGATCATTCCCATATATAACGCGGCATTTGTCCAATTCAGATCGCCATGTTCATATCCGGTATTCGGGTTAGCAATCTGCCAATCGGCTACACGCTTCATGTCGTTTTTTACTTCGGTTTTAGTGAAGGGTATTTGTGCATTTGCACCGACACACAAAGTCAATGCAAATGCCACAAAAAATGATTTTCGTTGTTTCATACTCATTTACTAGAATATTTATGATGACTCTAATCACTATGTTAGCGCATCACGATATTTATTGGCTGCTCCTTTTTCTTCTTTGATTTGAAGTTTAATAACAAATGGTTCTTCCGGCTCTACCGAAGGCATAGATACATTATATTCGTTGCGAGCTATTTCCAGTACCTTTACATCACCACCATGAATCAAGTGCGCTCCAATTATCTGAGTACCTTTCGGCGTTTTTACTAATAACTGCTTCGTATAAGGGCGATTGAATACAATCATGAAAATATCTTGTCCTTTACGAGTATAGTATCCCCAATCTTGTTTAGGCCATCCGGCATAATCACAGCCATAAATTGCTTCACTATATTGGTTCATCCATTGCCCCAACGAGCTAGCAAGCGCTTTTTCTTCGGGACGAAAATCACCATCAGCTTGAGGTCCAAAGTTAACAACCATGTTTCCTCCCATAGAAACGGCATGAACAATACGGTCGATCACTTCCAATGGAGTTTTTACATAACTCAAAGACCAGTCTTTATGATAGCCCCATTGATTCTCGGGAATAGTCATACAAGCTTCCCAGTCCCATTGTGTTACTTCGAGATCCTTAACCGGATCGGGTAGACGGCGTTCGTATCCTGATTCATAATCGCCCATTAGTCTGCCATTACTATCGAAATGGCGTTTACCATAATCATCAGCGCGCAAACGGCTGTTGATTGTAACTCCCGGAACCAATTCTTTCAAAGTCTTTTCAATGTGAGCAGTCCACCATCCGTTTTTTTTGATGCTAGAATCCCATGTGCCATCAAACCAAAAGTCTTTCACTGTAGGGTAACGAGTCGCCAACTCTTTCAACTGATTATCGGTGAAAGTAAGGAAACGACGAAAAGCAATACTATCAGCTTCTGATTTGATGCTGTATCGATAATCAGGATGGCTCCAGTCCATTACCGAGAAGTAGAAATGCACATCAATGCCTTCAGCATTATAAGCTTTTACGATTTCACCTAATATATCTTTCTTGTAAGGAGTATTCGCTACGGTATATTTGGTATACTTACTTGGCCAAAGACAAAATCCTTCATGATGTTTTGTGGTGATTTTCACATAACGCATTCCCATATCCTTAGCCATCTTGGCCCATTGTTTAGCATTAAATTTAACCGGATTCCATTGTTTCATTAACGCCATCCATTCATCCGATGGTACCTTTGCCCACGACTTTAACCATTCGGCTGCCCCGTTATAGACCTTCCCATTCCATTCACCGCCCGGAATAGCATATAGTCCCCAATGAATAAATTCACCTAAACGGTTATCACGAAACTTCTGCATAGCCGAATCTTGGCGTTTACCAACATAAGTAGCACCATATTTCAGAGGAAATTCCTGCTTCGCTTCTTGGGCAAAGGCCGTTAGAGTAACAAAAAGTGTGATCACAAAAACTATTCTATTTTTCATTTTGTCTGATTTATTGTCTATAAAAATAAGGAAAAGAATTCGGTACGAACTCATTACGCTCATACCGGATTCTTTTAAAACTAAACTTTATCTGTTATTTTTCGCCATCAGCTTCTAACCAACCCGGATTCTGCGTCAAATTCGAATTTAAACGAATTTCTTCAGCAGGAATAGGCCATAGATAACGATAATCGCTCCAAGGAAGTACCCCTTTAATTGTTTTCTTATAAGGACTTTTTGGGTAGCAAATCAAGAAGTTTTCGTCATCCAAAAAGACATCTTTATCTATCACAACCTTCACTGCAACTCCTCCATTCTTACGATCTTTGTGTGAACCGTCATACAGCTTTTGCATTTCTGCATCAAACTTCATGCCTCGTAAGGGAATAGTCAACAAGTTACCTGCCTTCCAACGCATCAAATCAGTATACCGTTGATTCTCCAATACAAACTCAACGCGTCGTTCGCGACGAATCTCACGTAACAACGGAGCCACAGTATAGTCTAATTTATCTGCATAAATCCGATCCAAACGCGGATCGATGGGCTCTTGACCGACCACTAATTTAGCAGTAGGATATTTGGTGAAATCGAAGCCAGCTCTTTTACGCAAAGCGTTGATTGTCAAATCGACATCGGCTTGAGATAATGTTCCATATAACTCATATTTCACTTCAGCATACATCAGCAGTAGCTCGGCATAGCGGAACTCAATAGCTGCTTGAATACCTTTTGTCGTTGCATCCTCTTCTTCTTTGTCACCCATCCAATGCTTAATGAAGCGATATCCCGTTACAGTACTGCCACTTCTATTGTAATTCAATGCCGGATATTCAATGCCGTTGGCAGGGTCAATAACCCCAGAGAGATAGATCGTAACGTATTCACCCGGGCGACAAATGGTCTGAGTTAAACGCGGGTCGCGATTATCTAATTCTTTCCACATACCATACCCTTTAAATAAAGGATTTGACTCGTAATTGCCTTCAGAACCTCCGGTATATATTGGGCGTCCGTCAGCACATAGATATTCTTCTATTAATCCTCGTGTAGCTCCCATTGCTTGGCGATTGGAGTTGTTTTGTCCATAATAACGTTGAAACGAAGTACCATATTCATCCTTGATGCAAGTACGTCCTAAAATAACTTCCGGATTATTGTCATGGGCTGTAGCACCTTTAGCCGTAAACATCTTATAGTATGAATGATCTCCGTCTTTATTGTACAAACTATACTTTCCGATCAACGCGTTGCAAGCTGTTTCGCACTCCTGAAGAAACTTGGTACCATCTAATTTAAGCTCTTTATGATACTTGCGATAAGTACCTTCGAATAGACAAATGCGTGCCTTGAGGAAGTTAGCCATATCTTTATTTAATCGGCCCTCTTCTTCTTTTCCTTTTATAGGCAAATGAGTCACTGCTTTATTTAGGCAGAGTAAAATAGAGTCCATCACCTCGGCACGAGGAGTTCGCTTCATGTATAACTCCTCCGAATCAACATTCAAATCGGTAGTCATCCAAGGCACATCGCCAAAGTACAACACCTTTTTATAGTACTCCCATGCTTTAAAAAAATAAGCTTCGGCAGCATACTTATCAAGGGTCGCTTGTGGCAAATCAGCGCGTTGATAACGTGTTAGGAAAAAGTTGATGTTGCGAAGATTACCCCATTCCCAACCATTGGCACTTGTTCCTGTTCCTGTCGGGATTTTCTTTGCATCAGCCAAGTCAGTAAATTCATTACCCGTACGAATACAGTTGTCCGAGAAAACATCACCATATGCCAACGGACTGCCTGTGACAGGTAATGGATAAATGTATTTTTGATTCGCCCATCCATCACCATGCCCAATGATATATATCGGGTAAAACTCATTTAAATACAATTTCATATCACCCTCTGAGGTCCAGAATGCCATATCAGTGGGCACATCCAATGGATAACGCTCCATGAAATCATCGTTACAACCAACCATCATGGTTGCCAATCCTAACGCTGCAATATATTTTTTAATATTCATAATTATTTCTTTTTTAGTCATCATTAAAAGTTAACCTGAACACCCAATGCGATGGAACGCATCATTGGATAAGCAGACTGAATAGATTCGGGATCGAAGACATTGGGGACTCCTGAAATCGTAAATAAGTCGTAACCGGAAAGGTTGAAACGCACCGTGTTAAGTGATAACTTCTTGGTCCATTGTTGAGGTAGGGTATAACCTACTGCCAATGTTTTAAGACGTACATACGCCCCATTGTACATATAACGACTATTGGTTACTAAGTTTTGACTACGTCCATACATATGATATTGAGAGTTTGGATTTTCAGGCGTCCATGAGTTCTCAAACGTATGGAGATTACCTCCTGAATCACTACCGCCAAAAAGCATTCTGTCGCTAATAAATACATCACGTTTAGCAACGCCTTGAAAGAATAGATTCAAACTAAAGTTTTTCCAAGAAACATTACCATTCAAACCAAAGCGGAAACGAGGGGTGGAATTACCCAACACTCGAAGGTCGCCTGAGTTGTAGACTGTATTCTCTCCATTAGAAATTCGATTATCGGGACCTGCATCACTCTTTCTTTCATC
>JBKEDO010000015.1:0-25823 GCA_047975405.1 Bacteroides sp.
CTCCTCCGCCTTAGTCAAAGCCTCAACCAACGTTCGCTCCGCCTGCTTACTATCAGTAATATCCCACGATACACCAATAATATAAGGTTTTTCAGTGCTCGATCTCAACGTTTTCTTCAACGTTTTAATAAACCGTATATCCCCATTGGCTGTTTCATAATCCTCAACATACGAAAGTTCGCCCTCTTTTAATACCTTCAAATCAAGTTCGCGAAACTTTTGCATATCTTCAGTACGGGTAAAAATCTCGTAGTCATTCTTTCCAACGGCTTTGTTTATCGGTATCCCAGAGTTATCAGCAAAAGCTTTATTAAAATAGAGGTATCTAAAATTGTTTCCGGAATCTTTGATAAAAAGATACACCGGGATGTTATCTAAGATCGCTCCCATCAAAGCATTCAATCGGGTAATCTCCTTTTGCTGCTCTTGATTAATGCATTCGGCCATGTATCTTTTTGAGATGTCGCGACAGATGCAAAGTAAATACTGATCGTCTAACGGAAAGATCTGATTCTCATAATAATGCATCTCCCCATTCAACAAGAGTCGATGATTGGCAATGGAGTTTTTGGAAGTCTCAATGACCTTTTTCATATTTTCCGCAATATTATAATAAGCCGATTCCGGTAGAATCTCTTTTATGTTTGATCCAACAATCTCCTGCGAGGTGATTCCTTCTAAATGATTAGTCGATGGAGAAGAGACGAGTTCGATAATGTTTCCTGAATGATCGAGTACCGTAATCATCTCAGGAAGAGTATCAAAGATCGATTGACTCTTTAACTCTCGAAATCGTGATTGAGTCGAACGATCCACAGAAAGAGAGAGGCCCTTGATCTGCTCTTCTAAATGAAAAATAATATCAATCAATTCTTGCTTTGTCTTATTCTTATAGAGTCCCATAATATCTTTTTTATAGAAGAAACTAAACAACAGCTCCTGCCGTTCGTCACTACAAATTTATCTAAAAGTTTTATTTCCCAATATAAATGTCAAGTTATTCTTATAAAAAAAGAGAGAGAGCGTTTGAACTCCTATGGATAATATCCTATCTTTGCACCACTTATACTTTAAATGATAGAATATATGTCTACAGAATTATTCTCTACATTGCCATATAAAGTGGCCGATATCAGTCTTGCGGACTTCGGACGTAAAGAGATCGATTTAGCAGAAAAAGAGATGCCGGGCCTTATGGCCCTTCGCGAAAAATATGGGGATCAAAAACCCTTGAAAGGTGCCCGCATCATGGGATCACTTCACATGACCATTCAAACCGCTGTTTTGATTGAGACCCTCGTGGCTCTTGGAGCAGATGTTCGTTGGTGTTCATGTAATATCTATTCAACACAAGACCATGCTGCTGCCGCGATTGCCGCATCAGGTGTTCCGGTCTTTGCATGGAAAGGCGAAACGTTAGCCGATTACTGGTGGTGTACGCTACAAGCGTTGAGTTTCCCGGGCGGCAAAGGGCCAACCGTTATTGTCGACGATGGTGGAGATGCTACCATGATGATCCACGTGGGTTATGAAGCCGAATCGGATGCTTCGGTGCTCGACAAAGAAGTACATGCTGAAGACGAGATCGAGTTGTTCGCCATCTTGAAACGGGTCTTAGGCGAAGATGCCACTCGTTGGCACCGCACTGCCCCAGAGGTACGTGGAGTCTCGGAAGAGACCACAACCGGTGTGCACCGCTTGTATCAGATGCAAGAAGAGGGCAAACTTTTATTCCCTGCCTTTAACGTTAACGACTCAGTCACTAAGTCAAAATTCGACAACCTCTATGGCTGCCGCGAATCGTTGGCCGATGGCATCAAACGCGCTACTGACGTGATGATTGCCGGAAAAGTGGTCGTTGTTTGCGGATATGGTGATGTAGGTAAAGGTTGTGCACACTCTATGCGCTCTTACGGTGCCCGTGTAATGGTTACCGAAGTCGATCCGATCTGTGCGCTACAAGCCGCTATGGAAGGTTTCGAAGTGGTAACCATGGAAGAAGCTTGCACAGAAGGCAACATCTTCGTCACCACAACCGGAAATATCGATATTATCCGTATCGATCACATGAACCGAATGAAAGATCAAGCCATTGTCTGCAACATCGGTCACTTCGATAATGAGATTCAGGTTGAAGCGTTGAAACGCTACCCGGGTATCAAACGCGTCAACATCAAACCACAAGTCGACCGTTACTTCTTCCCTGAAGGCCATAGTATCATTCTTTTGGCCGACGGACGTTTGGTTAACCTCGGTTGTGCAACCGGTCACCCTTCATTCGTAATGAGTAACTCGTTCACCAACCAGACTTTAGCTCAAATCGAACTTTTCAACAAAGATTATGAGATCAATGTGTACCGTTTACCGAAACATCTCGATGAAGAGGTTGCTCGTCTACACTTGGAAAAAATTGGGGTTAAACTCACCAAGCTCTCTGAGGAACAAGCGGCTTATATCGGCGTATCAGTTGATGGCCCATATAAAGCAGAACACTATCGCTATTAATCACCTCATCCTATCGGGAGTAGTCGCCTTCCCGTGACTACTCCCTTTTTAGTTTTACAAACCACTTTAACCGCAGTGTACTCATGAAGAAGTATCTTCCGGACTTACTCGCCATCTTGGCTTTTGTCCTACTCTCGTTCGTTTATTTCTTTCCTGCCGATATTGAAGGACGCATTTTGTTTCAACACGACTCTGTTGCCGGTGCCGGTGGCGGACAAGAAGCTAAAATTTATCATGAGCAGACCGGCGAACGTACCCGCTGGACCAATGCCCTTTTTGGAGGCATGCCCACCTATCAAATGTCACCAAGCTACGACTCTAGCGAGTCCTTGGTCTGGATCGGGAAAGGCTATCAGCTTTTTCTCCCGCCCTACGTCATGCTTACTTTTATCCTCATGCTGGGCTTCTACATCCTGCTGAGAGCTTTCGGACTATCGGTATGGCTCTCGACCTTAGGTGGAGTGATCTGGGCCTTCTCGTCCTATTTCTTCATTCTAGTCGCTGCCGGTCATATCTGGAAGTTTGTTACCCTAGCCTATATTCCACCAACGATAGCCGGTATCGTGCTGACTTATCGGAAGAAATACCTGGTCGGAGGTATCGTTACGGCGCTCTTCCTCGCTCTACAAATCCAGTCGAACCATGTACAAATGAGCTATTATTTCCTCTTTGTCATCCTCTTCTTGGCCGGAGCTTATTTCGAAGAATCGTACCGCAACAAAACGCTCCCTCACTTCTTCAAAGCGAGCGGTATTTTGGTCATAGCGGCCTTGATTGGCGTATCAGCCAATCTATCGAATCTTTACCATACCTATCAATATAGCAAAGAAACGATGCGTGGCAAGAGCGAACTCAGAGCCACTGAAAAGAATGCCGATAACACCACATCGAATGGTTTAAACCGCGACTATATCACACAGTGGAGCTATGGCATCGATGAGACACTGACCCTTCTGGTTCCCAATGTCAAAGGAGGCGCTTCAGTTCCGTTGATGCAAAACGAAACGGCTATGGAAAAAGCCAATCCAAACTATGGTAATTTGTATAACCAGCTGACGCAATATTTCGGCGACCAACCGATGACCGCCGGTCCCGTTTACGTCGGCGCCTTTGTCCTATTCTTGTTCATCCTTGGCTGTTTTGTAGTCAAAGGACCGATCAAATGGGCGCTCCTTGGCGCTACCCTATTCTCCATCTTACTCTCGTGGGGAAGGAACTTTATGGGACTAACCGACTTTTTCATCGACTATGTGCCAATGTACAATAAGTTTAGAGCAGTCTCTTCTATCCTTGTCATTGCAGAATTTACCATTCCTTTGCTTGCCATTTTCTCATTAAAAGAGATCATCTGTAACCCTAAACTCTTAAGTTTCAAAGAAAATAAAGCAGCCTTAGCCACTTCTCTAGGACTCACTTTAGGTGTAGCGTTCATTCTCGCCTTAGCTCCCGGATTCTTCTTATCGGGCTATGTACCCGCACAAGAGATGGCTGCTTTACAACAAGCCATTCCGGCTAATCAACTCTCACCGATCATTGAAAACCTCAACGAGATGCGTATGGCATTGGTCACTTCCGACGCCTGGAGAAGCATCTGGGTGATCATTATCGGCTGTGCACTTCTCTCGCTCTTCCAACGAGGTAAACTAAAAAGTTCCTGGATGGTTGCAGGAATCATCATCCTCTGCTTAGTTGACATGTGGGGCGTTAATAAGCGCTACCTACACGACGATCTTTTCGTGCCGAAATCAGAGCAAGCCGATGCATTCCGCAAGACACCCACCGATGAACTCATCCTCCAAGACCCGACCCTCGATTATAGAGTCTTGAACTTTGCAAGCAATACGTTCAACGAAAACAACACCTCCTATTGGCATAAGAGCGTGGGTGGGTATCATGCAGCCAAACTTCGTCGCTATCAAGAGATGATCGACCATCACATCACACCGGAAATGCAGAAGACTTATCAGGCTGTAGCTACTGCTGCCGGGAAAATGGATAGTGTCGACGGTGGTCAGTTCCGCGTACTAAACATGCTGAACACGCGTTATTTCATCTTCCCTGCGGGACAACAAGGTCAAACCGTACCGGTACAAAACCCTTATGCTTACGGTAATGCCTGGTTTGTGAATCAAATCGACTACGTTAAAGATGCTAATGAAGAGATTGACGCTCTAAACACCATCTTACCGACAGAGACGGCAGTTGTCGACATCCGCTTTAAAGAAGCCCTAAACGGACAAACGCAAGGGTATAAAGATTCCTTGTCGACCGTTCGCTTAACCACTTACGAACCTAACCGGTTGGTGTACGAAACTCATTCGGCCAAAGACGGTATTGTGGTCTTCTCTGAAATCTATTATCCCGGATGGAAAGCCACCATAGACGGTCAGCCGGCAAAACTCGCCCGCGCCAACTATATCCTTCGTGCCATGACTGTTCCGGCAGGTCAGCACACCCTCGAGATGCGCTTCGATCCGCAAAGCTTACACGTCACCGAAGCCATTGCTTATGGTGCCTTGGCTCTGCTCATCATGGCCATCATGATCTATGCTTGGAAAAAGCGGAAAGCTTGTTCAAACCGAAAAGAATAATCCAACCGTCGGTCCGTTCTAATCGACAACAGATCATCCCCCTTCAGGATAAAATTCGATCCTGAAGGGGGATTGTTCTATGAGCTTCAGTCCCCCCCCTTTGTCCCGCAGCCACTCTCTCCATCAGATTAAAAAGTCGTTTAATCCCACACCTCCCACACTCTTTTTAGCAAAACGCCTTATTCATAATCCTTCCAAAGAGTGTGGGATAGTTGTTCGGCCTTTTTTATCCCACACTTTTGGAAGGGATCCCACACCATCCCACACCTCATCTCACAAACAATCTGATGACCCTATCCGACCACAATAAAAAACGAGCCACACCCCATTTTTCTACTTTTACCGGTCTTCTCCCTTTCGCTTCAACATCATGATGCGGCACGATGTTTAAGTCACTCACACCCTTTCATTAACCGCCAAGAGTACTCCGTTAGTCGCTACCAAAAGCGCTTTTCTTGAGCCCTCGTTCGAGGGCCGATCGGTTTTCGTTCGAGGGCCGAAGAGCCCCCCATCGAGGGCTGAAGAGCCTTCGTTCGAGGACTCAAGAAATGAAACGAAAAGAATTATTAAGAATACAATAACAACAGATTAAACAAAAGGACATAATCGGTAGAAATGGCTTCCTATTATACCATTCCATCGCTAGAGAAAGGCTTCTACAAGTACGAATTGGAAGAGGAGCAAAGTAATTCAACAAAACAATCATTCTATAGAACAAATTTAAAATGACGTAAACAATAACTAAACCAACAGGGACAAAAGGATTAAACCATCAGATTAAAGTTAAATACATTTGCATGATTTATAAAAACCTTAATATTATTGTTATGGAAAACTTAACAAAATTACTATTACTGATTAGTTTTATTTTTTCAAGTTTATCCCTGCAAGCCCAAGAAAAGACGGTGACCGGTCAGGTCACGGATTCTGAAGGCTTGGAGGTTATTGGTGCAAATGTCATCGTAAAAGGAGAGTCGGGAACGGGAGCTATAACCGACCTTAACGGACATTTTTCCATCAAAGTAAAAGACTCGTCAAGAGCCGTTTTAGTATTTACCTACATCGGCATGGACAAAGCAGAAGTTGCGGTTAAAGGACAAAGTGTAATCAACGTCACCTTAAAAGCGAACGCAGTGATGCTCGACGAGGTCGTAGCCATCGGGTACGGTACCTCAAAACGCAAAGAACTGACCGGATCGGTCGTCTCGGTAAAAAGTGAAGAATTACTGAAAGTCCCCACATCCGATATCACCCAAGCCCTTGCCGGACGGGTGGCCGGCGTACAAGTCACCCAAAGCGAAGGAGCCCCGGGGGCAAACATCTCGATTCGTGTGCGCGGTGGTATCTCCATTACCCAAAGCAACGAGCCTCTTTACATCATTGATGGCTTCCCCAATGAAGATGGCATGCAGAACTTAGATCCATCGGAAATTGAAACCATTGACATCCTAAAAGATGCCTCGTCTACGGCCATTTACGGTTCACGCGGGGCGAATGGTGTGGTCGTCATCACCACTAAAAAAGGGAATAAGAACGATTCCATGTTCAACCTTTCATTCGATAGCTATATCGGCTTCAAAACATTAGCTAAAACCCTACCTGTTCTGTCGCCGAAAGAATTCGTTCTCTTGGATTACGAACGTAGCTTGGGAAATGCTTCAGGAGCTGATGGACTCAGTACGTTTGAAAAGATTTATGGCGTTTACAAAGACTTGGAAGCCAACTATGCACAACGTAAAGGTATTAATTGGCAAGACGAAACGTTGGGACGTACAGCAACCACTCAAAACTACCGCATTGGACTATCGGGAAAAAGTAAGGATCTCCAATATAATTTGGGATATAGCTATTTCAAAGACCAAGGCGCCATGGCTTACAGTGGAAACGATAAACATAATATCTCGTTTGCTATCGACCACAAAGCATCCGATCGTCTAAGCTTAACGGCCCGAATCAACTACGATCAGATGAAGGTGTATGGCATGGGAACTTCTGAAAACGGCGATCGATTCAACAAGATGCAACACATCTTACAGTATCGCCCAACAGTTGGTATCCAAGGAGAAGATCGTGATCTGCTTGAAGGAGAAGATCCTCTCTTAGCCGATGATAGCGGAAATGTGATGCAAAACCCACTTGTTTCGGCAGCAGAAGAAACCAACACACGCGAAGACCGAACGATACAGATCAATGCGGGACTGACGTTTAAACTGCTGAAAGGGCTAACGTTCAGAAACAGTACCGGCATGCGTTACCAGACCATGCGACAAGACCTATTCTTCGGTGACCAGTCGATTACTGCCAAACGATCAAGCATTAACGGTAGCCTTAAAAATGCCGAAAACGGAAGTTTCCAAACCTCGAATGTGCTGACTTACGATTTCAACAAAGAGCGTCACCACTTCACCATAATGGCCGGACAGGAATGGGTTTCCTCATGGACCCGTTTCTTCAAAGCAAGTGCAAGTAACTTTCCAAACGACGATATCGGCTTGGCCGATCTAGGCCTCGGAGCCACTCCGGGAACTCCCGAATCAGGGGTTAACTACGATAATAAATTGATCTCTTTCTTCGGTCGCTTCAACTACAACTTCGCCGAGAAGTACTTGTTCACAGCCTCACTCCGCGCAGACGGATCTTCTAAGTTCGGGCCAAACAATAAATGGGGTATTTTCCCCGCTTTATCGGCGGCTTGGCGATTGAGCGAAGAGCAGTTCATCAAGAAATTGAATCTATTCTCGGATCTTAAGCTTCGTATGGGCTATGGCTTGGCAGGCAACAATCGCATTGCTAACTATGCCGCATTAGGTATTCTTTCATCGGTCACTTATCCTTCGGGAAATGGCGTCCTACCAGGATATGCTCCGAGTCAGATCCCCAATAAAGATTTAAAGTGGGAATCAAATAAGACCTTCAACCTAGGCCTTGATATGGGATTCTTTAATCAACGCCTAGTCATTTCACCGGAGATCTATGTCAATCGCAGTTCGAACCTCCTTCTCGACAGTCGCCTACCTTACTCCTCCGGATTTGAATCCATGATCAGAAACATTGGTGAAACCGAAAATAGAGGAATTGACCTGACCATCACCTCCGTTAACATCGATAGAAAAGATTTCCGTTGGTCGACTAGTTTCAACCTTTCACATAATAAGAACACCATTAAAGCCTTAGCAGATGAAGATTTCTTCTTGGCTAAAGCGGATTTTGGATACGAAGACAAAACCCATATCATTCAAGTCGGCCAATCCATCGGGCAGTTTTATGGTTATCAAACCATCGGCGTGTACCAAGTGGAGGATTTCGACTATGATGCTGCAACCAAGGAGTATACGCTGAAAAGTGGAATTCCATACTATGGCAATGCCTCAAACATCAAACCGGGCATGTGGAAATTTGCCAACAACGACGGGAATGAGGTGATCGACGAGAAAGATAAAACCGTGATTGGAAACGCTAATCCAATAGTCTATGGCGGGCTAAATAATAGTTTCAACTATAAGAACTTCGACCTAAGTGTTTTCATCACGTTCAACTATGGCAACGACATTTTTAACGCAACGAAACTAACCAACACAAAAGCCGGACGAAAAAACACCAATGTTCTCAAAGAAGCCGATAGCAGCCATCGGTGGGTCACGATCAATTCTGAAGGCCATGTGGTGACCGATCCTGCCGAACTAACAGCGATCAATCGCGGAAAAAGTGTCGCAGCCTGGTATGATCTCGAGGATGGAGATAAATACATCCACTCCTGGGCAGTAGAAGACGGATCCTATGTCCGTTTAAGCAATGTGACTCTAGGATATACCTTCCCTAAAAAGATGCTTAAGAGAATCGGACTACAGAATTTGCGCCTTTATGCTACAGGTAGCAACTTGCTAACCCTAACCAACTACACCGGATACGATCCGGAAGTGTCGACCAGAGGCAATAGTCTGACACCGGGAGTAGACTTTGGCGCTTACCCGCGCAGTCGTTCGTTTGTATTTGGTATTAACCTTGGATTCTAATCACTAAAAGTATGATGATAACAATGAAACATTTTATATATCTTTTTTGTATCCTATTCGCGGTTACTCTTACAGCTTGTGAAGATACATTGACAGAAAAACCCGATTCTTATTATGAGAAAGACAACTTTTTCGTTTCCGAATCGAATGCAGAAATGGCCATTACAGGAGTATACGATGTCTTGGCCACTCTCTCTCACTACGGACAATGCGAAATGGCCATGCCTTGCTCCGACGACACCTACTTTATTAACGGAACGGGAACAGATAACACCCGACGCGACATCTCACATTATACACTCACAGCCAATAACGAATGGATCAGCAACGTCTGGAAGGCTAAATACTTAGGAATTAACAGAGCTAACTATGCCATAGAAGGGATCAAATCCATGCCCGACTATGAGAGTAACACCAAGCTAAAAAGTCTTGTCGGAGAAGCTCATTTTTTAAGAGCCATGTTAGCTTTCGACTTGGTGCGCTATTGGGGAGATGTGCCTTTCAAAATCACTTATTCCACAGGCTATGCCGACGCTAGTGCCCCGCGTGTTGACCGCGAACTCATCTACGACCAGATCATAGCCGATTTAGATGTAGCGAAATCGGCTCTTCCATGGGCTGAAGCCGGAAGTTCTCCCGAAAGAGCAACACAAGGCTCTGCTCGTGCGCTATTAATGCGTGTACTTGCGCAACGGGCCGGTTATAGTCTTCATATGAATGGAAAATTAGAACGGCCGGATGAAGAGAAACGAACGGCTTATTTTACAAGCATCATCAAGGAGTGGGAAGAGTTTCAAAAAAACGGTTACCATAATTTTTACGCTCAAGGCTATCTCGAACTATTCAAAGGATTCTCTTTCGGCACCCTCAACTCGAAAGAAAGCCTTTGGGAGATTGCCTTTTATACGGCGGACGGTAAGGTAGCCGACAACTCGAGCAACTGGGGGACTTACAATGGTCCGATGGTGGCTGCCCCCTCCGTTTCGTCTACCGAGACCGGTAATTTTATGGGGCGTGCCAACGCTTTCTTCCGTGTGGTTCCCGCTTGGAAAGCATTCTTTGAAGACCAAGATGAAAGAAGAGAGGTCATGGTTTGTACCTATCAATATAAGTGGGACAAGAAGAAATATGCGCATGTCAAATATGAAAACTCAAAAGACGTGGCTAAGGAACAATGGTATCCGGGAAAATGGCGTCGGGAATGGATGCCTCTAGGTTTTGTCAATCCCAACAATGTCGACGTCAACTTCTGCTTCCTTCGTTACTCAGATGTAGTTTTGCTAGCGGCTGAAGCCTACAACGAGACTCATCAGACAGAAGAAGCTTGGAAACTCCTAAACAAAGTTAGAGAACGCGCGCATGCGACTCCTATCGCCCCCGAAAATTATGCCAGCTTACTCAAAGCCCCCAAGGTTCTTGATCTTCCATTCATTGATGACAGTAACGAAGAGGGTAAATTCCGCACAGCGCTTTATTGGGAACGTGGATTTGAGCTCGCCTTCGAAGGACAACGTAAATATGATCTCATTCGTTGGGGAATCTTAAAAGAAGCCTTAGTCCTCACCGAAGAGCATATGCCAGAAGGCGTACAGTCGCCCAATCCGGCCTATATTGCCGGTAGCCAGTTTATCTCAGGCAAACATGAACTTTTCCCGATTCCTTTAGATGAGATGCAGTTAAATAAGAAATTAGAAGGAATACAAAACCCGGGATACTAAATGAGATGAAAATCATAAATAGCTGTTTGTTAATTAGATAACAAAAAGTGTAAACCAAAGAAAGCCGCTTCAAATCTGTTTTTGAAGCGGCTTTTATGTTAGCTCAGTTTAAAAGAGTTCTCCTATTTCAATCTATTCAATCTCTTCGCTCCTCACTTTAGAACGGCTTTAATCTTAGATCTGACCTAATAAGGGGAGAGCTCTGAAAGCACAAAAGGGATCAAAGTCAAAGATAGATCAACCTGTTCGTTCTCTCTCGATCGCTTATTGAGGCAGAGGAACCATCGGACGTCGACCATGATTCAACTTCAACCCTTCCTCATAGGCTTCTTTCCCATGAAGATCTTTAATTGGTAGTCGTCCAAGGTTAACCAGAAGGCCACGTGCCATCAAGCCGGCATCTTCATTTGCTTTATGCGGTAAAGCCCCTTCATCACGAAGCAACTGATCAATATAAGGCGCAAAATAAGGGAGCATCTTTCGGTCAAGCGATAAACACTCCAGAGCCGAATAGCCAATTTTACGAACCGCTTCACTTTGTGGATGCAGTAAATGACCGATGGCCTTATCGGGATAACCCGCATAAGCCACAGCATAAGCTGCTTCAGCTGCCACATAAGGATCTGGATCGGATAGCAAAGTGAGCAGAACCTCAGGACAACTCTTCAACTTCCCTTTCACACCAAGCTGAGCACATCCTACAGCACCCCAATAACGCATCTCCGGGTGAGTTGAGGTCAAGGCTTTGAGCAAGATTGGTAAGTCGTCGGGAGTAGGCATACCAGCTAATTCCACCAACCGATAAAGCTCGTCCAACGGATAATTCGTCCGGCGCACCTCCGTATATAGAGTCACCTTTTCACGGGATGTCGGCAAGAAAAAGCCAAGGTCGCCCGTCTCACGAATATGTTTCGACATCGCTTGACGGAACTGGAGCAACGTTTGTTGATAAGCTCCATCGCCCGATAGATTAGACAATTCGTACGGATCGGCTTGGAGATCAAATAATAACTCAGCCGTATGGTGTTCGAACGGTTGCTGCCATTCCGAACGGGTATTATGACCTCCCATCACCCATTGATCCCAAGCCTTATTCGAAGGCATTCCCCATTGGTAATAGTTGCGCAACGCAAACTGACGGTAAGGAATGTAACTTCGGATATATTTGTATCGCCCGTCGGTCATCGCTCTCACCGGCATATAATGATGAAGTTGGTTAGCCGCCAAAGCATACATATACTGCGGAGCAGATTTAACTTTGTAGGCTCCCATCAACGCTTGACCTTGCATCTGTTTTGGTGGTTTGACTCCGGCCAGACTTAACATACTCGGTCCTAAATCGACAAAGCTAATCAACGATTCATCTTTCGTTCCGGGATGAACAGGCGCTAGATGTTTCCATTTCTCGGGGAAATAAGCGACTAGTGGGACACGAAGTCCGGTTTCATAAAGATAACCTTTACCACGAGGCAAACAGCCTCCATGGTCGCTAAATACAAAAATGATGGTATTCTCGGCCAGACCGGCTTTCTTCAAATCATCGACGAAAAATCCCACCCAACGATCAACATCCTGAACGGCTTCCAGATGACCGGCATAATCGGAACGAACCTCCGGTAAATCGGGTACATGCGAGGGTAATATGAGTTGATCAGGATAAATGCCCTCCTTCGTATAATCTCGTCGACCATCCGTATGAAACGTTCGTACCCGCCCCATGTGAGAAGTCACCGTATTATAAACGGCGAAAAAGGGTTGTCCTTCTTTTCGTTTTAAACTGTGATAAGAAGCTTTATTTGAGCACTCATCCCAACACGACTGATGATCGACCGTCGTATTATAATGAGTTTTGCTATTATTCGTGCAATAATAACCAGCCTCTCTAAGCCACTCAGGAAAAAAAATGTGTTCGGGAGTCGCATAAGGCACCGGATGTACATCCATTCCGTATGTGGTGGCATAACAGCCGGTGATTAATGACGAACGTGCCGCAGAACTCTGTGGTGCCACGGACCATGCATTCATAAATTGCACCCCATTGGCTGCTAAACGGTCAATATTAGGCGTATGAACTTGTCCGTTTCCATAACATCCAAACTCATAATAACTACTATCCTCAAAAGTCAACCAAAGGATATTGGGACGTTCCTTTTCCGTCTTAGCTTCACTATTCACCATGGGTAGAAGTAAAGGTAAAGTCGATAAATAAATTTTCATTTTCATGATCGTTTGTTTTTGGAGCTAAAGTAGAGAAAAGCAAGAATAATGACCTGGAGATCTGTTTAGAGATCTTTCATATCTGTATAAAAACAAGACAAAAAGCTCATTTTACAAGAAAGTTTAGCTACTTTTGCGAGAGATATACAGACTATTTGCTTATGGTGCTCAATTACATCTGGATTGCTTTTTTCGTCATTGCTTTTATTGTAGCGTTACTCAGAGTGATCTTCTGGGGCGATACGGAAATCTTCACCGCAATCATAAATTCGACATTCGATTCATCGAAAACAGCCTTTGAAATTTCATTGGGTCTAACCGGAGTCTTAGCTCTTTGGTTGGGCATTATGCGAATCGGTGAGAAAAGCGGACTCATCAATGCTCTTGCTCGTTTCTTAAGCCCTGTGCTTTGTCGTCTATTCCCCGACATCCCCAAAGGGCATCCGGTGCTAGGCTCCATATTTATGAATATGTCGGCCAACATGCTCGGGCTCGACAACGCTGCAACTCCGATGGGATTAAAAGCCATGAACGAATTACAAGAACTCAACCCGCACAAAGACACAGCCTCTAATCCAATGATCATGTTTCTGGTCATCAACACGTCGGGGCTCGTCATCATTCCTATCAGCATCATGGTTTATCGTGCACAACTTGGAGCTTCCCAGCCCACCGATGTCTTTATCCCTATTTTACTCAGTACATTTATATCCACATTGGTCGGTGTAATGACCGTTAGCTTTGCTCAAAAAATCAATCTCATCAACAAAGCCATATTAAGCCTCATTGGGGGAATCAGCTTGTTCTTTGCAGGACTCATTTATCTCTTTACAACGCTATCTAAGGAAGATATGGGGACTTACTCCACGTTGACAGCCAACATTCTTTTGTTCGGCATTATTATCCTCTTTCTTCTCAGCGGAATGCGAAAAAAGATCAACGTCTACGAATCTTTCGTAGAAGGAGCCACCGAAGGGTTCAAAACCGCCGTGCGAATTATTCCGTACTTAGTCGCTTTCTTAGTCGGCATTGCCGTTTTTCGCACATCAGGAGCCATGAATTACCTCATTGACGGCATCGAATATGTCGTTTCACTATTTGGTTTAGACACGAGTTTTGTCGGCGCTCTACCCACCGCACTCATGAAATCACTCAGTGGCAGTGGTGCGAACGGATTGATGATCGACACCATGAAAGAGTTTGGAGCGGACTCCTTTATAGGACGCATGAGTTGCGTGGTCAGAGGAGCCTCAGACACCACATTCTATATCTTAGCAGTTTATTTTGGCAGTGTCGGAATCTCTAAAACGCGCAATGCGGTGACTTGCGGATTGATTGCCGACTTGTCAGGGATCATTGCTGCTATCTTAATCAGTTACTTATTTTTCTTTTAATATTATCGAATTATGGCTATAACTTATCAAACAGAAGGCATTAAAATGCCTCACATCAAGAAACGGGAAACCTCCGAATGGATCAAGAAAGTGGCCGCCACTTATCAAAAACGTGTTGGAGAAATTGCTTATATATTCTGTTCGGATGATAAGATATTGGAAGTTAACCGCCAATACCTGCAGCATGATTACTACACCGATATCATCACCTTCGACTATTGTCAAGGTGACCGTATTGCCGGTGATCTATTCATCAGTCTAGACACGGTCAAGACGAACTCCGAACAGTTCAATACCCCCTATGAGGAAGAGTTGAATCGCACGATTATTCATGGCATCCTGCACCTTTGCGGAATTAACGACAAAGGACCCGGTGAACGAGAAATCATGGAGGCAGCAGAGAATAAAGCCTTGAGTTTACGAAAGGAGCAATAACGCTTCTTTCACTCAACTAATTTCCAGATCGGTTGTTCTTTAGGCTTTACCCAAAGCATAACCGAAAATCAGAAGAAGGAATAGGCCTAATGATTGGACATAAAAAAAGAGCGAATAACTCCGCTCTACACATAAAGAATCCCCCAAAATGGGATTCTTTTTTTTCTTCTTTTTGTTACCTGAAAAAACCTTTTTAAACTAATAAACCTAACTAAAAAACCTTTTTTGTTATCAAAAAACAAATCTTTTTTTTAAACTAATACCTTAATTCTTTTATTAACAACCTAAATCATTTACCTTTCTAATACCAAATATTCTGAGTAGTTTCACAACTACAGTGCAAAGGTAAGGAGGGTTCTATTTACAGCAAACAAAATCAGAAAAAAAATCAAAAGAAGAGTCATTTTATTGACATAGATCAACCACACCATTACTAAAAGCCCAACGACCTACTTATCAGTCTATTACAACAGGGTCTAAGAAACAATAGTCAACTGGGCAAACCCATAATATCAGCCGACTAATCTCACAATAATCATCCCAAATGCGATAAAAGAATTCGAGTCGTAACCATTAATTCCGGTTAATATTCACCCGATTAAGCATCTAAAAAGAACAAAGGCACAAGAAACTCACAACTTTTCCGTAAATTTGCAGCGTTTGACTATAAATAAGAAACAATGGATTTTAAGTACGACGTTATCGTAATTGGTGGTGGACATGCAGGATGTGAAGCAGCTGCAGCAGCGGCTAACCTCGGTTCAAAGACTTGTCTGATCACCATGGACATGAATAAGATCGGACAAATGAGTTGTAACCCGGCTGTCGGAGGAATAGCTAAAGGACAAATCGTTCGCGAGATTGATGCGCTAGGTGGATATATGGGATTAATCACCGATCAGACGGCCATCCAATTTAGAATATTAAACCGATCGAAAGGTCCTGCCATGTGGAGTCCACGAGCACAATGCGACCGTGCAAAGTTTATCGTCGCTTGGCGTGAGGTTTTAGAGAACACGCCTAACCTACACATCTGGCAAGATACCGTACAAGAATTATTAATAGAAAATGGAGAAGTCATTGGATTAGTCACCATTTGGGGAGTCACCTTCCGTGCAAAATGTGTGGTCATCACGGCCGGGACGTTCCTTAACGGACTGATGCACGTTGGAAAAACGCAAGTACCGGGCGGACGAATGGCCGAGCCTGCCGCTTATCAACTGACTGAATCGATCGCACGTCATGGCATCAACTACGGACGAATGAAAACTGGTACGCCAGTACGCATCGATGCTCGAAGCGTTCATTTTGATCTAATGGAAACCCAAGACGGTGAAAACGATTTTCACAAGTTCTCTTTCTTAAATGCAAGTGTCCGCCATCTCAAACAATTGCAATGTTGGACGTGTTATACTACGCCCGAAACACACCAGATATTAAGAGATGGATTAGCGGATTCGCCCCTATACAACGGACAAATTCAAAGTATCGGACCACGCTACTGCCCAAGCATCGAAACGAAAATCGTTACCTTTCCGGATAAGGAACAACACCAATTGTTTTTAGAACCTGAAGGCGAAACGACCCAAGAACTCTATTTAAACGGATTCTCTTCTTCACTCCCACTCGATATTCAATTAAGAGCCTTAAAGCAAATTCCGGCCTTCAAGGACTTAGTCATTTATCGTCCCGGATACGCCATTGAATACGATTATTTCGACCCGACACAACTAAAACACACGTTAGAGTCGAAAGTCGTTAACAATTTATTCTTTGCCGGACAGGTCAACGGAACAACAGGATATGAAGAAGCTGGAGGACAAGGACTAATTGCCGGCATCAATGCACATCTAAATTGCCACGGAGGCGAACCTTTCACTCTATCTAGAGATGAAGCCTATATTGGCGTATTAATCGATGATCTTGTAACAAAAGGCGTCGACGAGCCCTATCGTATGTTCACCTCACGTGCCGAATATCGTATTTTACTACGTATGGATGATGCCGATATGCGCCTGACAGAACGCGCCTACCAATTGGGACTAGCGACTCAAGAACGATATGATTTATTTAAAAGAAAGAAAGAAGCCATCGATCAAATCATCGCATTCGCGAACGACTATTCGATCAAGCCGGCCTTGATTAATGACAAATTAGAAACGCTGGGAACTACCCCTCTGCGCCAAGGCTGCAAACTAATAGAGTTACTCAGCCGACCACAAATCACTATCGAAAATCTAGCTCCACACCTTACAGCTTTCCAACAAAAGATTGACAAAACGACCTCGCAAGAGCCGGAGCGTAAAGAAGAAATTATAGAAGCCGCAGAGATCCTCGTCAAATACAAAGGTTATATTGAACGCGAGCGACTCATTGCTTCCAAACTAGCACGATTAGAAAGCATAAAGATTAAAGGAAAATTCGACTATGCATCCATTCAATCACTATCAACCGAAGCTCGTCAAAAGTTGATTAAGATTGACCCGGAAACCATCGCACAAGCCAGTCGAATCCCCGGAGTCTCACCAAGCGACATCAACGTCCTGCTGGTGTTATCCGGACGATAGTCGTCGACGTTTCACGTGAAACAAATCATTTAAATGACTGATATAAACAAATGAGTATGAGCAAAGAAACGCTTATTGAAAGCATTAGAAAAGTGCCGGATTTTCCAATTCCAGGCATTCTCTTTTATGATGTCACGACCCTATTTAAAGACCCGAAATGTCTTCAAGAACTTTCGGACACCATGTACAACATGTACAAAGGAAAAGGGATCACCAAGGTTATTGGCATCGAGTCTCGCGGATTCATCATGGGTCCTATCCTGGCCACACGATTAAACGCAGGATTTATCCCCATAAGAAAACCAGGCAAGTTACCTGCAGAAACCATCGAAGAAAGCTACGATAAAGAATATGGCAAGGACACTGTTCAAATCCACAAAGATGCCATTGATGAAAATGACGTTGTTTTAATCCACGACGATCTTCTGGCAACAGGAGGTACAATGAAAGCGGCTTGTAAGCTCATTAAGAAGATGAAGCCCAAAAAGATCTACGTTAACTTCATTATTGAACTCAAAGAACTGAATGGAAAATCACAATTTGAAGATGATTTAGAAATAGAATCAGTATTGTCTTTGTAAACGAAAAACAGTATATTTGTAAGGTGTAGTTTAGGCTACACCTTTTTTGCATCCAACAAATTAAAAGTAACAGTCATGAGCCAAGAGGATTTGAAAACAAACGACTATTTAAAAGGCATCGTTTCCAACCTGCCGGAGACTCCTGGTGTCTACCAATATCTAAATGCCGAAAAGCAAATCATATACGTTGGAAAGGCAAAAAACCTCAAACGAAGAGTATACTCCTATTTTAGCAAAGAACACGAACCAGGGAAAACGCGGGTACTAGTTAGCAAGATCGCCGACATCCGCTATATCGTGGTCAACACAGAAGAAGACGCACTATTACTCGAAAACAACCTCATCAAGAAATACAAACCGAGATATAATGTTCTACTAAAAGACGACAAGACCTACCCTTCTATTTGCGTTCAAAACGAGTATTTTCCACGAGTTTTCAAAACCAGAAAGATCATTCGTAACGGTTCCACCTACTTTGGGCCTTATAGCCATGCGCCATCAATGAACGCTGTATTAGATTTAATCAAGCAATTATATCCATTACGAACCTGCAATCTAAACCTCAGTCCAGAGAATATCCGTAGCGGGAAATTCAATGTCTGTCTTGAATATCACATCAAAAACTGTGCAGGCCCCTGCATCGGCCTTCAATCCCATGAGGAATACCTTAAGAACATCGATGAAATCAAGTCTATTCTAAAAGGAAATACACAAGCTGTAAGCCGCGTGTTACTAGAAGAGATGCAGCGACTCGCTACCGAAATGAAGTTTGAAGAAGCTGAGAAAATAAAGAAAAGATACCTACTCATCGAGAACTACCGTTCACGATCAGAAGTGGTCAGTTCAATATTACACAATATTGATGTTTTCTCCATAGAAGAAGATGGACACACCGCTTTCATCAACTACCTTCACATTACTAGCGGAGCCATCACACAAGCCTTCACTTTTGAATACAAGAAAAAGCTAAATGAAACCAAAGAGGAACTTTTATTAATGGGAATTATTGAAATGAGAGAGCGCTACCAAAGCAAATCACCCGAAATCATCGTTCCTTTTACGCTAGATATAGAGTTTAACAACGTCTCCTTTACCATTCCTCAAAAAGGAGAAAAGAAGAAACTGCTTGATCTCTCACAACTGAATGTCAAACAATACAAGGCCGACCGTTTGAAGCAATCGGAAAAACTAAATCCCGAACAACGGAGCATACGCTTGATGAAAGAGATTCAAAACGAACTCCATTTGAACAAAATGCCCATGCAGATCGAATGCTTCGACAACTCCAATATTCAAGGATCCGACCCCGTGGCAGCCTGTGTGGTCTTTAGAAAAGCCAAACCCGCAAAGAAAGAATATCGTAAATACACGATCAAATCGGTAGAAGGGCCCGATGATTACGCATCCATGAAAGAAGTGGTTCGCCGCCGTTATACGCGAGCCATCGAAGAGCAAACTCCACTACCCGACCTTATTATTACCGACGGTGGAAAGGGACAAATGGAAGCCGTTAGGCGCATTATAGAAGACGAACTTCGACTCCAAATTCCTATTGCCGGATTAGCGAAAGACGGCAAACACCGTACTTCGGAACTACTTTTTGGATTTCCACCGCAAACGATTGGCATCAAACAACAAAGCCCACTCTTTCGTTTGCTGACTCAAATTCAAGACGAAGTTCACCGCTTTGCTATCACCTTCCATCGAGACAAACGAAGCAAGCGACAAACCGCCTCAGAATTAGATCGCATAAAAGGCATTGGAGAAAAGAGCAAAACAACCCTTCTTAAAGAATTCAAAAGCGTGAAACGCATTAAAGAAGCTTCACTAGAAGACTTAGCAACGATAGTCGGCCAAGCTAAAGCTCAACTTTTAAAAGAAAAACTTCAATAAAAGATGAGAAGTGGAAAACCCTAAATTCCCCGATCAAAGCCTACAATGATTCTCTTCTACGAAAATTCGTTGAAGCCGGTTTGTAAAAAAGCCATCAGAATATTATTTCTCAAAAAAGAAACAATCTGTCTGTTTTTTTGTAAATTTGCCTGCATAAACAGAGAAAAACAGAAGGAATGAAAGTGGTAATTCAGCGGGTCACCCAAGCCTCAGTCACTATAGCAGCTCAGTGCAAATCGGAAATAGGCCACGGCTTAATGATCCTCCTCGGCATCGGTGATGACGATACAGATGAAGACATCGCCTGGCTCTGTAAGAAGATTGTAAATCTTCGGATATTCGACGATGAAAACGGGGTCATGAATTGTTCAATCTTAGAGACCGCAGGAGACATTTTAGTGGTCAGTCAATTCACATTAATGGCCTCGACCAAGAAAGGTAACCGTCCATCTTATATTAAGGCCGCAAGGCCAGAAGTATCTATTCCACTCTACAAGGCCTTCTGCACAGAGCTCAATATGGCCTTGGGAAAGCCGGTCTATACCGGAGAATTTGGCGCAGATATGAAAGTGGAACTATTAAACGATGGCCCTGTTACCATCTTAATGGACACTAAACATAAAGAATAGCAGACAGACCCTAAAAACAGAATGTCCCTATTCATCGAATAAACGATAAAATCAAACGAAAAGTGACTATAGAAGAAGCTCAACAACAGGTCGACGCTTGGATCAAACAATATGGTGTGCGATACTTTAGCGAACTAACGAATATGGCTGTACTCACCGAAGAGGTTGGCGAATTAGCCCGTGTAATGGCCAGAAAGTACGGAGACCAGTCATTCAAAGTCGGAGAGAAAGAGAACCTCGAAGAAGAGATGGCAGACGTTCTTTGGGTACTCATCTGTCTAGCTAACCAAACAGGAGTCAACCTAACAGAAGCTTTTCAAAAAAGCCTCGACAAAAAAACCAAACGTGATCATCAAAGACATATCAATAATCCAAAACTGAAAGAGAACAATGGAAGCAAATAATGGTAAACCGGACAAGTACCAAGCCGCATTGGCAAAGTACAAAACCAATCTGAAAGATGCAGACATTAAAAATCGTGTAAACGATCTCATCACTAATAAAGTAGAACAGAACAATACCGAAGAGGTTAAGAAATTCCTATTCAATTGCATTGATCTCACCACACTCAGCACAAACGATTCCGACGAGAGTGTGATGCATTTCACAGAAAAGGTCAACCAGTTCGACAATGAATTTCCCGACCTAAAAAACGTGGCTGCCATATGCGTTTATCCCAACTTCGCAGCGATCGTTAAGAACACGCTTGAAGTAGAAGGCATCAACATCGCTTGCGTCGCAGCAGGTTTTCCATCCTCACAAACTTTCACAGAGATTAAAATTGCAGAAACAGCTTTAGCCATTGCGGACGGAGCCGATGAGATTGATATCGTCCTCTCAGTAGGTAAGTTTTTATCGGGCAATTACGAAGATCTTTGCGATGAAATCGAAGAAATCAAAGAGGTTTGTAAAGACAAACATTTGAAAGTCATCTTGGAAACCGGAGCTTTAAGCAGTGCCGAGAATATCAAGAAAGCATCGATTCTATCGATGTATGCGGGAGCAGACTTTATCAAGACCTCAACAGGGAAACAACAACCTGCAGCCACTCCGGAAGCAGCCTATGTCATGTGTGAGGCTATTAAAGAATACCACACATTAACAGGCAACAAAATTGGATTCAAGCCAGCCGGCGGAATCAACACGGTGCATGATGCTCTAGTTTATTACACAATCGTAAAAGAAATACTAGGTGAAGAATGGCTTAATAACGGCTTATTCCGCTTAGGCACAAGCCGCTTAGCAAACCTCCTACTATCGGAGATTAAAAATGAAGAGGTCAAGTTCTTCTAATCCCCGCTAATTTTCAAATCCAAAAACTCGTTACACGAAACGGGAAGCTTTATAGTCTCCTTATTTAAGCCCGATGTTCAATCCAAAAGGCAAAATAAGGAGACTTTTTATCCTATTCAGGAAAGTGTACCATCACCTTCACAACGAAAACCACACCAAATTAGTCCTCCGAGAGCTAAGCGAAAACTCTAAAATAGCAAGCAACTGATCCATGAAAAGCCAAACAGTATTCGTTCCACAACTGTGGGACGAATAAATATTAGTAATCAAAAAGTAGTTAGAGGTCAGGGCGAAAAGAGTTAAAGGCAAGAAAAAGACAAAATCATCTCGCCCCCTTGCAGTAACCTTACATATCAAAGGAAAATAAAAATCGACAAACCTCTCATTTTTGCCAGACAAAAATAAAAACCAAGATTAAATTACTTCACGCGATCGACTACGTAATCTAGATAAGCTTCAAGAGAAGTACGAACATCCGATTCCGGAAATTTAGACAACAAAGCTTTCGCCCTATCCCGATAATCATTCATCACCTTTTCAGCATAAGCTATTCCCCCATGGCGTTCGGTGAAATCGACTAAAAAGGCAATCTCATCAGCCGAAGCCTCCCCTTCTTTCACCTTCAAAGCAACCGTTTTAGCTCGGTCATCATGAATATGATTCAACGCATACAAAACCGGAAGAGTCAATTTTCCTTCATGCATATCGTTGCCTGTTGGCTTACCAATCTCCTTGCTCTGCGAATAATCGAAAATATCATCTCTAATCTGAAAGCAAATACCGATATATTCGCCAAACAAACGAGCAGATTCCACCTTTTCATCGGAATCATCGGCCGAATAAGCGCCAACCTTCGTACAAGCAGCAAAAAGTGCAGCCGTCTTTTTACGGATGACATCAAAATAAACTGATTCTGAAAATTCTTTATTGCCAATATTAGACAGTTGCAAAAGCTCCCCATCAGATAATTCTTGACCCAACGAAGCAACCACACTAATGATTTTATGACTTTTAGTCAATTCGGCGTGAACCAAGCTAGTAGCCAAAAGATAATCCCCAGACAACACAGCAACCTTATTATTAAATATCGCATTCACCGATAGTTGTCCGCGACGTTCATCGCTCTCATCGACAACGTCATCGTGAACCAAGCTAGCCGTATGAAGAAGCTCCAATGCTACGGCGGCATGAAGTGTAGAACGAGAAACGCCACCATATAAACGAGCAATCAGTAGCACTAAAATAGGTCGCATCATCTTTCCGTTTCGTTGACGGATATGAGACATTACACTATTCAGTAAGGGGTTGGAACTAGACAAAGAGTCATCGAAAAGTGCCTTAAACTCTTCCAGCTCATTCGTAATGGGGTGCTTAATAAGTGATAGACTGTTCATGTTCACGCAAATTGTCCACAAAAGTAATAATAAAACCATTAATACCGTATTTTTTTGTATTTTTACCCTAAACTTTTAAACATTTATTATGAACCCCAACGAGAAATTGTTTCTTTTAGATGCTTATGCACTGATCTACAGATCATACTATGCCTTCATCAAAAACCCAAGAATCAATTCGAAAGGTGTCAACACTTCCGCCATACTCGGTTTTGTCAATACACTAGAAGAAATACTAAACAAAGAAAAACCCTCACATATTGGTATCGCATTCGACCCTGCAGGGCCAACATTCCGTCATGAAGCTTATGAGCAATATAAAGCCCAGCGTGAAGCAACCCCTGAAGATATCACACGTTCTGTACCTATTATAAAAGAGATCATACAAGCTTATCGAATCCCCATCTTGGAGGTGGGCGGATATGAAGCCGATGATGTGATCGGTACATTGGCTACACAAGCTGGCAAAAAAGGAATTACCACCTATATGATGACTCCGGACAAAGATTACGGTCAGCTCGTTTCAGAACAAGTCTTTATGTATCGTCCCAAACACGATAAAGGTTTCGAAGTTTTAGGCATTGAAGAAATCAAAGAAAAATTCAAGATTACATCCCCCAAACAGGTCATCGACCTTCTTGGCCTGATGGGCGACTCATCGGATAACATTCCGGGATGTCCGGGTGTGGGTGAAAAAACAGCGCAAAAGCTCATCGCTGAGTTTGGGAGCATTGATCATCTCCTTGAGAGAACAGATCAACTAAAGGGAGCACTAAAAACTAAAGTAGAGACAAACCGCGAAAAAATACTCTTCTCGAAATTCTTGGCCACCATCAAAGTCGATGTTCCAATTGAACTCGACATGCAAGCTCTCGTCCGAGAAGAAATCGATAAGGAAAGATTGCAAGCTATTTTTGAAGATTTAGAATTTCGAACTTTACTGACTCGAATCTTCAAAGATGAACAACGAACTTTCAGTAACCCGGCCTCAAATCAGTCGCCTACCCTCTTCCCCGAAAATAATGGTCCTATTCAAGGCCATTTGTTCGCAGAATTTGCAGGCGATGGGGCAATCGCTCCAAAAGAATCGATTCTAGAGAGCTTAGAAACGGTCCAATTAAACTATCAACTCGTTGATAATGAGATCGAAATAAATGTTTTGTATCAAAAATTACTTACATCTAATTTTTTTGCTCTAGACACAGAAACCACGGGAACCGAACCGATGAGTGCCGAACTCGTAGGAATGAGCTTTGCGATGAAAGAAAGTGAAGCTTTCTATGTGCCGGTTCCATCAGATCAAGAAGAAGCCTTAAAAATCGTTCAAGCCTTTCGTCCGGCACTAGAAAATTGCAAAAGTCTAAAGATCGGACAAAACATTAAGTACGACATGATCGTCCTCGGAAATTATGGCGTCGAAGTGAACGGTCCACTATTTGATACCATGATTGCTCATTATGTTCTTCAACCCGAACTTCGACATGGTATGGATTACTTGGCGGAGATATACTTAAACTATCGAACCATCACCATCGAGGAGCTCATCGGTCCAAAAGGAAAAAGTCAAAAGAACATGCGCGACCTCTCCCCCGAACAGGTCTACCGCTATGCTTGTGAAGATGCAGACATTACATTAAAGTTAAAAACAATACTCGAGAAAGAACTCCAAGAGCATCAAGCCGAAAAATTGTTTTACGATATCGAAATGCCTTTAGTACCGGTACTTGTTAATATCGAGCGCAATGGAGTCTTACTCGACACCGAAACTCTTAAGCAGTCGTCAGAACAGTTCACGGCGCAACTCGTCACCATCGAACAAGAAATCTATCAACTCGCCGGAGAGATCTTCAATATCGCCTCACCCAAGCAAGTTGGTGAAATTTTATTCGATCGCTTAAAAGTTGCCGAGAAACCCAAGAAAACGAAAACGGGACAATACGTGACTTCTGAGGAGGTGCTCGAGAGTTTGCGTACAAAGCATCCCATTGTTGAGAAAATACTTGAACATAGAGGATTAAAAAAATTGCTTAGTACGTACATTGATGCTTTACCACAGTTGATTAATCCTAAAACCGGTCGTATCCATACCTCGTTTAATCAAACCGTAACCTCTACCGGACGATTAAGTTCAAGCAATCCGAATCTACAAAACATACCTATACGAGATGACAATGGTAAAGAGATTCGTAAAGCCTTCATCCCCGACGAAGGATGTCTCTTCTTCTCGGCCGACTACTCTCAGATTGAATTGCGCATTATGGCGCACCTGAGTGAAGACCGCAACATGATTGATGCCTTTATGAGCAATCAAGATATCCATGCTGCGACTGCTGCAAAAGTCTATAAGACAGGACTCTCGGAGATCAGTTCCGATATGCGACGTAAAGCCAAAACAGCCAACTTCGGTATCATTTATGGCATTTCTGTTTTCGGTCTCGCCGAGCGAATGAATGTCGATCGAAAAGAAGCCAAAGAGCTTATTGAAAATTACTTTACGACCTACCCCAATGTAAAAGCATATATGGATAAAAGTATCAATTTAGCTCGAGAACAAGGGTATGTCGAAACAATTTTCCACCGTAAACGCTATTTA
>JBKEDO010000099.1:0-6821 GCA_047975405.1 Bacteroides sp.
TGGATTACACGATTTCTAACTTGCAACAGAACTTATCGTTGGGCTTTCTATTGATCTGTTTGGTGGCAATCTTGTTCTTGGGAGATGTGAAATCACCTTTCATTATTGGTCTGAGTATGGTGGTTTCTATCGTTGTTAGCTTTCTGTTCTTTTATCTTTGTAAGATGTCGCTCAACATTATTTCATTGTCGGGCTTGATCTTAGCTTTGGGTATGATGATCGATAGCTCGATTATCGTGACGGAGAATATCTCGCAATATCGTGAACGGGGATATTCGTTACGTCGGGCTTGTGTTGCCGGGACGAGTGAGGTCGTGACTCCGATGTTAAGTTCTTCGCTAACAACAATTGCGGTGTTTGTCCCGCTGATCTTTATGAGTGGTATTGCCGGGGCGATCTTTTACGATCAAGCTTTTTCCGTTGCTGTGGGACTGATGGTCTCTTATTTCACGGGAATTATGTTGTTACCGGTTTTGTATATGCTGGTTTACCGTACCGGGTTGTACACGCGGCGGTGGAAACTATTTAGCTTAAAGATTAATAATCCGATAAAAGATCATACGCTAGATCGTTTTTATGATAGAGGGGTCGACTGGGTGTTCGGGCATAAAACGTTTAGTGTTCTTTTTTGTCTGATCTCTTTGCCGCTTTGTGTCTTCTTTTTCTTCTTTATCGACAAGGAACGTATGCCGGAGATTGATCAAAATGAACTTTTGGTTCGTGTGGAATGGAACGAGACGATCCACTTGGAAGAGAATAAGCGTCGGGTGGATGAGGTTCTTGCCGCTTTTCGTGATCGAGTGGAGGTGGAAGAGGCGGCTGTGGGACAGCAGGACTATTTGTTGAAACGTGATCGAGAGTTGACAGCTACGGAGGCTGAGCTTTATTTTAAAACGAGTCGTACGGATATGATTGATGGGCTGCAAACGGATATTGCCCGAATGTTGCAAACGAAATATCCCACGGCGGCGGTGAGCTTTTCTCCACCGGAGACGGTGTTTGAGAAACTTTTTGTGACGGGTGAACCGGATGTGGTCGCGGAACTTTATCCACGCAACAAAGATAAAATGGTACAAGCTGAGGAGTTAGTGATGTTGGAACATCGTGTAGCAGAGAAGGTTGGCGTGACTCCCACAGGGAACTCTTTTCAGAACCAGTTGAGCTTGATGATTGATAAAGAGAAATTGTTGCTTTACAGAGTACCGTATGATGAACTCTATCGGGTGTTGAAAACGGCTTTTAAGGAGAATAGTGTTGGAATGTTGCATTCGTTTCAGAGCTATTTACCTATTCGTATTGCAGAAAATGAGCAGACGGTGAATGAGATTCTGGATGAAACTCTAATTTCGACTTTGCCCGATATGGTGGAGGATACGGTTCATGAACTTCCTTTACGAGAGTTTGTGCGCATTGTACCTTCACAGGATTTAAAAACCTTAACGGCCGGAAGGAATGGGGAGTACATCCCATTGAAGTTCTATGGGATGGATCAACCGGAAAAACTGATTGCCGATGTGAAGCAGACGGTGAAGCAGGATCATCGCTGGGAAACCGGCTTTTCGGGTAGCTTCTTCTCGAACCGTAAGATGTTGAATGAACTCACGCTCATCTTGTTGGTTTCTTTGTTATTGATGTATTTTATTTTAGCGGCACAGTTTGAGAGTTTTGTGCAACCTTTGCTGGTACTGATGGAGATTCCTATTGATGTGGCGTTTGCTTTGGTGTTGTTATGGATTTGTGGACACACGCTCAACTTAATGTCGGCTATCGGGTTGATTGTGACTTGTGGTATCGTGATTAACGACTCTATCCTGAAACTGGATGCCATTAATGAGTTGCGTAAATCGGGAGTCCCTTTGTTGGAAGCTATTCATGAAGCGGGAAGACGGCGATTGCGTCCTATTATCATGACTTCGCTGACTACCATCTTTGCAATGGTGCCGCTTCTTTTTTCGTCCGATATGGGATCGGAACTTCAACAACCGCTATCGATTGCTATGATTGGCACAATGCTAGTTGGTACGTTGGTGAGTTTGTTTATTATCCCCCTTCTATATTGGTTTATTTATCGTCGTAAGGAAACACAAAAAGATCAGATCAAATGAGGATTGGAATGAAAGGATTTATCATTATAATGGCCGGTGTGCTCAGTGGCACGACCTGGGCCCAGAAACCTATGCGGTTGACCTTGAAACAAACGATTGAGTTGGCAAATGATAGTTCGTTAGAGGCTTTGCGCACTCAAAATCTTTATCAAGCCAGATATTGGGAGTATCGCACCTTTAAAGCGAATCGTTTACCGAGTCTGACGTTGAATATGACGCCGGCAGAATATAATCGGGACATCACGAAACGGTATGATTTTCAGCAGAACATTGATGTGTATCGCAAACAACAGTCGTTCTTTGCGGGTGGTGGACTGTCGGTTAAACAGAACTTCGACTGGACCGGAGGTACGTTTTATGTCGATTCTAAATTGGATTATTTGCGAAACTTCGGGGATAACCGGACGACTCAGTTTACAAGTGTTCCGGTGCGTATCGGTTATGCTCAAAATCTTTTAGGGTATAACGCTTTTAAATGGGATCGACGCATCGAACCGTTGAAGTTTGAGAAGGCTCAAAAGGAACTGATCTATGATATGGAGCGGGTGTCGGAACAGGCCACGACTTATTTCTTTGCGTTGGCCTTGGCTCAAGCGGAGTATCGGTTGGCTCAGGAGAATCGAAATTCATCCGACACGCTGTATCGTATTGGAGAGGAGCGGTATAAGATTGCGGCGATCTCGCAAGCCGATTTGTTGACGCTTAAACTGGATCGGGTGAATGCGCGAAATACGTTGCAGAATAAGTCGAGCGATCTGAAACGAACGATGTTTGCTTTGGCTTCGTTTCTGAATTTGGATAAGGAGACTGCTCTTGAACTAGAGCTGCCGGAACGTCCGGAGGAATTGATGATCTCGGCTGATGAGGCTTTGCAATGGTGTAAAGTGAATAATCCGAAGTTTCTGGAGCTGAAGCAGACCATTCTCGAAGCGGAACGTCAAGTGAGCAAAACGAAGAGTGAGTCGCGTTTTAATGCCAGTATTAATGCGAGCATCGGCTTTAATCAGGCTGCCGAACGTTTCCGAGACGTGTATCACGATCCTATGCGGCAAGATTTGGTCTCGGTCAGTGTAGCGGTACCTCTAGTGGATTGGGGGGTACGAAAAGGAAAGCACAACATGGCGAAAAATAATCTGAATGTGACTAAGATCTCTGCTCGTCAGAATGAAGTGACGTTGGAAGAGGAGGTGATCATGACCGTCAGTGAGTTCAATACGCAGCAAGCGTTAATGGAGAGTGCTTCGGAGGCTTTGGATCTTTCGGTGTTGGCCTATGAGCAGACGCGGCAACGGTTTATCATAGGTAAAGCTGATGTAAATAGTTTGACGCTTTCACTCAATCGGCAACAGCAAGCTCAGCAGAACTATATTGCGGCTTTGCAGAAATATTGGCAACATTATTATAAGATTCGTCGACTGACTCTTTATGATTTTCAACGAAAGATCTCTTTGGTTAATTAAGAGGGGAGGTTATGGCGTTGAATGAGAATAATCATAATCATGGGGCGATAAAGAGAACTTCTGCTTTTACATTAATCGTGAGCTTTGTGTGTATTGCTCTGATTGGATTGGCGTTTATCCCTTTGTTGCCGGTAAAGTTGAACCCATCGCGTACCTTGCCGGGGTTCACGGTTCAGTATAGTATGTCGGGGGCTTCGTCGAGAGTGATTGAGATGGAAGTGACTTCGAAACTGGAGGCGATGTTATCGCGAATCAAAGGGGTGAAAGAGATCTACTCTGACTCTAGAAATGGATGGGGAACAATCACAATCACTCTAGATAAGCATGTCGATACCGATATGGTGCGTTTTGAGGCTTCTACCATTATTCGTCAGGTTTGGCCGGACTTGCCCGATGGGGTGAGCTATCCGGTTATTCGGATGAAACTTTCGGAGGAGAATGCTTCGCGTCCGTTTATGTCGTACACGATTAATGCTCCTGCTACTCCGATTCTGATTCAGAAGTACACGGAGGAGCGGATCAAAAGCCGGTTGGCTCAATTGCCCGGTATTTATAAGATTGAGGTGACAGGGGCTACACCGATGGAATGGCGATTGGAATATGATAGTGAGCAGTTACGACAGTTGGGCGTGACTCTTTCTGAGATTACGTCGGCCATTCGATTACACTACAATAAGGAGTTTTTAGGTATTTGTAATGTGGAGTCGACCGGCGGAAGATCGCAGTGGATGCGCCTGGTGCTCGATAGCAGTGCGCCTATCGGGGTTTTCGATCCGAAATTGATTCAAATTAAAAATGCGAATGGACGACTGATCGGTTTGGATGAATTGGTCCGAGTGGAACATCGGGAGGAGGAGCCGCAGAACTATTATCGGATTAACGGCTTGAACTCGATTTATCTGTTTGTGACGGCTGAAGAGTCGGCGAATCAGTTGCAGTTGAATAAGCAAATCTCATCGCTGATGGCAGAGATTGAAAGAGATTTTCCTCAAGGGTATGAGGTACATGTGAGTTATGATGCAACTGAGTTTATTCGTGGGGAGTTGAGTAAGATTTATCTTCGAACGGGATTGACGATTGCGATCTTACTGCTTTTTGTATTGGTGATCACGTTGAATGCTAGGTATCTCTTCCTCATCGTTGTGAGTCTTGCGGTTAATATTGCTGTGGCGGTGATCTTCTATTATCTCTTTAATCTAGAAATGCAGTTATATTCTTTAGCCGGAATCACGGTCTCGCTCAATCTGATCATTGATAATACGATTGTGATGAGCGATCATTACATGAGAAAGAAGAACAGAAAGGCTTTCATGGCCCTTTTAGCGGCTACGTTGACGACCATTGGTGCGTTGGTCATAGTCTTCTTCTTGGATGAGAAGATACGACTGAACTTGCAGGATTTTGCGGCAGTAGTCATGATCAATCTGGCGGTTTCTTTGTTGGTTGCTCTTTTCTTTGTACCGGCATTGATCGATAAGATCGGATTGCACCAGTCGCGGCGGTGGCGTGGACGTATCTATCGTCGACGTTGGATGAACTTCTCGGTGTTCCATTCTTTTAGACATTTCTTGCGACGGATGCCGATCTATTTTACACGGGGTTATATCTGGCTGATTCGATTTACTTGTCGTTTTCGCGTCGGTGTGTTCTTGCTCTTTCTTCTGATCTTTGGATTGCCGGTGTTTATGTTGCCCGAAAAACTAGAAGGTGAAGGACACTTGGCAACTCTTTACAATGCGACGTTTGGCTCGGAGACCTATCGAAATGATTTTAAACCGGTGGTCGATAAAGCATTGGGGGGGACGTTACGTCTATTCATTGAGAAGGTTTACGACGGAAGTTATTTTACCCGTAACGAGGAGGTGGTGCTGTCTGTCAATGCGAACTTACCGAATGGGAGTACGCTGGAACAGATGAATACATTGATTAAACGGCTGGAAACCTACTTGAGCGAGTTTAAGCAGATTCGACAGTTCCAAACGTCAGTTTATAGTGCTAATCGTGCTAGTATCAATATTTTCTTCAAGAAAGAAGATCAAAAGAGTGGATTTCCGTATACGCTTAAAGCGAACATCATTGCCAAATCTTTGCAACTAGGTGGAGGAAGTTGGAGTGTTTATGGTTTAATGGATCAAGGTTTTAGTAATGATATTCGTGAAAATGCAGGCTCGTTTAGAGTCACGATGTATGGGTATAACTATGATGAGTTGTATGCTCGTGCCGAGGAATTCAAACAGGTGCTGCTGACTCATCGACGTATTAAAGAGGTTACGATCAATTCTGAGTTTTCGTGGTGGAAAGACGATTATCAGGAATATTATTTTAATCTCAATAAGGAGCAGATGGCTAATCAGGGGATTACTCCTTATCAGCTTTTCGGCGTTTTACGTCCGATTTTTGGACGGAATATTGAGGCGGGACGACTATTGACGGATACGGATACGGAACGGATTAAGTTGGTCTCTCGTCAGTCGACGGACGATGATATCTGGGCCATGAATTATTTTCCCTTGAGTTGGAACAATCGGTTATATCGACTCTCTGAATTGGCTGAGGTTACCAAAGGGCAAACGCCTCAGGTGGTCTCAAAGGAGAATCAACAGTATCGCTTATGTTTGCAATATGAATATATTGGTTCGAGCAATCAAGGGGTTAAGATTTTGGACAGAGATTTAAAAGCATTTAACCGAACTTTGCCGATGGGTTACTCTGCCGAAGCCTCCGATAGAAGCTGGGGATGGGGGGAGAAAAATCATAAGCAGTATGCTTTATTGGGACTGATCATCGCTATTATTTTTGTCATTACGAGTATTCTGTTTAACTCGCTGCGCCAACCTTTGGCTATCCTCTTTGTGATTCCTATTTCTTATGTGGGAGTGTTCTTGACGTTCTATTGGTTTGAGTTGAACTTCGATCAAGGAGGTTTTGCGTCGTTTATCTTGCTTTGTGGAATAACGGTGAATGCGAGTATTTATATTATGAATGAATATAATTCTATTCGTCGACGATCTCCGCTATTGTCCCCTTTAAGGGCTTATACCAAGGCTTTGAACAAGAAGATTATTCCGATTTTCTTATCGGTGATGTCCACCATTCTGGGCTTTATACCATTTATGTTTGGTACTCAGATAGAAGCATTCTGGTTTCGATTGGCTGCCGGTACCATTGGGGGATTGATCATGTCGGTCGTGGGCATTTTCCTCTTTCTACCAATGATGACGATTAAACTAAAAACAAAAAAACAAAGGAACTGAAA
>JBKEDO010000030.1:0-72073 GCA_047975405.1 Bacteroides sp.
ACCGAAAAAGGTCTGTCCCAAATGCCAATCGGCGGTATGCAGTAATTTTATCATATTCTTAAATTAGTCCAATAATTTGAGTCCCGCTCCTCTCCTAATCTTCAGATCACGGAAGAGAACCGTAGCATACAAAATTAAATAATAAAGACGAGATATCCCATCAAGACTGAAAAGAATTCCAAAGATCGGACCACTTAGACCTCCTCTTCATTTTCCCTGGTAGCCTAATCATTTATCCACGCAGGATATCAGATTATCCACGCAAGATAATTAATTATCCACGCAGGGTATTGCATTATTCACGCAGGATAAACCATCACCCTCCCGGCATAATTTCGTATTCTCCACTCCCTCTCTGTTCAAATCGTTTATCATTCGGATCGATTCTCTTTGTCCATCCCCCCACAGCCGCCCCCAACAACCGCGCGTGTCGTTTAGGAAGACGTTGCCTGCTTTTCTTTATGTATTCTTTTTCTCTTTCTCTCTCTCTCTTTATATAAAGAGATATTACTGTTACTGACGCGCGCGCGTGCACGGGAGGACAAATCACTGTCTTTCAGCGCGTTCCTACTTCGAAGTTCGATCCTGTTAACACTTCGTTTAACACTTCTATTAACAATTCGTTTAACAATTCCATTAACAGTTCGGCTAACCTTTCCAGTCGTGCTGGAAGGGTCTAAACCTTCGGAAAAATGAGAAAAAGGAGATGAAGGAGACGGAGAACCCAAAGTCCGGAACAAATGCAAAAGACCCGATAGCCAATGCAAAAAAAACAAGAGTGCCGAGCGATACAGTTGTCGGCCGACCCTCAGCAGGAGCAGATAATACACCCTCAGGCCTTTCATACCCTCGTTGGCTAACATCAATTGAAGCTTGTCACCGACAAGCATCCCGCTCGCTTGAAAATTAAAATCAACTGTTTTCATCATTAAAACCTTTCATTTTTAAAAAACTTTTAGAGAGATAACTCCCTTTATTTGTTACACTTACAAAGATCGGCATTAAAAAAAACATAGCCGGTAAGGTGGACCTTACCGGCTATAAAATAATTTAGACATACCTTTGTAAACCATTGATATAAAAGCCACTATCTCTAAAAAAATATTTCAGAAAATGCAAACAAACAGCCTTAATAGAAAAAAGAAGATTAAAAGAATTCGACCGATAAAGTGCACCAATAAACCAACAATCGAGCAGACAGAGCCCTCTATCACAAAAAGCTTCAAATCAAGGTTATTGAGTCATAACTGGTGTGTATGTTGCACAAAAAAACTCCAAGAACTCTCATTCAAAAGATAGAATGATTTATCTTTGCAAGAGATAAAACAATACATCATGAAAGTAATATACTATATTTATCAAATTTGTATCGCATTACCCGTCTTACTCGCATTAACGATCCTAACGGCATTAGTCACCATAATAGGCTCCATCATTGGAGGAGCGCATTTTTGGGGCTATCACCCCGGACGAATTTGGTCAAAACTGATTTGCATACTTTTGCTCATTCCCGTAAAAGTACACGGTCGGGAAAAGCTACACGACAAGACCTCTTATATCTTCGTTCCGAACCATCAAGGCTCGTTCGACATCTTTCTCATCTACGGCTATATCGGCCGTAACTTTAAATGGATGATGAAAAAGAGTTTACGTAAGCTGCCATTCGTTGGAAAAGCGTGTGAAAGCGCGGGACATATCTTTGTCGATCGCTCCGGACCGAAGAAGGTCTTGCAGACCATCAGTCAGGCTAAGGACTCGTTAAAAGATGGCGTTTCTTTAGTTGTTTTTCCGGAAGGGGCACGTACCTTTACCGGTCATATGGGATACTTCAAAAAAGGAGCGTTCCAATTGGCAGACGATCTACAGTTGGCTGTGGTTCCTGTGACCATCGACGGATCGTTCGAGATTCTTCCACGTACCGGTAAATGGATTCACCCTCATCGAATGATCATGACCATACACGACCCTATCGTACCAAAAGCCAAAGGTCATGAGAATATAAAAGAGACGTTAGAGGAGGCTTATCATGCGGTAGAAAGTGCTCTACCTAAAAAGCATAAAGGAATGATAAAGAATCACGATCAGGAAGTGCTATAAGACTGTTCTGATCTTCTTGAAATAAGAAATAAAAAGCCAACCGCTCATCTCTCTGAGAAAGCAGTTGGCTATCTAACAGTTGTTATCTTAAGAAAAGAGTAGTCGGTTTAGTGAGCCACATTGCTCTGCTCCAACATTCGGTGTTCTTGAAGCATTTGCATATTATCTTTAGCCTTGCTCAAATACTCCTTAATGAGCTTATTGTTTTTAAACGAATAAGGGGCATCTTTCACGATGGCATCGATCTCAGGAGTCATCACCGGATAAGGGAAGTTGCTGCACAACATCATAAAGACGGTTGGTCCTAATACATTCTCGTAATTATCCGCAATAAAAGTCTTGATCGATTTATTCATCTCGGCCACCAACGAGTCTTGCTCCTGCTTTACCATCTTCTGGGCTTCAGTAAGATCAACCCCATCGAGCACCAAACGTGCTTCCTTCCGATCTAACTCCGACAAATAAATATCCATATCGTTTTTATGGTCTATAAACTCATAAAAAGCATTGTTCAATTTTGATCCGGAAGCCTTAAACTCCGTATCAGAAAGTTCAATCTTAATGCGGCCATCTTCCAGCACAAAAGGCATAACACTGACGTCACCCATATACAACGTCACCATTCGAGTGGAGTCGATCGTTCCGGACATCGAGAATTTACCATGAACAATTTCGGCAGAATCGAGTTTAACCCACTTACCGTCGCTAAACGATTGTAGATAGAGCCTACGTCCATCAAGAGTGTTCACCGACGATGTTCCTTCGATCTTATAATGCCCGGTACATGAGCAAAGAACGAACGGTAATGTAAAAGATAAAAATAGAAACTTATTCAACTTCATTGCGACTTTTACTTATAATTATCGGCACAAAGGTATAATCAATTCAGATACGATCGAAACTTTTTATTATTATTTATCATTCGTAAAAATATATTCTTTAATTATCCTTATAAACGCACCCTAAAAAGCATTTCTTTCAATAAGTTTATTTAAATTTGCAATTATGAAAAATTCGACTTTTGCCCCTTTTGCTAAACCGCTTTATGTGATGGTAAAGCCGGTTGGTGCGATATGCAATCTCGCATGCGAGTATTGCTATTATCTTGAAAAGGCCAATCTTTATAAAGATAACCCCAAACACGTGATGAGCGATGAACTACTGGAAAAGTTCATCGAAGAGTATATCAATTCACAAACCATGCCCCAAGTTCTTTTCACTTGGCATGGTGGAGAAACCCTAATGCGTCCAATCTCTTTCTACAAGAAAGCGATGGAATTACAAAAGAAATATGCCCGAGGACGGACCATCGATAATTGCATCCAGACCAACGGCACGTTACTGAATGATGAATGGTGCGAGTTCTTTCGTGAGAATAATTGGTTGGTCGGCGTATCGATCGACGGACCTCAAGAGTTTCACGACGAATATAGAAAAAATAAACAAGGCAAGCCTTCGTTCGTAAAGGTGATGCAAGGCATTAATCTACTGAAAAAACATGGAGTAGAATGGAATGCGATGGCCGTGGTCAACGACTATAATGCGGATTATCCGTTAGAGTTCTATCGCTTCTTCAAAGAGCTCGATTGCCACTATATTCAATTCACCCCTATTGTTGAACGTATCTTCAAGCATAACGACGGACGTCACTTGGCGTCGTTGGTCAATTACGAAGAGGCTGAACTGGCCGATTTCTCGGTTTCTCCCGAACAATGGGGCAACTTCCTTTGTACCATCTTCGATGAGTGGGTGAAAGAGGATGTCGGCAATTTCTTTATCCAAATCTTCGATTCAACATTAGCGAATTGGATGGGCGAACAACCGGGTGTTTGTTCGATGGCCAAGACTTGCGGACACGCCGGAGTGATGGAATTTAACGGCGACGTCTATTCGTGCGACCACTTTGTATTCCCCGAATATAAACTGGGAAATATCTACACGAAGACTCTGATTGAGATGATGCATAGCGAACGCCAATACGAATTTGGAAACAAGAAGCAGACTTCGCTTCCTAAACAATGCAAAGAGTGTGATTTCCTTTTTGCTTGTAATGGAGAATGCCCCAAAAACCGATTTATAAAGACTGCCGATGGAGAAAACGGACTGAACTATCTCTGCAAAGGATACTACCAATTCTTTAATCATGCAGCTCCTTACATGGACTTTATGAAGAAAGAACTCATGAACCAACGCCCACCGGCTAACGTTATGGAAGCAATCAAACTAAAACAATTATAAAATTAAAGTGTGAGAATGAATAAACTAAAGATTTCTTTATTAGCTCTTTCGATGCTAATAGTTTGCTCGGTTAGAGCGGACGAGGGAATGTGGCTATTGCAATTGATGCAACAACAACACTCCATTGACTTAATGAAGAAACAGGGATTAAAGCTCGAAGCAACCGATCTTTATAATCCTAACGGCGTATCATTAAAAGATGCTGTTGGTATCTTTGGCGGCGGTTGTACCGGTGAGATTATCTCTTCAGAAGGATTGATCTTAACCAATCATCACTGTGGATATGGATCGATTCAACAACATAGTAGTGTTGAACACGATTATTTGACTGATGGATTCTGGGCGATGAACCGCTCACAAGAATTGGCAACTCCGGGATTGAAATTTACATTCATTGAACGCATCGTTGATGTGACCGATATTATTAATCAGAAGATTCAATCGAAAGAAATCACAGAGATCGGCTCATACAGCGGAGAATTTCTACATAAATTGGCTCAAGAACTTTATGACCAGAGCGATTTGAAAGGTAAGAAGGGCATCGTTCCACAAATTCTTCCTTTCTATGCAGGTAACCAGTTCTACATGTTCTATAAGAAGGTTTATTCTGACGTCAGAATGGTTGCTGCTCCTCCATCATCTGTTGGTAAGTTTGGTGGCGAGACAGACAACTGGATGTGGCCTCGTCACACCGGCGACTTCTCGATGTTCCGTATCTATGCCGACGCTAATGGCGAACCGGCTGCATACAATGCTTCTAACGTTCCATTGAAAACGCCTAAACACCTCACAATCTCGTTAAAGGGATTAGAAGAAGGAGATTATTCAATGATCATGGGATTCCCGGGCAGAACAAGCCGTTACTTAACCGTATCGGAAGTTAAAGAGCGTATGGAATCGGAAAACGAACCGCGCATTCGTATCCGTGGAGCACGCCTTGCCGTACTCAAAGAAGTGATGAATGCCAGTGATAAAGTTCGTATCCAATATGCCAGCAAATATGCCGGTTCAAGTAACTATTGGAAGAACTCAATCGGTATGAATAAAGCCATCATCGACAACAATGTACTCGGCACTAAAGCTGAACAAGAAGCTCGATTTGCTGAGTTTGCCCAAAAAGTAAACAACCAAGATTATGCAACAGTGGTGAGCAAGATCAATGCAGCGGTTGCTCAAACCTCTTCCGTACAGTACGACTTTACTTGTTTGGTGGAAGTCTTCTTCAACGGTATCGAGTTTGGAAGTCCGTTCATGGTGATGGATAACCTCAAAAAAGCATTGGAAGAAAAGAACGATTCAGCAGTCAATGCTAATTTGGAGTCTTTAAAAGAGATTTACGCCGACATTCATAACAAGGATTATGATCACGAAGTAGACAAGAAAGTCGCTAAAGCGTTGTTCCCTCTTTATGCGGAAATGATTCCGGAGGCTAAACGCCCGGCTTTCTATGCCACAATTGCAAAGGCTTATAAAGGCGACTATAATAAATACATTGATGAGTTGTATTCGAACTCTATCATGGCCAATCAGGCAAACTTTGATAAGTTCATTAAGAAGCCTTCCGTAAAAGCAATCGACAAGGATATGGCGACTGAATACTCTCGTTCGAAATATAGCACATTGGAAGTGATACGTGGTGCTTTCGGAACGTTACACGATGATTTGCAATTGATGCACAAAACCTATCTTCGTGGTTTGGCAGAAATGAAACTTCCGGTACCTTCTTATCCGGATGCCAACTTCACCTTACGCCTGACTTATGGTAATGTGAAATCGTATAATCCAAAAGACGGAGTACATTATAAATACTACACCACTGCAAAAGGAATTCTTGAAAAAGAGAATCCTAACGACCGTGAGTTCAATGTTCCGGCTAAGTTGAAAGAACTGATTCTGAATAAGGACTTCGGCAAATATGCTTTGCCGAATGGTGATATGCCGGTTTGTTTCTTATCGACCAATGATATCACCGGAGGTAACTCTGGTAGCCCGGTACTTAACAGTAAAGGTGAGTTGATTGGTTGTGCATTCGACGGCAACTGGGAATCGTTGAGTGGCGACATCAATTTCGACAACAAGCTACAACGTTGTATCAACCTGGATATCCGTTATGTCTTGTTTATCTTAGAGAAACTTGGTGGCTGTAATCACCTCATCAACGAAATGACTATTAACGAATAATCGAATGAAAAGATCATTTATTATAGGAGCACTTGCACTTTCCTCCATCTGCGCACGCGCAGATGAAGGGATGTGGATGCTGACCGACTTAAAAGCTCAAAATGCCGTTGCTATGCAAGAGCTTGGACTTGAAATTCCGGTTCAAGACTTATATAATAATAGTGGTATTTCACTCAAAGATGCCGTCGTTCACTTTGGCGGCGGATGTACCGGAGAGGTGATCTCCTCTGAAGGTTTGGTACTGACCAATCACCATTGTGGATATGGAGCCATCCAGCAACACAGTAGTGTCGACCACGATTACCTGACTGATGGTTTCTGGGCGATGAACAGAGATGCCGAACTGCCATGCGAAGGTCTAACCGTAACGTTTATCGACCGTATTCTGGATGTGACCTCATACGTCAATGAGCAATTGAAGAAAGATCCGGATCCCAACGGTGTAAACTATCTATCTCCTTCTTATTTGGCCAAAGTCGCTAAACGTTTTGCGGAAGCCGAAAAGATTGAAATGCTTCCGGGAGTAAAATTGGAACTGAAAGCCTTCTATGGCGGTAACAAATATTATCTATTTGTAAAGACAGAGTATAGCGACATCCGCATGGTAGGCGCTCCTCCTTCTTCTATTGGTAAGTTTGGTGCCGATACCGACAACTGGATGTGGCCTCGCCACACCGGCGACTTCTCGATCTTCCGTATTTATGGAGATAAGAATGGCAAGCCTGCCGGATATTCAAAAGATAATGTACCTTTACGAGTAAAGAAACACCTAACGATTAGTCTAGCGGGTGTGCAAGAAGGGGACTTTACCTTTGTCATGGGATTCCCCGGACGCAACTGGCGATATATGATCTCCGACGAAGTGGAAGAACGTATGAAAACGACCAACTTCATGCGTCATCATGTGCGCGGAGCGCGCCAAGAGGTGTTAATGAAAGAGATGCTTAAAGATCCGGCTGTTCGCATTCACTACGCGAGCATTTATGCTTCATCGGCCAATTATTGGAAAAATGCGATAGGCATGAACGAAGGATTAGTGGCCTTGAATGTGCTCGACACCAAACGCCAACAGCAAGAAGCCTTATTGGCACGTGGAAAACAAGAGGGTAACGAGGCTTATCAAAAAGCATTCGATGAAATACGATCGATCGTCGCTCACCGACACGATGCCATCTATCACCAACAAGCGATTAGCGAAGCATTAATCAAAGGAATGGATTTCATGGGATTTCCTTCTACAAGCGGATTAGTTGCTGCTTTGAAAGCCAAAGATCAACAAGCGATAGAGACAGAGATTAGTCAGTTGAAGAAACAAGGCGAAGCTTATTTCGAAGCTGTTCCTTTCCGTGAAGTGGAACGTACTGTGGCTCAGAAAATGATGCAGACTTACTCGGAATACATTCCGGTGGAACAACGCATCAGCATTTTCAAAGTCATCGACAGCCGCTTTAAAGGCAATAGTGATACCTTTATTAATGCGTGCTTCAAGTACTCGATCTTCGGTAGCAAAGAGAACTTTGAAAAATTCATCAAAAAGCCAAGCCTACAAAAACTAGAGCGTGATTGGATGGTGCTTTTCAAACACTCCATAACCGATGGGATCTTACAGACAGCCATTGCCATGAAAGAGGCCAACGAGAATTATGATGCGGCGCACAAAGTTTGGGTTCGAGGAATGATGGACTTGAAACAATCGAACGGTCAGCCCATCTATCCTGATGCCAACTCGACTCTACGCCTGACTTATGGTAAAGTATTGCCATACGAAGCTAAAGATGGAGTGGTTTATAATTGGCAGACGACTCTTGCCGGTGTGATGGAGAAAGAAGATCCAAACAACTGGGAGTTTGTCGTACCACAGAAGTTGAAGACACTTTATCAGAATAAAGACTATGGTAGATATGGTCAAAACGGTGAAATGCCTGTGTGCTTCATTGTCAACACCGACAACACCGGTGGTAATTCCGGAAGTCCCGTGTTCAATGCGAAAGGACAATTGATCGGTACAGGATTCGACCGCAACTTTGAAGGGTTAACCGGAGACATTGCTTTCCAACCCAAACTGCAACGTGCAGCTTGCGTAGACATCCGTTACACCTTATTTATCATTGATAAGTTTGCCGGAGCGTCACACCTCATTGATGAGCTAACGATAGTCGAATAGAGATTAGAAATCTCAACAAATAAATGCAGTCCGAAAAGGTCACAGCGTCAGTGACTCTTTTCGGACTGTTTTCATTCTACTCTTTTCAATCGCGTCAGATCGAAACTTAAGTTAAATAAAGTTTCCTCTTATGAAGGGCACTCTATTATTATGAACAAAATATTTTCAGGCAACGTTCTAATTGAAAAGAATAAAATAGTTAATCATTAATTGAAGACCGTAAGTTATGGAAAAATTTGAAGACATTATACAATCGGACATTCCTGTATTAGTTGATTTCTTTGCAGAATGGTGTGGACCTTGCAAAGCAATGAAGCCAATCCTTCAAGAAGTAAAAGGTATGGTTGGCGAGCAAGCCAGAATCATCAAAATTGATGTCGACAAACACGAACAGTTAGCCATCAATTATCATATCCAAGCCGTACCCACTCTGCTCCTATTTAAAAAAGGAGAGCTCGTTTGGCGACAGTCGGGAGTCGTCCAAAGCAAGGAACTAAAATCCGTATTAGAAAAGTATTACGTATAACTCCAAGAATAAAATGAAAAGACTCGCTATTATAGCCATTCTATTAACAAGCCTTTTGTCGATACAGGCTTCTAATCCGATCGGTAAGATTAACCAAGATAACGATCAGCAGGGAAAAGTCGTACCAATGAATAAGGCCTTATTTCTGAAAGAAGTGTTCGACTACGAAAAGTCACAGACCTGGGACTTTATCGGAAAGAAACCTGTAATCATCGATCTATATGCTAGTTGGTGTGCCCCCTGTCGGAAGATTGCCCCGATCATGGAAGAGTTGGCAAAAGAATACAAAGATCAAATCAAGATCTACAAGGTCAATGTCGATAAAGAAAAAGAATTAGCCGGATTATTCAATGCCACAAGCATCCCGTTATTAGTCTTCATTCCTTTAAAGGGCGATCCGCAATTTATCAGAGGAGCAGCAGACAAGGCAACCTATAAAAGAGGTATTGACGAATTTTTACTAAAATAGAAAGATCGCATCGTTCCCAGAAAACTGTATTATACCAAACCCTTTTTTCATAATCTATTCTATTTATACAGTTTTCTTCTAAAAAAGAACCCTGTTTGACTTCAAGAATCAAACAGGGTCTCTATATATCCAGCTAGTAAAGTTTATTACTTATCACCGAAGTAACGATTGTATAATCCTTCGAATCCTTTACCATGTCTAGCTTCATCTTTACACATTTCGTGTACAGTATCGTGAATAGCATCAAGATTTAAAGCTTTAGCACGAGTTGCGATACGTTTTTTGTCCTCACAAGCACCTTGTTCAGCATCTTTACGTTTTTGAAGATTGGTTTTTGTATCCCAAACACAGTCGCCCAACAACTCAGCAAACTTAGAAGCATGTTCAGCTTCTTCCCAAGCATAACGCTTGAATGCCTCTGCGATCTCAGGATATCCTTCACGATCGGCCTGACGACTCATAGCCAAATACATTCCAACTTCGGTACATTCACCCATGAAATGATTATTCAAATCTTTAATCATTTCTTCGTCACAACCCTTTGCCACGCCAATCACGTGTTCATCAGCAAACGTTAAGTTTCCACTTTGGCTTTCAGCCACTTCAACAAACTTACTTGCAGGAGCTTTACACAAAGGACATTTTTCTGGAGCAGCTTCTCCTTCAAAAACATAACCGCAAACGGTACATCTAAATTTCTTCATTACTTTATTTAATTATAAATTAATTAATTGACTTTCTTATTCAAACAACGGTGACAGATCCCTCTATAGTAACTATGTACTTCCAAGATCTGATGCCCGTCAAAATCTAACATTTCAACTTGTTTCACTCCTTCCAGATACTTCAAATCGTAAACTTGTCCACACGACTTACAGAAGAAATGTGCATGAGGAGAAGTGTCTCCATCGAACTTAATGATTTTCTCATCAATGGTCAGCATCAGAGCAGCCCCTTGTTCGGCAAACAACTTCAGAGTGTTATAAACAGTGGTCTTCGATAATGTCGGCATTGATGACGACAAAGCAGAATAAATCTCCTCGGCAGAAGGATGCGTAGAATGCTCCATCAAATATTTCATGATAGCCATACGTTGCATCGATGGCTTTATCTTATACTCTAGTAAACGTTCGTAAGGATTCGCACTCATATTAAAAATGTAATAAATACAATTATAATTTCTTTGCAAATATAGATTCTTATTTCGAGTTGAGCAACTTAAAAAACATTAATTAAATAGACCATTTCAAGCCAAAACAGACTTGCGGTAAAAGTAATGATAAAGCCCTAAAAAAGCAGGATCGAGACTAAAAGTCATCAAAGACTGTATATTTACTCTATTTTAAGAATAAAACGAGTAAGTTTCTTATTAATAAAACAAAAATTCAAAACAATTTTCTATTTTTGTACCACTATACATAATGAAAGATCGTATGAACTATGGATTTGTAAAGGTAGCAGCAGCAATCCCTCATATTAAGGTTGCAGACTGCAAATATAATGCTGAAAAAATCGAGCATTTAATTAATGAAGCTGACAAACAGAATGCACACATCATTGTATTTCCTGAACTAAGTATCACAGGATATACTTGTGGAGATCTATTTTCCCAGCAACTTCTTCTTGAAGAAGCCGAAATGTCGTTAATTCAGATCTTGAGTGATACACGACAGTTAGACATTATCTCGATCATCGGACTTCCGGTTGTCGTCAACTCGACCATCATCAATGCCGCAGCAGTCATCCAAAAAGGGAAGATCCTTGGTATTGCAGCGAAGACCTACCTGCCCAACTACAAAGAATTCTACGAAAAACGATGGTTCACCTCTTCGGCCAGACTCGATGAGACTCATGTTCGTCTCTGTGGTCAAATCATTCCGATCGGTTCGAACTTATTGTTTGAAACCTCACAAACCACTTTTGGAATAGAGATTTGCGAAGACCTATGGTCGACTATTCCACCAAGTTCGACTCTTTCATTACAAGGTGCGGAAATCATTTTCAACCTCTCTGCCGACAATGAGAATATCGGTAAGCACAAATACCTATGTTCATTAATCAGTCAGCAGTCGGCCCGTTGCATCTCAGGTTATGTCTTCTCCTCTTGTGGTTTTGGCGAATCGACTACCGACGTGGTCTTTGCCGGCAACGGTTTAATCTATGAAAACGGTAGCTTACTAGCGCGTAGCAAACGATTCAGCATGGAAGAACAACTCATCTTCAGCGAAATTGATGTCGACCGTTTGCGTGCAGAACGTCGCATAAACACGACTTTCTCGGCCAACAAAGGTAATCTAGACGGAAAGAAGGCAGTCAGAATCTTCACTGAGGTCATTAATCAAAAGCCGATTACCTTGACTCGAAAGTTCAACACCCACCCATTCGTTCCATCACCTAAGGACTTGAACGAATTCTGTGAAGAGACTTTCTCGATACAGGTCGCCGGGCTCTCACAGCGATTGGTTCACACCCACTCGAAAAATGTCGTGATAGGTATTTCGGGAGGGCTCGACTCAACATTGGCTTTATTGGTTTGTATCAAGACATTCGACAAACTTCGGATTTCTCGCGAAGGAATTCTCGGAATCACCATGCCTGGGTTCGGTACGACCGATCGCACCTATAACAATGCCATCAACCTCATGAAGGGGTTGGGTATCTCTATACGCGAAATAGACATCAAAGCTTCGTGTATACAACACTTCAAAGATATTGGACATGATATAAACATCCACGATACAACTTACGAAAACTGTCAGGCTCGTGAGCGTACGCAGATCTTGATGGATGTTGCCAATCAAACGAATGGACTGGTCATCGGAACAGGAGACTTATCGGAACTCACCCTAGGGTGGGCCACTTACAATGGCGACCACATGTCGATGTATGGGGTCAACGCCAGCATTCCCAAAACCTTTATCAAACATTTAGTCCGTTGGGTTGCAGAAAATGAGGTTGACGATCTGTCTAGATTCACCTTGCTAGACATTATCGATACTCCGATCAGTCCAGAGCTTATTCCGGCTAGCAGTACCGGTGAGATTGAGCAAAAGACAGAAGATCTGGTTGGCCCTTACGAGCTACACGACTTCTTCTTGTATCACTTTTTACGATTCGGATTCCGTCCGTCGAAGATCTTCTTCCTAGCGTCGACGGCATTCAACGGTATCTTCGAAAAAGAGATCATTAAAAAGTGGCTTTACACCTTCTTCCGCCGTTTCTTCAATCAACAGTTCAAACGCTCTTGTTTGCCGGATGGACCTAAAGTTGGAGTGATATCGATCAGTCCCCGTGGCGACTGGCGTATGCCGAGTGACGCCAGTGCAGAAGCTTGGTTAAAAGAGATAGAAGCACTCTGATAAAAGAAAGCGCACACATTAAACAGACTTTCTAAATAAAAAGAGAGTGTGTTGAAAAGTCTACAAAGGCAATTATCGGCCATCGTTCGTAAGAACCAACCGGTTGATGTCTAAAGACGTTTTGACACACTCTTTCTCTTTTTTGCGTACCAGTACTTTTCTTCGTACTAATCGTCCGTTTCTATTCAGTTAACACTGAACGGGAAAACAGGGATTATAAGACGCCTTTACTCGAAGGCAATTGGAAATTATAGATATCCCGTTTAATCGCCATCTTAATGGCTCGAGCCAGTGCCTTAAAGATGCCTTCAATTTTATGATGTTCGTTACCTCCATCAGCACGAATATTCAGATTCATTCGCGCACCGTCACTAAACGATTTGAAGAAATGGAAAAACATCTCTGTTGGCAAATCGCCAATCTTCTCACGCTTAAAATCAGCCTCCCAAACCAACCAAGGGCGACCACCAAAATCAAGACAGACCTGACACAAACAATCGTCCATAGGTAAGCTATATCCGTAACGTTCTATTCCTCTTTTACTGCCCAATGCCTGATAAAAACATTCTCCCAAGACAATGGCAGTATCCTCTATCGTATGGTGTTCGTCGACATACAAATCGCCCGTAACTTTCACCGTCAAATCAATACCGGAGTGTTTTCCGATCTGCTCCAACAAATGATCGAAGAAGCCGATCCCCGTATTAATGGCACACTTCCCTTGACCATCCAAGTTCATTTCAATCGAGATATCCGTTTCATTCGTTTTTCGGGACAACGTTGCCCGACGTTCGCCGGCAAACAACAGTTCGGAAATCCGATCCCAGTCGGTCGTGACCAAGACACAAGAATCTTGCAATGCTTCGCCAACCACCGTCTGCTGCGGATCATTAAGAAGAATCGCCTTACATCCCAGATTTTTGGCCAACTCCACATCCGTCAGCCGATCGCCGATCACAAAACTACCGGCCATATCATACTCCTCGGCATTTAAGTACCGCGTCAGCATTCCCGTATTAGGTTTCCGAAAAGACGAGCATTCTTCAGGAAAACTACGATCGATACAAATCTCATCGAACGTTACCCCTTCTCCTTCAAGCGTTTTTAAGATCAGATTCTGAATTGGCCAGAACTGCTCTTCAGGAAAAGAAGCCGTTCCCAAACCATCTTGATTGGTCACCATCACCAATCCAAAATCAAGTTTTTCGGCAATAAAGCCTAGATTACGAATCGCTTTCGGATAGAACGCCAATTTCTCGAACGCATCTAACTGATAGTCAACCGGTGGTTCTACAACCAACGTCCCATCTCTGTCAATAAACAACACCTTCTTCATCTTTTCCTATTTAAATTCTTCGACATATTTTGTTAAAGCCTCAATCAAGCATACATTCTCGTCATGAGTCCCCACCGAGACACGTAGACAACCTTCACATAAAGTGACCGAATGACGATTCCGAACAATGATTCCCGACTCCACCAAATACTGATAAATGACAGAGGCGTTGGTAACACGAACCAACAAAAAGTTAGCATCCGACGGAAAGATCTTCACGACACAACTTAACGTTTGAAAAGCCGTTTCAAGATACTCCCTCTCCTCCTTCAGTTGTTTTACCCAACGTTCTACCTCGTCGTACTTCTGTAAGATCTCCAATGCCTGTTCTTGAGTCAGCAGATTCACATTATACGGATATTTCACTTTGTTCAAAAGTGAAATAATCTCTTCCGAGGCAAAAGCCATTCCCAAACGTATTCCGGCACATCCCCACGCTTTAGAGAATGTCTGCAACACCACCAGATTGGGGTAGTTATTTAATTCCGCTAGAAAAGAAGGAGCATCCGAGAAGTCACTATAGGCTTCATCTAAAACCACCAACCCTTGAAAAGTCGTTAAGAGTTCCTCTATTTCCGAACGTAACAAGTTATTTCCGGTTGGATTGTTCGGAGAACAGAGAAAGATCAACTTCGTTCTCTCATCGGCAGCCTTCAATAAATCGGCGGCTGAAAACTGAAACTCAGAGTTAAGCAAAACCTTTCGATAAGCCACATCATTAACCTCAGCACACACCCGATACATACCATAAGTGGGTTCGATAGCCACCACGTTATCCTTACCCGGTTCGCAAAAGACACGATACAAGAGGTCGATCGCCTCGTCGCTACCATTTCCCAAGAAGATTGTCTCAGGATATGCTCCCTTAATGCGTCCAATCTCTCGCTTCAAATCCCTTTGCAAAGGATCCGGGTAACGGTTATGAGGCGTGTTATAAGGGTTCTCGTTCGCATCAAGAAAGACCGAGGCCATCCCACCCGTATATTCATCACGGGCAGAAGAATAAGGACTTAATGCCCAAATGTTAGGGCGAACCAATGTTTCAAGTGCTTTCATCATTTTGAGCTCCTTTCCGGATCATTATTCAAGGCTTTCAATCGAGTGCTGACCGCATTCTTATGCGCCTGCAACTGTTCGTTCTCGGCCATAATCTCGATCGATGGTCCAATAGTCCGAAGTCCATTGGATGAAAGTTCCTGAAAAGTAATCTTACGTATAAAACTATCAATATTCACTCCACTATAAGCGGTTGCATACCCATTGGTAGGCAATGTATGGTTCGTACCCGAAGCATAATCTCCTGCACTCTCAGGCGAGAAGGGGCCTAAGAAAACCGATCCTGCATTGATGATACGCTCCCCAATAGCCGAATAATCAACGGTCTGTATAATCAGATGCTCAGGCGCATATCGATTGGTCAGCTCTATCGCTTCATCCATATCGTTCAACAGCACCACGCAACTGTTCTCCAACGCTTTTTCGACCATCTCCTGACGCTTCAAAGATGCTTTCTGATCCTCCAACTCCTTTAATACGCCATCAATAAGTTCGCGAGAAGTGGTCACTAACATCACCTGACTATCCACTCCATGCTCCGCCTGCGACAATAAGTCGGCCGCTACAAAGGCAGGATTCGCTGACGAATCGGCCAAGACCTCTACTTCCGACGGACCGGCAGGCATATCAATCGCAACTTCCTTTAGGCTCAACCACTGCTTAGCAGCTGTGACATACTGATTGCCGGGGCCAAAGATCTTATAAACCTTAGGTACACTCTCTGTTCCATATGCCATAGCAGCAATGGCTTGTGCCCCACCAATCTTGAAGATCTGATCCACGCCAGCCAATTTTGCCGCGAATAAGATGGCAGGTGAGACTTTACCCTCCTTATTAGGAGGGGTACAGAGTATAATCTCACGACAACCGGCAATTTTGGCCGGAGTCGCCAACATCAATACGGTAGAAAACAGAGGGGCTGTTCCGCCGGGAATATACAAACCGACTTTTTCTATACCGACCGATTTCTGCCAACAAACCACACCGTCGGTCGTACTGATCGGTTGTTTGTCGATCATCTGAGCGGAGTGAAACTTGGTAATATTACGATTGGCCAAAACAATAGCCGACTTTAGTTCATCATCCACCAGTTGTTCCGCTTCCTCCATTTCAGCCGATGAGACCAAAAGGTCAGAGAGTTCTACTCCATCGAACTTTTTCTCATAAGCCAATACGGCTCGATCACCCTCCAAACGCACCTGCTCGATCATCGGTTTCACGATAGCAAATAGAGATTCGGTATCCATTGCCGGACGTTTCACGATTTGTTGCCAATCTTCTCGCGAAGGATATTCTATTATCTTCATACCATCCTTTCGTTTATAGGGTTAAAGAATCATTTTCTCAATAGGTAAGACTAAAATGCCCTCGGCACCAAAAGTTTTCAGTTTACCGATGATATCCCAGAAGCATTTATCGTTGAGCACGGTGTGCACAGAACACCACCCCTCCTGAGCTAGAGGCATGATAGTCGGGCTACGCATACCCGGAAGTACGCTAATAATCTCTTCCAGTTTATCTTTAGGAACATTCATTAGCACATATTTTTTGTCCTCAGCCGTCTTCACCGCATCCAAGCGAAATAACAACTCGTCTAGTATAGCTTGCTTACGAGCATCCATCTTCTTATGCCCAATCAGTAAGGCTTCCGATCGCATGACGACCTCAACTTCTTTCAAACGGTTGCTGACTAAAGTCGACCCGGAACTCACAATATCGAAGATCGCATCGGCCAGACCAATTCCGGGAGAGACTTCTACCGAACCGGTGATCACGTGAATTGCAGCATTAACGCGTTGTTCTTCCAGAAATTTCTTAAGAATGGCCGGATAGGACGTCGCAATCGTTTTACCTTTAAACCAATGCATACCGGTATATTCCACATCTTTAGGAATAGCTAGCGACAACCGACATTTACTAAAGCCAAGTCGTTTGACGATCTCCACGTCTTCGTTGCGCTCACAATATTCATTCTCACCCACGATACCCAAATCGGCTACTCCTGTCGCAACAGTCTGAGGAATATCGTCGTCTCTAAGAAATAACACTTCAAGAGGAAAATTGGATGATTGTACCAATAATGTCCGTTTTGTCGTGTTCAATTTAATGTCTGCTTCGCTGAATAATCCCATAGTCTCTTCAAAAAGACGTCCCTTTGTTTGTACTGCAATTCTTAGCATAATTCTATATTTTAAATTTAATCGTCGTCACATTTTGAAACAAAAAAAGGCTTACCGATTCGGTAAGCCTCATGTATTTTTAATCTATCTTTCGACACAATATCAAACATGCCCACCGAGTGAATCGTTAGGTAAATGATGATGATTATGTACGAATGAATACTTCATATTTTTCTTATCTTGGCGACAAATATAAACGATTTATATATAACAGCAAAACATTTGATAGAATATTTTAAGTTTAACTATCAAATTAAAGGCAAAATCTCTTCCGGCTCAACATCACACTCAAGGAAAAACATCTCTTCCCGAGCCTTTTCTTGAGAGAAAGTAAAATAAGTGCAGAGTGCTTCTGTGCAGAGTTCACCATCTTTATTAAATAGTTTAGCCTCTACTAAAACGACGTTACGCTTCACCTCTTTTATGGTAGCTTTCAGAACCACATGTGAGTCGGTAGTCATGATGGATTTGCGATAACGGGTCTCCATTTTTGAAGTCACCCCAGTTGTTTGCAACTTACGAAGAATGGCCCATGCACAGATCTCATCTAAGAGAACGGCTTGTATACCTCCATGCAGGGTATTGATCCAGCCTTGATATTCGGCAGTAGGTTTCCAGATACTGATTATTTCATCACCATCTTCGTAAAATTCCATTTTTACACCAGCCGGATTATTGGGTGCGCATCCAAAACAATTATATCCCTCAAACTCCTTCCACGGATTAATAATCTTCTTCATATCATTTTTATTTTCGATTCTCAAACGTACGTAAAAATAATGAATTTTGATCTTATTCGTTGGAAAAACTTTATAAAGACTCACTAGCTATCTGCAAATGCAACGAATAGGATATGCCTCATCTATCTTTGCGGAAGATTCGAAGAAACCATTAGCTACCCCCTTAAAGGAGATGCTTCTCTCAGAAGCAATCCGATCATTCAAATGATCTACGGCCCAATATCCAACATATTTATTCTTATAATCTGCATAATACGTCCCCTTCTCTGTTATTAAGTGAAAACCGATAGGATGCATGCCAAACCCCGTCTCATCGAGATAATTCTTCGATGATTCTTCAGCCTCTGTAGAAAGCCAAAGACCCTCTTTCAATAAATCAGCATTATTGCAAAGGTAAAGTTTCAAGCGATTCCAATCATCCCAAGTCGGTATAGACAATCCAGAGGGCAGCAAACCGTTACTTCCGATGAGTGAAGACGAATAAAAATGATCTTCCCCATCATCAGAGAGTAAATACCCCTTGGCTCCTATGGTTAATGAAGGCAAAAGAGGAATAGGACTCCCATCTAAATAAGTCGATGCAGACCAATCCTCCCCCAACCAATATTGAGTTCCAATTTTAATAATTGGATATTGACGTTGTAAGCGCCCGCGGATATCCCTAAACAATTTAGCCCGAAGATAGACTTTAAGTCCCTCCCCCTGGTCGGCCAAGAATATCTGACCATCAGTATTAAAAAACAAGTAATGGCCGGAAACAAGATCATCTTCCCCATGACTCAACTCACAAAAGGTATCTCCCCAAGATAAGTTGCGTCCACCATCAAAGCCCTTTCCATCCAACCGTTTCACCAATAATCCATGCTTCAAGTCAGCCTGTCCTAGCAAGTCCATCGGATAAGCCACAATAGCTTGCGATTGAATCTGATCAGAAAGGAGATATTCTTTGCAAATCTGTCCGATAACCTTACCTCCGTAAACGACCTCATAAATGCCAGAATCTCTAAAATCCAAACTCTCCACATCGATATAATCAGCTTTGTCTTGAGAATCGACATCCCAAACATCGGTTCCTTCCCAATCCACAATTCCACCTTCAATGTGTGAGATCAAGCGTTCTTCGAGAGGCTTAAACACAATCTTAACCGTACACTGTTTGCCACTCTCAAGCCATGTACTCTGAGGGATAGTACTATAATAAATCCTTCCACCTACTTCTAAATTGATGCGTTGGCCACCTTGTACTTGTTGAGGAATCAGAATGGCTTCCATTCCTATTAAAGAACGTTTAGCTTCATCCCAGATCCATTGTCCATGAGGGAAAATAGTCGATTGACGAGTCCAACCGGAGAAGGTATTCGTTAGGAAATCATAAGATGCTTTCGTGTAACATCCACTTATAGAAATAAATGGAGATTTTTCTCTTAATAGTTGTGCCTCTAGCCCATCAGCAAGTTCGATCATCACCTTCATTTTTGAAAATTGATGAAAATAAGAGAACTTAACAGACTGATCGGTTGGAGCAACCGCTTTTTGAGTGGCAACCAGAAAATTCGATTGATAGAAATGTTTGGTCGACCTTTGATCGGGTTCGACTCCAACTTCCAACGTCGTTTGATTTACCCCCAAATGAACGTCTCGATAAGGGAAATAACTCATCACATCAAGAGCTACATCTCCTTCAGGATAGAAAACATCAGTAGTAGCAGTAAAGGCATTCAATGCAGAAGAATAGCAAAAGCACTGATTATCAATGTAACGTTGAGCGTTGAAATCACCAGGAGAAATTACAGCAAAAATACCCACAGAATCACCTTCTGAAAAGGAATTTTCTTGTAAACGAGTTTGAGAAGCCGCGCAAATATCGGCGGTAAACAGAAATGGAGTTGTTCCGGGCAACAATTGCTCATCATCGTCAGGAGTAACATAAACACATGATACAAATAAAAAAAGCATCAAGCTCAAATGAAAAAAAGGTGTTTTCATAATAGTAGTTTTCTAATCATACTATAGCCTAATTCCACAGAGGAGCATAAGAGGAAGTAAACGCTTTCAGTTATGTAGCAGAGCGAATGGGTAATATTTTAATACAAATGCAAATATAATAATATTTCAACACAAACAAATCTCAGAGGATAAAAAAATATCAAAAAGTTATTTCTTTGTTTTATAATTATAAAAAAATAGCCTAAATTAGGGCACAATAACTTAAATAATACGATAATGAAATTACCTTTTGCCGAATCCTGGAAAATCAAGATGGTTGAGCCCATCCGAAAAAGTACTCGTGAAGAACGGGAACAATGGATAAAAGAAGCACACTACAATGTCTTTCAACTCAAATCTGAGCAAGTATACATCGACTTAATCACAGACTCGGGAACGGGCGCTATGAGTGATCGTCAATGGGCAGGCATTATGTTGGGGGACGAAAGCTATGCCGGCGCTAGTTCGTTTTTCAGTTTGAAAGACACGATTACCCGTCTCACAGGTTTTGAATATATTATTCCAACACATCAAGGTCGTGCAGCCGAGAATGTTTTATTTTCTTACCTCGTACACGAAGGAGATATTGTTCCTGGAAATTCCCACTTCGATACTACTAAAGGACACATCGAAGGACGCCACGCTATTGCACTAGACTGCACCATTGACGAGGCCAAACAAACTCAACTCGAAATTCCATTCAAAGGTAATGTTGACCCCAAAAAGTTAGAAGATGCTTTAAAAAAATATGATAAGAAAATCCCATTTATCATCGTGACGATTACGAACAACACAGCCGGTGGACAACCTGTATCTATGCAAAACTTACGCGAAGTACGTGCACTAGCCGATCAGTATCAGAAACCGGTATTGTTTGATTCTGCCCGTTTTGCAGAAAACGCATATTTCATCAAAACGAGAGAAGAAGGCTATGCCGATAAGACTATCAAAGAAATCACCCGTGAAATGTTCGATCTCGCAGACGGCATGACCATGAGTGCAAAGAAAGACGGCGTTGTCAACATGGGAGGTTTCATTGCTACTAGAAAACAGGATTGGTACGACGGTTCAAAAGGATTCTGTGTTCAGTTTGAGGGTTATCTCACTTATGGAGGTATGAACGGGCGTGACATGAATGCCTTAGCTATCGGATTAGATGAGAATACGGAGTTCGACAATTTGGAGACTCGTATCAAACAGGTGGAATATCTCGCTCAAAAACTCGACGAATATGGGATACCGTACCAACGTCCGGCAGGCGGACATGCAATTTTCGTAGATGCTCCTAAAGTTCTGACTCATGTTCCTAAAGAAGAATTCCCTGCACAAACACTAACCGTAGAACTTTACTTAGAAGCCGGAATTCGTGGATGTGAAATTGGGTATCTCTTGGCCGATAGAGATCCGGTGACCCGAGAAAATCGTTTCAATGGACTCGATCTTCTTCGCCTCGCGATTCCAAGACGTGTGTATACCAACAACCATATGGACGTTATTGCAGCGGCTTTAAGAAATGTATACGAACGTAGAGAATCCATTACCCACGGTGTACGTATCGCATGGGAAGCCCCTCTAATGCGCCACTTCACAGTACAACTTGAACGATTATAAAAGCAATCAACAAGGACTAAGTAAATCAGACCAAAAGTTTGGTTCTTAAATAAAAAGATCCCTCATTCGACTCTTTCCTATCGATTATTTGAAAGAGTAAATGAGGGATCTATATTTTAATCAGTATCGAAAGTTCTACAATAATCTTATAGCAGAAACTACTCAACAACAGGTTTTACAAAACGGAAATCTTTAGATTCAATCAGTTTTAAAGTCAGACCCTTATTTTTTCTATATTTATTCAAAAGAGACTCTCTCTCTTTCTCCAATTTACTTTTCTTATCTGAAAAATAAATCATGCTCGTACTCGTCTTTTGGTAGCCCACACCCTCCACAAAGTTCTTGAGCTGGTAACTATACAAATCACGATTAGGAAGAAAATCGGTTTTGGTCAATTTGACACTATCCAATATTTGAATATCGGTATAACAAACTACCGTATCGGTAAATGAAGCTGAGAGTCCAAATGCATACACGATCTTAGGATCATCTTTTTTTGCAGAAAATGCCGTACAAAGAACAAACATCGATAATACGGTCAATACAGACTTTATATATTTCATAATTAATCTATTATATTAACGGCAAAGATAAAAAAAAACGGTTATCCACGCAAAGATAAACCGTTTTTATATTTTCTTAAAATGTCGGAAATTAATACATCCTACTTATCCCAAGTACGATTTGAGCAATTTACTACGATTACTAGCTCTTAATCTTCTGATTGCTTTTTCCTTAATCTGGCGGACACGCTCACGTGTGAGTCCAAATTTGTCGCCGATTTCTTCCAATGTCATTTCTTGTTGTCCGATACCGAAAAACATCTGTATGATTTCTTTTTCCCTATCGGTTAACGTAGAAAGAGCTCTATCAATTTCCCTAGCAAGAGACTCGTTAACAAGAGAACGGTCTGCCATAGGCGAATCGTCATTCACCAATACATCTAGCAAACTATTATCTTCACCTTCAACAAATGGGGCATCTACCGAGATATGACGTCCGGATACTTTTAACGTATCAGAAATCTTATCCACCGGTATTTCCAGCTCATCTGCCAATTCTTCAGGAGACGGACGACGTTCATTTTCTTGTTCGAATTTAGAAAAGGCCTTACTAATTTTATTCAAAGACCCTACTTGATTCAATGGAAGACGAACGATACGTGATTGCTCGGCTAAAGCCTGCAAAATAGATTGGCGAATCCACCAAACAGCGTAACTGATAAATTTAAATCCACGTGTTTCATCAAACTTTTCGGCAGCTTTAATCAGTCCTAGATTCCCTTCATTAATCAAGTCGGGCAAACTCAAACCCTGGTTTTGGTACTGCTTAGCTACAGATACTACGAAACGCAGATTCGCACGTGTTAATTTTTCCAACGCCACACGATCTCCTTTACGAATGCGTTGAGCAAGTTCTACCTCTTCTTCTACAGTAATCAAGTCCTCACGACCTATTTCCTGCAAATATTTGTCAAGAGAAGCGCTTTCTCTGTTAGTGATACTTTTGGTAATCTTTAATTGTCTCATTCTTAAAAACAGATTTGGAGTGCAAAGTTACTACATTTTATCCGTATAAAACTATTTTCAACTTACTTTTTTTTGCAAGAAGTTCTCAATAGAACATTAAAAGGGGTGCCGATCATCACATAGCCGACACCCTTTTTAAAATCATTATCCCACTAATCATCTTTTCACCTTAAAACATCTAAAAAACTAAATACCTATATATTGTTTAATCTTGGGTCAAGTCAACGGCAAAATAGCCTCTCTTTCCTGAAGGGAATACTCCGGTGAGGAATAACACCTGATTAGGAGATTTCACTGCTTCTTTCATTACGGTCTCCAGATCACTAGCTTTACGCATCACTTGATTGTTAGCTTTAAGAATAATAAATCCTTTTCTTATTCCGGCATCAGCCATTTTACCAGAAGTAACACCGGTCACTTGCAATCCATAACCTAAATTCAACTGTTTTTTCAAATCATCCGGTAATTCTCTAAAAGCAGCTCCAAGAATATCCATACCTGCTTCTTTAACAATCTTAGTATTACCTTGTTCATTCTTTAAGGTGATTTCTATGATTTTTTCCTTTTTATTACGGATTATTTTCACTTTAACCTTATCACCCGGACGATGTTTAGCTATAGCCTCTTGTAAATCGGCCATATTTTTCACGACCTTATTGTCCAAACCAACAATAACATCATCGACTTTAATATCTGCACCGGATGCCGATCCACCGTCGATAACTTCAGCAACCAAGACCCCTTCAACAACACCTAGTTCTTTAACTTTCTTCTTCAATTCATCACTAAACTGTTCGTCGGTCAGCGATCCTCCTCGAATACCCAACAACGCACGTTGCACCGTGCCATATTGTTTAAGGTCGGAAATCACTTTGGTCATAATACTGGTCGGAATAGCAAAACCATAACCGGCATAAGCACCTGTTGGAGAAGATAACACAGAGTTTATACCCACCAATTCTCCCCTAGCATTCACCAAAGCGCCACCGCTATTACCTTGATTAATGGCCGCATCGGTCTGTATGAACGATTCGATACCTCCATTATAAACACCTAACGTACGGGCTTTAGCACTCACAATACCAGCGGTTACCGTAGAAGTCAAGTTAAATGGATTACCCACAGCTAAGACCCATTCTCCTACTTTTAACGCATCGGAATCACCTACCGGAACCGTAGGAAGATCATCAGCCTCTATTTTAATCAAAGCCAAATCCGTACTAGGATCCGCCCCAATAACTCGCCCTTTAAATTCACGGTTATCGTTCAATTTCACACTAATATCATCAGCCCCATCAATCACATGATTATTCGTTACAATATACCCGTCTTGTGAGATAATCACTCCGGAACCAAAACCAACACGAGGTTGACGCTGTTGGCGACGACCATCTCCGAAAAAGAAATCAAAAATATCAGGCGCTTGTCGATCAACGGTTTGATTAGAAACGCCTTGCGTTGATTTAATATGAACGACCGCATGAAGGGAACTTTCTGCTGCCCCTGTTAAGTCAATCGGTTGGGCATTAACGCCACTATAAGACGCAAGATTTAAATTTGGATTCTGCTTGAATAAATCATTGAACGAAGCATTCGTTGGTTCTTCTGCTTTCAACATCTTATAAGTGGTCAATCCTGCCACCCCCGAACTGAGAAGAACGATAGCTGCAACTCCCAAAATGTTCTTTGTTGTCTGTTTCATGATTATAATTCTTTTAAATGTTAATATTCAATCGTGTTTAACTTATATGACGTTAAAATAATAACATTATCAGCATGGATGTTTTATTGCTATTGATTTTTTGTTCTCTTTTAACAATGAATAAATTACACTTAACAGCGCTTAACGTCAAATCCTCCTTTTTTTACATTCATTACACATTGACCTATTTAACAAATCAACAATTCCAAAGTTCTTTCAAATTCTCACGACACCAATACCCGGTAAATCAGTCAATGTCACTTTTCCATTAATCACTTCCATCCCCTTAAACCGATCGTTGGAGATCAATAAATTACCATCTAAATCCGCAAAATCGACCAGAGGTGAAAGTTGAGCCGCGGCAGAGACCGCACAAGAGGTTTCAGTCATACATCCAATCATCACCCGCATCCCCAAAGCACGACCCAAAGTCAGCATTTTCCAAGCCTCACGCATCCCACCACATTTCATCAGTTTAATATTAATCCCACTAAAAGCACCTTTAAGAGGGAGTACATCACTTAAACGTTGCAAAGACTCATCGGCAAAGACAGGCAAAGGACTATGCTGGGTCACCCAAGCTGTATCATCGAGTTGTTCTTTAGGCATAGGCTGCTCAATCATCACAATCCCTTGTTCTTTTAACCAATAGATCATATCCAGCGCTTGTTGACGATCATGCCACCCTTGATTCGCATCAATCGCTAAAGGCAAATCAGTCACCGATCGTATCGTCTTTATAATCTCCTTATCATTATCCCGGCCCAATTTAACTTTTAAGATATTAAATTGATCGGCACACTCTTTCGTTTTCGAACGAATCATATCCGGAGTATCAATACCAATCGTAAATGTGGTAGATGGAGTATGCAACTTATTAAGTCCCCAGATTTTATACCAAGGCTGCCCCATCAATTTCCCCACCAAGTCGTGAAGAGCAATATCAATAGCTGCTTTAGCCGCCGTATCACCAGTCGACAAACCATCAACATAAGCAAGAATATCTTCTATTTGAAAAGGATCTGAAAACTGATCCAATCGAACTTTTCCTAGAAAACTCATGACTGTATCCACCGTTTGCCCCAAATATGGAGGCATAGAAGCCTCACCATACCCAGTCACCCCATCGTATTCAATCTCAACTTGAACATCCGGAGTCGTCTTACGAGAATAACTCGCTACCGTAAATACATGTTTCAGGTTTAACTCATAAGGGAAGAAAGTCAGTTTCATCTTCTTATTCAAACCCGATGAGTGGACTGCAAATAAAGACGGAGAGGAAGTATGACTCAAGGCCTCATCGACCAGCAATCCCGAGCCAGCCACAACAAAGGCTGCCTTTTTTAAAAAATCTCTTCTTGTTGACATTCCGTGTGTGTTTTAAATGTAATAGTATTCATGGCTTATAAAAAGGATGATGATCTGTAGTCGTTATTTCTTCGCACTTATTAATAAAAGGAAGAATACGTGTTGCAAATAGCCGCCTTTTCGTATTGTAATCATCATAATCGGAATCATTAGAAGAGAAACTGTTGACATGCACATCTCCCAATGAATGGATAAACTTATGCTTCCCAATATAAATACCAACATGAGAAACAGACTCTTTTTTATCAGCAGTAGCCGGACGACCAAAAAAGACTAAATCGCCAGGCTGTAGATTTTCATCATGATCGCCAAACTCAATACGCTTCCCGACATAAGCCTGCTGTGAAGCATCACGAGGAATAATAATATCATGCATAAACAAAACCGTACGGACAAATCCACTACAGTCGACCCCTTTAGATGACGTTCCGGCCCAAAGGTAAGGCACTCCCATCAGCGAATAAGCCGTGCGAATAATACTCTCGGCATCAGACTTCAATCCTAAGCGCCAAACATTCTCCGGTTGAGAAATAGTCCGACTAATATACCCCAAACGCCCGTCAGGGTAAGATACTTTATAAAAATCGCCCGATGTCCCTTCCCACTTCAGACGGTTACCCGCCACAACATCCGATACCGTTTGTGTGGAAATATCAGGTTGACTATAAACAAATCCATAATGTGCAGTCACCACAATTTTCTCTGCCGCATTCCAGGCGTCAAATTGTGATTTATTCATGGGGTGAATCGTCATACGATGCACCCATCCCCTGTAAGTATCGGGCGTTTGTATGTTATACCACCCATTAAATTCAGATATTTTAATCGGCATTCCCAACAACGCTTGAGTAATCATCCCGGATGTAAATTTGCCTTCATCTCGCAAATTACAGACAGAAACGTTTACAACGCCATAACCAGGATTCTCAGGAGAAAGACCAATTCCCCAAACCTTTAGAGGCCCTAAAAGAGCACTAAACAGCAAGCCGATTAAAACTATTTTTTTTCTCATAAAGCACTTATTTTAAACCAACAAAGATATTAAAATATTCGATTATTAGGAGAAAGTATAGCAAAAACAAAATAATTGACGTACTTTTGCAGCTTAAAGCAGTCGCCCGGTCTGTCGCGTGTTGAAAAACAGGAGGAAAGTCCGGGCAACATAGAGCACCCTACTTCCTAACAGAAAGCTATCTGCGAAGGTAGAGTAACGTAGAAGAAAAAAACCGCCTTTTATAAAGGTAAGGATGAGAAGGTGAGGTAAGAGCTCACCAGTCGTATGGTGACATACGGGCTGTGCGTCTTAGGGGTTGTAAGGTCATGTATACCGGCATTAATAGAGCTGCTCGCTCGACGTCGGAGGGTAGACCGCTAAAGTGACTTGGTGACATTTCACTCAGATAAATGACAGACACTTAAAATCTTTTTTAAGTACAGAACTCGGCTTATAGGGCGACTGCTTTTTCTCAATAAACCTAAGATGATGAAAAAAAAACTGGCCGACATTTGGAAATTTCTGACCTATGATATCTGGCGCATTACAGAAAACGAGGTCAACCAACGGACATTTTCTATTTACAACATCATTAAAACCATCTATCTTAGCATTAGTCGGTTTAATAAAGACCGAATCATCAACAAGGCTTCGGCCCTGACTTACAGCACCCTATTAGCCATCGTACCGATTTTGGCCATTCTTTTTGCCATAGCTAAAGGATTCGGGTTCTCAAACATCATGGAAAATGTTTTCCGCACTTCTTTTGCCGGAAAAACTGAAACGACCGAAACCATCCTTCAATTTGTAGATTCTTATTTATCACAAACCAAAAGTGGCGTTTTTGTCGGTGTCGGGTTAATCATGTTGCTATGGACGGTCCTCAACCTGATCAGCAGCATAGAAATCACGTTCAATCGGATTTGGGGCATTAAGAAGACGCGATCCATGTATAGAAAAGTCACAGACTATTTCTCTATGTTACTATTAATGCCGATACTTATTGTGATCTCGGGTGGTGTTTCCATTTTCATGAGCACCATGCTCAAACAGATGGAAGATTTTGTCCTCCTTGCTCCGATTTTGAAATTCTCAATCCGACTCATTCCATTCGTTCTCACTTGGTTCATGTTTACCGGCTTATATATTTTCATGCCGAATACTAAAGTCAAGTTTAAGCACGCTTTTACTTCTGGTATTCTGGCCGGTAGCGCGTATCAAGCTTTTCAATTTCTATACATCGGCAGTCAGCTATGGGTTTCACGTTACAATGCGATATACGGTAGTTTCGCCGCACTCCCCCTTTTTCTGCTTTGGCTTCAGATATCCTGGACCATCTGTTTATTCGGGGCCGAGCTGACTTATGCCCGTCAAAACATTCGGCACTTCAGTTTCGATAAGGACACCCGAAACATCAGTCGCCGCTACCGCGACTTCATCTCCATTCTGATCATGTCACAAATCACCAAACGATTTTCGAAAGGCATGGGTCCTTATACTGCCGGACAGATTTCGGAAGACCACCACATTCCTATACGACTCACCAAGCAGATCCTTTACCAATTACAAGAGATCGGGCTTATTAATGAAGTTGTCACCGATCAGAAGAGTGAAGAGATTGCCTATCAACCGTCTATCGACATCAACCAAATCAATGTCGCAGTGTTACTCGACAAGCTAGACACTTTTGGGTCGGAGAATTTCAAAATAGACAAGGACGAACAATTCAGCGATGAATGGAAGATCATAGTCGAATCCAGAGAAGAATATTATAAGAAAGCAAGTAAAGTCCTCTTGAAGGATTTATAACAATCTAAGCTTAAATAGAAGCTCGCTAAGCCTAATCTACTGCTACCGAGGTTCTATTTGTTGAGCCTTTATTCGTGTTCTCTTCAGCCCTCGAACGAAAACCCATGGGCCCTCGAAGCAGGGCTCTTCAGCCCTCGTTCGAGGGCTCAAAAAGAGGAGCTTATCGCGCGACTAAAGGAGCTACAAGAAAAGCTAAAACCAGTTTAAAAACGGGCTAATTCCTATGCAAAAAAACAAGTATACCTTTGACCAAAACAACTTATAATAGGTAAAAAGAGGGAAAACAAAAGACTAAAATTTAACCAATCCCCCCGCAAATAAAAAGAATAACTCATAAAAAAAGAAATGGAGAATCTGTCGGTTTCGCGACATATCCTCCATTAAATATAATAATCATGAGTTAATAACGATTATACGAAACGACCTTCGCTTTATCTTTTCTAGATTTTGGTCGTTTACCTTTTAAAGGATAACCGATGATTAGATCGAGAAGAAGGCGCTTTGAAGCAGGAATGCCCACACATTGTTTGATTTCATCTTCATTAAACCAACCAACAATGCAAGACCCCAACCCCTCACTTTCTGCAGCCAATGCCATGTGAGCAGCCACAATGCCAATGTCAATCAACGGGAAATATTTTCCTTTGACTTTGGTACCAATCATCGAAGTTAGATTAGCAGATTCTTCCACAATCAAAATATGCACGGGAGCTTCCTTAACAAACTTATTCATGCCTAGGCTACTAGCCAATCGACCCACCTTATGAGCAAGATCAGGATCAGTCACCACCACAAATTTCCAAGGCTGAGCATTACAAGCCGACGGAGCCAACCGCCCCGCTTCCAATATTCTATCGAGTTTATCCCCTTCTACCAATCGCCCTTTATCAAAAGCTCGATCGCTTTGTCTAGAAGAGACTAACTGCAAAAAGTCTTTACCATCCATCATCTTATTTATACTGAATCATTCGGCTAATATATTTTCCAATGATATCAAATTCTAAATTCACCACGCTACCGATTTTGAACGTATGGAAATTTGTATGCTCAAAAGTATAGGGAATAATAGCCACTTGGAACGTTTCATCTGTCGGGTTACAAACCGTCAAACTCACTCCGTTAACCGTCACCGATCCTTTATCTACAGTGATGTATCCGCGACGAGCCATTTCCTTATCAAAGGCATACTTAAAGGTAAAATACCAACTACCTTCGGCATCCTTGATATCCACACACGTCGCCACCTGATCGACATGTCCCTGAACAATATGACCATCCAAGCGCCCATTCATCATCATGCTACGCTCCACATTGACCTTATCTCCAATTTGCAGAAGTCCTAGGTTAGAACGTTCAAGAGTTTCCTTCATAGCCGTAACGGTATACGTATCATCGGTCAAGCTAACAACGGTTAAACACACGCCGTTATGAGAAACGCTTTGATCAATCTTGAGTTCTCCCACAAACGAACATTTAAACGTAAAATGTATATTCTCTTGATCTTTAACCAGAGAAACTAGTGTGGCATATTCTTCAACAATTCCAGAAAACATAATATTTATCATTAGTTATTACTACAAAACAATTAATCACCGTGAGCAAAGATACAAATTCAATTTGTGGAACAGAAGGGATATAAACAAAAAAAATGGAGCTTTTCACAAAGCCCCATTTTTCAGTTTTCAATAGGTATTAGTTTTTTTTAAGGTAAAAAGATTGTTTTCAGGATAACGCTGCAAATATAGAATCTTTTATTCATACCATCCAAATAATAAAACATGTCATATAACATATTTTTAATTTACTTTGAAAATATTACCAAAAGAGCAACTAGACTTACAGCATCTAAATTCACGAACAAATATACAGTTACTCTTTGATCAAACCTAATTTTTATTAAATTATTTTTCTAAAATCAAATTAAAGAAGGGATTATTGAGCAACACAAGGGAAAACCAAAAAAACAAAAAAACCTATAGTGGTAAAATAAAAAAAAGTCCTACTTTTGTACTCTATTGTATACAAAGCTAATAATAACCATTATGACAGATATAAGAAACGAAGAAACAGGTGAGAAAAGAAGTCTAAACTTTATTGAACAAATAATAGAAAAAGACCTTAAAGAGGGGAAAAATGGAGGAAAAGTCCAAACTCGTTTCCCGCCGGAACCTAACGGTTATCTTCATATAGGACATGCAAAAGCGATCTGCATGGATTTTGGCATTGCTGAAAAATATGCAGGAACATGCAACCTTCGCTTTGATGATACAAACCCCACCAAAGAGGATGTAGAATACGTAGAAGCGATCAAAGAAGATATCCAATGGTTGGGATATCAATGGGGAAATATTTACTATGCATCCGATTATTTCCAACAACTTTGGGATTTTGCAGTTGAATTGATTAAAGAAGGTAAAGCTTATATAGACGAACAATCTTCTGAAAAAATAGCACAACAAAAAGGAACGCCTACCATCCCCGGAACAGAGAGTCCGTATCGTAACCGTCCTATCGAAGAAAGCTTAACCCTATTCAACAAGATGAATAGCGGTGAAGTAGAAGAAGGAGCAATGGTACTTCGTGCTAAGATCGATATGAGCAACTCTAATATGCACTTTAGAGACCCAATCATCTATCGAGTAGTGAAGCACCCTCATCATCGCACAGGAACCACTTGGAAAGCTTATCCGATGTACGACTTCGCACATGGACAAAGTGACTTCTTTGAGGGCGTAACTCATTCTTTATGTACATTAGAGTTTGTTGTACACCGTCCGTTATACGATCTATTCATTGATTGGTTAAAGAAAGGAGAAGATCTGAACGATAATCGTCCTCGTCAGACTGAGTTTAACAAACTCAATTTGAGTTATACGCTGATGAGTAAACGCAACCTCTTGACTTTGGTTAAGGAAGGGTTGGTTAATGGTTGGGATGACCCTAGAATGCCGACGATCTCTGGTTTTAGAAGAAGAGGTTATTCTCCGGAATCTATCCATAAATTTATCAACAAGATTGGTTATACAACTTATGATGCACTTAACGACATCGCATTACTTGAAAGCGCTGTCCGCGACGACCTAAACAGTCGTTCAACACGCGTCTCAGCTGTTATCAATCCGGTAAAACTGATCATCACCAATTATCCGGAAAACCAAGTTGAATCTTTGGAAGCCATCAACAATCCTGAAGATCCGGATGCCGGCATCCACACCATTGAGTTCAGCAAAGAGTTATGGATGGAACATGAAGATTTCATGGAAGATGCTCCTAAGAAGTATTTTCGTATGACTCCGGGCCAAGAAGTGCGCCTAAAGAACGCTTATATTGTAAAATGTACAGGCTGCAAAAAAGACGAGAATGGAAACGTCGTTGAAGTCTATTGCGAATACGATCCTAATACCCGAAGTGGAATGCCGGATGCCAACAGAAAAGTCAAAGGCACATTGCATTGGGTAAGCTGTGACCATTGTTTAAAAGCAGAAGTGCGATTGTACGACCGTTTATGGAAAGTAGAAAATCCTCGTGATGAATTGGCAGACATCCGTGAAGCCAAAGGGTGTGAAGCTTTTGAAGCAATGAAAGAGATCATCAACCCAGACTCATTAAAAGTTCTGAGCGAATGTTATGTTGAAAAGTTTGTGAAAGACCTTCCTCCTCTGTCTTATCTACAATTCCAAAGAATTGGTTATTTCAACATCGATAAAACTTCCACTGCCAAAAAACTGATCTTTAATAGAACTGTTGGACTAAAAGACACGTGGGGAAAATTAAATAAATAAGCTAGTCTTAAAATAAATTTAATGAGCCGACAGTTGATTACAGATTCTGTTGGCTCATTAATTATAGAAAGAATGAAAAATAAACCATTATCGCCTGATGACGAGACCAGTAAGCTCGTCTCAATATACGAAACAGCAAAATCGGAAAATAAATCAATCTATTTAGATAGCGACCAGTTTGTCGATATCGCCGACTTTTACCTTATCAATGACCGATTCAAAGAAGCGCAGGAAGCCATTGATTATGGGTTAAGTATACATCAAGGAAATAATGAAATACTAACAGAGCTGGCTTTCTTCTACCTTGCAACCAATCAGATTAAAAAAGCAAGAGAAATTGAATCTATCTTAACCGACACCTACAACAACGACTACATTCTTCTCAAAGCAGAATTACTCCTACGCGAGGAAAAAGTGGAAGAGGCTATTGCGTTTTTAGAAAATTACAGAACGACACAAGATCTGGATCTGATTTATTGCATTGCCGAACTTTATTCGAGGTTCGACCAAAAAGAGGAGGAGATAATATGGTTAGATAAAGGGCTTCATCTTAAAAAAGAAGACGAGGGCTTAAATGAACTACTAGCCGAATTTTATCAAGATACCGGAAACACTCAAAAAGCGATTGAACTTTATAACCTCCTAATTGACAAAGATGTCTACAACGCTGATTATTGGATGGGATTGGCAAAATGCTATTTTGATCTTTCTACATTCAACAAATGTATTGAAGCTTGTAATTTTGCATTAACTATCAATGATCAATTACTGTATGCATACATCTTACGTTCTAAATCATATACTTTTCTCGAAAATGTAGATCGGGCCATTGAGGAACTAAAGAAGGCTTTCGATTACTTGACAGATGCAGATTATCTCATCAACTATGAGATCGGGAACTTATACTTAGAGAATGAAAATTTAAGCAAGGCCTATGCTTTTTATCTGTTAGCCCAACAAAAGATTGAGAGCCGACAAGAAGATGTAGAAGAAGTAGACAACCTATACAGTCAGCTTGCATTTTGTTGCGTGAATCTTGGAAAGATCAATGAAGCGAGGTCTTATTGCCAGAAAGGTAAAGCGCTTAATCCTCTAAATAAACAGATCGACTTTATAGAAGGAGAAATCTATCTGGCCGAGAAGAGAATAGAGGAAGCAAACAACCAATTTGATCGGATAAACCTCAACTTTCAAGAAAATGAATGGGCCAATATTGTGATTTTATATTTCAAATATAATTATTTTGAAGAGGGATTTGAATACCTTAATAAGATCATGAATCATTTGCCTGAAAGCCAAAGAATCGACAACGAAGGTCTTAATAGCATTTTCTTGGAACTCCTCATCCAGAAACTTCAAAATTCACCGGAAACCACTGACGAAATACAAGAACTATACGACTTAATCAAGCAGGTTGAAAACGGAGAACGCATAAGTAAAGATGATATTATTCACTTTCTAAAATTATTATCGAACTCGAACTAACACACTCATATACAAAACAAATCATAACATGGAATCAACTGTCTTTATTCAATGGTGCCTTGAACATTTAAATTACTGGACCATAACGCTTTTAATGGCTATTGAAAGTTCTTTCATACCGTTTCCATCAGAAGTTGTTGTTCCACCTGCTGCTTATAAGGCTGCAATTGGCAAAGAACTCAATGTTTATCTAGTCGTACTTTTTTCGACTATAGGTGCCAATATCGGAGCACTAGTCAACTATTATTTGGCTCGATGGTTGGGACGTCCCTTGGTTTACAAGTTTGCGAATAGTCGTTGGGGACATCTATGTCTCATCAATGAAGACAAAGTGCAAAAGGCGGAAGTTTATTTTGAAAAACACGGAGCCTTATCAACATTTATCGGCAGACTTATTCCGGCCATACGTCAACTAATCTCTATTCCCGCCGGGCTTTCTCGCATGAAATTGCATACCTTCCTACTATATACAACTTTGGGAGCGGGTATATGGAACAGCATTCTTGCTGCCATTGGATATTATCTATCTACGGTTCCAGGAATTGAAAATGAAGAACAACTTTTGAGTAAAGTCAACGAGTATAGCCATGAGATCGGATATGCCTTTGTTGCAATAGTCGCTATCGGAGTTATCTTTTTTGCTTTAAAACACGTTCAGAAAAAACGCTAAAAGCAAAAAACATTCTTTGTAAAAGGAAAGAACGTATCAACTTAAACACCGTTTAAGAGAAAATAAATAAGCCGCCTCAAAAAATAGATTTGACGCGGCTTATATTTTTATCTAAGTTAGGGAGAAACGAAGAATGAATTATTCGATCACAGATAATGCTTCGTCGTAATTAGGTTCTTGTGTAATTTCCGGAACAAGTTCTACGTAAACCACTTTACCATTAGGATCTACAACAACAACCGCACGTGCAAGCAAACCGGCTAACGGTCCATCGGACATGCAAACGCCATAGTTCTCATCAAAATCAGAAATACGAAAATCAGATAATGTGACCACATCTTCTATGCCTTCGGTCGAACAAAAACGTCCGTGCGCAAAAGGTAAATCCTTAGAAATAGCCAAAACCAGTGTATTTTTAAGTCCAGCGGCCACTTTATTAAACTTACGAACAGATGTTGCACAAACTCCCGTATCTAAACTCGGAAATATATTCAAGATGACGTATTTGCCTCTAGCTTCTTTCAATGAGAAATTAGACAAATCAGTTTTAACCAATTTAAAATCAGGTGCAACTTGGCCAACCTGAATAAGATCCCCTATTAATTTTACCGGATTTCCCTTAAAATTTGTAATTGCCATAATAATTTTTTATTTTTTGATTTTAGTTTATTTAATAACGACAGCCCGATCAAAAATGTTCAATCAGAAAAATGTAGTCCTATCGGTTTGTTAATGGGCAAGCCTCCTCTCTTAACGATCCATCCATTAAACCCCTATTTTCAACAAGCAATCCTATTCTCCATTATGCCAAGATTCTTTTCGTCATAAAAAATCAATTTAAAGTGACCAAAATGAAAAAGAAAATGAATCAAACTAGAACAAAAGTTCATTCGACATCGCTAGTAAATTTCTTCCCAAATCCTTAGAAGAAGAAAAAAGACATTTCATTTTACCAACAATCTTAAAAAACGAATTGTTATATATCGAAAATCAACCAATTTCTTTGTTTGAAATAATATTATTTTTTTTTTTTCATTTAATTTATACCTTTGCGTTTTACAAAGACAGACTTACTATTTATATCTTTGCAAAAAGATAACAAAATAGAATTAAAGTGTGAATCTTTAAAGCCACCAAAAATCAAGTAACTAAATAAATGAGAACTTTAAACAAACTAGCTTTTCTAGGGCTTTTCATTATCGCTTTGACTAGCTGTCAATCGTATAAGAAAGTACCATATTTTCAAGATGCAGATTTAAGCCATCAAGAGATCTCTAGTCAGGAATTATACGATGCAAAAATAATGCCTAAAGATTTGTTGACGATTATTGTGTCATGCACTAGCCCAGAGTTGGCCGTACCATTTAACTTAACGGTTGCTAGTACCTCCAACATTAGTCAGTCGTATACTACTTCTCAACCCGTCTTACAACAATATCTCGTAGATAACAATGGGAATATTAATTTTCCCGTTTTAGGCGAGCTACACATTGGCGGACTGACCAAAAAGCAAACCGAAAATATGATTGTAGAGAAACTAAAACCCTACATTAAAGAGAAGCCTATTGTTACTGTGAGAATGGTCAATTACAAGATTTCGGTTATTGGTGAGGTAGCACGTCCGGGAACATTTACTATCACCAACGAAAAGGTGAATCTATTGGAAGCTTTGGCTATGGCAGGTGATATGACGATCTATGGTATGAGAGACAATGTCAAACTGATACGTGAAGACAACAAAGGGCAACAACAAATTATAACCTTAAATTTAAATAAGGTTGAAACCATTTCGTCGCCCTATTACTATCTTCAGCAAAATGATATCATTTACATTACCCCTAACAAAACTAAAGCACAAAACTCCGATATCGGTACAAGCACAAGCTTGTGGTTCTCTGCAACATCTATTTTAGTATCCGTTGCCAGCTTATTAGTAAATATTCTTAAATAACTTTATATACGATGAAAGAAAATTCTTACGAAGAATCGAATGAAAATAACGAGGAGAATATCAATATCCAAGAATTATTCTTTAAATATATTATTCATTGGCCTTGGCTAGTCGCAGCAATTGTAATAAGCCTTTTAGGAGCATGGATGTATTTGAAGTACACTACACCTATATACAACATATCGGCATCAGTCATTATCAAAGATGATAAAAAAGGAGGAGCTGCCGGTGCAACAGCAGAACTAGAAAGCTTAGGCTTAGGTGGTATGATGTCCTCATCAAAAAACATAGACAACGAAATAGAAATTCTACGTTCGAAGACTTTAATTAAGGAAGTTGTAAATAGTCTTGGATTATATACTTCATACACAAGCGAAGACGAATTCCCATCTAAGATTCTCTACAAAGACTCTCCGATTTTAGTGAACATTCCTCCTCAACAAGTGGAAAGCCTTAAAGGAAGTGTTTTAATAGATATGAAACTGGCTATAAATGGTAGTTTAAATGTAACGATAAAAACCAAGGATAATGAGATAAATAAAGTATTCACCAAGCTACCGGCTATTCTACCAACTAAAATCGGAACCTTTAGTTTTATCCAAAATCAAGACTCTACCCTAATTGATGGGAACGAAAAAAAAGAGCGTCACATCATTGCCACAGTTACTCCTAGTTTAAGAGTCGCTAAATCATACTTGGGTAAAATGACTATAGAGCCAACCTCAAAAACCTCTTCAGTTGCTGTTATTTCACTCAAGAACTCTAGTCTACAACGTGGACAAGATTTCATTAATAGACTTTTGGCCACTTATAATAGAAACGCGAACGATGATAAAAATGAGATCGCCAGAAAAACGGGAGATTTTATCGATAGTCGTATCAGTATCATCAACAAAGAGCTCGGAAGCACAGAGGAAGAACTCGCCACATTTAAACGCAATGCCGGCCTAACCGACCTCAGCAGCGATGCTCAAATCGCTTTAAGTGGAAATGCCGAATACGAGAAGAAACAAGTTGAGAATGGGACTCAGATCAGATTAGTCAGAGACCTTTCTCAATATATCAACGATCCATCGAATAAATACGAAGTGCTTCCAAGCAACATTGGGTTAAAGGATCAAATATTATCGTCCCAGATTGACCGATACAATGAAATGATCATTGAACGAAAACGATTGATCCGCAATTCAACTGAAAACAACCCTACAATAGTCAATTTAAGTACAAGCATTCAAGCTATGAAAATGACTGTCATAGCAACGATTGAAGCTACTATGAAGGGATTGCTTATCACTAAAGCGGATCTTGATCGGGAAGCTAATCGATTCAACAAGCGTATAACAAATGCTCCGGGATTTGAACGCCAGCTAGGCACCATCGCCAGACAGCAGGAAATCAAAGCCGGATTATACTTGATGCTCTTACAAAAACGTGAAGAGAACGCAATCACACTAGCTGCTACAACCAATAATGCTAAAATTATAGATGAAGCTATAGCCGACGACATTCCTGTTTCTCCCAAAAGAAATATGATTTACCTCATTGCATTAGTTCTTGGTATTAGTGTGCCAATAGGTATTATATACTTAATCAACTTAACTCAAATCAAGATCGAAGGTGTAGGCGATGTCGAGAAAATCACAAAAGCACCAATCATAGGAAGTGTGACATTAACCGAAGAAAAAGATAGTCAAGACGGTTCTATTGCAGTCTTTGAAAATCAGAATAACTTAATGAGCGAAACATTCCGCGATATCCGAACCAATATACAGTTCATGCTTGAAAAAGATAAGAAGGTTATCCTAGTCACCTCAACGATCAGTGGTGAAGGAAAATCGTTTATCTCTTCGAATGTTGCCATCAGTTTATCGTTACTTGGGAAAAAAGTCGTTATTGTGGGGCTAGATATCCGTAAACCAGGTTTGAATAAGGTTTTCCATCTATCACAAAAAGAAAAAGGAATTACTCATTACTTGGCAAGTTCTGATACAGACCTCATGTCTCTCGTTCAAGAATCTGCAAGCAACAGTAACTTATTTATTCTTCCTACCGGAACCATTCCTCCTAACCCAACCGAATTGTTAGCCCGCGATAGGCTCGACAAGGCGATTGAAATCTTGAAAGAGAACTTCGACTATGTCGTATTGGATACTTCTCCTGTAGGGATGGTAACCGATACTCAATTAGTTGGTCGTGTAGCCGATCTGTCGATCTATGTTTGTCGTGCAGATTATACCCATAAAGCCGAGTTTGCTTTAATCAACGAACTGAATAACAAACTTCCTAACCTTTGTACGATCATCAATGGTATTGATATAAAGAAGAAGAAATACGGATATTATGGATATGCCAAGTATGGAAAATATTACGGATACGGCAAACGTTATGGATATGGATACGGATCCGAACATCAAAAGAGATAACGAATAAGTCCATTGAAAGATAAACATCCTCTGAATCATTTACTTAAATTGATTCAGAGGATGTTTGTTTTTTTCGCATATCAAATCATAAATCTAAATTGCAGCTGCGCTCATAATATATCTAAACGGAACATTCAACTATTCTATATTTTGCATTATCTTTGCACATTATTATTATAAATTTATTAATTAAATAAACAAAGTAAAAATGGCAATGCATACATGGTTTGAGTGCAAGATCCGTTATGAAAAAACAATGGAGAACGGCATGCAGAAAAAGGTAACGGAACCATATCTAGTTGATGCACTTAGCTTTACAGAAGCAGAAGCACGTATCATCGAAGAGATGACTCCATTCATCACAGGAGAATTCACAGTGTCGGACATCAAACGCGCCAATTATAGTGAATTATTCTCTAGTGAAGAAGAAAGTGCCGATAGATGGTTTAAATGCAAACTTATTTTTGTTACATTAGACGAGAAAAGCGGAGCTGAAAAGAAAACCTCAACAATGGTTCTAGTTCAGGCTTCTGATTTAAGAGATTCGATTAAAAAATTAGATGAGGGAATGAAGGGCACAATGGCTGATTATCAAATAGGATCAGTTGCAGAAACAGCTATCATGGATGTTTATCCATACAGTGCAGGTCCTAACGACAAGCCAGAAGTTTAATCCTCTCAAACAAAACAAAGTGGTCATGCAGATTGCTGATAAATTAAAACAGATCAATACCGAACTCCCACAAGGAGTTCGGTTAGTTGCTGTTTCTAAGTTTCATCCCAATGAAGCGATAGAAGAAGCCTACCGTTATGGACAGCGCATCTTCGGTGAAAGTAAAGTACAAGAGATGACAGCGAAGTACGAAACTTTACCTAAAGATATTGAATGGCATTTCATTGGACATCTTCAAACCAATAAAATTAAATACATCGCTCCTTATGTCACGATGATACACGGAGTCGATTCTTATAAGTTACTTGCTGAGATAAATAAGCAAGCTCAAAAAGTTGATCGAGTGATCGACTGCCTTTTGCAAATCCACATTGCTAAAGAAGAAACAAAGTTCGGATTTTCTCCAGAAGAATGTAACGAGATGCTTTTATCGGGCGTTTATAAAGAGCTGACGAATATACGGATTTGTGGATTAATGGGTATGGCAAGTAATACGGATAATATTGAACAAATACGTGAAGAGTTTTGTTTCTTAGATAATTATTTTAAAAACATAAAGACGAATTTCTTCGCCGATACAGAGAGCTTTAAAGAGCTATCGATGGGAATGTCTGGCGACTATCATGAAGCCATACAGTATGGAAGCACCCTAGTCCGTATTGGGAGTTCTATTTTTGGCGATAGAAATTATCTATAAAACTAAAACGATTTAATATGAACGATTTAAAAACTACTTTTGCGGGGCTTGTTCTTAAGAGCCCAATTATTGTGAGCAGCTCCGGGTTAACTAATAGTGCTTCTAAAAATAAAAAGCTAGAAGAAGCTGGCGCAGGAGCAATTGTATTAAAATCGTTATTCGAAGAACAGATCTTACTTGAAGCCGATCAAATAAAAGATACAGCTTTCTCACCGGAAGCAAACGATTATCTAGATCAATATATGAAAGAACATAAGCTAGCCGAATATATTGATTTAATCAAGGAAAGCAAGAGACTATGTACTATTCCAATTATTGCTAGCATCAACTGCTACACCGATAACGACTGGATTGAATTTGCCTCTCAGATCGAAGAGGCCGGTGCTGATGCTTTAGAAATAAATATTCTATCGCTACAAACCGATCTTCACTATACTTACGGCACATTTGAAGAACATCATATTAATATTCTTAGTCGGATCAAAAAGCAAGTTCGTATCCCGATCATCATGAAACTAGGCAACAACCTGACTAATCCAATCGTACTTATCGATCAGTTGTATGCCAACGGTGCTGCGGCAGTCGTTCTTTTCAATCGTTTTTACCAACCGGATATTGATATTGAAAAGCTCGTTCACTCCTCTGGTGAAGTCTTTAGTAATCCGGCCGATCTTTCAAACACACTTCGTTGGGTAGGCATTGCTTCTGCTCAAATAGAAAAGATTGACTATGCGGCATCCGGTGGAGTTTCAAGACCCGAAGACATTGTCAAAACGATTTTGGCAGGTGCCTCGGCCGTTGAAGTTTGCAGTGCAATCTATCAGAAGACCAACTCTTTCATCAAAGAATGCAATGTTTTCCTAGCCACTTGGATGATGCATAAAGGCTACCATTCAATTGCAGATTTCAGAGGAAAGCTAAATGCGAAAAAGATTCAAGGAATCAACACGTTTGAACGCACCCAATTCTTAAGATATTTCAATAAGAAATAAAAGAGAGCAAGTCACCTCATAAAATAAGATCACTATAACGTTGGTTATAGTGATCTTATTTTATATAGACCAACCATTGATCGACTTAACCAATGGTCGGCTTTATAATCTAATCTCTAGTCTAGTCAATGAACTGCAACTTATACCCTTATCAAAAGTCACAAACTACAGATCGAGAAATAGACTTTCGACCCGACAAGGTCTTTTGTTCCTTATAGCAAATGACTTGCCAATTCACTGAGTTCGCTTCTTTCTCCCTTCACTAAGTTGACGTGAGCGAATACATTTTGATCCTTCATCCGATCAATCATATACACCAAACCATTCGACTGACTATCAAGATACGGCTGATCAATTTGCTGAATATCTCCCGTAAATACCATCTTAGTGCCCTCGCCTGCTCTAGTAATGATCGTTTTAATCTCACTAGGTGTTAAGTTCTGTGCTTCATCAATGATACAATACATCTCACTCAAACTTCGTCCGCGAATAAAGGCCAAGGCTTCAATAATCAGCTGTTCACTCTTCTGCATATCCTCTATGCGTTTTACTTCTGCAGAGCTAGCAGAGAACTGGCGTTTGATGACATTCAAGTTATCGAATAATGGCTGCATGTAAGGAGCAACTTTCTCACCTACGTCACCAGGAAGAAAACCGATATCTTTATTCGACAAAGCCACAATCGGACGCGCCAACAGAATTTGTTTATATTCATTTAGCTTACCCAATGCAGCAGCCAAAGCCAACAACGTCTTTCCCGTTCCAGCTTTTCCTGTCAGAGCCACCAATTTAATATTTGGGTCGTTCAAGACCTCAAACGCAAAGCTTTGTTCTGCATTACGAGGTTCAATACCATAATTCCTCGATTTATTCACCTTAGTCACCATGTGCGTAAATGGATTGTAGCGAGCCAACACTGTGTTACGATCACTTTTTAAGATGAAGCATTCATTAGGACGGATCAAATGCTTGAGTTCAAACTCACTGAGATCTAATCCCTCTTTTGAGGAATAAATCCGATCGATCAAAGTCGGATCAATATCATCAAAGACCTCATTAGCCTTCTCGAAGATATCGACGTTAACCACTTTATCCGTAATGTAATCTTCACAAGCGATATTAATCGATCGCGCTTTCATTCGAAGATTAACATCCTTGGTAACCAGAATCGTCTTACTCTTCTTATCCTTTGCCGTAATATACTCTGCCACAGCAAGAATCTGATGATCTGGTCTAAGATCAGAAAACGAAGCCTTTACCATAGGCGCTTCGACAGTTCCTGTAACAATAAATAACCGACCCAAACCTTCTCCGAGCTTTACACCATGTGTAAACAAATCATTGTCGGTTATAGAATCAAGTTCACGTACGAACTCACGGGCATTAAAATTGATCTGCTCATTTCCTTTTTTAAAATGATCCAACTCTTCTAATACAACGATAGGAAGGTAAATGTCGTTCTCTTGAAAATTCTTCAGACAGTTACAGTCGTGAAGAATAACGTTTGTGTCTAACACAAAATTTTTTTTCATTCCCATATTTCTTAGATTTAAAATACCGATATTTGTGTTCATATTCCAATAAAGAATATTGGACCTTTAAAAGTAACAATAAAACCATTAAAACGGTTTGAAACTGCGTTAAAAAAAATAAAGAAATGAACTATCAAGAAACGTTAACTTACTTATACGAGAGCACTCCGATGTTCCAAAAGATCGGAGGGAAAGCCTACAAAGAAGGATTAGGAAACACGCAGATGCTCGATGAATATTTCAAACACCCGCACCAAAATTTTAAAACCATTCATATCGCAGGAACTAACGGAAAAGGTTCTTGTTCGCACACCCTTGCTGCTATTCTACAAGCAGCGGGATATACCGTCGGATTATACACCTCACCACACTTGATCGATTTCAGAGAACGTATCCGAATTAACGGAGAAATGGTTTCGGAAGAATATGTTGTCCAGTTTGTAGAAAATCATCGTCCATTCTTCGAACCATTGAGTCCCTCGTTTTTCGAACTGACCACAGCCATGGCATTTCGCTATTTCGCCGATCAGAAAGTCGACGTTGCCATTATTGAGGTCGGCCTTGGTGGACGACTCGATTGCACCAACATCATATCACCCGACTTAAGTATCATCACTAACATCAGCTTCGACCACATGCAGTTCTTAGGGAACACCCTTCCAGAGATTGCTCTAGAAAAAGCCGGCATCATGAAGCCGCACACTCCGGTTGTGATTGGAGAAGCCACCGATGAGTTAAGAGACGTTTTTCTAAAGAAAGCCAAAGCTGTCGATGCACCGATTCTGTTTGCTGAAGACTCTTATCCGGAACTAAAAATAGAGACAATCTTACCCAAAAGTTCACAAGCCACTTCTTCCAAAGAGACATACACACACTTTACCATCGAGGAAGATGGACAAATGCGTTTCGAGGCCTTAGGGGAATTGGCCGGAGAATATCAACAGAAAAACGGACGTACGATTTTTACAGCGGCACAAGAGTTGAAAAAGATGGGATATCAGATCAACGACGAACACCTCAAATATGGACTAGAGCATGTCACTGAGATGACTCATATCATGGGACGCTGGCAAGTGTTAGGTCATACCCCCACGATTGTTTGTGATACAGGGCACAACAAAGCGGGATTATCTAGTATCGTCACACAGTTGAATGATCTGAAGGAAAATGGAGGATATCAACAACTACATTTCATTATCGGCATGATGCGTGATAAAGACGTCGACAGTGTACTGCATCTACTACCCTCATATGCCACATTCTATTTTACCCAAGCTAGTGTCGACCGGACACTAAAGGCGTGTGAACTTAAAGAAAGCGCCGTTCTACTCGGCCTAAAAGGAGAAGCCTATATCTCCGTGAGCGATGCTTTTAAGGCCGCTAAAGAGAAAAGCCTCCCGGAAGATCTCATCTTCATAGGAGGCAGTAACTTTATTGTGGCCGATTTGTTAGCGAGCAGCGATACATTCGATCTCCACTAAAGCATCTTTAGGCAAAGCCTTAACAGCAAATGCCGAACGTGCCGGAAACGCACCATCAAAGAATGTCGAATAAACCCCATTCATGTCTCCGAAGTAAGCCATATCTGCCAAGTACACCGTTGTTTTCACAACATGTTCCATGCCTAGACCGGCTTCCTTAAGAATGTTTCTCATATTCTCTAAAGACTGACGGGTTTGTTCGTCAATACTTTGAGGCATTTCACCTGTCACAGGATTGATAGGCAACTGTCCTGAAACAAAAACTAAGCCATTAGCTTCAATAGCTTGACTATAAGGTCCGATTGCCTTAGGTGCATTTTCGGTTGCAATACTTTTTTTCATAATACAATGTAGTTTACGAGTTGAATTTCTAAATTAGCCTGCCGAAGATAAGAAAATCTCTTGCAAAAATCCAATATTTATCGAATTTTCGTAAGAGATTTATCCACCAAAAAATAAGAAATATAGTAAAATCTATTTATCTTCTTTAGGTTCCTCGACTTTAGCTTCCTCGACTTTAGGTTCCTCAGCTTTAGGTTCCTCGACTTTAGGAGAAGAAGTTGCATCTACAGTGAATCCATCCTTAGTCACATTCACGGTCACATTTACAGTCGGTTGAGGTTGTTGAGGTTGATAAGGAGTTCTATTTTTAGGATCTTCACCATAACGATTGGGACCAACAGTTCCATCGGCAAATAATAAGTACAGAGCAAATACCGTACCCACAATAGGAACCAAGAAAAGCAAAATCATCCAACCGGATTTATCCAAATCATGTAAACGCTTCACTCCTTGAGCTAATCCAAACCAAACACCTGCAACATACGCAGCAACACCAACAAGTCCTCCAACAACTGAACCAGTAATGGAAGAAGCTTCAATACTTAGGAAGAAAGCAGCGAAACACATAAAATAAACAATCGAAAGCACAAATAGTGCAATGATAGAGGAGAGGAAATATTCCATTCGACGAATACGTCCTTCAAAAGAGAAAGGTGCTTTAAACATACGATGTCGATTTATATTTAACAAAAGTCTTTTTTAATACTTTACAAAAGTAAAAAAACTTTTGACTAATTAATCATTTTGTAAAAGATTTCTTTATAAAAAAAACAGAGCAATGGTTTTTCTTTCTGTAAAAGAAACGCTTAAACCTTTTCAACAATTGAAAAATCGAGAGTATAAAGATATGAATAGAGCCTAAATAGAGGATTCAGAGGCCTACGATCGATTCAAAAAGCTAAAGTTCAACATTAATCAAGCAAAAACAAAAAAAGCTTGGAGAATAATAATTTATCCTGCGTGGATAATCTCATATCCTACGTGGATAATCTCATATCCTGCGTGAATAATTTTACATCCTATATAGGATAAAAGTTTTAGATGCGTAGAAAAAAGAGAAGCTTTAAAAGGACGAAAACATTTACCGTAACAATTGAAGAAAAACAATAAAAAAGAGAGTAATCGAACTTGCCGATTACTCTCCATATTCTTTTCTATTTCAACCGAACACAGACGACAATTTATCCGTCCACGCGTCTGTTTAAAGCCTATTTACAGTGTTTTTCAATCAAAGCTTCAGCATTAGGGTCACCCAATTCCTTGGCTTTTGCAAAGTTTGTACAAGCTTTATCTTTTTGCTTTAACTGCAACTGACAAATGCCTAAAATACGATACAGTTCACCATATTTCGGATCAAGTTTCAACGCCTCGTTCACGATCGTGATCGCCTCATCATAACGCCCCACCCTAAGGTTTAATGCAGCATTCTCAGCACGGTAAAGCATCTCCTTCGGATTCAGTTCCACCGCCTTACGGATATCATCCAAAGCCCGTTGATACTGTTTCGACATCAAAGCAGATTGTTCACGATAATAATAGAACAAGTCGTTCACCTCACCATTCACACTCTTAAAATAGTCATCATAATCACCCAATGCTTTACGATATTCCTGACATTCCATAGCCACCTGAGCTCTTTCCAATAGATAAGAAGAGACATCAGCAGTTACCGGACGAGGACAACGTACGATGCAACTATCCATCAAACTCAAAACCTCTTTAGGATCACCCTTCATGAGTTGCTTTGTTTTAGCAGCACTATAGAAAGAGGCCGGAGAAGCTAAGTTCGATTGATTGACTTGCTCATAACACGAATAAGCCTTCTCATAGTTTGCTTGAGCAAAGAAGATATCACCTTCCAATTGCATGTATATCGGCAAAGGATTATGTTCATAAGCCGACTGTATATATTCCAATGCCCGATCGAAAGTCCAGTCGCCGAAAGTTGTTTCCGGCTTCGACAATTGATAAGCATAGATAAACTTAGCCACATTATACTCAGCATCATCCTTCTTCGTTGCCACTTTAAGTGCTTGTTCTAAGTCTTTAGAGGCCTTATCTAAATAAGAGGCATCATCTTTCGACAAAAACAAATATTGATTGGCACGACGCAAATAACCGTCAGAAGAATTCGGATAGCTCTCCACAAAATCGGTCAGCAGCGACAGATAATCGGTAGATGATAGTTGAGAAGAAGCCATGAATAAATAGATCAAAGCTTGTTCTTCTGTATCGGGCAACATCTTTTTGATTCCAATCGAACGTAATGCTTGATCGTTAACTGAAAATGCCGTAATCTTCTGAGCATCAGCCAAACGAGCATCTACGGCATAACAGACAGAAGCCGTATCTTTCATGGCCGACTTTTGAACCAATCCGATAACCTGTCCTTCGGTATTCATGACCGGACAGCTTACCATCTTGTCCTTTAACTTCATTTCAAGCGTATAATAAACATAATTTCCGCTCGCATTATCAGCGTTTTTAATCTTTCCGTGAGTTGAATTTACACTTTTCTGCGTCGAGTATGGCAATAACCAAACATCCGCCTGAGCAGCTGATGGCGAAGTCGCCACCTGTAATGCCGGAACTTTCTTGCTCAAGATACCGACACGAAACTTCACAACATCGTACATTTCATTGGCACCTAAAATCCGTTCAATGTCCATTTGTTTACCGTCACTGTTTATGATAACCGCACGGCTAGCTCCTTTGAACAAGCTATAATCGGACAAAGCCGTTCCGTCTTCTGATACAAAAAAACCATTTCCGGTATTAAGAATTCCGTTATTCTGATCATAGGTGATGACTGAAAAGACGGATCGTTTGGCTTTTTCGACCCATTTTGGGGTTTGTCCACTCACCCATTGGGAAAGTAGACAAATAGAGATAAGGCTAAGTAGTTTTTTCATATTATTAATCGTTTGAACGTTGTTTCACAGCTTCATAGATCAATATTCCGGCAGCAACCGATACATTCAACGACTCGATAGTTCCCAACATTGGAATCTTAACCCACTCATCACATAAAGACAGAAGGTCGTAGGAAACACCGGTATCTTCTGCTCCCATAATAATACACAACGGTCCTTTATAGTCGGCCTCAGAGTACATGTAGTCTCCTTTTTCAGTAGCCGCAATAATACGAAATCCACTATCCTTCAGATAACGAAGCGTATTTTTAAGATTCTGCTCGCGGCAAACAGGCAATTTATGCAATGCTCCGGCTGAGGTTTTTACCGCATCGGCATTGACCGTAGCACTTCCTTTTACAGGAATGATCACAGCATCCACTGCCGCACATTCGCATGTACGCGCTATCGCTCCAAAGTTACGCACATCAGTCACCCCGTCAAGCATCACGAAAAACGGATTCTTACCCTCCTCAAAAAGGAAAGGAACCAAATCTTCTGTCTTCTGATAGGTCACCTGAGAGATAAAAGCCACCACACCTTGGTGATTTTTTCTGGTAATTCGGTTAATACGCTCCACCGGCACTCTCTGCACAGGGATCAAGGTGCCTTTTAAGACAGAGAACAATTCTTTTGAAAGATCACTTTGAATATCTTTTTTCACGAGAATCTTCTCAATTTCTTTACCGGCTTGAATGGCTTCGATCACCGCTCGAACACCAAAAATCATTTCACTTTTATCAATCATATATTCTTTTTACTTTTTAATCGTTCTATTATTTAATTTTATAACGTTTTTATTTTTAGCCAAACGCTATCCGATCGAATATTCACCAATCAAGAGAGTCGCAACAATGCCTTAGCATTGCTCAAAGCAGCTTCGGTCAGAGTCGATCCGCTCAACATCTGAGCGAGCTCCTCCACACGTTCGTCGGTAGTCAGTCGTCGGATATAACTGATTGTTGTCTCTGCACTATCTTGCTTATAGACTTTATAATGAACCAAACCTCGAGCAGCAATCTGCGGCAAGTGCGTAATGCTGATGACTTGTCGGTTACACTCTCCCATCTCATGCATGATGTCGGCCATACGATCGGCAATCTCACCCGAGACTCCTGTATCGATCTCATCAAAAATAATCGTCGGCAGCTTCACCGCTCCGGCAATCATCGCTTTGATCGATAGCATCACTCTGGCAATCTCTCCGCCGGATGCTACGGAAGTAATATTTTGCAAAGGTACATTTTTGTTTGCAGAGAATAAGAAATTCACATGATCTTGTCCATGCAAACCAAGTTCCTTCTTTCGTCCGATCTCCACCTTAAAGCAGACGTTAGGCATCCCTAAAGGTAACAATCGCCCCATCAAATCACCTTCAACCTGTCGTGCCGCTTTCGTTCGGCTATCGGTCAGTTTATCAGCCAATGCTTGCGCCTGCATTCTTTTCTCATCAACCCTCGTCCGTAACCGATCAATGCTTTCGTCATACGACGTGATGGCCAGCAATTGCTTCTCATAATCACTCTTCAGTGTCAGAAGTTCGTCCAATGTTTGAACGCGATGTTTCTGTTGTAGCGAATAGATCAGATTCAGTCGTTCGTTCACTTGTGCCAGACGTTCAGGATTAAACTCTACAGACTCGGCCAGAGAAGCGATTTCTTGATAGACATCTTTAATCTCAATGTACGAACTCTCAAAACGTTCAGCCAGTTCTTCGCTCGGACGGAAGATCTTACGCAAGCTATTTATTCCATTGACCCCTTCTTTAAGTAGCGGCAACACCCCTCTCTCATCATCAGAGAAGATCTGTTCGACTTTATACAAGACTGCTTTAATATCTTCGGCATGACTCAACGTCTCAAACTCGCCCTCTAATTCACCTTGTTCACCAGATCGAAGTTGGGCTTCCTCCAGTTGTTCGAGTTGAAAACGAATAAAGTCTTCATCCGAACGACTCTTTTCCGCCAGATCAATCAGGTCGGCCAACTCTTTTTCAGTCTTTCTCCACGCCGCATACGACTCGGAATAAGCCAAAAGGGTTGCCTCATTATGAGACAAGATGTCCAATACATTAAGTTGAAAACCTTCTTTATTCAACAATAAATTCTGATGCTGCGAGTGCACATCGATCAATCGTTCACCCAACTCTCTCATTTGATTCAGGGAAGCCGGAGTATCGTTGATGAACGCACGACTCTTTCCCGAGTCCGATATCTCCCGTCGCAAAATACAATCTTCATCATACTCCAACTGATTCTCGTCGAAGAAAGATTGCATGCCATAGTTGCCTATATTAAAACGTGCTTCAATAATGCTCTTCTTTGCCCCGCGACGAATAAGTTTCGCATCGGCTCGTTGCCCAAGAAGCAAACCAATAGCCCCAAGAATAATTGATTTACCAGCTCCGGTTTCACCGGTGATGACAGAAAATCCGGTCTCGAAGTTAATATCCAGTTTTTCTATTAAAGCGTAGTTTTGTATATATAAAGAAGATAACATATCTATTCTATTTTTTAGCTATCACCTACAGACTTTACAATAAAGCATTAAAGCGTTCCCAACTCATCGACTAAACGATTGACAATATCGACGGCCACTTCTTTCTTCGACTTCAACGCATAATCCGTACGACCTTTCCTGTCGATGATCGAGATTTTGTTCGTATCATGACGGAAGCAGGCTCCTTGATCGTTCAAGGAATTTAATACAATGAAATCGAAATTCTTCTTTTCCAATTTATGATGCGCGTTCTGTAATTCATCGTTCGTCTCAAGAGCAAATCCGACAAGCTTTTGTCGCTCTGTTTTAATCGCCCCTAATGATGCGGCAATATCTTTTGTAGCCTGTAACGTCAGAGTCAGTTCGGTATTTTTCCCACGTTTAATCTTCTCGTTCGCCACAGCTTCCGACGTAAAATCGGCCACAGCAGCACAGAGTATGCCGGCATCCGATTGAGGGAAATGAGCACTCGCGGCTTCATACATTTCCTGAGCACTCTCCACATCAATACGATGTATACCCGAATGTTTCGTCTTTAGTTGGACCGGCCCGGCGATCAGGGTTACCTCTGCTCCACGTTTGGCGCATTCTTCAGCCAACGCAAATCCCATCTTGCCAGAAGAGTAATTACCAATAAATCTCACCGGATCAATCTTTTCATAAGTCGGTCCTGCAGTGATGAGCACTTTCTTTCCTTCCAAATCGGAATCGGCAAAAAACTCATCCAACACCTGAATAATCTTTTCAGGCTCTTCCATACGACCTTTGCCTACAAGGTGACTGGCTAGTTCTCCTGTACCCGGCTCGATGATACGATTGCCATACGAACGTAAGATATCGAGATTCTTCTGAGTTGAAGGATGAGCAAACATATCGAGGTCCATTGCCGGAGCAACGAAGACCGGTGCTTTAGCCGATAAGTAAGTTGTGATCAACATATTATCCGCAATGCCGTTCGCCATCTTACCGATAGTGGCAGCCGTAGCCGGAGCAATAAGCATAGCATCAGCCCATAGTCCCAAATCAACGTGACTGTTCCAGGTTCCATCCCTTTGAGCAAAAAACTCGCTGATGACGGGTTTACTAGTCAAAGCCGACAAGGTAATAGGAGTTATAAATTCTTTCCCGGCAGGAGTAATCACCACCTGAACCTCGGCACCGGCTTTAATTAAGCCACGAATGATGTAACAAGCTTTATAAGCGGCAATGCTTCCGGTAATCCCTAAAATTATTTTTTTCCCTTCCAACATAATTTCAATCGATAGAAACGACTCTATTTCAACTAATGTTATATAAAAAAGAAGCATTGACAACTACAAAGCGATCAATGCATCGAAATATCATTTTGTAATCAGGTTACTCATCTCCCGTAAGCGAATCTTTGTCAGAACCGCCTTGGTATTCAGCGTAAAATCACTATTAAGCATCCAACCGTAATATCCGGGATCTTTTTTCAAAACCTCCGCGACAGAGGCACCTTTATACTTTCCAAAGTTAAAGACCTCTACTCCATTATCGTCATAAACCATGCGTCCCGCAAAATCGACATTCTTACCAAAGCTAGAAAATTCGGCCAAAAAAGCCATGTCGTTTTCTAATTCCTCATAACGGTCTAACTGCGATTTCAACACTTCGTAAGTCGCTCTAGTGTCTGCCTCCGCAGTATGCGCATCATCAAGATTCTTTCCACAATAGAACTTATACGCTGCGGAAAGCGTACGCTGTTCCATCTTATGAAAAATGACTTGTACGTCAACGAACTTACGCTTCGACATATCGATCTCGACTCCCGAACGCAAGAACTCTTCCGCCAAAACCGGAATATCAAAACGGTTTGAATTAAATCCGGCCAAGTCGCACCCTTCAATATCTTTAGCAATGTTTTTGGCTACCTCCTTAAAAGTTGGACAATCTACCACATCTTCATCATAAATACCATGCACCTTTGACGATTCTTCTGGAATATGCATTTCAGGATTGATGCGAAGTGTTTTAGCCTCTTCATTTCCATTAGGGAAAACCTTCAAGTAGCAGATCTCCACGATGCGGTCTGTATTGATATTAGTCCCAGTTGTTTCTAGGTCGAAAAAGACTATCGGATTCTTTAAATTCAATTTCATTGCTATCTATATTAATCGAACAAGGCATTGATTGATCGGCACACTTAAGTGCTTTATAGAATCAACCAATGCCTTATTTGTTTTTATAATTAGTCGTTAAGCATCATTGGCATTAACAACATTAATAAATCTTCATTTTCTTCTTGTTCAACAGGAACGATCACTCCTGCACGTGAAGGATCGGCCAATTCAATCACCACTTCTTGAGACGGAATATTATTCAAAATATCGATCAAGAAAGTCGATTTAAAGCCGATACTCATCGCTGCGCCGGCATATTGGCACACTTGAGTTTCCTCTGCAGAAGTCGAGAAATCGATATCTTGTGCAGAAACGACAATCTGATTCTCTTGTAAACGGAGTTTAATTAAGCTGCTAGCCTGAGACGAGAAGATCGACACACGGCGTAACGCTCCAATAAACATCTGACGGTCGACCGTCACCTTATGTGGATTATTTTGAGGAATAACAGAGTTGTAATTTGGATAACGTCCTTCGATCAAACGACAAACCATCCGATAGTTATCAAGCATAAACATCGCATTACGATCGTCGAACTCAATGCTAATCGGATTCTGTTCTTTCTGAAGTAAGTTTTTCAAAAGGCTTGCCGGCTTTTTAGGCAAGATAAAGGCAGCACGTTCACTCCCCTTAGCAGCAAATGTCTTGCAACGTACCAACTTGTGACCATCCGATGCAACCATCGTGATGTCTTCAGTCGTAATATCAAAATAAATACCGTTCATTACCGGACGCAATTCATCATCAGCCGTTGCAAAAACCGCACGATTGATACCATTCAAAAGGATTCCAGCTTCGATATCTACACGAACTGCACTTCCGTCCAACTGAGCCGATTGAGGAAATTCGTCAGCGTTTTGTCCCATAAAACTGTACTTACCGTTCTGATACTGAACTGTAATTTCATAAGTACTCGAATTAATTTCAAAAACCAAAGGTTGTTCAGGAACCTCTTTCAATGCTTCTAAAAGAGTCTTAGCAACCACAGCAAACGAACCGTTTTCATCACTATCGTTCACTTCTAAAGTCGTTACCATAGTTGTCTCACTATCAGAAGCAGTTACAGACAACGTTCCATCTTCAAGATTGAATAGGAAACAATCCAATATAGGCAGTGCATTTTTTGAATTAACCACACGGCTAACAGCTTGTAAGCGGCTGAACAAAGTGGTACTTGAAACGATAAATTTCATATATATTCGTGTATTAAAATTTTTTATTTCTGTTGCTTTATCTTAAAAGATAACTAGAACACAAAGTTACAAAAAAAGATTTAGCTTATCTAATAAAAGAAAAGAAAAACACAATGACAGACTCTTTGTATTACCAAAAAAATTGTACCTTCGCACCAAAATCAAAATTTATTATAATGGAATTTACCGGTAAAATTATTGCTATTCTACAACCTAAAGGTGGAGTGTCTAAAACTAGTGGTAACGAATGGAAAGCACAAGAGTATGTTATTGAGAATCACGATCAATACCCTCGTAAAATGTGTTTCGAAGTTTTTGGTACAGAAAAGATTGAGCAATTCAACATACAAATGGGCGAAGAGTTGACCGTCTCTTTCGACATTGATGCTCGTCAATGGCAAGATCGTTGGTTCAACAGTATCCGTGCATGGAAAGTCGATCGCGCCGGAGTAGCTCCTGCGATGGGTGGCGAAGTACCATTCTCACCTGTTCCTCCAACTAACGCTCCTGATTTCATGAGCACAAACGATAATGACGATCTGCCATTCTAATTTGTGAGCCATAAAAAAGACCTCATTTAAGTCCTTCTAAGGCCTTAAATGAGGTCTTTTTTATATGAAGAAAAGATCTTTCTATTTCAATTTATTGTAAAACCTCTTCCCAACGTTCATCTCTCAATCTCCAAACCATCGTAGGCCAAAAAGACAGTATCAGGCAACCGTCGCTGAATCTCAGCATGCAACCCCATATGATGGCTCATATGCATCAAATAGGTAACCTTTGGGTGCAACCGCTTCACAACCGCCAAGGCATCATCCAAAGTCTGATGCGTGGGATGAGCTTTCAATCGCAAAGCATTAATAATCAATATTTCGATACCATCCAACTGTTCATACGACTCTTCAGGCATAGAAAGCATATCGGTGATATAAGCTAGTCGGCCAATTCGATAACCCAAGATAGGAAGGGCACCATGCATCACAACAATCGGACAAATTTCAACACCACGCACCGTAAACGATTCGCCGGGCTGTATCTGTTTCAAAAAAATATTAGGAACACCAGGATAAGTCTTATCAATAAAGCAATATGGCATCCGCTGACCAAGCTTTATCGCAACTTGATGTTCAACGAATACAGGAATAGCACCAAAGCAACAAAATGGACGTAGATCGTCCAACCCGCCAACATGATCATAATGTTCGTGGGTAACCAACACCCCGTCGATTTTCTCAAAAGGCAACCCCAAGACCTGCTGTCTAAAATCAGGGCCACAATCCACCAATAATCGAACCTCGTCGATTTCAATCAAGACCGAAGCACGCAAACGTTTATCTCTAGGATCTTGCGAAGCACACACCTCACATTCACATCCAATTTGCGGTACCCCAGTAGATGTTCCACTTCCTAAAATTCGAATCTTCATGCTAAAGAAAAGATTTAATAATCCGATGGTTACCAACTATCAAATAAAATTAACTTCCGGATAAATCTCGATATTAAACTTCTCACGTACCGATTGACGTACAGCATCGGACAACGCCACAATATCCGCTCCCTTGGCGCCACCGAGATTAACCAAGACCAAAGCTTGTTTGTGATACACACCAGCCATCCCCAAAGATCGCCCTTTCCAACCGCAAGCCTCAATCAACCAACCGGCAGGAATCTTGATCCGTCCATCATTTAAATCATAAAAAGGCATATCGGGATATTGTATCTTTAGATGATCGAATACCGATTTTTCAACAATCGGATTCATAAAGAAGCTACCGGCATTACCATAGTCTTTAGGGTCGGGCAATTTCATCTGCCGAACGCGAATAATAACCTCGCGCAAGGTTGCAAGAGTAAAATCGGGATAAGCAGTCAGCTCATTTCTAAGAGCTCCATAATCGAGAGTATAATGCTTCTCCTTACTCAATCTAAAGGAGACATGAGTCACAAAAACAGTCTTGTGTTCTTTAAATGAACTATGACGATAACGATAATGACACTCCTCGACCGAATAAGATTTCTCTGCCCCTTCATCATTAATCGTATCGACCGATGCAATCACATCTTTAACTTCGACACCATAAGCACCTATATTTTGTACGGCAGCAGCACCAACCTCGCCAGGAATCAAAGAGAGGTTCTCAATTCCATACCACTCTTTCTTAACTGCATACGCCACAAAATCATCCCAAACGACACCGGCACCGACACGTACTAATACGCTATCATCCGTTTCCTCGATCAATTCAATGCCTAAAATGCCCGAATGCAGAACCAAACCATCGAAATCGCCCGTAAACAACAGGTTACTTCCAGTCCCCACATGTAAATAAGGACGACTTAAAAGTCCTTTTTCAATAAACGACCGCAATTCATCGACAGAACGGTATTCAAAAAACAATTTGGTTTTCACATCCAACCCGAAAGTGTTGTGCGAAAGTAAGGAATAGTCACGTTTTAGCCATTCTCCATCCGGCTTATCCATCATAGTTTATATCTGTTTAAATGCTTGTATCTTCAAACTTATACAACTCCCAAGTTTCATCTTTACGTTGAAAATACAATATATTCGAAAATCCGTTACCAATTCCCTTCAACGCGATAATCTTAACCGAAGAACCCGGCTGATTCTGCTGTCCGTAATTAATATTAAACAAAAAGTCGGTTGGCAGAGTCGGTTTAAACGCAAACCATTGATTCAAATCGAGCGTTGTCTCCAAGATTGAAAAATCATCATCAGGGTCGGTGGTAACAAAGTTCAGAGGTTCCCGGACATGATGGCTTTGAAACAAACTATCCGTTGCAAAACTTTCAAAAAAATCGAGAAAGTTATCCTCTTCACTCTTATTTATGTTCGACAATTTGATCTGTTGAAGCATCCACACCCCTCGGTTTCTCTGGAAAAGATAGGTCTTCATCATTCGCGTCTTCAGATAAGTAAATTCTACTTTCACCTTATTTAAAGCCGTATCCTCGACCAATTCCATATCCTTCTCCGAGTCGAACAAAAGGGTATAATACCCTTGCTTGACAAATAAATCATCATGCTTCCAAAATCGTTTTTCGATAGACATCTTCTTATCTTCGTTATAAAACGACAATGGAAAAACGATACGCTGTCTTTGCAGCGTATCGTCTGATGCGAAACGATATACAAAGTCATCAAAAGACTCATCCTCCTCTACCGGAAGAGGTTCGTCTATTCTGTCTTTTTTAAACACAGAGTCGATCTTGTTCCGCCTAGAATCGACTTCGTTTGTAATAGATGCAAAAGGGTCAATATTCGCTTTTTTGTTGTTACAAGCCCCACAAATCACCAATATTGCAACCCCTGCAATAATCTGTTTCATTATTTTAACTTAGCGCTTAACTTTTCAAGCATGTCTGCTGTCATAGAATCCAAATCGAAAGCAGGCTTCCAATCCCATTCTTGACGAGCACATGTATCATCTAAACTATCTGGCCAGCTATTGGCAATCCGTTGTTTCAACGGATCCACTTCATAACTCATTTCAAAGCTAGGAATATGTTTTTTGATCGCTGCAAAAATAGTTTCAGGATCAAAGCTCATTGAAGCGATATTGAACGAGTTGCGATGAACCAAACGAGTTGGATCAGCCTCCATCAATGAAATCGCTGCATTCAACGCATCCGGCATATACATCATATCCATCAACGTTCCTTTACCGATAGGACATACAAATTTTTCTCCTTTTACTGCCGAATAATAGATATCCACCGCATAATCGGTTGTACCACCTCCCGGAGGAGTTACATTTGAAATAATACCCGGGAAACGTACCGAACGAGTATCCACTCCATATTTATTAAAGTAATAATCGCTCAACAACTCTGTAGTAACTTTAGAGATACCATACATTGTACGTGGACGTTGGATCGTATCTTGGGGAGTTAGGGTGTGTGGTGTACTTTCTCCAAATGAACCGATAGAACTTGGAGTAAACACCGCGCAATGATGTTCGCGAGCAACTTCCAAAACATTCCACAAGCCATCAATACCAATTTTCCAAGCCAATTTCGGTTTAGATTCCGCTACAACCGACAGTAAAGCCGCTAGATTATAGATGGTATCAATCTGATAGTTTTTTACAACAGATTCAATCATATCTATGTCTGTGACATCAACAATGGCCGATGGTCCCGATTCCTTCAGTTCTCCTTTAGGTTCGGCGCCTTGAATATAACCGGCAACAACATTTTCATTACCATAACGTTTACGCAATTCCATCGTGAGTTCCGAGCCAATTTGGCCGGTTGCTCCAATTACCAAAATGTGTTTCATTCTTTCTTTTAATAAGGTGTATTAAGCTAAATATGATGCAAAGTAAGCACTTTTTTTTCACATTTAAATTAAAAAGATATTGTTTATTCCAATAAAAATTGTCTCCTTTGCATATAATCTAAAAAACAAACACTATGTACGGTAAAATTAAAGAACACCTTAGTCAAACCTTGACTGAGATAAAAGAAGCCGGTCTCTATAAAGAAGAACGACTGATTGAGAGTGCACAACAAGCAGCCATTACAGTAAAAGGTAAAGAAGTTTTAAACTTTTGCGCAAATAACTACCTTGGTTTGTCCAATCATCCGCGCTTAATTGAAGCTGCTCAGAGGATTATGGATCGCCGTGGTTATGGTATGTCATCGGTACGGTTTATCTGTGGAACACAAGATATCCACAAAGAACTGGAAGCTGCCATTTCCGACTACTTTCAAACAGAAGATACGATCTTATACGCCGCTTGTTTTGACGCCAACGGAGGAGTATTCGAACCTTTGCTTAGCGAAGAAGATGCGATCATCTCCGACTCTTTAAACCACGCCTCTATCATTGACGGTGTACGTTTATGTAAAGCTAAACGTTATCGTTATGCCAATGCCGATATGGCAGAACTTGAAAAGTGTCTTCAAGAAGCACAAGCTCAACGTTTCCGTATCGTCGTAACCGACGGTGTATTCTCAATGGACGGTAATGTTGCTCCAATGGATAAGATCTGCGAATTAGCAGAGAAATACGACGCTTTGGTGATGGTCGACGAATCACACTCAGCAGGTGTTGTTGGACCAACAGGACACGGCGTAAGCGAGTTATACAAGACCTATGGCCGCGTAGATATCTACACCGGAACACTAGGTAAAGCCTTCGGAGGTGCCATGGGTGGTTTCACAACCGGACGTAAAGAGATCATCGATCTATTGCGCCAACGCAGTCGCCCATACCTCTTCTCAAACTCAGTAGCCCCTTCGGTTGTCGGTGCCAGCCTTGAAGTCTTCAAGATGTTGAAAGAAAGCAATGCTTTACACGATAAACTGGTCGAAAACGTTAACTACTTCAGAGATCAAATGCTTGCAGCCGGTTTCGATATCAAACCGACACAGAGTGCCATTTGTGCGGTCATGCTTTACGATGCAAAACTTTCACAAGTTTATGCTACACGTATGTTAGAAGAAGGCATCTACGTTACCGGATTCTACTACCCTGTTGTTCCAAAAGAACAAGCACGTATCCGCGTACAAATCTCTGCCGGTCACGACAAATGTCACCTCGACAAATGTATCGCCGCATTTATCAAAGTCGGGAAAGAATTGAACGTTTTAAAATAGAACGTTCCGTAACAGATAAACCAAAAGGCATTCGGAAGTTCCGAATGCCTTTTTTAGTTCAATAGGATCGCTCCATAAGCAACCCTATTCTTATCGGTTATTTCAAGTCCGGACGACTTAAATGAATTCCTCAGAGGTATATCCTTTAGGTAACTCGCGGCAATTATAGCTTGAAGCCATAATTTCGCCATAAGCACCGGCAGAGCGCAAAGCAACAAAATCGCCACGTTTCACTTTATTCAAGTCGATCGATTTACCGAACACGTCGGATGATTCACAGATCGGGCCCACCACATCATAAGCCTCAACTCCCTCTTCAGAAGAGATATTCTCTATTTTGTGATAAGCTTGATAAAGAGCCGGACGAAGTAAATCTGTCATTCCGGCATCAAGAATCGCAAACTTTTTATTCGTACCTTGCTTAACATAAAGCACTCTCGAGATCAATGATCCACACTGAGCAACGATGGCCCGTCCTAACTCGAAATGCAAGGTTTGATGCGGACGAAGTTTCAGCTGACCGGCATAAGTCGCAAAATAGTCTTTAAAATTTGGAATCGCCTGACGATTAGGGTGACCGTAATCAATTCCCAGACCACCACCGACATTGATATGTTCCACAATGATACGGCGAGCTTCCAACTTATCTTGCAGCTCATTCACACGGTTACACAGCGCAATAAAATCGCCCATATCGAGAATCTGTGAACCAATATGGAAATGAAGGCCGATAAACTTCACATGCTTCATCTCCAAAGCCAGATCAATCACTTGATCCATATCGTTCATACTGATTCCAAACTTATTCTCAGCCAGACCAGTTGTAATATTAGCATGCGTATGTGCGCCAACATCCGGATTGATGCGGAAAGCCACATTTGCCACTTTACCTTGCTTTTGAGCCAACTCGTTGATCACTTCCAACTCAGGCACCGACTCCACATTAAAACAAAAGATACCAAGCTCTAATCCTAAGTCGATTTCCCAATCAGATTTTCCCACACCGGCAAAAACAATCTTATTCGCAGGAAATCCTGCACGAATAGCTGCACGTATCTCGCCACCACTCACACAATCAGCTCCCAGTCCATTCTCTCTAATAATATTCAGAACCTTATGATTTGCATTCGCTTTGACCGCATAATGCACCTCATAGTTTGAATATTTAACAGCCTCACGTTTCACTTCAGCCAGCGTATCCCGCAAAACCTTTGTATCATAATAATAAAAAGGCGACCTTATATCTTGAAACTTATCAACAGGAAATATTCCTTTCATGGGGTAAAAACAGTTTAGTTAAAGTTTAAAAGAGCGCTTCCGATCGAACAGATCAAAAGCGCTCCTATATCAAATCAAATTATTATTCGTTAAAAAGCATTCGGCTTAATGCTTGTAAAGCCGCTTTCTTATCCGATTCCCGAATCAAGAAAGAGATGTTGTAGTTGCTTCCTCCAAACGAGATCATTCGTACAGGAATATCGCGCATGGCATCGAGTGCTTTCGCCTCAAAGCCGACGTTTTCCCATTCCAAATCACCAACCACACAAATGATACACATATCTTCGTCGACCGTAACCGTACCATACTTCTTCAGATCATCTAAAACCTCATTCAAGTGTTTGGTATTGTCGACGGTAACCGAAACCCCAACTTCCGACGTACAAATCATGTCGATAGAAGTCTGATAGCTTTCAAAGATTTCGAACACCTTACGCAAGAAGCCATGAGCTAAAAGCATACGGCTAGACTTAATCTTAATGGCTGTAATGTTATCCTTAGCCGCTACTGCCTTGATCTTACCTTTTTCCGTATCGTTAGAAATCAACGTACCCGGAGCCGACGGTTCCATGGTATTCAACAGACGTACCGGAATATTAGCATATTTCGCCGGCTGTACACAAGTTGGGTGCAAAATCTTCGCACCAAAATAAGCCAACTCCGCAGCTTCTTCAAAGTGCAACTGACGTACAGGAGAAGTCTTCTCCACGATACGCGGATCGTTATTGTGCATACCGTCAATATCTGTCCAGATCTGAATTTCCGAAGCATTAACTGCCACACCGATCAAAGAGGCCGTATAGTCACTACCCCCACGTTGCAAGTTATCAATCTCACCATAAGCATTGCGACAGATGAAGCCCTGAGTAATAAAAATCTCAGCTTCCGGATACAAATCAACCTGTGCATTCAGTTTCTCATGGATGTATACCGGATCAGGTTCTGCATTCTTATCTGTACGCATAAATTCTAAAGCCGGAAGTAAAACCGATTTCACGCCACATTCCTGTAAATAGAAATTGACCATTGCCGTAGAGATCAATTCACCTTGGGCCAATACGACTTTCTCTTCGAATAAGGTAAAAAGATCTTTTGTATACGAACGAATATAATCGAAGTAAGACTTCACTGCCTCTAAAGCTTTCTGTTTATATTCAGCAGTAGAGTAAAGTTCATCAATATGCTGTTTATATTTCACTTCCAGCGTATTGATAATTTCGTTCGCACCCTCCGGATTCTTCTTATACAGATAGTCCGAAATTTCCACCAAAGTGTTTGTAGTCCCCGACATAGCCGAAAGCACAACAATCTTTTTTTCACCATCGGTAATCAATTTGGCTACTTCCTTCATGCGCTGTGCAGAACCAACGGAAGTTCCTCCAAACTTTAAAACTTTCATTCTCGTTACAGTTTTAGTTATCTAATTAATTCTATTTCAATTGTCTTTACTTTCTTCGAGTGTAAAGGATCATTCTCTTCATGTGAAGCACGATCGGCAAACTCAGGCGTGACATCAACCAATTTATGATCGACACAACAGTAAACCTGTCCCGGATATTGTCGCGGCAACTGCAAGTTGTGTGTGGTCATCACCACAGCCGAACCACTTTCACAAATGCGGTGCAACAGTTCCACAATCGCCTTACTCGTTTCCACATCGAGATTTCCCGTCGGCTCATCGGCCAAAATAATATCCGGAGCATTCAGCACAGCCCTTGCAATCACAATACGCTGCTGTTCACCTCCCGACAATTCATTTGGGAATTTATATCCCTTATTATCCATGCCTACTTGCTGCAACACCTCGTATATACGTTCCTTAATCGCCTGCTTATCGGTCCACCCGGTAGCTCGCAACACAAATTCAAGATTATCGTATACACAACGATCGGTGAGCAATTGGAAATCTTGAAAGACGATACCCAACTTACGGCGCAACTGCGGGATATGTTTCCGCTTCATGCTCCGCATGTCGAAACCCAAAACCTGAGCCTCACCGTCCATCACTTCCAATTCGCCATAGAACGTTTTGAGTAAGCTGGTTTTTCCGGTACCAACCTTCCCTATTAAATAAACAAATGCTCCTTTTCGAAGTTCGAAATTGACGTTCCTCAGCACAGCTAGTTCCTGCTGATGAACCTCAACCTCACTATATTTTATGAGTGTCTCTTCCATGTATCGTTATGTCTACTCTCCAATTCGCGTGCCAAATCCTCTAGGCGATAACCTTTAGAGGTCAATAAAACAATCAGGTGATACAACAAATCGGCTCCCTCATAGATCAACCGTTCATCGGTACCATTGGTCGCTTCGATAACCGCTTCCACAGCCTCTTCACCAACCTTTTGAGCCATCTTATTCACGCCCGATTGAAACAAACTCGTGGTGTACGACCCTTCAGGCATCTCTTGATAACGACGGTCGATAAAGTCCTGAAGAGCCTTCAAGAACAATACCGGTTCCTCATTCGTCTCTCCCCAGCACGTATCCGCACCGGTATGACAAACCGGACCTACCGGATCAACCTTAATTAAAAGTGTATCATGGTCACAGTCGGATGTGATCGACACCACATGAAGAAAATGTCCACTCTCTTCGCCTTTCGTCCAAAGACGATTCCTTGTGCGACTAAAGAAGGTCACCTTGCCTCCCTCTACTGTGCGCTCGTAAGCCTCCTTATTCATGAAGCCGAGCATCAAAACCTTATTCGTTTTGTCATCTTGGATGATCGCCGGAACAAGTCCGTTCATCTTGTCAAAATCCAATTCCATGTACTCTTACTTTTAATCCAATATTCTCATCGTAACACCTTGGCTACAAAGATACAATTTTAATTCGGGAATCTTTATTTCTCCGAAATGAAAAACACTGGCAGCCAACGCTGCATCTGCTTTTCCTTCGATAAAAACAGTTTTAAAATCCTCTTTCCGTCCTGCACCGCCCGAGGCGATGATCGGAATAGAAAGTCGATCGGCTAGTTCCGCCAACGCCTCATTGGCATATCCGGTCTTCACCCCATCGTGATCCATACTCGTGAACAGCAGTTCGCCCGCTCCACGTTCTTGTGCCTCTAATGCCCAAGCAGACAACTCACGCTCCGTCTCCAATCGTCCACCATTCAAGTAGCACTTCCAGCCCCGATCGGTTTGTTTAGCATCGACTGCCAAAACACAAACCTGCGATCCGAAGTGCTTTGCAATCTGATCGATCAAGTCGGGCTGACGAATAGCCGAAGAGTTGATCGAGATCTTATCGGCGCCGGCATTTAACAAACGGTCAACATCGCTCAACTCATTAATTCCCCCGCCAACCGTAAAAGGAATATTAATGTTCGCTGCAATACGTCTCACCAATTCCACAAACGTCTTCCGTTTTTCGTGACTTGCAGTAATATCGAGAAACACCAACTCATCGGCTCCTTGTTCGCTATAAAACCGAGCCAACTCCACCGGATCACCAACTTCCGTCAGATTGACAAACTGAGTCCCTTTGACCGTCTGTCCATCTTTTATATCCAAACAAGGTATAATACGTTTTGCTAACACCGTTCTCTATTTTTAGTAACCGTCTACAACGGTCATGATCATACTTATCATTAAAAACTCATTAAACGAAACCTACGAAAAACGTTGCAAGTCGTGCAACGACACCCGTCCCTCATAAAGAGCTTTTCCAAGAATAACTCCCGGCACTCCGGCCTCTTCGAGTGCCACAATATCATCTAAGCAACCCACACCCCCACTTGCTATGAGGTGAAGTGTCGCATGTTGTTCTAAGATCTCGCGATAAAGCTTCATCGACGGTCCCTTAAGCATTCCGTCACAATCAATGTCGGTACAGATCACCTTCTTCACCCCGTGTCCGATGTATTCATCGAGGAATGGAAATAAATCACGAGTCGTCTGTTCCTTCCAACCGTTAACCGCTACCTTATACTCTTTCACATCAGCACCCAAGATGATTCGCTCTGCGCCATAAGTCTCCAACCAATGCAAGAAACGTTCCGGATGACTCACCGCAATGCTACCGCCGGTAACCATCTGCGCACCACACTCAAAAGCAATACGCAAATCATCGTCACTCTTCACCCCGCCACCAAAATCGACCACCAAAGCCGTCTCCGTAGCCACACGTTCCAAGATTCGATAGTTGACAATATGCTTCGAAGCTGCCCCATCAAGATCAACCATGTGAAGACGGCGAATACCGTTATCTTCAAAAGCCTTAGCCACCTCAACAGGATTCTCATTATAGACCTTTTTAGTGTCATAATCCCCTTTCGACAGTCGTACACATTTGCCATCTATAATATCAATAGCAGGAATAATCTCTATCACTTTGCTTAAATTTTAATCGATTAATGGATTAGATTCATTCAACTTCGACCAAGTACCGGCTTATCGCTGTACGAAACAGCTTACAGACTTAGGAAGTTATGCAAGATATGCTCGCCGACTTTTCCGCTTTTTTCGGGATGAAATTGAGTGGCGTAAAAGTTATCTTTATGAATGGCGGCAGTAAACGGATGGATATAGTCTGTTTCCGCAATGGTATGCTGACCTTTAGGAACATAAAAGCTATGGACGAAATAGACAAATTCCCCTTCGGCAATGTCGGTAAACAGCGGACTCTTCAGTTGTCCGATAGTATTCCATCCCATATGAGGAACCTTCTCATCATGTCGAGTGGGAATGAAACGCTTCACGTCCACATCAAAGAGGTTCAATCCTTCCACATGCCCCTCTTCCGAGAAACGACACATCAGCTGCATCCCCAAACAAATGCCCAAAACAGGCTGCGTAAGCCCCTTGATCACGGAATCCAATCCGCTTTGAGCCAAATAACGCATCGTGGTTTCCGCCTCACCGACACCGGGAAAGATCACCTTATCGGCGGAGCAAAGCACCTCTTTATCGTCCGTGATTACCGCCTCAACACCCAAGCGTCTTAAAGCATAATCGACAGAGTAAACGTTACCTGCATTATATTTTATGATTGCAACTTTCATTTATTATCCAATATTGTACACGATCTACCTCTATAAAATGATCAATCAAGGACTAATCATCGTTCATTTCGCAAAAATAACGATTTATTGCAAAAGCACGAATATATAAAGCAAAAACTTCCGTTAAGAGGATAAAATAACATAATTATATCAATAAAACCACTTTTTATTGATAATTTATACATTTCACGGGGCCTATTAAAACAATATAATAGAAAGACACTTTCCCCTTTATCCTCGGGAGGTTCCGCGTATCACACAAAAAATATCAACAGAAAACTCCCTTTTCCGAAGCGTATCCAAGACTAGCTGTACCAGAACAAGTCAAATTTCCCCTCTTTTTCATCGCAGAGAATGGCAACTCCTGCGAGAGTCGACCGCCCGCTCATAACAATTCAAGTCCCGTTTAGAGCAATAGACTGCCCCTTTTTATCGCTTACTGCCGATTTAAAAAGTCGATCGGAAAGAATAGCATCGAATAGTCGCCCATTTGGATAAAAAAAATAACGATCAGAAAGTACTCAAAATGAGAGAGTAAGAATAAAAGTACAAAAAACAAGGAAAAAACTTTCTCCAAAACACTTGCAGATATGCAAAAAACAACTACCTTTGCATCCGCAATCGAGAGAGATGCGAATTAAAAAAAATAATGAAATTTTGGTCTGGTAGTTCAGTTGGTTAGAATACATGCCTGTCACGCATGGGGTCGCGGGTTCGAGTCCCGTCCAGACCGCTTTCAAAAGCGATTTTTTTTAATTTTATTTCAATCTTGGTCTGGTAGTTCAGTTGGTTAGAATACATGCCTGTCACGCATGGGGTCGCGGGTTCGAGTCCCGTCCAGACCGCGAAAGCGAAAAAGTTCCGCAAAATTATTTTGTGGGACTTTTTATTTATATGAAAAATCCAAGCGGAGACGTTCAATTTCTCCGGATGTTATTGAGTCATACCGAATAGTTTTCCGAAATCACCGGAATGCTTCTTTAAGATAAGCCAAGACTTCTTTTCAATAAAATCTCATAGCAACAATGAGAAGTCGCCCGTTCATGTTCGATCAACAACAAACCCTCAGTCCTTATCTCCTAAGAGCCATCATTCATTTCACACGTCAATACGTCCGGGGTACACCTTATTATATATAATTGATTAAAGTAAAACAGCAAAATGACACTAGACCTAGAGCCAAAAGAAATTGTGAATGTGTACGACACCCCAATCATACAACAAACCTCATTTTGGTCGAAAGTAAAGCGACACCAAGGCATCAACTCCAAAGCCTTTGAATTTAAAGTGCGTAACAGCGACCTATACGTCAATGTTGGAGGCTACTCATGCACCCAATCGGATATTCTGATGTTTTTCCAATATTTAAACTCGGAAGATTGCATCGCCTATCTCCCCTACGGCCCGGAAGTTGAACCTTCGGAAGAGAATCAAGGTGCTTTTCTGGAAGAACTCTCCGAATCGCTCCGATCGTATCTACCCAAAAACTGCATCACCTTACGTTACGACTTAAATTGGGAATCGCATTGGAGTAAAGAAGACGACTTCGATGAGGACGGCTTATGGAAGGGTGAACCCGAACAACATATTCAAGAATTCAGGTTCAACTTCGGCACAACCGAATGGAACTTTAAGAAAGCCAATCAGAACATCTTGCCAACTAATACCATCATTGTCGACTTGAGTGCCGATGAGGATCAGATCTTGGCACACATGAAGATGAAAACCCGATACAATATCGGCTTGGCCAAGCGGAAAGGCGTAGAAGTTAGAATGGCCGGGAAAGAAGGATTGGACATTTGGTACGCTCTTTATCAGGAAACAGCCTTGCGGAACGGGTTACACATCAATGACATCGATTGTTTCAAAGCTGTTCTACTATCGAAAATGGAAAGAGAAGACGAGAACGTACAAGTCCGACTCCTTATCGCATATCACGACGACGAACCTCTGGCCGCCATGTTCTTAGTACTCTCGAGCCACCGAGCCACCTATCTCTATGGCGCTTCGGCTTCACACAAACGCAACCTCATGCCAACTTATCTCTTGCAATGGGAAGCAATGCGTCTCGCAAAAGAGAACGGATGTACCGAATACGACATGTTCGGCGCAGCTCCTCGTCCTGAGCCTTCACACCCGATGTATGGCCTTTACAAGTTTAAGAAAGGTTTTGGCGGCGACATGTTCCACCAAATGGGGTGTTGGGATTATCCGCTCGATGCCAATAAGTATGCCCAACTACAAGCCCACGAAATGAACCTTCAGGGTTATTATCAATAGGAAAGCCGGAAAGAAAAATTCTGTCCTATTGTCTTTTTCTTCCTTGCTCTATAAATTAAGAAGATCTATTTTTGACAGGTTTTGATCCTTCCGACTGTCGACCGGAAAGATCAAAACCCATTTATTTTAGTTCGAACAGTCATTCAAGGTATTCTTCCAACATCACCGTTTCATCCAATGGTTTACGTTTGGTAGTATGCCGGTTTTCATCTAAAAAGCCAACCTTAGGATAACCTAAAACGAGTAAGGCTGTCGGTTCGATATAATCCGGAATAGAAAACTCCTTTCTTATGATCAAAGGGTCGAACAAACCTATCATAACACTACCGATGCCAACCTCTCTTGCGGCTAGCATCATGTGATCTGTTATGATTCCGATATCTAAATCACCGGAACATTTACCATCAAAAGGCCTAATCAAAGCCTCCCTTGTATCTCGGCAAATCACCAGCACACCTTGCGATCCAAAAGTTTTATACGCCTTCTGAATTTTTCTTATATTATCAGGAGATCGAACGACGATAATCCGCTGAGGTTGTTTATTACATGCCGTTGGAGCCACGCGTCCTGATTCCAATATATAATCCAGCTTTTCCTTCTCAATAGGTTGTTTGGTAAACGACCGGATAGTACAGCGACGTTTCGCTAAATCTAAAAATCTCATCATTTTTCTTTTGGTTTTACGATTTAAATAAGATGCTACGCTTTTGACGAACCGCATTCCATGACAAACGGTTCATCAGAATAGACCATTACAAAAGTACTTAGGAAGAGAGGCAGAAATAGTGTATAAAAACGACTTTTATGATTCTAGATAGATACGAGTCGTGATTGAAGAAGGCAACATTAAGAAAGCAGAAGGAGTATTGCCAGATAATCGTTTAACTTCACGCGAAAGATGCGGAACATCATAATACCCTGCTGCGACAGCCGTTGATAACAAATTATCATTAGGCATTTTCCTTAATAGGTCAATTGCATTCCAGAATCGAATGATTTGACCATATTCTTTTGGAGAGTATCCCGTATAGATCTTAAATTTTCTCTCGAGATGACGTTGACATAAACAGACAGTGCTAGCCAATGCACGCATAGACAACACTCCCTTGCATTGATTAATCTGATCTACAGCAAAAAGAATTTTCTCATCCGTTTTAGGATCGTACTTCTTTAGTTGCACAACCAAAAATTGATCTACAACCTCAGCAACTGCGTTATGCATCCACCCTTCGTATAATCTTTCAATAAAAGAGCCTTCAAAGAGATTTGTTAAATCACTGGCATGGCATTTATGATTTACCAATTCATTTAAAGGCAATCCCATCAAACGATATAGTCCACCCGGTAAAAAACGAATACCAAACACATGTACGTGGTTGGACAATGTGACTAATTCGGTATGCGTATTCATTGGCCCAACAAAATACGAATGATACGGTTGCATCTCCAATGCATTGTTTATATCATGTACCCCCTCCCCAAGAGTAAACACAAAATCGGTACACCCATACGGCGGTATACTTATTCTTGTTTCATATTTAGGTTGCCCCTCATATTCCCAGTATCGATCAATATAAGGAGATAAGAGATCACACGGCAAATATTCTTTATACATCCAATCAACATTACAGATCCAGAGTCATCCCATTTCATCAGCCCTTTCAATATAGGAAAAGTAACTGATCGCGAATTGGTACAACTAAATATTTAAATGATCGAAGTTACAAAAAAATACACAAACAGTTTCATAACTAATCAATAAGCCGGAAAGAATTTCACTTTTTCTTTGCTTTATAAATTGAGAAGATTTATTTTTGACAGGTTTTGATCCTTCCGACTATCGGCCGGAAAGATCAAAACCCATTTATTTTAGTTCGAACAGTCATGAAGAATTTTGCCGCCATAGATTTTGAAACTGCCAACCAACACCGCACGAGCGTTTGCAGCGTGGGGATTATCATCGTCCGCAACGGACAGATCACCGATAAATTCTACCGTTTGATCCGTCCGAATCCAAACTTCTATTCGCAATGGAACACCGCCGTACATGGGCTGACCTATGCCGACACTAAAGAAGCCCGGGAGTTTCCGGAGGTCTGGGACGAAATCAAGGCGCAACTCAACGATCTTCCCTTGATCGCACACAACAGTCCCTTCGACGAAGGATGTTTGCGGGCGGTACACGAACTCTACCACATGGAATATCCTAATTACCTCTTCTATTGCACCTGTCGCGGATCGCGCAAATATTTCGGGAAGGCTCTTCCCAATCATAAGCTCGATACGGTAGCCGAACGTTGCGGATTCTCCTTAAAGAACCACCACCACGCGCTAGCCGACGCTGAAGCCTGTGCTCACATCGCTATGCGATTATGGGGAGACGAACAACTCTTCTAAGTCGGAAGAGCGGTTGTCCGCCACACAACAATAGTCCGCTGCTTCAACCTAATCCGTTGAATTTTTTCCTTCTTTGACGAAGCTATTTCCATTTTCCACGGGCGAACTTCGAGTTTCTACGGACGACTCCAAAGTCGCATCAAATCGAAACTTCAGTTTCGTCCTATACAAATTTTTGTTTCGTCCAATCGAAATTTTAGTTTCCAAAGGACGAAACTTTTTTCCACGACTTACGATTATTTTTATCGTATATAAGGGAATTTTCAGATCAGTAGAGATTAAACATGATTCAGCCTTAAACTAAAAAAGTAGACGCCCCTTCGCTCTTATTTCTAAAGACCTAGTCCCTTATAAACTCTTATTCCTAAAAAGATAGACAAACGATCACTCCCTAGTGAGAGAGGATCACTAAAAAAAAAATCAGGCCACCATTTTACTGGTAGCCTGAACTTATCATTGATCTTTTTACGGGCTTGCCAGACAGCAAGCCCCATCAATTTACTCGTTTCTGAATGAATCGCGCAAGTTGAACGAACGTTCTAAATCGTCAGAACGATTCCGCAACTTTACCCGATCTTAAGCTCTAAGGTTTCAGGTGTCCAGCCTTCACCCGACGTAAGATGTTTTGCAACTCAAACAAGACTGAAGTATTGGCTTCAGCCACATTTTCTTTCTCAAAAGCCGATTGCTTCAAGTTGTAGAGCTGAGGAGCAGGAAGGTTACCCGTCTCTATTTTCGGTCCCCAAGTAATCATCGGTCCACCGTCGTTCGATTCGATATATTTCCATTCGGGTGTGCGTACCGACAAAGAGTGGTTCGCTGCTTGTTCGATCACCCAAGGACGTTCCGTTGTTGTTTTTCCCAACCAACTCTCTAAGTAGTTGAAGCTATCGGGTGCAGCCCCTTTTGGAAGACGTTCGCCAACCAAAGCAGCCATTGAGCTCATCCAGTCGATCTGTGACACCAAAGCGTCGGAAACGATTCCGCGTTTCACTTGCTTAGGCCAACGAACGATGGCCGGTACCCGTGTACCACCTTCGAAAGCACTATATTTATTTCCACGTAAGTTGCCTGCAGGAGAGTGCCCATTCAACAATTCTTCAGCCTGATCTTGGTAACCGTCATCGACCACCGGACCATTGTCGCTCGAAAGAATGATCAATGTATTCTCAGTCAGCCCCAACTCGTCGAGAGTCTTCAAGATCTGTCCCACGCTCCAGTCGAACTGTGCAATAGCATCGCCACGCAATCCCATGCCACTCTTTCCTCTAAACCGTGGATGCGGGAAACGAGGAACGTGAACATCATTTGTTGCGAAATACATAAAGAACGGTTGATTGCGATTGGCTTTGATGAAATCGACCGCATGC
>JBKEDO010000101.1:0-8603 GCA_047975405.1 Bacteroides sp.
TCGTTTTGGCACGAATCAACAATTGTTCGACCGCCCCTTCACTGACTCCCATAATCTGTGCGACTTCTTTCTGGGGCAACTCCTCATAACGCAATAAAACAAAAGCGGTGCGTTGTTTATCGGGCAACGAGTCAATGGCTGCTGCCACCCTTCGTTCACTCTCTTGCTGCTCCAGTTCCTCTTGAGGATTACATCCGTCGCTCTCTAAGTTTAAGAGCTTTCTGACAGCTTCTTCTCCAAGTTGAAGCCAACCTTTTCTATTTTTAATATTGATATAGTTTAATGATAGGTTGATCGTGATACGATAGAGCCAAGTGGAGACTTCCGCGTCTCCACGGAAATGTCCCCAAGCGCGATAAGCCCTTAAAAACGCTTCTTGCGTCAAATCCTCCGCATCTTCTTTGTTATGAACAAATCCCAACGCCGTTCTGAACACCATTGGATGGTATTCTCTCACGATCTTTTCAAAAGTGATATGTTCTGCTTTATTGCTCATATATCCACATTAGACTCTAGTTTTATCGTATTCCTATGGGAGTGTGAAAAAAAATATGATGATATGGTAAATATACAATTTTTTTTGTAAACGATTAATAAACGAATTATGTTTGAGCAAAAACGATGCCTATTTGAAATATTATCGTTATTAACATGTTCCTTTGCTGAATTTTTTTTTACTTTGTAACACCAATGTTCCAAAAACAACTTATTTAGAATGAGTGACTTTCAATAAATAAAGAAATTGCTCTAGACAAATTAATTATCAGGTAATCATGACAGAAATATACGAACAAATCATCAATCAGCTTTTTAGGTATAAACTTGAAAAATACAATCGTGACATCTATCATATCGGAATAAAAGAGATTGGTCGTGAAGAAGCAGTTCAATATCTTTCACGCTATCTACATTTAATCATTCAAGAGCTCATTGTCGACATTTCCGGTACAGACAACGGAGTAGAAAGAAGTGTACAGATGATAAATACCATCATCAAAAAGCTTGGTCAAGAATTTCAAATTGAGAATTACGAGGATAACTTGATTGATGCCAGTCGTTCTATTTTGACCTGCATCGTTGACAAAACGACCTGTGACTATCCCGATTTGCAGAAGTATATTCAACGTATCACACCTATTACGACTCTCACAAAGAGTGCTTTGTTTACGGGTACTCATCATTCCATCAATATGATTAGTGAGATTAAAAAGGAAATTCTGTCGTCAGACGAAATTTTTATTCTCGTTTCGTTTATTAAGCAGAGTGGACTAAACCTAATGTTACCTGAATTAAAAGAATTTACAGGACAAGGGAAAAAACTCAAAGTGATTACGACGACTTATATGGCCATATCAGAGTATAAAGCTATAGAAAGTCTTGCTAAATTGCCTAATACAGAGATTAAGATCTCTTATAATGGCGACATGGATAGACTCCATGCAAAAGCTTATATTTTCTTGCGCCATACCGGATTTCATACAGCTTATATTGGTTCATCGAATATATCTAGAGCAGCCTTAACAGAAGGTCTGGAATGGAACCTGAAAGTGACTCAAATGGAATTGCCTCATATTCTTGCAATGGTCAACCACACTTTTCATTCTTATTGGGAGAATCCGATCTTCGAAACGTTCAGACAAAATCGCGATGAGGGTAAGCTTAAAGAAGCACTACTGATATCTGACACTCCGTTTACCGGTATCGATTATTCACTATTGGATCTTATCCAAGCCAAGGAATATCAAAATGATGTGCTGGAAAAACTCCAGAAAGATCGACTTTATTACCATAATTACAGGAATCTTGTCGTGGCTGCTACCGGCACTGGAAAAACGGTAATTGCTGCATTCGACTATAAACGATTTAAAGAAAACAACGAGAAAGCTAACTTTCTATTTGTCGTCCATCGTGAAGAGATTATTAAGCAAGCCTGCTTTACGTTCCGACAAATCTTAGGCGATCAGAATTTTGGTGAGATGTGGTATGGCGGACATGAAGCTTCTAATTTATCTCATCTCTTTGCATCAAAAGATCTCCTAAACAATCGTCTGGATCAACTGCAACTTCCGGAAGATTATTATGATTATATAATCTTTGATGAAGCTCATCATATGGTGGCCGATAGTTACCAGAAAATACTCAAAAAGTTCAAACCTAAAATACTTTTAGGCCTTACGGCAACACCAGAACGTATGGATGCTCAGGATATCACTCAATATTTCGACCATCATATCTCGGCGGAGATACGCTTAGATACAGCTTTGAACAATCGCTTATTGGTTCCTTTTCATTATTATGGAGTGACAGACTCAGTCGATTTGGCCGATATTCGGTGGGAAAGAGGACATTTTGTAGCTTCCGAACTTTCAAAAGTTTACACTGGTAATGATCTCAGAACAAGCGTGGTATTTAAGGCACTTGAAAGTTACTTGCCTAATTATAGGGAGGTTCGTGCCTTATGTTTTTGCGTCGATCGATCACATGCCGAATATATGAGTGCAAAGTTTACGTTATGTGGGTTAAATTCTGCGGTGATGACTAGTGATCATTCGGAATATCGAAATCGTGAGATCAAGAGGTTGGCTCAAAAGAAGATTAACTATTTGTTTGTTGTGGATATGTTTAACGAGGGGGTAGATATTCCTCAGATTGATACGGTTCTATTTTTACGTCCTACGGAAAGTTTAACCATCTTCCTCCAGCAATTTGGACGTGGACTTCGTAAAGCCGAAGGTAAATCACATCTTACCGTGCTCGACTTCGTGGGACATTCGAGAGCAGAGTTCAACTATGTTGATCGATTCAGGGCATTAATTGGCCGCACCTCCATGGGAGTCAAAGAGGAAATAGAAAAAGACTTTCCACATCTCCCATTGGGATGTAGAATACAATTGGAAGAAAAAGCCAAAGAATATATTATAGAGAATATTACGGGCTATATCAATGGATTCAGAAAATCAAAGATCATTGCTTCCATTCAGCAATTTGAATCTTCTTATGGCGAACCATTGATGTTGAGCTCTTTTCTAAAACAGACCCATATCCCTCTTGAAAAAATATACAATGGTAAGACTTGGAATGAATGGTGCCATTTGGCTGGAATAAGAGATTCCGTTTCCACGTTAAATATAGAATTATCAAGAGCTGTGAATAAAAAATGGCTGTCGACCGATTCTTTTTCTTATTTTTCTTTCATTAATGATCTAGCCACACGTAAATTCAAGATCAGTGAAGGTTTATTATCAGCAAAAGAAAAGCAAATGTCGCTGATGTTATATTACGATTTATATGATGCTGCCGAAAGGTTTGATTGTTTGCAAGCGATGTTCGATCATCTGAGCCAAGACGACCTTTTTGTCGATGAAGTGCGTGAGATAACAGCGATCTTGATGAACCGTTGTAATGCCTTCGAAATGGACGATAATTCAGCATTAAAGGCATTTTTCCCTTTAAGATTGCATGGAGAATATACCAAAGCCCAAATTCAGGTCGCTATAGGCACTTCTACTTTATTCAAAAAATCATCGGCTAGAGAAGGATGCGAACGAAATGTCATCAATGGCATACCACTTGAAGCGATGTTTGTCGACATCATCAAAGATCGAGAGCTAGGATCGAACACCAATTACAACGACTTTGCACAAAGTAGCTTGAAGTTTCATTGGGAAACACAAAATAGAGTTAGTCCGGATTCACCTACCGGACAGAAATATATCAACCAAACGCAAACGATGTTATTATTTGTCAGAAAACAAGCCAAAGCGGCCGATAATATCAATCGTACAATGGGGTATACTTATCTAGGTGAAGTCATCTTGGAGAGTTACCAAGGCAGTCGACCGATGCAAATCGTTTGGAAGCTAAAAGATGCTATGCCGGGAGAAATTTATGAATATGCAGTTAAATATGCCATCTAAATTAATTAAAGAACCAGTATGAAACACTATAACGTCGTAGCAGCAGTCATCTATCATAACGATCAGTTCCTTTGCATGCAAAAAGGGAAGACTAAATTTGAATATACAAGCTATAAATTTGAGTTCCCAGGAGGCAAGATTGAAAGAGGTGAGACCCCTCAAGAAGCTCTGAGAAGAGAACTATTGGAAGAGATGAATTGTCTTATTGATGTCGGACGGGAACTGACTGTCGTCCATCATATTTACCCTGATTTCAGTATTAATCTCACCGCTTTCCTCTGCAAAGCGATCGATACTACGAACTTTAAAATGAATGAGCATATGGCTTATAAGTGGTGCAGCAAAGATCAGCTTATTGATCTTGACTGGGCTGCAGCAGATATTGACATTGTGAAGACTCTAATAAATAAGACTTTTAACTAAATCTGACTTAGACTTTAATATAAACACTAATTATCTGTTTTACAGCAAACTATAAAACATGGTTTTACGTTACTTCAATATTGGTATACCAACTCTTTTTAGTTAATAAATCACAATATATAGTATTATGCAATACATAGTACCAAAATTATACATAGATTTGTGCATACCAAAAAAACAAAGCTATGAATGTAGATAATGTAAAGTCGCAAATGAGAAAAGGCATGCTGGAATATTGCATCATGCTTTTGTTGCATAAGGAGTCGGCTTACGCTTCAGACATCATTCAGAAGTTGAAAGAAGCCAAGCTCATTGTGGTTGAAGGAACACTTTATCCGTTACTGACCAGATTGAAAAACGATGATTTATTGAGTTATGAATGGATCGAATCGACTCAGGGGCCCCCAAGGAAGTATTACCAGCTGACCGAAAAAGGGAAGCTGTTCCTTAACGAACTTGAACTCTCGTGGAAGGAGTTGAACGAAACAGTCGATCACATTGCCAATAGTTAAACCGATAAAATAAATAATAATGAAAAAAACATTAACAATCAACCTAGGAGGTACCGTCTATCACATTGATGAGGATGCTTACCGACTGTTGGATAACTACTTATCCAATTTGAAACATCATTTCCGCAAGCAGAAAGGTGCAGAAGAAATTGTAACGGACATTGAGAACCGTATCGCTGAACTCTTTGGAGAAAAACTCCAAGGTGGTCGCCAAGTGATCTCTATTCACGATGTGGAAGAGGTGATTGCACAAGTCGGCAAACCGGAAGATTTTGCAGACGACACTGCTGAAGAGGAACCCAACAAAGATCAAACGCATAGCAGCGAACAAAAGAGTACCTATACCCAGTCGTCCGGAACAGCTTACCGTAAATTGTATCGTGATATCGATGATAGAGTTTTAGCTGGGGTAGCTTCAGGATTAGCAGCTTACTTCAATTGGGATGTGGCCCTTGTACGCATCTTGATGGTAGCCTTGATATTTGTACCCTATGTTCCTATCGTATTGATATACATCATTCTATGGATTGTTGTTCCGGAAGCCGTCACCGCAGCTGAAAAATTAAAGATGCGCGGTGAAGCGGTAACCCTAGAAAATATTGGGAAGACAGTGACCGACGGATTTGAAAGAGTATCGAATGGCGTAAACGACTATGTACGGTCGGGTAAACCTCGTTCATTTCTTCAACAAGTCGGTGATGCTCTCGTCAGTATAGCTTCCTTTGTATTTAAACTATTCGTCGTTGCTCTGCTCATCGTATGCTTCCCCGTACTTTTTGCTTTGGCCGTTGCTTTTGTAGCCCTCATTATTGGGTTGATTGCTGCTGCCATTGGAGGAGGAGCCTTACTGTTTAACATCATGCCGGATATTAACTGGACACCGCTTATGTCGGTATCTCCACTGCTCACCATTGCCGGAACATGGGGCGGAGTAGCCTTGATAGGCATACCTTTAGCCGGGTTGGTCTACACCTTAATCCGTCAGCTGTTTAACTGGCCACCGATGAACGCCACAGCGAAGTGGGTGCTCTTTGTCCTTTGGGTCATCGGATTGGTACTCTTTATCATAAACCTATCAGCACTAGGTTGGCAATTTCCCTTATATGGACTTCATGTGATTTAAATAAACTTTCGATTTCATAAAAAAAGTGTTCCGAGGTGTGTGTGCGGGACACTTTTTTTTTATTTTCTATTTTTTTGCTATGTTTGCATTATTATTTAAGGTAAAAAGATATGGGCGAACACATTTGTTTTAGAAGAAATGAACGTCTAGGTAGCGTTAATCCCTATTGGCGCGGAAATCCAGTGGTACGTGGCCGCTTTTTCAACCGACAGCATCGTCATCGTCCCGGAATGGGCAATTTTCTCAAATGGAGATTGTCTTCTAATCCCCAACGCAAGGAAAAGAAGACGAATAAGTGGGAACCGGAAATCTGCTATTTGCACACGCTCGATCATGTAGTTGGTGATAGCCTCATTTGGTTGGGACATAACTCCTTCTTTCTTCAGTTGGGACACCAACGTATCATGTTCGATCCGGTGTTCGGACATATCCCTTTTGTCCGTCGTCAAAGTGAGTTCCCGGCACATCCAGACATCTTTACCAATATCGACTATCTGCTGATCAGTCACGACCATTTTGATCATCTTGACAAGAAAAGTATCGGTCGCCTTCTACGCAATAATCCTCAGATGAAATTGTTCTGTGGATTAGGTACCGGCAGCTTGGTTAAGCGATGGTTCCCTAAGCTGGAAGTCATCGAAGCGGGGTGGTATCAACAAACGGCTGATGAGCATCTAAAGATCACCTTCCTTCCGGCTCAACATTGGAGCAAACGTTCCATACGAGATGGCGGACAGCGACTATGGGGAGCTTTCATGCTACAAGTCGAAGGGTTGTCGCTTTACTACAGTGGTGATACCGGCTATTCGAAACATTTCAAAGAGATACCCGATCTGTTTGGTGCACCCGATTATGCATTATTGGGCATCGGGGCTTACAAACCTCGTTGGTTTATGCGTCCGAACCATATCTCGCCTCATGAATCGATTACCGCCGCTGAAGAGATGGGAGCAAAGATCACCATCCCGATGCATTACGGCACATTCGACCTCTCCGACGAACCTCTTCACGATCCGCCACAAGTGTTTAAGATTGAAGCGAAACGACGGAATATCCGTTATGAATTACCTTTTATTGGCGAGGTCGTCAAATTGCGACGTCAATAGAAAAGAATGATCTGAATAACCTATAAGATTAAAAAATATAATCCATTAAGACCGATGAAAGAATTACAATTAAGCGAACTAAACGAAAACGTCTTCGATATCCTCAGAAAGGAATGGATGTTAGTGACTGCCGGTACAATAGACCATTTCAATACCATGACTGCTAGTTGGGGTGGGATAGGATGGTTGTGGAACAAGCCGGTTGCTTTCGTTTTTGTCCGTCCCGAACGCTATACTTACGAATTCACCGAAAAGCACGACACGCTGACTCTAACCTTTCTAGGTCAGGAAAATCAATCGATTCATGCCGTATGTGGCAAGAAATCGGGTCGGAATACTGATAAGATCAAGGAAACGGGATTAAAGCCGATCGCTTCGGCTAGTGGAAATGTTTTGTTTGAGCAAGGACGCCTGAGCTTGGAATGTCGCAAGCTCTATACCGACCTCATAGAGCCGGAACGATTCATCGACCCTACGCTGATCGATCATTGGTACGATGAAGCCCATGGAGGTTTCCACAAGATGTATGTGGTAGAAATCGAACACATCTGGGTAAAATAAAACCTATAGATGGATAAATAGATAAAACAATCGTTCATCTCTGAAAGAGATCAAAACAAACTTGCCGGATAGTCGTTTTCAAAGCTACTATCCGGCAATTCCTTTTTGATAAGAGATTAGAATAAGTCTAATGATCTATTTAAAAACAGTTGTTTTTATTTATAATAAGCAACCACGCTGTTCCCGTTAGCCACTCCGGTTTGGAAAGCATATTTAATCTCTTTCGTTTGTGGATTAAGAATGACGACATCTTGTCCCATACCGGTTAAGAAAAGATCGTCTGTTCCATTAATCTGACCAATATGATATTCCATCAACATTTCGATGCCAACGCTACTCAAGTTAAAATCGAGTTCCGTCACCGCATCTGTTGCCGGATCTAAAACATAGGAACTCCCTTTATAAGACGTCCAGTCAAAAGAGCAAGCATAAAGCTGACCGTTCATCATGGTCATATTGCCTACTTTTAGCCCTGTAACTTCGGTAATCTGATCATTGGCTGTAGTCAATTTAAAGAGCTTATAAGTATTATAATTGGTGCTAAAATAGATCGTTCCTTTGGCGGCTGAAACAATGCCGGTAGGATTCTTCTCTGTGGTAATCACTTTGTCTTCCTGCATCTTTCCCGGATCGACAACTGAGATCTTATTGTCCTCTCCTTGTCCGGAGTTGCAGACATAAATTTTACCGTCATTATAGCAAAGGTTCTCGGCTAAAGTACCGCTCAATGCAGCATGAGCATCTAAAGTCAGCGACAACGTGTCTAAACGTACCACTTCATTAGAATAGCTACTGATGTAAGCCTTACCGCCTTCAAAAATGATATTACGAGGCTTTGCAGGCGCCCCTTTATCATCAACAAAGGGAATACGCTTAATCTACTTCCCATCGGCCGGATTGAACACCTCTATATAAATGGTCCCTTCGGTGGCAGCTGCTCCAAAACCAGGACCTGTCACCA
>JBKEDO010000088.1:0-19372 GCA_047975405.1 Bacteroides sp.
CGATTATCTCATCAATAAGATGCGTACCTTGATCTTCACCACCGCGCTTCCACCGATCAACATCGAATGGACCTCCTTTGTCTTGAGTCAGCTCGAGCAATTTAGCGACCGCCGCGAACACCTTCAGCGCATCAGTCGACTGTTGCACGACGCTCTCGCCCGTTTGGGAGGTCCGATCGTCTCATCGAGTCATATCCTGCCGCTATTGGCCGGAGAAAGCCGTGAAGCTGTACGACTAGCCGGAACCCTACAAGATCATGGCTTCTATGTCCTTCCGGTACGACCGCCAACGGTTCCCGAAGGGACTTCAAGGTTGCGCTTTTCGCTGAATGCCAACCTCACGGAAGAAGAGATCGGACAACTGATTACTGTGATTCAAGGTTTGACCTAAACGTTTGATTTAAACGTTTGAACTAAAATTTGACCTAAAATTTGACCTAAACGTTCAGATGACTGATTCACGTTATTTTAAACCATTCACATAAACTTGATTCAACGTTTAAACACTTGATTTAAAGTTTAAACACTTGATTTAATTTTCAAACGATGCAACAATATAACATACAACACGGGCATTCCACGCATCTGATCTTATTCTTTGCCGGATGGGGAATGGACAGAAATCTATTATCAATTGGGGACAACCCTTTATCAGTGACCGACTTAGACCCAAAGCTAGACGCAGATCTAAATACGGGCTTGGGTGCGGACCTAAATACGAGCCTGGACGCAGACCTCATGATTTGCTATGACTATCGTTCGTTGGATTTCGACTTTACCCAATTACAATCGTATCGTTCGATCACCGTTGTTGCCTGGTCAATGGGCGTTCGTATGGCCGACATCGTTCTCTCTAGAGTAACCGATCTCCCCATCACACAACGGATAGCAATCAACGGGACGCCCTACCCCATTGACGAAGAACGAGGCATCGCACCGATCATCTTCAACGGAACACTTAACGGGCTCAACGAACAGTCGCTACTCAAGTTCTACCGACGGATGTGTGGATCGGCCAAAGCCTATCAACAGTTCCTGCCACACGCTGCTCAGCGATCGGTCGACGATTTAAAAGAGGAGCTGGCCGCTATTGCCCGACATGATCACGAGGCATCTCTTCAGGAAAAGACGATTTTCGATCGCGTTCGGAATAGAGCTTGCAATAATGTTCGAGACAATGTCTGCAATAATATTCAGAATAATGTTTCCGATAGCACTTGCAATAGTGCTTATGATAATGCTTGTAATAATGCTTATGATAATCTTTCCGATAGCACTTGTGATAAGTCTTCAGATAACATTTGCGATAAGCCCCATGACAAAATCCATGATAAGACTTGGGATCGAGTCATCATTGGACAACGCGACCAGATCTTTACGCCCGATGCTCAGACTCGTGCTTGGGAAGGGACTGCTGCGATCCTTGAGTATCGAGAAGTTGCCCATTACGATCCGGAGCTCTTCACCGAATGGTTTCACCCTTCAATCCTCCCTCTATGATTCAGAATAAATCTATCATTCAGGATAAATCTATGATTCAGAGCACATCAACGACTCAGAACAAGACCGTCGTTCAAAGCATAAGCGAAACTCAAAGTAAATCCAAGATTGAAAGTACACCCATGAGTCAGCAGAAATCAGCCATGCAGAGCATATCAGCCGTCGAGAATACATCAGCCGTCGAGAGCATGCCCGCCGTTAAAAGGACACCTTCTAAAGAGTTGGTTGCCCAACGGTTCTCAAAAGCAGTGGCGACCTACACCGAGGAATCGTACGTCCAACAGAAAATTGCAAAAAAGATGATTCGTCTGTTGAAAGAGTATACGACGACCGATCATGCACGAATCATCGAGCTCGGATGCGGCACCGGATTCTATTCTCAACTCCTATTAGAGCACCTTCAGCCCGATCATCTATGGTTGAACGACCTCTGTCAGCCGATGCTCGACAGTTGTCGTCGTTTAACGAACAGCCATTCAATGAGCAGTCGTTCAGAAAGGAGCCATTCAATGGGCAACGATTCTGAAAACGATGATTCTGCAAACGACAACTCAATAAAGAATGACTCAATAAACGACGATTCGACAAGCAGTTGTTTAACAAGTCACTGTTTACCAAGTCTCCGTTTAATGAACCCAACGAACCAAAAGATCTCTTTCTTGCCCGGAGATGCCGAAAAGATTCCTTTTCCGGAACAGCTTCATCTAATCACCTCCTGCTCCACCCTCCAATGGTTCGACTCTGTCCAACAGTTTTTTGCTCGTTGTCAAGAGGTTCTCAAAGAAGAGGGCTATCTGGCTTTCAGCACTTTTGGCGAGAAGAACATGACTGAGATCCGGCAGCTTACCGGTCGCGGACTTTCCTACCACACTAAAGAGGAGTTAGAACACTGGTTAGCCAACGACTACACCTTGATCTATTCGAGCGAGGAGTCTATCTCCATGCGATTCCATTCGCCCATGGATGTCCTCTATCACTTGAAGCAAACGGGGGTTACGGGACTTCATCAAAACGCCAATCATTCGTGGACACGAAAAGATCTTTCGAACTTTTGTGCGCGTTATTACGACTTATTTGGTGATGAGAAAGACCCAAAATCGGACCCAAAATCGGTTTTGCTCACCTATCACCCGATTTACATCATTGCAAAGAAAAAGGAAAAGGAAAAGAAAAAGGAGTCCACGTGATTTATGAATAAGTTGAACTAGGGTCAACTCATCTTATCAATAAAAAAAGAAAGAGTCAACCTGAATTAAAAGTAAGTTTAATCAGAGTCAACCGACAGGATGAATAAGACAAAAAACGGTCAACCAAAATAGTTAACTGACAAGATACAATGCTTATACTCGTGAGATGCGGTCGTTGTGTCCGTGAGATACGGTCGTTGCATTCGTGAGATGCGGTGCTTGCGATCCTGCAGTACGGTCGTTGTGCCCACGACATACGGTCGTCATCGCGCTGATGTGCGGTCATTATAAAACTAAATTGAAGAGCAACTCGATTGAAAAAAGTAGAACTAAACAATAAAACGAAACAATAGAACTAAATAACAAAATCAAATAACAAAACATCATGGAAAGAGAAAAACGAAAAGAAAGACTCCAAGAAATACTATTTGTCAGCGGCATTGATACCGATGCCGGAAAGAGTTATGCTACAGGCTATCTGGCACAACAGTGGAATGCTCAAGGAATACGCACCATCACTCAGAAATTCATACAAACAGGTAATATCGGTCATTCCGAAGACATTGACCTCCATCGTCAGATTATGGGTATCGCACCCACTATCGACGATCAAGAGGGGTTAACAATGCCGGAGATTTTCTCCTACCCTTGCTCGCCTCATCTCGCAGCACGCATCGATCAACGTCCGGTCGATCTCCACAAGATCGAACAAGCCACGCAGCAGTTATCCGAACGGTATGATCGGGTGCTCGTTGAAGGTGCAGGGGGACTGATGGTTCCGATCACAGAAGAATATTTCACTATCGACTACATCGTAGAGAAGAACTATCCGCTCGTCTTTGTGACCTCAGGGAAATTGGGAAGCATCAATCACACGCTCTTGAGTCTGGAAGCCATCCGACATCGCGGAATAGAGCTTCATACCGTGGTTTACAACCTCTACCCACCGGTATCGGACAAGACCATCCAAGAAGACACTTTATCGTTCATCACGATGTACCTGAAGAAGCATTTTCCAGAAACAGCCATTGTCTTGCTGCCGGAGATCGAATGATAAATCAAATGACAACCGATTATGAGTGTCCATTAAACGTTGATATTGTCCATTACCCTTGACCAGAAGTCGCATTACACGATTGTTTCTGCAAGAAAGAAGAAAACTAATCCCCTTCTAATCGAGTTTAGTCGATTAGAAGGGGATTAGCCAACTCAGAGAAATCCGATGATCGTTTCACGCTCCGTTGTAACCCTATCAATAGCAGTCAACAGTAGCTTATTATTCAAACCATCCAATTAATGTATAACCTCCCTCTTCCAGGGTTTCGCTGTGTAATTATCTTCTGATAATTCTCCGGTTCTTGGATCGTATCGTTCAAGTACCTTCGACTCAATTTCCCATTTGTTTTTATCTACATGATACGCTTTGTTATAAAAGCAATATAAAGAATCTTTCATGGGACACTCATTTGGAAGATTACATCTTGTTGCTTCACCCAATTTGACATTAGCATCAGCTATCTCATTATACGTCAGCACAGGATACACCTGTGATGTTCCCCCTGTGTAGTTAATGATTGCATCGCAGCAACCCAAAGGCCCTAATACAACAGATTTCCGCCCATTCTCATCAATTCTTAGAAGCGTCCTTATTAAGATACCGCCATAAGCTTTTTCTGATTTCAAACAAAGATCCATTCCACTGTTATGAATGAAATATTGAGCTGGTTCTATATTACTTCGCTTATAAATTAAATCTTTATCTCTCTTTTTATCATCTTTTTTATCAGTATATCTGTTGTCTTGATGAGTCTCGCTCCAGAAGTAAAACTCTACTTCAAGAAACTTATATTCTACTTTTCCTTGTTTGATCGAACAATGTTCGAATAATTCGATCGCTTTATCAGAAAATAGCTTCTGAGCATTTTCTTGACTAACATTCTCTAGTGTAAAAAGGTGGTTGAGTTTATTCATAATTACTTCATTAAGTGTTTCAGGAAATTTTCAACTAATGGATATCATGGTTCTGTCTCTTTCTAATAACCAGGATTCTGTAATATGTCAGAATTTGAGCCAATCTCACTCCTCGGAATTGGAAATAGAAGTTGATAGTCTTGAATGCCACACTCAGATTTAGCTAAGCCGTTTCTCTTTAAGAAAGCAAAATAGCCTGCGTTATAAAGTAATAGCTTAGCTCTAGCCTCTTTAATTCCTGCAAGGCCATCAGCAGATAGAGAAAGCCCTTTAGCCGAGGTCACATTTGACAATAAAGACTTAGCATCTGAGCTATTCCCCAAATGATATTCACATTCGGCAAGTGAAAGATACACATCAGATATCGACTGAATAGGTATTATAGGAGGTGTGTATATTGCATTCGAAGAACGAGTTGTTTTAGTATTAATATTGGGTAAAAATGCGAAGATAATTCCATTGCCGTTTTTTGCGTAATCATCTGTAGCATCTAATGGATAATAACTATTACTCTTTACTTTTGATAGCAAAGGTTTGGCTAAATTCCAATGTCCTTCATACATATAAATGTTTGCAAGGAGTATTCGCGCAACATCTTTTGACATAAAAAAGAATCCATTCATATCAGAAAGAGACTGGTTTCTCTTCTCATCCAGAGTCTCCATCGCATTCAATAGTCTCGATTTTATATCGGATAATATTTTATCCTTCGATGTGCGTGAAATGCGCAAATCAAGATTCCATTGGTTACCAAAATTATATGGAACATCTCCCCATGCTACAATCATTGTATAATAATACATCGCATAGAGCACATCAAAATAATTCTGGTAAACGCCAAGCTCCCGAGATTCAAGTTCTTTATAGAACAAAAGCGTATGATTCGCTCTAAAAAAATCCTCCCAAACAGCTGATATATAACCATCACCACTTGACAACGGAACCTTGTTGGTCTCCTTGTTGTAATAGTAATACTGTTCCAATGTATTGTATTTAGCAAAAGCACGCGCTAAAGATACAGCGACATAAGACATTCCATCCTTGATTCCATCCCCTAGCAATGGGATTTGAGCAGAATTGTTTGGTTCAATCGTCAATCGAATAGATGCAACAACATTCCCCCTGCAATCGAACAACTGAACCTCTTTAGATTGTTCCTTTCGTGATTGTGATTTACCAACTTTTATCGTAAGAATCTTATTTTCAATACGACTTTCTATTGAAGATGCTAAACTGAAATCTCCATCGTAGATAAAAATATAGTAACCTCCACTAACAATTGGACCGAATGAATCATCTGTGAGTGGAGCTTCTGTATATACAGGTATGGGTGAAGTTATTGAGATTTGATAAGTCCCCCCTTCTTGGGGTACAGAAATCTGCGACTTGTCAAGCGTTACAGATTCTCCATTTTTCAGTATTTCGTTACCTGCTATTCCATCATCATCCCAATCAAAATACCCTTGAAGGTCTTTGACTTTAATATTCATACCTAAATCGGTATACCTATAGATGATATTATCTTGAATAGAAGACAGCCTGCTTGCTAATTCATGTTTATCTATCTTGATTTGAGTCTTGGTTGCATCAGAGAACTCACCATTGTTACCAAATTCTTGGCTCAATGTGGACAAGTATTCAGTCAATGCACCTTCACTGCGGTTATATAGAAGTAAAGAAGATACGGCTATCAAGGCTGCCGATTCATCGGTGCCTGTTACAATTGAAAATTGAGAAGCATCCTTTGAGGCATATTCCTGCAAGCCAAATTCTTTCAGCAACTCCTTTTGAGCTTGCACATTGGCTTCCTTGAAAGACTTTCCTGATTCAATAAGCTTCTTGATTCTTGGGTACTTCAGGTGAGTAAGGATATTCACATTCACTGTACTATTGTCTGATAAATCGACCAAAGCTCTCAAGACCAAAACACCTCCCGATAGCCTACCTTCAACTTCATTGAAAAAGTATCCGGTAGCCATCATTTCAGCGTATGGTGCTTGAAATTCTTTCGCACCAAATGTGAAGGTACCCATATTATCGGTAATGGTGGTATTGAACATACTGCCCAATACTTGCAATTTACTATCCATTGGCTGAATGGTGATAGTAGAACCACTTACAAATGGACCTTTCTCAACCTTACCACAAACTTTATATGTATGTGGGGAGAGAGTTTCTTCCTTAAGATCTGATTTACTACATGACACAAAAGTCACTCCACACAACGCGATTAGTAATAAGATGTTATTTCTAAATTTAATCATGATGTTATCTATTTTATTAAAATCATTAACAGAATTATTTAATGTTTCATCTTTTGATTATTATACAATAAATCAATGTAAAATTAATAGATGTAAAATCCTTTATTCACTAGAGTTTACGCCTTTTAAATTTAAATTAAACACTATTAATAAATGATTTGCACATTTAATTTAATTCTCTTTCTGTAATCCTTAGCATATCATATTTTAAAAATTAACAACAAATATACAAAGTTTAAAAACCTACTACAAGTAAATATAATTTTATTTCTAAATAAAGTTATCAATCAATATTATTACCAACTTCTTTGTCGTTACGAAAACACTAATCTTTATCCTTTCTATCGCACATCACAGCAGTAACATCATCGTATTTTAGCATCGCGACCGATCATGCGACTTATAATGTATTCTAATGATTAGTGAGTAAAAACACCTAAAACGACACCCGATAAGGTATAACAAGAAAGGTCTTAACTTTTTTTATACCCAAATGGGTATAATTAATTGGATGAGGTGTAGTCACTTTTCGGAAACAGATTGTTCTCTCGCAGCTGATAGGTACTGCAGAAATCCGCCTAAAAAACGTTGAATGGTATACTCGTTAAAGAACATTAGAGTTATAGAGAAGAGACATAAAGGTATTAGAGAATATCAGAAGATATTAGAGAATATTAGAGGACATGAAAGAGATTAGAGGGCATGAAAGAGATTAGAGAATATTGGAGATATTAAAGGAGAGGTATAAGTTGATGCCGGAAGAATATCTAACTAACCCCAATGATATTCTTTCCGGCATCTAAAAAACTATTCTTACTAACAATAAACAAAATGAGAGTTCTTGCCCACCAGATATCACATCGACAACACAAGAACTGAGTGTATCTTTATCTCTTAATAGATCATTTTTTTACGACTGATGAAAGCAACGGTTTTATGAATCTCCTTATACATCACCACGTCGTCCTTCACAAAAGGGACCTCTTTGCGGTATTCTGCGAGGAAGGCCTCTAAAAGCGGAGATGTTTTAAGTGGGCGGCGGAACTCAAGTCCCTGAGCACCATTCATCAGTTCGATCGCCAAGATATGCTCGAGGTTGAACATGATTTTATACAGTTTAGTTGCCGCATTGGCTCCCATGCTGACATGATCTTCCTGACCATTCGACGACACGATAGAGTCGCTCGATGCTGCATAACAGTACATCTTATTCTGGCTCACCATCGAAGCTGCTGCATATTGCGGAATCATAAATCCGGAGTTCAATCCCGGGTTAGCCACCAAGAATTCAGGCAACCCACGGAGTCCCATGATGAGCTGAGCCACCCGACGTTCAGAGATATTTCCCAATTCAGCTAACGCGATAGCCAAGAAGTCGTAACAAATAGCCAACGGTTGTCCATGGAAGTTTCCACCGGAGATAATCTTATCCTCTTTCGGGAAAATCGTCGGATTATCGGTCACCGAGTTAATCTCAGTCAGCAACACCGAAGTGACATACCGCAACGCATCTTTGGTCGCCCCATGCACCTGAGGGATACAACGGAACGAATAAGGATCCTGCACATGTTTCTTCGGACGCTTGATCAGTTCGCTACCGTCGAGCAACTTGCGGAACGCCTCTCCCGTCTCAATCTGACCTTTATGAGGACGAATCTGTTGGATACAATCTTCAAACGGATCGATACGACCGTCGAAAGCCTCCAAAGAGATCGCTGCAATCAGGTCCGCCCGTTTCACCAAACGACCCGCTTTCAAGAGCGCAAAGATGCCATTAGCACTCATAAACTGAGTTCCATTGAGCAATGCCAATCCCTCTTTACTCATCAACTTCACCGGTGCCCATCCAAATTCATCGAGCACACTGATCGCCTCACGTTTTTGTCCCTTATAATTCACATCACCAACGCCGATAAGCGGTAAGAACAAGTTCGCCAACGGAGCCAAGTCGCCCGAAGCACCCAATGACCCGCGATCGTAGACAATCGGCAACACGTCGTTATTGAAGAAATCGAGGATACGTTGTACCGTGATCACCTGTACCCCACTATGTCCCAACGACAAGGCATGCGCCTTGAGTAACATCATCAATTTGATGATCACCGGACGAAGCTCATCGCCAACACTGCAAGCGTGACTCTTAATCAAGTTCTCTTGAAGCGTACCCAACTCATCCAATGAGATGTTCTTAGAGCAAAGCGAACCAAAGCCGGTCGTGATGCCATAGATGGGATCTTTCGAATCGGCAATCTTCCGATCCAAATAATCGCGACAGTCCTGAATCCGTTTGATCGCTTCAGGCGCCAATTCTAATTTGATATTATCATTGATGATATGTTCAATGATCTCTAGGGTTAGCTCTCCTGAGCCAACTTGATATACATTCTTGCTCATAACCGTAGATCTTGATTAACTGTATCTAAAATTTCTTTCTCAATGAGACCGGCCTTCTTTTCCAAGTCGTCTGCTTCAGCTTGCAACCCTTCGGCAAACTCACGATCCTTAATCGATCCCAAGTTAATGCGAACGTTGAGCAACGCGCCAAGCACCGCCGAGCGAGCCGCCATCATCGCTACCGTAGCATCAGTCACTGCATTCTGATTACCCAAGCGAGCCACATCCGCAATCATCGGCATCAATTCGAACGCTTTCTTAGCCACTTCCATCGGCACCAAAGCCGCATGTTTCGTTGCCTCTTGAATTGCCGCACTACGAGCCGCCTTCTCTTCGGGCGTTTCTTTAGGTAGTTTAAAACAAGCGAATACCTGATCATAGGCTTCAGAATCCTTATCGATCAGAGCCACAAACTCCTCCATCGCTTCGTAAGTCGTTATAGCCACATGCTTCATAATCTCCTCGCTCAATTCATAATTCTTCTTGCCAATGGTTAGCCGCGCTACCATCCCGGCCAAAGCCGAAGCAATCGCTCCATTCAAGGCAGCAATACTACCACCTCCGGGTACAGGATCACTTCCTGCCACTTTATCTAAGAAATCGGTTACTTTCAAATCTACTAACATAGTGTTATTCATTATAAGGTTAAATATTTGTGATCAGATTAATGAGTCGTAATCAAAGGTTGACAGGATAAAACACTCCCTCTTTTATCGTAGTCTGCACACAATTCATGCCGATGTAATAAGGAAGAATGTTATAATCGGACGATTGAAGTAAGATCAAGTCCCCTTTCTTACCCACCTCTATACTACCGATCTGATCGGCTAGACCAAGAGCAGCCGCTCCATTCAATGTCAGTGCGGTAATCACCTCTTCAATACTCATTTTCATATAAATACAAGCCAAATCGATCGTCAACGGAATAGAGCCCGAGAAACAACTTCCCGGATTAAGGTCGGTTGCCAAAGCCACCGCACATCCCGCATCGATCATCTCACGTCCACGAGCATAAGGTTCCTTCAACGCAAAAGCCGTCAGCGGCAATAAGGTTGCCACCACACCTGCCTCTGCCATTGCCCGAATACCCTCATCCGAAGCCTGCAACAGATGATCGGCCGAGAGCGCTTTCAGTTCGGCAGCCAATTCGGCACCTCCCAACGTTACGATCTCATCGGCATGCAACTTCAGTTTAAATCCGCGACTTTTGGCCGAAAGCAACAGACGTCGCGATTGCTCAACCGAGAACACCCCTTTCTCACAAAACACATCACAACAAACAGCCATGTTGTTATCGTGAACCAAAGGAAGCATCTCATGAATCAAAAACTCGATATAGTCGTCGGTACGCCCCCTATATTCCGAAGGCAGAGCATGTGCACCCAGAAAAGTCGATACGATGTCCACGCGTTTCTGAGGGTCATTATTCAAACTGCGCATCACGGCCAGTTGACGAAGTTCGGTGTCCCTGTCGAGTCCGTAACCACTCTTTCCTTCAACGGTTGTGACCCCCATCTGATGCATCTTTTTGAGGAAACCGGCAGCCGATTCACGTAACTCATCGAACGATAATCCCCGAGTCGCTTTTACCGTACTGGCAATACCTCCACCCCGTTCCATGATCGACATATAGCTCTCCCCTTTCAATCGCCAAGAGAACTCCTCTGCCCGCTGTCCGCCAAACACAAAATGCGTATGTGAATCGACAAATCCAGGAAGCAAACAACATCCTTTGGCATCCTCATGAAAGTATTTATTATAAAAACCCTCATGCTTCTCACCACGGTTCGGTCCGACATAAGTGATTATCCCGTCCGTCACCTCCACCGTTGCTTGTTCAAGGACAGTCAGTTGCGACATGGTCGCGCCCTTACGAGCCAAAAAGCCCGTAGGGGTCACCACCCGTGCATTATAAATAATAAGGTTTCTAGTCATGATTAACGTTCACATCTAATAAGAATTCATTATTCCATGATTCTAGACTCTAGTACTTGTTGCATAGAGAAATTCTCCAATCCCAAATAATACGAAGCCGTATCGATCAGAGCCTCCATCGGTACTAAACCAATAATTTCGCTTCCCACAATGCTCACGCCATAACGACGAGCCTCGATGCGTACCAACTCGAACGCCCGATAAAGTGCCGTACGGCTATAATCAGTCATGTTGATCGACACCTGTGTGATATGACGGTCGGTCAGCTCTACTCCCATGGCTTTCACAAAACGCAATCCACCATTGATGTAGCGAATGTTCTTGGCAATCTTCGAAGCGATCTCCAGATCGTTCGTATTTAGATTAATGTTATAAGCTACCAGCGGCATGCGTGCTCCAACAGCCACTGTTCCGGCCGTTGCATGACGTTCAACCGGTCCGAAGTCCGGTTTCCACTCGGGTAATTTGATTTTTTCAGCCATGCCTTCAAACTCGCCTTTACGTACCGCAGCCAAGTTCTCACGATGAGGAGCCGAAGCCGACTTCTCATATAAGAATACCGGTAAGTTATATTTCTCGCCCAAAGCCTGTCCCACTTCCTTAGAAAGGGCGATAGCCTCTTCCATAGTCACATTCTTGATTGGAATAAACGGCACGACATCGACCGCACCCATACGAGGATGTTGTCCTTGATGATGATTCAAGTCGATCAGCCGAACAGCCACTCCAATAGCCTCAATCACGGCATCACGCAAAGCCTCCGGTTCGCCAACCAGCGTCACCACCAAGCGGTTATGATCTTCATCATTGCTATAATCCAAGAGTTTCACTCCGGGTTTTCCTCTAAAAGGAGAAACAATTTGATCTATCTTAGCTAAATCACGTCCTTCACTAAAGTTAGGCACGCATTCTACAATTTTATTCCAGCTCATAGCTATTTTATTTAAGTGTTTATTAAGATATTAAGATTAATAGTCTAAAAATCAATATATAAAAGAATCAGAGATAAAGATTAATTTAATCAGATGATCTCGTGTGATAATCTCGTGCGATGATCCATCTCATCTGATGATTTGCTCCAATAAACAGTCTACTTCAACGCCTCACGGATCAGCTCCTCATCGGCCACAAAAGGCATTGTGATGTGATAGCCGTCGGCATACTCCCGATTAAAGTCCGCACACGTCTCAATGGCATGTTCATTGCGTGCCCATGAACGACGAGCCACACCTCCCATAACATCCCAAAGCATGGCCGAACGAAGAATGCGGTCGACCCGTTCGCTACCGTCGCACACCATACCGAAACCACCGTTCACCGCTTTTCCGATTCCTACACCGCCCCCATTGTGCAGAGCCACCAAGCTCATTCCACGGGCACAGTTGCCGGCAAAGCATTGCACCGCCATATCGGCCATGACATTACTGCCATCTTTAATATTCGACGTCTCACGGAAAGGCGAATCGGTACCACTCACGTCGTGATGATCGCGACCAAGCATGATCGGACCTACTTCTCCATTACGTACCATCTCATTGAAACGCAAAGCGATCGTCATCCGTCCCACCGCATCCTGATAGAGGATACGAGCCTGAGTGCCGACCACCAAACTATTCTTTTCCGCATCGCGAATCCAATTATAATTGTCCAGATCCTGACTCCGACGATTGACATCAATACAAGCCATTGCTGCATGGTCCGTCTTAATCAAGTCCTCATGTTTTCCACTCAGACACACCCAACGGAACGGTCCGTAACCATAGTCGAACAACTCCGGTCCCATGATATCTTCCACGTAACTCGGCCAGATAAATCCATCCTTCTCATCGATACCATTACGCGAGATCTCCATCACTCCGGCATCATAGATCGCCTTCATAAACGAGTTTCCATAGTCGAAGAAATAAGTGCCGCGAGCCACCAGCTTCTTAATCACCTCAAAATGACGCTTCAACGATGCATCCACCTGTTGGCGGAAAGCCTCCGGCGATTCATGCAACAAGCGTGTACGCTCCTCGAAAGTAAGCCCCACGGGACAATAGCCCCCTTCATACACCGCATGGCAAGAGGTCTGGTCGGACAATAGTTCAACCTTAATTCCCTTCTGTTCGGCATACTCCAACAAGTCGACAATATTGCCATGGTAAGCGATAGAACAAGGCACTTTATCGGCCATTGCCCGATCGGCCAAGCGGAAAGCCTCTTCCACCTCTTCGGCCACATGCCCCACCCATCCTTGCGAGTGGCGCGTCTCAATACGTGAACGGTCGACCTCCGCGATGATGGCTGTTGCTCCGGCAATCTCAGCCGCTTTCGGTTGAGCACCACTCATGCCACCCAAACCCGAAGAGATAAACAGATGTCCCCTCAAATCACCGTCCTGCGGTATTCCAAGTTTCATACGTCCGGCATTGAGCAACGTGTTGAATGTGCCATGCACGATGCCTTGCGGACCGATATACATCCATCCCCCGGCCGTCATCTGTCCGTAGTTGGCTACTCCCATCTGAGTCGCCACATTCCAGTCGTGCAAATTATCAAATTGCCCAATCATCAAGCCATTCGTGATAATCACGCGAGGTGCATCGGGCGATGAACGGAACAAACCCAGAGGGTGTCCCGACTCAATGACCAAGGTTTGTTCTTGAGTAAGCTCTTCCAGATAGTTCTTGATATAGTGATATTGCATCCAGTTCTGGCAAACCTGACCGGTCTCACCATAAGTCACCAGTTCATACGGATACAAAGCGATATCAAAGCAAAGATTATTATCGATCATGACTTGAAAAGCCTTACCCTCAATACACTTCCCGCGATACTCATCGATCGGCTTAGCATTCAAGTTACCTTCCGGACGAAACCGATAACCATAGATACGTCCGCGCGTTTTCAATTCATCCAGAAATTCCGGGATCAATTGTGCATGAAATTTAGTCGGGATATATCGTAAAGCATTTTTCAATGCCACGGAAGTTTGGTCGGGTGTTAATGAATAACCTCGATCGGGAGCTCGTCTTATCCCACTCTTGAAAGTAGGGTATGCCGGCAAAGTGTCAAAAAGAGTGATCTTCATAATAAATATATTAAGGTATAACATTTAGTAAGCAATAGGCTTTGCAAGACCCCCGCAATTTAGGAAAAAATAAACGAAACCCAAATACAATATTCCAAATATTATCAAAAAGATAGTATAAAACATATTTTTTAGTCCGATTCCGGCAAAATTGATTCTTTTTTTCATTTACTCCATTTCCACCGTCGGATGGTAAAGAATAGGTCAAAGCCTATCTTTCGGATACAGACTCCACACGAGTTATTTAAGGGTCGCCCACCGAAAAAGATGTCATAAAAAACTCTTTTCCCCCGCGATGACTCCCCCCTAATCCGCTCTTTTTTCTAGCAAATATTTCATTTCCCCTCTTGTTAGCCACCTCTATAAAATGTATCTTTGTCTGGTTAATCAACCTATAAAAATTAAAACAAGTCACAACTTTAAACATTTATAATTATCTATTATGAACTACAAGAAACTAATACTAGCATTAGTATCCATTCTTTCTGCCGGTTTACCTCTATCGGCTCAAGAAGTTAGTCAACCGGAAAGCGACGCTCAAAAGAGCAAACGCATGGAATGGTTCGACGAAGCCAAACTCGGTATTTTTATCCACTGGGGTATCTATGCCGTCAACGGAGTCTCCGAAAGTTGGTCGTTTTTCAACAACTACCTTCCTTACGATGAATACATGAATCAAGCTCAAGGATTTACCGCCTCTAAATACGATCCGAAGAAATGGGTCGATCTCATCAAAGAGAGTGGTGCCAAATATACCGTGATCACGACCAAGCACCATGATGGTATGGCGTTGTGGAACACTAAGACATCGACTCATAATGTCGTAGAAGGCACGCCTGCCAAACGCGACCTGATTGCCCCATTCGTTAAGGAAGTACGCAAACAAGGGCTTAAGCTCGGTTTCTACTATTCGCTACTCGACTGGTCGCACAACGATTATCCCAACAAGACGCGAACAGAAACCCGTTATAGCATCAAGGAAGACCCTCAGCGTTGGAATCGCTTCGTACAATTCAACTTCGCCCAACTCAGCGAGTTGAACAAAACTTGGAAGCCCGACCTATATTGGTTCGACGGCGACTGGGAACAGAGTGCCGAATCGTGGAATTCTAAAGGAATCATCAACTTGTTGCGCTCGACCAATCCGAAGGTGATTGTAAACTCACGCATACAAGGCTATGGTGATTACGCCACACCTGAACAAGGCGTACCGGTAGTTCGTCCGAAAGACAAGCACTGGGAACTTTGCATGACCATGAACGACTCTTGGGGCTACCAACATGCCGACACCAATTACAAATCGCCGTTCATCCTCCTTCGTACCTTCGTTGACTGTCTCAGCATGGGCGGTAACCTCCTAATGGATATCGGCCCGAAAGAAGACGGCACGATTGCCGACGAACAAGTGGCTATCTTGAAAGAATTCGGTCGCTGGACTAAAAAGCATAAGGAAGCGATCTACAACACTCGCGCCGGCATCCCGAACGAACATTTCCAAGGCTATACCACCCTGAACAAAGCCGGCGATGTGCTTTACCTTTATTTGCCTTACAAGCCTAACGGCCCAATCGAAGTCAAAGGGTTGGTGAATAAGATTAACCGTGTATGGGTGGTTGGTAACGGAACCATTCTCCCTTACAAGATCTACAACAAGAACTATTGGAGTGCCGTGCCCGGCAACCTCTATATCGATGTGCCCGAACGCGTGCTCGACGAGCAGATCACCGTCTTAGCCATCCTACTCGACGGCCCGATCAAGCTTTACCGTGGCGAAGGACAAATCATTTCAAGCAACTAATTTAATTCAATAACATGAAACGACCAATCTATTTACTTACAGCCCTACTCCTATGGGCTATTTTACCGGCTCATGCGCAAAACAATCTGTTTGCGAAATATGCCGAGCGCCTGACTTTACCTAAGAACTATGTGTGTTATCGCACCACAGACAAGATGAAGATCGACGGTCAGCTGAATGAGAAAGCTTGGCAGAAAGCCGCCAATACCGATTCGTTTGTCGACATCAGCGGCGAAGGTTTTGCCCAGCCGAAGTTCGATACTAAAGTTAAAATGTTATGGGACGACAATTATCTATACGTCGGCGCAACGTTGGCAGAGAGCGATATCAAAGCTCGTCTGACTCAACGCGATACGATCATCTACCATGACAACGACTTCGAAGTGTTTCTTGATCCGGATGGTGACGGACACAACTACTTCGAGATCGAGAACAACGCTCGTGGCGTGATCTTCGACTTGATGCTCGATAAAACCTACCGTTGTGGCGGTAACTTTATGATCCAATGGGACTGCCCGGGATTGATCCTTAAAGTACACCACCAAGGTACCTTGAACAAACCCGGCGATCAAGACAAAGCGTGGACCGTTGAGATGGCAATTCCACATAAAGCCTTAACTGTTAACTTCAACAACCCATTGAAAGCCGGTAACACTTGGCGTGTGAACTTCTCACGCGTACAGTGGTTGAAAGCGAAAGGCCCTGAAGAAAACTGGGTATGGACACCAACCGGAAAGATCGACATGCACATGCCCGAACGTTGGGGATTCGTTTATTTCTCGGCTAACACTGTAGGTGGTGCAACCGATACCTTCTCTTATCCTTACCACATGGGAGCTTACAAACTCGCATGGGCGATGTTCTACGCACAACAAGACTATTACGCTAAAGAACGCAACTATATCCGTGCTAAAGAAAACTTCTTCTTAACCGATGCTGAATTGAAAGGCTTGCCCGAACATGCTGAGGTGAACGTTGAAGCCACTGCAAACACCTTCCTCGTATCGGTTTCCGTTCCTCAACAGAACGTTCGCTACGTCATCGACAACGAAGGTCGCTTCTCTGTCGTTAAGATCGCTCCACGATTCGTAAAGAACTGGGTATGGACTCGTATCGATAAGAACAAAAGCCCTGAAAGCTACAAGAAATGGTTTACCCTATTGAAAGAGTGCGGCATTAGCGCTGTTCTTTTTGAAGGTTACGAAGAGTCACTCTTCAAGATGTGTAAAGAAGCAGGCTTAGAAGCACACTACTGGAAGTGGACCATGAACCGCAGAGAACTGTTGAACGTACACCCTGACTGGTATGCGGTGAATCGCAAAGGAGAATCCGGTTACGACAAACCGGCTTACGTAGACTACTACCGTTTCCTTTGTCCAAACCACGAAGGAGTAGCCGATTATCTGGCACAAGACTATGTGAAAGAAGCCAACCTTCCTTACGTAGACGGCGTTCATCTCGACTATGTTCGTTTCCCGGACGTTGTCCTTCCGGTCAGCTTATGGAAGAACTATAACATCGAACAAACCTCTGAACTTCCTCAATACGACTATTGCTATTGCGACGTGTGTCGTGCGAAGTTCAAAGCACAAACCGGTAAAGATCCGTTAGAAATCAAATTCCCGATGGAAGATCAGTCGTGGATCAACTTCCGCCTAGACGCCATCACTCATGTCGTAGATCACATCACCAAGGCCATCAAAGCCGATGGAAAATCGATCTCTGCAGCCGTCTTCCCCGGTCCTTCAATGGCTCGTAAGATGGTACGCCAAGATTGGGGCAACTGGCACCTAGATGCTTACTTCCCAATGATCTACAACGGATTCTACTACGAAGGTCCGGAATGGATCGGCCGTTCAGTAAAAGAAAGCGTACAGACCGTTAACGGTAAAGCTAAAATTTATGCCGGCTTGATGTTCCCGGATATCAAGAAAGACTTCGAGAAAGCCTTAGACGAAGCTTACGACAATGGCGCATCGGGCGTCTCTTTCTTCGACGGACCAAGCGAAGAATACTTGTATAAGTTGAAAGACTATCTTCAAAAAAGAGGTTATCAAGTCGCTAAATAAACCATTCGTCAGAAATTATTCATCAGAAATTATTCGTTAGACACCATTCATCAGATGAAAAAAAGGTTAATCAGTCTTCTATTTATAGGGTTAGGGTTAGCTGTCGCAACAACGGCAGCTAACAAACACCAGAAGCTATCGGCAAAAGGCGATTGCACCCTCACGGTATTCGACAAGGCAAACGTTCGCTTTGTACCGAAAACCTATACGGGAAGTTACTCTCCGGCAGATAGTTCAGGCATCATCCACTTAACGAACGGACGAATCATCCTCAAGAAGATCACCCTACCGAAGTACCAACGCAACGTATCGGTCAAGCTTAAGCTAACCGTTTGTTCGAATGGCGACCGTTGGGACAAGTCAGGCTCTTGTTTCGTTCTTCCTAAGTCGTCCGCCATCAATCTGCTGAACATCGCCCAAGGAACCTCTACTTTCCCGGCGATCGACAGTTTAAAGTTGGAAAACATGATCGGCATCGTTCCGGGGAAAGGCTATCAGCCCACCGTCGAACTGATGCGCTTCATGACCCCTTTTGGCGTGGGTCACTACAGTCAGAACGATGATAAGCTGACCGCCAAACGTCGTCCGGTCTACATCCCTAAATGGGAAAAAGAAGTCTCTTGGGAACAAGACATCACCGATCTTTATTCGTTGTTGGAAGAAGAAGCATATGTCGGCGTGTTCATCGACACTTGGACGCCGGAAGGCTATATGGCCACCCTTCAGCTCGACCTTAAAGAGAGCCGATTGGAGTGTGACAAGCTCGTTAAGCGTCATGTTGAACCGTTGATGAATACGGTTTACTACATCGGACAAAGCTATCCCGATATCTTTGCGAGAAAGAGCGTCACCGCTCCATTCACCCTTCCGAAAGGTGCTAAAAATGTTCGTTTGAAATACATCGTCACCGGTCATGGTGGTCATAGCGGTGGAGACGAGTTTGTACCTCGCCGTAACATCCTGTCGATCGACCAAAAAGAGATCTACAACTTCACCCCTTGGCGCGACGACTGTGCTTCATTCAGAAGATTCAACCCGGCTACCGGAGTATGGCTCATCAAACGCTTAGCGTCGTACATCGGTGAGGATGGCTACACGGAGAAGGAAGTGGAAGAACCGTTGGCATCGTCCGACCTCTCCCGCTCGAACTGGTGTCCCGGATCGGATGTTGTTCCCGAAGA
>JBKEDO010000052.1:0-5161 GCA_047975405.1 Bacteroides sp.
AATAAGGCCATAATACTGTCGACTCAAGATATCGAACAGGCTTTGGTTATGGCCGACCGGTTGTGGTTGCTCTCTCTTCAGAAGGGGTTGACGGTAGGGGTGACTGAAGACGAGATTTTAATCGGAAAGATGGATACGTTGTATGGACGGGAGGATATCTTGTTTGATCATGACCACGGGGTGTATTATCCTCGAGTGAGTTGGGATAAACAGATTGCTGTGGAGGCGAACGATCCGACCTTGTTTCATTGGGCAGTGAACGCTTTGAACCGGAAGGGTTATGCTTGTTTTACACCTGATGATCGCCGTTCTGAAGGATGTGCGGTGTTGAAGGTACAATCGGCTAAGGACTTGGCTTTTCTGGAAAAAGATGGGGTCCTTCGCTCCTTTACTTCATTTGAGGAGTTCTTGACGAACCTATAAACCAGATCTTACCGGCTTATCAATCCCTATCCGCCTATAAAGAAAATCGCTATGATCTTCCTCAAAGAAGATCAAAGCGATTTTAGTCGATCGGGTGCGGTTTAACTCCCCTTACTTGCCTTCTGAATCTGCGGTTTGGGTTTTTGAATCGGAGTTCTCGTCCCCAAGCCCCATCTCAATGGCATATTTACTTTTCTTATTGTAGTCTTTTAACTTCTCTTCGCTAGCTGTTTCCACTTTTAGCTTCTCTTTCGGAATCCCACAAGTCGTCATCAGATAATTATAGAACATCCGGTTGCGTTCGCTGATGAGTTGATGGAGTAATTCTCTCGTGGAATCGATCGGATATAAACGGTCTAATTTATCTTTCTCGGTTAATGGAGTGGCCGATTGAAGATCCGCTCTCTTAGCAAACAACGTATCGATATAGGCGATGAATGCAGGTTCTTTATCTTTTATGGAGTAAACCTCTTCTGCCGTTACGGTATTGTTGTTCTCGAGTGGTTGTAGACTCTTGATATAGCTTTCTTTTGCCAAATAGAGCTTAAGCTCTTCGATAGCTTCCTCTTGGTCGAGGTATTGAGTGAGCGAGAGCGACATTTCCGGTTTCTTCTTATAGATCTCGGCCAGATCGTTCATCATGCTGTATTGCTCTGCAGTAATCTCTTTTTGTAAAGGTTCTATCGCAATGGATTCCATTTGATCGGGGTTTAACCCGAAGGAGTTGGCTAGAAAGCGTATGGGGGAGACGGCAACTTTGACGATGAGATTGCCAATCGTCTTAAAGATGATTTTCTTATAAGAGAACTCCGGATTGTTGAGGTCCCCTTTGACCGGAATGTCAAACTGAATCTTGTCATCTTTATCCTTTAGGATGTAAACACCGAGTCGCAAAGGGACATTGCTGTAGGGAGCATCTATACCTTTATGCTTTTTGCTGACACTCATTTTATAAACATCAATGGTGTTGCTGCTGTTTATGAAATTGTTTTGAATCAGATATTTGGTTGTAAAATTCATGTTTCCTTTCGTAATATCGTGCGCCGTATACTCATAACAATAAGGACTGAATGTTTCCAGGTTGATGTTATGAAACTCAGCTCTTAGCTTTTGATGGCTCAGTTGGTTGAGGTTCCCTTCCCATTCGATGTTTGCTTTTCCACCACGAGGGAAAAGAGCAGCGAGCTGAATGCGATTGCTCTGGTTGATGTTGAAGTGCTCGGAGCGGAAACTTAGATCCGATAGAGCTAAACGGAACGGTTGCTTAATGGTCTGATCGGTATACGACAAGTGGGATTCTGAGATTTTTAAATGTTCGATCGTCATGGTCGGATTAGGCGTTGGTACGTCCGATTCAACAGCTTTTGCTGGCTCCGGTTTGAAGAGAGCATTGACATTGTCACCGTTTGGACGAAGAATATAAGTCAGATTCATTCCTTTAGCGCTGATTGAATCGAACTGGTAAGTTGCACTTGGCAAATGGATCTTATGAATTCCAATATGGGTCTGTTTAATAGAGACAACTTCTTCATTGGAGGCATTGGTCACGAGAAAATCGTGTGCATCCGCTTTACCGGTTATGCTGAAATCGAGAATGTGATTGGTATTTCCTTTAATCGTAATCTGACCGTTAACGGAGCCTTCTAGTTGTCCGATATTAAAACTTTCCTTCAAATAAGGTTTGATCATTCCGATCGGAAGGTTTCGCCCTTTCAAATCCCATAAGTATTCATTATTAGCCATATTCATGGTAAACTTATTTTCTAGAATAGCATCTTTGCCGATTTTAAGATGAATACCCACATCGGTGTTGCCTGTTTCGAAAGCTAACCGCGGAATCGTAATGGCTAGATCGTTCAACTGTATGGTATGATTGAGTAGCTTATCCGTATAAATCAAGACTCCATCATGAATAAGAATGTGATTGATCGTGATAGACTTTGGAAAGTCGGATGGCAATTTTACCGCTGTGGAATCGGGTTTAGGAAGCAAATCGTCAAAGTTGAATGTTGATCCTTTCTGTATGATTTCAGTATAAGGACGTACGACTTTAAGCTTTTCGATTTCAATTCGCTTTCCCAACAAGGCACTTAAGGTGATATCTGTTGAGAACGAATCGATTGAGGCGAATAATGTTTGGTCGTCTTTTTCGTACATCCTGATCGAATCAATCTCAAGAACGCCCGTAAAGATGTTTATTCGGAGATCTTTCAGTCGTACTTGTCGCCCGATAAGTTCTTTACTATGTTTTTCGATATAACTTTTAGCAAAGGGTGAAATGCCGATGGCTACAACGGCTACTACTAAGACCAGAAAGATTAAAATTCCGGCCGTGATTTTTGTTTTCTTATGCTTCATCATCTTTTCGACGTAATAACGGTTTCTGTTTTTAATGTATAGTAAACACCCTATTTAAAAAGAATGTTTGCTATCATCGGGAGTAAAACATATTGTTTACAAAGTTATCATTGTTTTTTGGGGTTCGAAAATGAAATGAAGGAAAAGTCTGCTTTGTTATGATTTTATGGGAAATTTTAAATCGAAGCTTGGAAATTCCCGGTTGGTAATTGGACTTGGAATAAAACGGGAACAAAAGGAGTTATGCTTTTGTTTCTATTTCGGCTTCACAAGGATAAAAACACCAGAACGTGGAACCTTCTCCGTAAACCGATTCTACGCCGATTTTTCCATTACACTGTTCCATTATGGCTTTACAAATCGACATACCTAATCCGGTTCCTTGTGTGAATTCATTGATCTTATAGAAGCGTTCAAAGATTTTTTCTTGGTGTTCTTTCTCGATCCCAATTCCTGTATCTTTGACATAGATATATAATCCGTTGTCTTCGTAACGATAGCCCATTTCAATATAACCTTGAACGGTAAATTTATTAGCATTAATAACGAAGTTGGTTATGACTTGGGATAAGCGATGCTTGTCTCCTTTTATAATGCAATGTTTATACGGATTAATCGCGATGAGTGGAACATCGGCGTTTTTTACCTCTTGGCGCAGAGTCTGTTCTAGATATTTAAAGGTTTCTGAGAAATCGAACTCTTGCGATTCCGTTTCGATGATGCCAGACTCGATTTTGGATAGATCGAGGATGTCGTTTATGATCGATAGGAGAAGGTTGGAGTTTGTTGTGATCAGTTTTGAATATTCCTCTTTGGTTTCACTATTCTCTTCTTGGGTGATTAACTGTGAGAATCCGACAATCGCATTTAATGGCGTACGGATTTCATGGCTCATATTAGCCAGAAAGAGCGATTTTAGACGATCAGAATGTTCCACCTTCTCTTTCTCTTTTATCAGTGAGGCTTCTGAAGCTCTCAACTTTGCTGTGGCCATTGCGATGTTACGTCGTTGTAGGATGATAAAAACAAACGTGATGAAGAGTCCTAGAGTGATAAACCCTAGTAAATAGATTAAATCTTTATGCTTCTGGAAATATCTTTTTTCTCCGAACCATTTATCTGATATCAGTTCTAATGATCCGTTTTCTTTGATGACAAAAAACGCTTTGTCTAGTTTGAGTAATAGTTTTGGGTCGTCTAAGTGCACAACAATGGCATGCTCAAATGGAGGGAGATCGGCCGGTATTGAACGAAAAGTGTTGGCTTTATGCTCTTTCTTAATATAATATTGGGCAACTTTTCTATCACACATGATGGCATCGCCCTTACCTGCCAGTAGCATTTGTAGTCCCTGTGATAAGTTGGGGGCGGTAATGATCTGATCGGTGAAGTCAATTTGATCCAGATATTGGCAGGATAGATAGTTTTTAATACAAATAATACGTTTGCCTTCTAGATCTTGATGGGTCATAAAGCGACTGGAACTTAAAGTGATAAAGTCGTAATAGACATAAGTCATAGCAAAGTTAAACGCATATTTAGCCGCTCTTTCTTCAGAATAGTTGAGTCCGATGATGGCATCAGCTTTTTTCTTTTCAAAATCACTTAAGACGGTATCCCATTGGGCGAGTTCAATGGTATAATCCAAACCCGCTGCTTCAAAAATGGCTTTGGCTACGTCAATGCTATATCCAACAATCTCTCCATCTTCATTGAGGTACGAATAGGGAGGGTAGTTTAAGTCCCCGATTGCTTTTATGGTTGGTTTGTTTTGAGCATAAGTGGGAATGGAAAGCAATAAGCAGATCATGAAAAGTACTCGTTTGAGTGTTTCCATTTTATATTCCCCGATGCCTAATTGAGCCCAAAAACTCTGGCAATGAAGATTAATCTTATGCTGTTTTATGGTGAATTCTGGCATGTGGAATCTTATTAAAAATTTATAATGATAGCAAAAATACGTATATGGCTTGATATATGCAATAGATGGCTGTAAAAGAGTGATAAAAACGATCGACTATCTTGATGATCTGTTTCGCCTTTATGTTGTCGCTATTTTATTTGTAGATATATCCGGTCCGTTGGTACGCGGCTGTTTGTGCTGTCAGTCTCTTGTATGTCTCTAGTTATGAGTTTGTTGGTGGCCTATGTTAATGAGCGTCGATATGAGTTATAGTTGTGTGACGTTTATATATTTGAAGATGAGAAGAGGCGGTTGCTTAAACAAAGGCTTTTTTGAGTCGGTTAATTCATCGAATTTGTGTATTTTTGGGCTTTATATAATCCCTTTAGAGTATTTAATATGAAGAAAAGCACGATTTTACTATCTATGATGGCTGCAGCCCCTTTAGTTGTAAGTGCGGCTAAAAAGCAAAAGACA
>JBKEDO010000079.1:0-7093 GCA_047975405.1 Bacteroides sp.
ATCAACCGCACTTGTTCGGAAGTGGTTTAATCTTCCAAAGTAATATCGGTAGGCACTTCATTACCTATATGCACAATCTCGTCAATGGTAATGCCGTAGAACTTGGATAGCTTGTCCAAGAGTTCTACGGATGCTTCCCTATAAATAGTGGAGTTTTAGGTGCAATAATAATATTCGCACTTTTTTTCATCTTTTACAGTGTCCGTAGAAGATATACTAAACATAAGTTAGAGAACGGAAAAACAGAGATTGTCTTTGCTGAAATTATTGATGCAGGAATAAGAACGAGAGGAGGACTTGGTGCAAAGCCTAAAATTGGATATATTAAATTTCGATATTTTATTAAAGGCAAGGAAGTTATCCATTTTTGTGAACCCATAGATAATCCAAATCAAGATCAGATTGGCGATTGTATTGAACTATTAATTAGTTTGGAAGATGAGAATGTTTATAAATGGAACGAATCTAAAGGCACTTTCAAATGCCAATAAGGAGTTGCGAGCCTTTTTATCTAGGATGTCGTTGTTTACTTTAGGAGTCTTACCCTAAAAGACAGTAGGCTTCCCCATTTGTTGAATGTCTTTTTCTATTTAATCCCTATCTGCCAAATGAAACCTTTTTGGCGGATAGGGATTGTTTCCATTCGTTGCACAGACGTGCTTAACGTAAAGCCCCGACCGCTAAAAATCGTAAAAAATGCAACACCATAGAGCTTGGTCTAACAATAGTTGGCTATCTTTGTTTAGATAAAATCAGTTTCAACGCGAAAAGACGTAGACTCTGTGCCTAGTTAACCAAAACCTGTCACTTAATAAAACAAAACAATACATGAAAAACCTTATTCTGACTTTCTTGGTGCTCTTCTCAATCAGCACTTCGGGTTCTTCGAAAACCCGCAAAGCTATTTACATTGTTCTAGATGGCATTCCTGCCGATTATATAGAGCGCGTCCACCCGAAAACAGTCTTCGATATTGCTCATGACGGAGCTTATGGTCGTGCATATACCGGAGGAGAAATCGGTGCTTATTCACAAACCCCAACCATCTCGGCTATCGGTTATACAAATATGCTGACCGGTACGTGGTTGAACAAACATAACGTGAATGGTAACTCAAATCTGAAGCCGAACTACAATTATTGGACGATGTTCCGCATTGCGAAAGAACAAAGTCAGCCATATACCACTGCTCTCTTTTCGAGTTGGGTCGATAATCGTACGGTGCTCATTGGTGAGGGAAAGCCTGAAACCAATCAGGTTAAGATCGATTATGTGTACGATGGTTATGAGCTGGATCAAGTCCGGTTCCCGAAGAAGAAAGATGAATTGCACATCTTTGATATCGACTCGGTGGTTTGTCGGAACGCGGCTCAGTGTCTCCGCCAAGATGCTCCGGATCTCAGTTGGGTGTATCTATGGTATACCGATTCGGGTTTTCATTTGCATGGCGATGGGGCATTTATGGATCGCTATGTGACCAAAACCGATGCTTTGCTGACTCCGATCTGGGAAGCCGTGAAGTACCGTGAAAAGAACTTCGATGAGGAATGGTTGGTCATTGTGACGACTGATCATGGACGCACGGAGAATGGTCATGGTCATGGCGGCCAACTCGCTCGTGAACGTTCGGTCTGGATGTCGACAAACCGGAAGGGGGTGAATGCCCATTTTAAGCAAGATCTATCGCTGGTCGATATTCTGCCTACGGTCTGTTCGTTTATGAACTTTGAGATTCCGCGGGATGTACGCTTTGAACAAGATGGCGTGTCGTTTTTAGGAAAGGTGGATATTGACGAGTTGAAAACTCAACCTTACGATGATAAGGTGACCTTGTCGTGGAGGTGCTATTCATCGAAGGAGCAAGCAACGGTGTATCTGGCAACTTCCAATCAATATAAAGAGGGAGGAAAAGATGAGTGGATTAAAGTGGCGACTCTTCCGGCTAAAACGGGAGCTTATACCATTGATCTGACGCAATATCCGTCGTCGAAGTTTTATAAATTTGTAGTTGAGACACCACATAACCATCTGACGCGTTGGTTGTTGAAATAATAAATTATTGAAATAATAAGTTATTGAAAGGCACAAATCGAACCCTATGAAACACTTTATTTGTCTGCTCTTATTGAGCTTGAGTTCGCTTTATCTTCAAGCGGGACCGATTCAGAACCTTTTGGAGCGTATTGCACCGGGGGCTTCCAAACAGTTTATCATCGAACGTCAAGAATGTACCGCCGATTTTTTTGAGATCGATTCGAAAGGGGATAAAGTGGTGATCCGCGGAAATACGTATGTCAACATTGCTGCGGGCATTCATTGGTACTTGAAATATCATGCCGGGGTGCTGCTGACGTGGAATCACATGAAGACCACACTGCCCGAACGACTACCTTTGCCCAAGATGAAGGAGTATCATGAGACGGAAGCTCCTTTGCGCTACTGCTTCAACTATTGCACGTTCTCTTATACGATGGCGTTCTGGGATTGGGAACGATGGGAGAAGGAGATCGACTGGATGGCTTTGCATGGCATCAACCTCCCGTTGGCCATCACCGGAGCAGAGTGCGTGTGGTATCATTTGCTCAAAAAGTCGGGCTACTCTGTCGAAGAGATTAATCAGTTTATTGCCGGACCGGGTTTCTTGGCGTGGTGGCTGATGAATAACTTAGAGGGGTGGGGCGGTCCCAATCCGGAAAGTTGGTATCGGCAGCAAACCGTTTTGCAACAACGCATCGTTAAACGTATGCGGGAGTTTGGCATCCAACCGGTATTACCGGGGTATTCGGGCATGGTGCCGAGTAATGCGAAAGAGAAATTTGGGCTTGCGGTGGCCGATCCGGGCAAGTGGTGCAGTTATCAGCGACCGGCCTTCTTACAGCCAACCGATCCGAACTTTCAGAAGATGGCGAAACGATATTATGCGGAGATGAATCGCTTGTTTGGACGCGCCGATTATTATAGCATGGATCCGTTTCACGAAGGAGGAAGTGTAGAAGGGGTCGATCTTGATGCCGCCGGTCGGGCGATCATGCAGGCAATGAAAGCGAACAACCCGAAGGCGGTTTGGGTGGCTCAGGCTTGGCAGAACAATCCGCGGGAGGCGATGATAAAGCCTCTCAAAGAGGGCGATCTGTTGGTGCTCGACTTATTTTCGGAGAGTCGTCCGCAATGGGGCGATGCGGCATCGACATGGTATCGGAAAGAGGGGTTTGGTCAGCACGACTGGATTTACTGCATGTTGCTCAACTATGGAGGGAACGTCGGACTTCATGGAAAGATGCAGCATGTGATCGATGAATATTATAAAGCAAAAGAGAGTCGCTTCTCGTCCACGCTCAAAGGAGTGGGGATGACGATGGAGGGTTCGGAAAACAATCCGGTGATGTTTGAATTGTTGTCTGAACTGCCTTGGCGGGAGTCAGCCTTTAAAAAGGAGGAGTGGCTGAAGGGGTATGTGCAGGCACGTTATGGCGTGTTCGATCAAACGGTTTATGACGCATGGCTGATTTTGAGTCGGTCGGTTTACAATTGTCCCGTGAGTTCTACTCAACAAGGGACGCACGAGTCTATTTTTTGTGCCCGTCCCTCGCGTGATGCCTATCAATCGTCGAGCTGGTCGGAAATGTCCGATTATTATGATCCTAACCAAGTGATTGATGCTGCGGGACTCATGGTGAGTGCGGCCGAACGTTTCAGGGGGAATGATAATTTTGAATACGATTTGGTCGATATCGTGCGACAGGCGGTGAGTGAGAAGGGCCGCTTGACTCAAAAGGTTTTTAATGTTGCGTATGATGTACGTGATAAGGAACTATTCGAACGGTATTCTACTCGTTTCTTGGAACTGATCTTATTGCAAGATCGGTTATTGGCCACACGACCGGAGTTTAAGGTGGGGCGTTGGATCGAACAAGCCCGTCGATTGGGACAGACACCTGAAGAGAAGGCGCTGTATGAGTGGAATGCTCGGGTACAGATTACGACTTGGGGAAATCGCACGGCTGCCGATCAGGGAGGGTTGCGTGATTATGCTCATAAGGAGTGGAATGGGGTATTGCGCGATTTGTATTATCAGCGTTGGGCGGTTTGGTTCAAACAGCAACAACGGGTTTTAGAGGATTCTTCTTTTCGTGTCGTGAACGATTTCTATGGCATGGAGGAGCAGTGGGCAAACGATTCGAAGAGCTATTCGTCGATCTCTGAGGGTGACCCGATCACTGTGGCACAAGAGGTTTTCAATCGGATTCGATAGATGTGTAAACAAGGACATCGTGCTAAAAAAAGCGTGCCTTGTTAAAAAATAGCGACCTATAGATCGCGTTTCAGTTTCGTCCTAATGAAAGTCTAGTTTCATTAGGACGAAATTAGATTTTCGTCCGTACGGCACTCAATTTTCATCCGTACGGCACTCTGAGTTTGTCCTTTTGTAAATTAATTTTCAGACTTCGATACTTTATTTTCAAGCTTCTGCACTTTCGTTTCTGCCTTAGGGAATAGATTATGCTATGTCGTCTTTTCTCTTCTGATTCGTTTTGTTTACTTTTTTACTTATTGGATAACCCCATTGATCATCAGTGAGATGGCTTTTTAAAAGTCATCGGTGGGTGTCAGATGTTCGATCTGCAACCCGTCTGCAACCCGATCTGCAACGCTCTTTGTGGATTGTAGATCAGTAAATTAGAGGTGATTGGTTGCAGCGTTGCAGATAAAAATCGAAAAACAAAATATAGGAGTAGGGTGATCAGCTTGTATTTGGGCAATAGAGGTTTGGCGAGAGAGGTTTGGATGAGAGATCTCAGGATAAGGGGCGTTTCAATGAAGAGCGTTGAACGAAACGTTTGCCCATTGGGGGAGGGGGCGCTATGAGTTTATGGTGACCGCTATTAAAAAGAGAATGTAGAGTTTCAGGTGCTTCTTTATAAACTTTATGGCAAAACTGATGTTTCGTTCAACGGCTTTTTCGGTGATGTCGAGTTGATCGGCAATCTCTTTATTCTTCAGCATTTTCTTCCGACTTAAGATGAAAACTTCTTGTTGCCGGGGAGGGAGTAAAGAGATGAGTTGATTGATATACTCTTCCAGGTCGGAGGTTTCTATCTGATCTTCAATGGAGGCAAAAGCATCTTCTAACGCTTCTGCTGCCGTAATCTTAATCAAATTTTTATTGTAGTTCTTTCTGGAGAAGTTGAAAATGGTATTCCGAGTGAGGATGAACAGAAATCCGTTGAGCGATTTGCTCTCATCTAAATGATCCCTGTTTTCCCATAGTTTGACAAAAACTTCTTGTACGATATCAGAAACGTCAATGGAGGAGATGAGGTATAGTCTCGTGAAGCTATAAACCTTGTCGAAATAGGTGTTATAGATCTCTTTGAATGCGTTTTGATCGTTTTGTTTTATTCGTCCAATTAGTGTGATTTCATCTCTTTCTGTCATGTTATCTTATTGCTTTTTTTTAAAGAATTTTGATGAAAAATTAGTCGGTATGTGGACTATTGGTGAGCGAAAGTAGTAAAAAAATAACGTTTATTCTAACTTCTTATCATTTCATAGCATTTTTTTTTCAGAGAGAAAAAAGAAGGGGGGATGTAGGGGTACTTTATTTCGTTGTGTATTTATGCTTAGAAACGGTAAGACTAGAGATATAAAAGAATCATATAAAGGAAATGAATCATATAAAGCATATAAAGACTGAAATAGCGCAGTTGATCGATTTGATTGCGGGTAAATTTGACCGGAGACATAGAACTGAGTTTTTGAATAACCGTTATGTCGACCGACAGAATCGCCAGTTGTGGGATCATCCTACGGGGACGTGCGATGAGGCCGAGAAGGAGGCGATATGGAGAAAGATTGAAGTGGGATGTGGATTTGTGGCTTCGCGTTCGTTGAAGTTGGTTTGGCGGTATGCCGCTGCGGCTTGTCTGGTGGGACTGCTCATCGCCGGTGGAATCTGGAGGTATATGGATGTGCATGCGCTTCGGTATACTGATATCACGGCTTGTTCGGATACGACTTATGTGTTGCCTGACGCATCGACAGTGGTGTTGAAGCAGGGCAGTAAGATGCGCTTTGCTACCGATTTTATCGATAAGAGGGACGTTTGGTTAGCGGGTGATGCCTTGTTCGAGGTAAAGAAGAAGGGATTGGGGCGAACGTTCCGAGTGCATATCAATAAGGCTTTTATCGAGGTGAAGGGTACGAAATTCTTGGTCGAGCAGCAGCAGGAGTGTAGTCGGGTGACTCTCTTTAACGGAAAAATCGAGTTTAACGTGGAGGCGACGAATGATAAATATGTGCTGCATCCGATGGATAATCTTTCCTTTAACGCTGAAACCGGACGGACTGCTGTTTCCTCACTGAAGCAGATGGTTTACGAAGATGGGAAGTATGTCTTTACCGACATCTTGCTGAAGGATCTGGTGCGGACCATCGGACAATTGTATAGTGTCGATATCGAACTCGATAAGGGTATCAACAGCGAGGCTACGCTGACGGGGTCGATCAATCGCGACGAGGAGTTGCAACGGGTGATCCGTAAGATTGGTTATACGCTTAATTTGAACTATGAATTTGAACAGAATAAAATTGTTCTGAGAAAGAACGATTAGACTCTTTTTGTTAACTAAAAACTATAATTACAATGAAAAAGACACGCAAAAATTTTGTGCGGCAGTGGTGCTATGCCGTATTGCTCTTGTTGTTGTTTTACCCCGGTACCTTGTTGGCTTCACAGAGCTACGTCAAGGTTAAGGGTCGTTCAATGACTATCGAACAGGTCATTAAGCAGATTGAAAAGAATAGTCGGTATGTATTCTTTTACAATGCGAATGATTTAAGAAATCAGAAGAATCAGACGTTAGATTTTTACGGCCCTATCGAAGAGGTGCTGAAAAAGGTTTTCGATAATAGTGATGTGAACTATGTGATTCAGGATAATGAGATTATTTTGAAGGTGAGCCAGCAGGTAAAGGTGAAGCAGCAGACCACGAAGACGATTAAAGGAAAGGTGCTCGATAAAAAGACACACGAGCCGATCATCGGTGCTACGGTTAAGGTGGCCGGGAAGAATCTCGGAGCTACTACCGATGTG
>JBKEDO010000104.1:0-21906 GCA_047975405.1 Bacteroides sp.
ATGTTTACGACGAATCGGAGTGGCGCCTATCTGTCGAATGAATTGCTGTCGGATGAGCAAATAGAAAGTTATTTGGGAACCTTCGTCCCTCTCTCGGAAATCAAACGACTAAGAACGATCTTGATCGATCGCCTGACCGACCGCTTGTCGACTCGATATGCCGGTTTTCTGGGGGTCGATATGATGATTTGCTCATGGCCTGATGCCCCTAACTTTCGCATTCATCCCTGTGTCGAGATCAACCTAAGGATGAATATGGGGATTGTAGCCCGACGCTTATTTGATCGTCTGGTTGCTCCCGATCGGATAGGGGAGTTTCGAATCACCTATTCCGGACAGACGGGGGAGGCCTTAACCGACCATCAACAGGATCTTGAAGAAGCTCCTTTAGTTTGTCGAGACGGCAAAATTGAATCCGGCTATTTGGCTTTGACTCCTATTTATTCACAGACGCATTATCGGGCTTGGATAAAGGTTCACTCTTGAGTTGAACGCTTTGTACGGCGGAACTTTCGTTGCCATAACGATCTATGGCTGTCACGGCATAATAACGTTTGGTCTCCCATGGAGTGAGGGGGACGTAAGTATAGGTAGTGGAACGGACACGCTGTGCCAGAATCAGTTCCGGCTTATGGATGTCGACGGGATAGGTATCCGACCCATAAATGACATACATCGGTGCATTGATCGAGTCATTATCAGTTGAGGCTTTCCACCGGAGAGTCACTTGACGGTTGTCGGACGCTTTTACGTTTAGATCCGATGGAGCAGAAGGAGCCGTTTGATCGAGCCATGGCATTGGGGGTTGCAGAGCCGGATAGCGATAGAAGTTGTTCTTCAGCTCGGTGTATAGTCCTTGGATATTATCCATAACATATCTGACGCGATAGTGTCCTTGTCCCTCTAATTGATGTCGGCGTAGGAAGTTCATTTGACGGTCAATCTCTTGGCGAGTCCAATTTCCTTCTCTGGGATCGAGAAAGTAGATGCCTAATCCCGGAATGATCTGTCGCCCGTTGCTCTGTTCTTTCCAGTCGAGTGCAAATGGGTAAAAGCTGTTGCCTTGAAAATACATCATGGGATAGATCTGATCTTGTATGCCCTCACCCAACCATCCTTGCGGATCTTGATAAACGGTGTGGAAAGCATTCCATCCGCGTGAGGAGTAACGTGACGTGTCGCGATATTTGCCAACCGGACAGGTGCTGACTTTAACCCATGGCTTTAAGGTTTTGACTTTTTTGTAGATATAACGAACAATCTCAGTAATGTTGTCTCTTCTCCATTGATCCTTGCTACGTCCTTGCGAGTAACGTTGGAACTCTACTTTATCCGGGAAGAATGGAGCGTTTTCGGGATAGCGTAAATAGTCGAAATGGACCCCGTCTATGTCGTAATTGGTGACCATCTCATTCACTAGGCTCATCAGATAGACTTTGGTCTCGGGATGTCCGGGGTTTAAGAAATATTCCCGTTTATAAGGGACGCAGATTTCCCGTTTCGTTTTGGTCACCGATTGAGAACCTAATGCGGCGACATGTTTCTTGTTTCCCAATGGAATGGAAACAATCCAAGCATGACATTCCATGCCTCTCTTGTGACATTCTTCAACGGCAAAAGCTAGAGGATCATAACCGGGATCTGCTCCGGTCTTTCCCGTGAGGATGGAATTGAATGGTTCTATCTTCGAACGGTATAATACATCTCCTCGTGTTCGGGCTTGGAATAGGATGGTATTGAAATTGGCCAACTTGAGTTGGTCTAAAATCTCGATGAGTTCTTCTTTCTGCTTTTTGATGGCAGTGGGTGTCGTGGCTTTAGTGCGAGGCCAGTCTAACCCATAAACGGCTGTGACCCATGCGGCACGCACTTCATACTTAGGTTGCGCCTTAGTAACTGGTGTTAAGAATAATAGGAATAAAAAGATAAAAAGTGACTTGGGCATAACCTTTATGTTTTGAATTGTCGACAAAGTTAGTAAAAGAGTCGAATTTCTTGTGTCTGTTAGCCGATATTATATTACATTTGCCACTAATAACAAACGGAGAACGATGATTACATTTACATTATGTCTATTAGCACTTATCGTAGGCTATTTTACTTATGGACGACTCATGGAGCGTATCTTTGCTCCGGATAACCGAATGACTCCGGCCATTGCCCAAAAGGATGGGGTCGATTATCTGCCGTTGCCTGCATGGAAGATTTTTATGATTCAGTTTCTAAATATAGCGGGTCTCGGGCCGATCTTTGGAGCGATCATGGGAGCTAAGTTTGGTACGGCGTCTTATCTTTGGATTGTGTTAGGAAGTATTTTTGCCGGAGCGGTACACGATTATTTTGCTGGGATGCTTTCTATGCGTCATCAGGGGGAGAGCTTGCCGGAAATCATCGGACGTTATTTGGGATTACCGACCAAACAAGTGATGCGTGGGTTTACCGTGATCTTGATGATTCTTGTCGGATCGGTCTTTGTTGCCGGCCCTGCGGGACTTTTGGCTAAACTGACTCCGGATAGTTTGGATGCTACGTTTTGGATCATCGTTGTTTTTGGCTATTATATTTTGGCGACCTTGCTTCCTATAGACAAGATTATAGGCAAAATCTATCCGTTGTTTGCTTTTGCCTTAATGTTTATGGCTTTCGGCATTCTGATTATGCTTTATGTGCACCATCCGGTGTTGCCTGAGTTGTGGGATGGGTTGCAAAATACCAACCCGAATGCCAGCGAACTACCGATATTCCCGATCATGTTTGTGAGTATCGCTTGTGGAGCGATCTCCGGGTTCCATGCAACGCAGAGTCCGCTGATGGCCCGTTGTGTGACTTCCGAACATCATGGACGTCCTATATTTTATGGAGCGATGATCTGTGAAGGGATCGTGGCTTTGATTTGGGCAGCAGCGGCAACCTACTTTTTCCATAAGGAAGGGATGGGCGAAAGCAACGCTTCTGTGATCGTGAATGCTATAACATCTGATTGGTTGGGAAGTATTGGCGGCGTATTGGCTATTTTAGGGGTGATTGCCGCTCCGATTACTTCGGGAGATACAGCTTTTAGATCGGCTCGTCTGATCGTGGCCGACTTCCTACATGTTGATCAAAAGAGCATCAAACGGCGGTTGTATATTTGCGTTCCACTTTTTGTGATTGCAATTAGCTTACTTTTATATAGCTTAGGGGATGCGAATGGTTTTAATAAGATTTGGCGGTATTTCGCTTGGGCGAATCAAACCTTGGCGGTGTTTACTTTATGGGCCATCACGGTCTATTTGGTACGGCTACATAAAGCTTATATCATTACGCTGATTCCGGCTTTATTTATGACAGCGGTCTGTCTGACCTATATTTGTATTGCTCCGGAAGGGTTGGGATGTTCGCATGAATGGTCCTATGTAGTCGGTTTTAGTGGGGTAGTCATTGCTTTACTGTTATTTATTCGTTGGAAAAATAAACTCAAATTGTAAGATGAAAAAGAGAAAGATTAAGAAATCGACTGGGATAACTGTTGCTTTATTATTGTATGTCACAGCATCTGCTATCTATTTATTGCCTCGCAATACAGGGGTGAGTGATACCGAGAAATATCTAACTGTGGGAGGGACTTACCTCATTATCCTATTGCTTTGGCTAGTACTTCGAAAGAAAGAGAAAATTCAGCAAAAAAATAATGATCATTCTAATAAACTTTAAAAACAGGCTTTTATGAAGAAAATCGGATTAGTTATTAGTTTCTTAATAGTATCGTTGGGAACGTATGCACAATTTGAACAAGGAAAATGGTTGGTGACTCCGTCTTTAACTGGTTTTAATTTTTCTTATAGCCAGCATGAAAAGGCTAGATTAGGCCTTTCAGGGGAAGTGGGACATTTTGTCGCTGATAATATCGCCTTAATGGTCAACGTAGGGGTGGACTGGTCTAATGCTGTTGATGAATATTCATTTGGAACGAAAGGACGTTATTATTTCGATTCTACAGGTATTTATCTTGGGGCCGGATTTGATTGCGACCGATTCAGATATAGTGGAGTTGGCTCTCGTACGGACTGGGGAGTAGGAGTAGAGGCTGGATATGCTTTTTTCTTATCGCGTACGGTGACTATTGAACCTGCTGCGTATTATAAGTGGCGTTTTAACAATAGTGATATGTCGAAGTTTGGCTTGAAAATAGGTTTCGGATTCTATTTTTAAGTACGGACAAATACGAAGGGAAGAATAAGGATTCTTTTGAATGGCATCAGCCCCATTACAGTTTATTGTAATGGGGCTGATGGTTATTTAGGGAACTTTACCTTAGAGGGAGTCTTTCCTTATTCTTTGATTCCTTTAAGCTCGACACACGACGAAGCGATGTCTGCTCCCATTGGTGGGTTGCGCTTGTATAATTTAAGTTCGACTTCTTCGATGGTGGGGAAGGTTTCAAACAACTGGTTCATGATGCGGTAGCTCACATGCTCTAGTAACTTTGAGGGTATTTCCATCTGCTGTTTTAATACCTCATAGATTTCGGCATAGTTAATAGTGTCGCTGACCTGATCGGTTAATGCTGCTTCCGAAAAATCGGTTTTAATCCTAAGGTCGATGACGTAGTCATTGCCAACTTTAGTTTCTTGTTCTCCGACGCCATGGTAGGCATAAAAATGGACCTGATTGAGGACGATATAACGGTCTGTAATTTTCATAATGTAAAGCTTTAGGATGCAAAGATAACCGAAGATTGATAAATTCTCTCGGAATGTCGAGAAAGAATAAAAAAAGGTCGCTCTGTTCTCTTGGAATGAAGCGACCCTTTTTCTGCTAAAACGTTTCGTCTATTTTATCGGATTTCTCTCGGTTTGTTCGATTAATGAGATGATTTTCTGATTTAATGCCGTTGCACCGATCAACTCTTCTATGCTTAAATGCATGCGGTATCTCCAATAGTGTTTAGGATTGGCTGGCACGTTAATGCGTTCGGCTTCAGCCTCAGGATGTCTTGAGGCTTCATCGATCGATAACCAATCTTGCATCGACAAGATGCATAGCATCGATTGACTATAGAGATGGTTGCGGACAATTTGTTCACAGATCTCACCGGTGGCTTCTGTCGGAGCGGCTCCCTGGCGACCTAATACGTCGTTGAAGTATCGTTGGGTCTGGTGGGTATCTTCTTTCCACCATCCGCGAAGGGTCGACATATCGTGTGTGGAAATCGTACAAACCGAACGATAAGGATATTCGTTTAAATGGCCAAACTCATGTGATGGGTTTTTAGGCATGCGCTGAATTTCCAGACTGAGGATGCGCAGTTCGTTCATGACCCAAGCGACGCAATCGGGAATCATTCCTAAATCTTCTCCGCAGACTAACATTCGTGTCGATTGAGTTAACTGTGGCAATTTCTTCATGGCTTGCTGTTGCCAGAAGTTGTTGTGTCGATGGTAGTAATAATGATTGTATAATCGGTTGAAAGCCTCTTTTTCCGAATCGCTTAATGAACGATAGATAAAATCGTGTTGTACAGCAATTCGCGGATGGTATTGGGTCGGATCTTTCACATCCGGCACAAAGAGAACATCGCTGATTAAAGCATATAGCCCGTCGCGTATCCAGAGGCTATCCGGATCGGTTTTGCCATTGAAAAAGGCTTCCACTTTTTGCTGAGTATTGAATTCAGGACGCATTCGATAGCGTTCGTAAACAGTGGTTTCTTCAAGGAAGGTTTGCTTGACATACGACTTGTGAGAACCAAAGAGTTGTTCCAAGAAGTATTCGTGGATGTAAGGTTCTAAAAATTCCTCACGGAAGTTTAAGCCATAACTTGCTATTTCTTCTTTGCTCATTGGCATAGCCGGTACAAATTGTCCCAGCAAGCCGTGTACAGCATTAGTCGGGATTTCCCAAATGCGGAAGAATCCTAAAATATGGTCTATTCGGTAAGCGTCAAAGTAGGCGGCCATCTTTTGAAAGCGTTTCATCCACCAGCGATAACCATCCGATTCCATAACATCCCAGTTATAGGTTGGGAATCCCCAGTTTTGTCCATTAGCCGAGAAATCATCAGGAGGAGCACCTGCTTGTCCGTTAAGATTAAAATAGTGAGGCTCAGTCCATGCTTCTACACTGTTACGACTAATGCCGATAGGAATATCTCCTTTTAGAACGACGCCGTGGTGACGAGCGTAGGAAGTGGCTTCAAGAAGTTGAAGGTGTAGATGGTACTGTATGAAATAATAGATGGCAATTTTTTCGTATTCAGGCGCTTTGGGTTCGCAGAGTTTGCTGATCTTTTTAGTATCGTAGGTGCTGTGTTTTGGCCATTCTCTGAAGTTAGGCGTATGATAAATATCTCTAAGATAGCTGAATACGGCATAAGGTTTTAACCACTCTTCGTTTTCTTTGAAGAACTGCAAGAAGGCTTTTGATTGAATGGTCTTCTTTCCATCTTGTTCGAATAATAAGTGGAAATAGTCCCATTTAAGCTGGTTGACGGCTTCGTAATCGATAGCGTCTAGTTGGTTGAGCTCTTTTTGTTTGGTTTCGAAGAATAGGGCTTTTTCTTTATCCTTTAGTTGTCCCATTTGACGTAAATTGGCATACATGGGGTGCATGGCATAGATCGATATGCTATTGTAAGGATAAGAATCGGTCCAAGTATGGGTAATGGTGGTGTCGTTGATCGGTAAGATCTGAACCACCCTTTGCTTAGTCAGAACGACCCAGTCAATCAGCTTTTTCAAATCACCAAAATCACCTACGCCAAAACTTGCTTGCGTCTTTAATGAGAAAATAGGAATGGCAACTCCCGCAGCTTTCCAAGGAGACTGGTTGAAGTCGACATAACGGTCGGAGATCACGAAGGTCTCGTTTTTCTTGATCTGAGGGTTGGCTACGTATCGGTTGGGGTTGTTCTCCCAAGAATCGAACGTTTTCTCTTTTTTATTGTAAAGAACAAACTTGTATTCTAATGGATAGCTGATTTTTTCGGCATCAATCAGACCCTGCCATTCAGGGAAATTGATATCGCTCATCAATAGTGCTTTTTCCGGATTCCAATTTCCCAACTGTTTCTGATTACCGCAAATTCCTAGACAGAAGTCTTGATGAATGCGTGGGGCATAAGCTTTAATTAGTAAGGCTTTTTGAGGCGATTTCCCTAGTTTCGTCCTTTGGGAGTGAATGAGTAGGGATTCTGTAAAGGCCGAACTATAGAAATATTGTTGCTCCGGCATATTCTTCCAGCAATCGTTCACTTTGAATATGCGTTCCGAATCGTTCGATGGATACAAACATCTGACTGCATCTTTCCATTCGTGACGAATCATTTTTCCATTGTTCCAAATTTGGTAGTTGTAGCTGATTGGGTCGGTTATGCTTTTATCGGCCACTTTAATGGCGACGTTCCAATTGATACCGTCTGTGGTATGTAAAGGTATGGCTTTAGCCATGTCATTCAGTCCTAATTCGGGTATTGATCCTGTAACTCTGACCTCTTCTCCCCAATTAGTGCGGTACTCTATGTTAAATGATATAATCATATATATTAGATTTTTTATTATCGATAATAAAGTAATGCAAGTATAAAGATTCTTTCAATACATCATGTTCCAACGTTTATAGAAGTCTATCAAAAAACGGTGCAAACGTTTGTGGGTGGGGTCTAAATAGAAAGAAGGAGCTTTGTGGGCTCCTTCTTTTGTGTTGCAATATTATGATATTGAGTATTTTATCCGCATCTGGAAGTACCACATGTGGTGCAGATTAGGCAGCCTTCTTGGTAAACGAGGGTTTCGTTGCCGCAACTTGGGCAACGCTTACCTTTGGCTTCTGTCCCATCTTGTACATATTTTTTAAGCGCACGCTCCACTCCATTTTTCCAAGTATTAATGTTCTCACTGTTGAGTTGTAGTGAGCTGACAAGTTTTAGGACTTGTTCTATAGGCATACGGTAACGAAGCACTCCTGAGATCAGTTTGGCATAGTTCCAATATTCTTTATTAAATTTCTCGGATAGTCCTTCAATGGTGGTTTTGTATCCGCGTTTGTTCTCAAATTGGAAGTCGTAACGTTTGTTGCCTTCCTCATCAATGTTTTTAATGATGCGGCCTGTGGTGACTGTTTTAGGTAATAAAATACCTTCTTCGTCGTCTTGTAATCCAGTGAAGATCTCATAAGGGTGTCCATCAAGTAAGCCGATGAAGGCAACCCATTTTTCTTTATTATTCTGGAAGCGTACAACGTCTGCTTCTAAGACTTTTGGGCGGGTCTCAACCACTGTAGGTGGCTTGCAAGGAGGTAATTCGTCTTTTTTATCTTTTTCTGCTTTTGCTGCAATTAAAACTCCTGACCTAGAGCCGTCCCGATAAACGGTACAGCCTTTACATCCGGAATTCCATGCCTCTACATACAAGCGGTTGACTAGATCTTCATCGACATCGTTTGGTAAATTGATGGTTACGCTAATGGAGTGATCGACCCATCTCTGGATGCGTCCTTGCATTTTAACTTTCATTAGCCAATCGACATCGTTGGAGGTTGCTTTGTAATAAGGTGACTTTTGAACCATTTCGTCAATTTCTTCTTGAGAATAACGTTTAGCAGGATCGTATCCATTAGCCTCCATCCAGGTAACGAACTTGTGGTGAAAAACGATGTATTCTTCAAAAGCATCACCTGTCTCATCAACGAAATCAATGCGGACATTAGAATCATTGGGGTTGACTTTTCTTCTTCGTTTATAGACTGGTAAGAAGACAGGCTCTATTCCGGAGGTCGTCTGTGTCATCAAACTAGTCGTTCCGGTAGGAGCAATTGTTAGACAAGCTATATTTCGGCGGCCGTATTGCTTCATCTCATGATATAATTCCGGATCGACTTGAGCTAGACGTTGGATAAATGGATTCTTTTCTTCGCGTTTAGTGTCGTAGATTTCGAATGCACCACGTTCTTTTGCCATCTTTACAGATGAACGATAGGCGTATAATGCAACAGTACGGTGTACTTCTTCCGAAAAATCAGTGGCTTCTTCTGTGCCATAGCGAAGTCCCAAAGCTGCAAGCATATCTCCTTCAGCGGTAATACCTACTCCGGTACGACGACCTTGTCCGCTCTTTTGGTATATTTTTTCCCAAAGGCCCAGCTCTGTGCGTTTTACTTCGCCGTTTTCGGGATCTTGTTTGATTTTCTCTATAATACGTTCAATCTTTTCGAGTTCCAGATCTATAATGTCGTCCATGATACGTTGTGCTAACATAACGTGCTTCTTGAATAGCTCAAAGTCGAAATAAGCATCCGATTTAAATGGATTGACAACGTATGAATAAAGGTTGATCGCTAATAGGCGACAAGAATCGTATGGACATAGAGGGATCTCACCGCAGGGATTAGTTGATACGGTTTTGTAGCCTAGGTCGGCATAGCAATCCGGCACAGATTCACGAACAATGGTATCCCAGAATAGAACACCGGGTTCAGCTGATTTCCAGGCATTGTGTACAATCTTTTTCCAAAGAGCAGAGGCGTCTATCTCTTTAACGGTTGTTGGCTTGTTTGAATCGATCGGGTATTGTTGGGTGTATGGTTTTCCTGCAACGGCCGCTTGCATAAAGGCGTCGTCTAGTTTTACCGATACATTAGCTCCGGTTACTTTTCCTTCTGTCATTTTTGCATCGATGAAGGCTTCGGAATCCGGGTGTTTAATGGATACACTCAACATTAACGCTCCACGTCGACCATCTTGGGCCACTTCGCGTGTTGAGTTGGAATAGCGTTCCATGAATGGAACTAATCCTGTTGAAGTTAATGCAGAGTTTTTTACGGGAGAACCTTTGGGGCGGATATGAGATAAGTCATGTCCCACACCTCCACGTCTTTTCATCAGTTGAACTTGTTCTTCGTCAATCTTGATAATGGCTCCATAAGAATCGGCTGCACCTTCTACACCAATAACAAAGCAGTTTGATAGAGAGGCAACTTGATAATCGTTCCCAATTCCGGTCATCGGACTTCCTTGAGGAACAATATATTTAAAATGATCAAAAAGTTCGAATAGCTCTTGAGCACTTAAGGCATTAGGGTGTTTAGATTCTATACGAGCAACTTCATTGGCGATTCTCCAATGCATGTCGTTCGGTGATTTTTCATAGATATTTCCAAATGAGTCTTTGACGGCGTATTTGTTTACCCAAACTCTTGCTGCTAGTTCGTCTCCTTGAAAATATCGTAAAGATTCTTCAAAGGCTTCTTCGTAAGAATATTTTTTTGTTTCCACGATGTGTGCGTTTATATTAAAGTTAATAATAAGTTGTTTGTAGAAGTTTACTTATGCATTAACAAACGCGATTGCAAATCTATAAATGTTTTTTTTTATATCAAAATAAATATTTAATAAATTATTAACCGATTGAAAGTTTTCTGTTTATAACTCATAAGTAACTGATAAACAAATAAATTCTATTTTTGTTTAAGCTTAAAGTTTCCAAAAAAGAAAATTTATTCATGACTGCGATGTGTCAAAAAGATAAATCTTTGCTATCTTTGTTAAAAAAAGAACTATGATTGAGACATTAAGGAAACGTAAGACAATTAGGGCATATCTAAAGAAAGATATTGACTCTCATTTGTTAAATGATCTGCTTGAATATTCTTGTCGCGCTTCGACGATGGGGGGGATGCAGCTTTATAGTATAATAGAAACAAGGACTGAGGAGGGTAAAGCAAAATTAGCTCCGGCTCATTTTAATCAACCTATGGTAAAAAATGCACCGGTTGTATTGACTTTTTGTGCCGACTTTCGGCGTTTCTCAAAATGGTGCGAACAAAGGAAAGCGAATCCCGGTTATGACAATTTGATGTCTTTTTTAAATGCATCAATGGATACTTTACTCGTTGCACAAACTTTTTGTTCTTTGGCTGAAGAGGCTGGTTTGGGTATTTGTTATTTAGGAACTACGACTTATAATCCCCAAATGATCATTGATGCTCTTTGTCTTCCAGAGCTGGTTTTCCCCGTGACGACAATTACAGTTGGTTATCCGGCTGAGGATCCTAAACAGGTTGATCGTTTGCCTCTAGAGGCAATTGTTCATAAAGAAGCGTTTTGTGACTATACTCCTGCGGATATTGATCATTGGTATGCTTACAAAGAGTCGCTTGCTGAGAATCTTGCGTTTATCGAAGATAATAAGAAAGAAACTTTGGCCCAAGTCTTTACCGATGTTCGTTATAAGAAGAGTGATAATGAATTGATGTCAGAGAATTTATTGAAAGTCTTGCGACAACAGAAATTTTTGTAGAAGTCGAAAATAAAAAAGGATAAGCGATTGCTTATCCTTTTTGTGAATCTATAAGATTAGTTTTTTGCTTTTAAGTCAGCTTCTATTTGTTTGAGTTCGGCATTGAAAACTTTGTCCACTTCCAATTGTCCTTTAACTGTTTTGCAAGCGTGTAATACTGTTGCATGATCTTTGTTCCCAATAAACTTACCAATTTTTGAAGTTGAAAAATCAGTTTTGTTTTTTGCTAAATACATTGCAACTTGTCTAGCTTGTACAACTTCTCTTTTTCTCGATTTAGTATGAATAGCATTCAGTTCCAATCCGAAATGTTTGCATACTGTTTTAATAATATCGTCGATCGTTATATTTTTGACCTCATTACGTACTGCTCCTCGGATGACGTGTTGAGCTAGGTCTAAATCAATCTCTTTGTTGAAGATGGTTGATCGAGCCATGATGGCAATCACAACGCCTTCTAGGTCACGTACACTGTCGTTAACATTTTCTGCAATATAATCAATAACCTCTGTTGGGAATTGAAGTCCGTCACGGTGGATTTTATTGCGTAAGATATTTTTTCTTAATTCAACGGAAGGTCTCTCTAATTCGGCCACCATTCCCCATTTAAAGCGGGTTAAAAGGCGCTCTTCTACTCCTTGTAGCAATACTGGAGCACGGTCGGATGTTAAGATTAACTGTTTTCCGTTTTGATGTAAATGGTTGAAAATGTGAAAGAATGTGTTCTGGGTTTTAGTTACACCTGCAAATTCCTGTATATCATCAATAATAAGGACATCGATCGATTGGTAAAACTTTATAAAATCGTTTGTCGTATTGTTTCGCACTGAGTCGGTGTACTGCACCTGAAATAGATGTGCAGAGACATACAATACGCGTTTCTCAGAATAAAGCTCTTTGATCTTTGTTCCGATAGCATTTGCTAAGTGTGTCTTGCCGACTCCTGAAGCTCCATAAAGAAAAAGTGGATTAAATGCCGTTCCGGCAGGGTTCTTAGCCACAGTTTCTGCAACGCTTCTAGAGAGTTTATTACTGTATCCTTCGATGAAGTTCTCGAAATTGTAGTTTGGGTTTAGATGTGGATCTAAATCTTGTGCTACAGGAGCTTTCAAAAAAGTCGGAGCCTTATTCCCGTCAGTTATTTTTTGAGGTGTGATTGCTGTAGAACGATTGCTAGCCTCTAGATTGACCGTTTGATTAGGAACCGATGTTTTGTCTACCATAACATTGTACATCAGTTTGGTGCCTTCGCCAATGACTTTATATAAAGTCTTACGTAGAAGATCAATATACTTGTCCTCTAAGTATTCATAAAAGAATTGACTAGGTATTTGTACAATTAATGTTTTGTCCTCATACTTCAAGGGAACTATAGGGGCAAACCAAGTGTTATATGTCGACTCAGGAACGATGTCTTTTATGATATGGAGACAACGATTCCAAAGCTCAACATGATTCGTTTCAATCATAATGGCTTTGATACATTTATTAATTAAGCAAACTTCTACTCATGCAAAAATCGCAATCTTATTTGAAAAAAACAAATCGCTTTTTTTATGTTTTTTTAGACGTACTTAATAATTCCTTTATTATCAAGTATTTACATGTTTTGTTTGTGCGATTAAGCTGTTTGGTGGTTTCTGTGTGTTTAAGTAGTTGATTTACAGTCTTTTATTTATTGTTTGGTTACAATTATAACCTCTTCGTTTTTTTTAAAATAAGTCGGGTAAGAGTTTATTAATAATGGTTTACGAGATCTTAATTCTTTTACCCTTATTTTCTTTATTATTTAGATGAATTCTATATAGTCAATCTTTTCTATTTGTCTTTTTTTCCGAATAGAGAGAAGTGTACATATCGTTTGGGATTCGACTTTAAATCCTCCAACAGTGCTGAAGCATGAGTTGCTGTTGTGTTTAAGTTGTTATAGAGATCTGGCGAATTTAACAATAATCCCACAGTGTTATCTTTCCGTTGTAACTTATCTGTGATAATCTTTACATTGTTGATCGTAGAGTCAATTTTATTAAAAGTCGCACTATAATTGATCTTATTAAGATCGTTGCTGATCTCAATAAAATTATCTCCAATCTTATTTAACTTACTAGTAAGCTGCGGAATGTCCTTGCTCATTAAATTTTTAAGCTGGTGGCTTGTAACAGCAAGATTAGCAGTTGTTGTTTCTATAGATTGCAAAGACGATGGGATACTTTGGCTTTTTAAAATAGTATTTAATGAGGTTAATATCGAATCCATTTTGGGAAGCATTTCTTTAATCTGAGGCATGAGTTCGCTAGCGCTTTCCATCATTCCATTGTTGAAAACTCCGGGTATGGTATCTCCTACATTGTATTTTTCTCTCGGATTGTTAGCCAAAAGAATATTCATCCGGACTCCTCCCATTAATTCGGATATTAGTTCGGCGCTACTACCCTTAGGAATTCTAAGTTCAGTATCTAGTTCGACTTCAACGGTAATGTTTCCAGGCGAAGTGTAATCATAGCCAATGTTGCGTACAATTCCAACTCTAACTCCGTCAGCAAAGACCGGACTTGATTTGGTTAAACCATTAACATTTTGAAAGTGGGCATAGAAATAGTTCGATGGTTGGAACATGTGTATTCCCTTAAGATAATTTATGCCATAAATTAAAACGCTAATTGCTACAATACTTGCAATGCCTATTTTAACTTCTTTAGTTAGATATTTTTTCATTTTTAGGTTTAATTTCGATTATTGTTCTTGAATGCACGGATTGCATCATTTATATTTATTTTTTTTCCATTTTGAAAAGCGATAATAAACGCATCTTTAAATAACGGATTAATTTGCCGCTTTGAGCGCAAGACCGTATTATAATTTGTGGATGTAGAATAGGTATACTTATATAAACCATTTTCTTCATAAAAATCGATATCCTTTAGTCCCTTGAAACGTTTGTCGTTTTTTGCTAGTTTCCTGGAAGAGGTCAATATCTGTATGGTAAATGTTGTCTCCTCATTTTTAGGGCTTTCAATAAAGCTTTTTTTCGTGCTATTTGGTTGATTCTCGAGTGCTTCTTTGGGAGTCGAATCCTTACTTTGAATATTGTCGAGTGTATCGTCTAACTCAAATTCCGGTGCAGCTGATTGACTTTCTATTACGTTTATTTCGCTAGGCAGAGCTGTTCGGCTTTTGCCCGTTAAGCGGATCTCTTGTTCTCGTTTATACGTGATGAATGCATTGAAAATCCCTCGTGCCATTCTATGCGTGCCTTCTTCTGTGTTTAAAAAGCGTTCTTCTTCAGGAGTGGATATAAAGCCGAGTTCAACTAAGATACTTGGCATGGCGCTCGCTTTTAGAACTAAAAAACCAGCTTGATGGACGCCACGGTCTACTCGTTGACAGTTTCGACCGAATTGTTTTTGTATCAACGAAGCTAGATGAACGCTTTGTTCCATATATCGATCTTGCATAAACTCAAAAATGATATATGATTCGGCTGAGTTCGGATTAAATCCGGCATACCGTGTCTTATAATCACTCTCATAAAGGATTACGGAGTTTTCCCGTTTGGCAACTTCCAGATTGGCTTCCGACTTGGCTAATCCTAACGTCCAAGTCGAAGCTCCGGTTGCTGTCTTGTTCCGAGCTAAGGCATTGGTGTGTATGGATATAAATAAATCAGCTTTAGCATCGTTGGCGATATCTGCTCTTCGATCTAATGGAATAAAGATATCTCTATCCCGTGTATAAACAACCTTTACATCGTCACAATTGTTTTGGATTAGAGCCCCTAACTTTAGTGCTACATTCAAGTTGATATTCTTTTCTTTAGATCTTTTGCCTACTGCTCCAGGGTCGTGTCCGCCATGTCCGGCATCAATAACGACTACAAAATCTCCTCCCCATGCGGTTAGTTGAAAGTATGGAGAAAATAGCAGGTACAAACAGAGTGCACTTAATGATATGTATCTTTTAATAATCTTCATAATGAATTTATCTGCAAATGTAGCAGAATTTTGTTGAAAACTGATGTTTTAGTTTAAGTTTTGAGCTTTATCATTCAAATGAATTCCTGTTTTTCTTCTAAAGAAGAATGAGAGTCGCCCCTCATTAAGCTTCGGTTAATAAAAAAGAAAATATAAGTGTTTATTAATAGAATTCTGTGTTATTTTGCACGATGTAATAAATATCATCGAATAATGCTGACTTTTTTTAAAAATTGGACATTGCCAATTGCTATGTTAATAGGAGGGATAGGCTATCCTTTCTTAATAAAACTATCCTTTTTAACTCCGATACTTATTTTTGCAATGTTGCTTTTGACCTTTTGTAAAGTGTCACCAACCGATTTGAAACCTAAGAAACTACATCTATGGTTAATTCTTTTCCAAATTTTCGGGGCATTGCTGATCTATGTCTTACTCGGCTTTTACAATAAACTCGTGGCTGAGAGTGCACTAGTGTGCATTATTTGTCCAACAGCAACCGCTGCGGCTGTTGTTACAGCTAAATTGGGGGGAAATGCGGCAAGCCTGACGACCTATACTTTAATTTCTAACATTGGAGCAGCCATTGCTGTTCCTATCATTTTTTCATTGGTTGAGAGTCACCCGGATATTAATTTCTGGGCTTCTTTCTTGATTATTTTAAAGAAAGTTTTTTTATTGTTGATTTGTCCCTTTCTGTTGGCTTGGCTTTTAGAAAGGAAAGCACCAACCCTTCATTTTTTCTTTCTCAAACGGCACGAACTAGCTTTTTATCTTTGGGCAGTTTCGCTCTCTATCGTTACGGCTCAAACCGTTTATTCATTGGTTAATCATTCGGCAGGCGGAGTGGTCGAACTTATGATTGCTTTAGTGGCTTTGATCGTTTGTTGTTTGCAATTTTTCTTAGGGAAAACGATTGGAGGAGTCTACGGCGATCGGATTAGTGGCGGTCAGGCTTTAGGGCAGAAAAATACAATACTTGCTATTTGGATGGCTTATACGTATTTGAATCCGTTGACGGCTGTTGGCCCGGGTTCGTATGTCTTGTGGCAAAACATTATTAATAGTTGGCAGTTGTGGAAAAAAAGGAAGAATGATTTTTATCATATCTCTAAATAAGTGTTGATCCATTTTGATAAGATTGGAATAAAAAACTATCTTTGTTTTTAAGATTGAGATCACATCAAAAATAATCAATGAATGAGAAAACCTAATTATAGAAAAAAGATCGTTTGGGGAACTGTCTTTTTATTAATCTTGGTCGGAGCGATATTTTGTAAGATACGTTGGAGGGTTTGGTTTGGGAACCAACCTGAGATAAAATTTGTACTAACCGATCAACCACAAAGGGTCTCGCTGACTTTTGGTAATACCGGAGAACTATCACGTCGAGTGAGTTGGGCTTGTGGCGGAACATCCGGACAGGCTAGGTTAGAATATGTGGAAGATGGTGCGACAGATACGATTCGTTTAAATGGTTCGTCAAAATATCTTCGTTCTCTTGGTGGCTATACTAATGTTAATTGGGCTAAGTTTGGAGAACTAGCTTATGGACGTTCTTATCATTACCGTGTTTGCAATGATTCTCGTGTTTCCGATTGGTATTCGTTTTCTATGCCATCAGATACCGCTAAGAAATTTTCGTTTGTCTTTATTGGGGATATCCAAGATACCCTTCATGGTACGACTCGTCCTTTTATGGAAAATATTCGACACCGCTATCCGCAAGCAGCCTTTTATCTGTTTGTTGGCGATTTTGCTGAACGTCCAATGAACTGCTATTGGGAAGAAGCTTATCATAGTATCGATTCGATTGCGACAAACACACCTATAGTTGCTTCTCCGGGAAATCACGAATATATCAAAGGATTGACGCGGATTGTGGAAAAACGTTTTGCTTACTTCTTTTCTTATCTTTTGGAATCCAGATACAAAGGGAATAATGTTTATGCAATGGATTATAAAAATGCAACTGTTATCACCTTAGATAGTAACCGTGACCCTTGGTTCTTACGCTCTCAACGAGCATGGTTAAAGAAAACACTCCAGTCATCCACAAAGAAATGGAAAATTGTAATGTTGCATCATCCTGTGTATTCTATTAAGGGGCGGATGAATAATCTTATCATACGGTGGATGTTCGACGATTTATTTAGAGAATATGGAGTCGATCTTGTCCTTCAAGGGCATGAACATAATTATGGGCGAATGACTGCAAAAACTGATGATGGTCAACCGACTACTCCGGTTTATTTGGTTAGTCATGCTTCGCCGAAGACCTATCGATTATCTTTTAATCCGTTGTATGATCGTTTTGGTACTAATCATCGCTTTTATCAAATTATTGATGTTGCTCAAGATTCGTTGATCGTAAAGACGTTTTTAGAAAACGATTCGCTTTATGATCACCTGTCTATTTTAAAAAAAGATGGGAATTGTCGCATTATGGATTATGCCAAAGCCATTCCTGAACAGTTGGATATGCCTTGGTTATCGGGCAAAAAGGCTAGAAAGTATCAAGAAAAAGTGCAGGAATGGAGAAACCGTAAACAATAATAACTGATTAATAGCAATGGTGGATAGCGTTATGAATCCGTCGGAGATTATCGACAGATACTACACAGAAGAGAATCAACTCAAAAATATCTTAGTAACCCATAGTCGATTGGTTGCCCAAAAGGCTTTGCGTATTGCTAATACACATCTCGAACTAAATCTTGACCAAGAGTTTTTGTATGAAGCGAGTATGATTCATGATATTGGGATCTTTATGACCCATGCTCCGGGAATACATTGTTTGGGGAGTCATCCTTACATCTGTCATGGATACCTTGGCGCTGAATTGATGCGAAAAGAAGGTTACCCTCATCATGCTCTAGTCTGTGAACGTCATACTGGAGCGGGACTTTCACTTACGACTATTCTTGAACGTGAAATGCCTATTCCGCATCGTGAAATGTTGCCCGTTAGTCTTGAAGAGCAAGTGATTTGCTTTGCAGATAAATTTTTCTCTAAGACCCACTTAGAAGAAGAAAAAACAGTGGCGCAAGCCCGTAAGTCTATTTCTAAGTTTGGTGAAGAAGGGATTGTGCGGTTTGACCATTGGTGCGAGCTTTTTTTATAGGGCTAAAAAATAATTAAAAAAAGAGATTATCTCGTGATATTAGTGAAGATTGTGTACTTTTGTCGCTTCAAGCGTAAATAATTAGTTAATGGCGCCATTCAGAAGAAATACATTATTACCATTTATATTACTGTCTGTTTTTATCGTATTACCTTATAGTGCGGTTTCCCAAGGCGGAAGAAGAGCAATGTCGGTTAACCGTGCGGTAGGAGACTCCTTGTCGCGAACAGACTCCTTAAAAACGGATACGTTAGCTATTGACTCTTTAACTCCCCGCAAGAAAAAGCAACCCTTGGAAGCACCTGTGGTCTATGAGTCGAACGATTCAACGGTTTTTGTCCAAGGAGGAAATGCTACTCTTTATGGTAGTGGTAAGGTGAACTATCAGAAAATCGAGTTAGGTGCCGAAGTGATCACAATGAACCTTGATAGTAGCACGGTTCATGCATATGGAGTGAAAGATAGTATAGGCAATCAAACGGGAAAGCCTGTCTTTAAAGATGGCGATACCTCTTATGATACTGAGGAAATCAGATATAACTTTAAAAGTCGTAAAGCAGCTATTAGCAATATTGTGACTCAGCAAGGCGAAGGATATGTCACCGGACAGAAAGCCAAAAAAGGGACACACGACGAGATCTTTATGGATGGTGGACGATATACAACGTGTGATCATCATGATCATCCTCACTTCTATTTACAGTTGACAAGGGCTAAAGTCCGTCCGAAAAAGAATGTGGTGACCGGACCGGCTTATCTGGTTGTTGAGGATGTGGCTCTTCCTATTGCGGTTCCGTTCTTCTTTTTCCCATTTTCGAGTAGCTATGCATCTGGCTTTATCATGCCGACCTATATGGACGACTATACACGTGGTTTTGGGTTGACGGATGGAGGATACTATTTTGCTTTAAGTGACAGAATGGACTTAAAACTAACCGGGCAAATCTTTACCAAGGGATCATGGGCTTTGTCAGGCGTGACCAACTATAATAAACGTTATCGCTACTCAGGGATGTTTCAAGCTGATTATCAAGTTACAAAACTTGGTGAAAAAGGTGCGGCTGACTATTCTGTGTCGAAGGACTTTAAAATTGTGTGGAATCATCGCCAAGATGCCAAAGCAAGTCCTAATAGTACGTTCTCGGCTAGTGTGAACTTTGCAACGAGCAGTTATGAACGCTCCAATGTTGGTAACTTGTATAATTCTCAAGCCCTTACTCAGAATACGAAAACATCTAGTATCAGTTATTCGCGTAGTTTCCCGGATTTGGGATTAACCCTTTCGGGAACAACGAATATTGCTCAGACGATGCGAGACTCATCCGTTGCGATAACTTTGCCTGATTTGAATATTGCATTGAGTCGCGTGTTTCCTTTCAAACGAAAAAAAGCGGCTGGTGCCGAACGTTGGTATGAGAAAATCTCATTGAGTTACTCCGGTCGTTTGACGAATAGTCTGAAGACGAAAGACGACCGCTTGTTTAAAGCAGGTATTAGTGCTTGGGACAATGCGATGAATCATAATATTCCGATTAGTGCTACATTCTCTTTGTTTAAATATCTTCAAGTCTCTCCATCGGTAAACTATACCGAACGGTGGTATACTCGTAAGATTAATCAGACTTATAATGAAACGAGTGGTCGGTTAGAGACTCTTCCGGGTGATACGATCAATGGTTTTTATCGTGTATCGAACTACTCTACGAGTTTGAGCATGAGTACCAAACTTTATGGTATGTATAAGCCTCTTTTTATGAAGAAAAAGGAGATACAGATTCGTCATGTCATTACTCCTCAGGTTAGTTTGAGTAATTCACCGGGATATGGCAAATATTGGGAGGAGTATACCGATAATAATGGGAATCTTCAGTATTACTCCCCGTATGCTGGCCAGCAGTTTGGGGTTCCTTCTCGTGAAGGATCGGGAAGCGTCAGCTTTTCACTGTCGAACAATTTAGAGATGAAGTATAAAGACAAGAATGATTCGATAAAGAAAGTGAGCTTGATTGACGAACTGGGAGCAAGTATGTCGTATAATATGGCTGCCAAGGTTCGCCCGTGGAGCGATTTAAATATGACGTTACGTTTGAAGTTGAGCAAAAGTTATACTTTTAATATGAACGCTTCATTTGCGACCTATGCTTATGCTTTCGATAAAAAAGGAAATGTGGTTGTAGGAGATCGCACAGAATGGTCGTACGGGCGTTTTGGACGTTTCCAAGGTTATGGTTCTTCTTTCAGTTATACGTTTAATAATGATACTTGGAAAAAGTGGTTTGGGGCGAAAGACGATCAAGAGAATAAGAAAAAAGGAGGAGACGATGGAGAGGATCAAGAAGGAAATGGTGATGACTCTCAAACGGCGACCAAGAAGAAAGTTGAAAAGGCTAAAGTGGATGCCGATGGTTACCAACAGTTTAATATGCCTTGGTCGTTGAGCGTAAACTATTCATTTAATATTCGTGAGGACAGAAGTAAACCGATTAATCGATATTCGATGCGCTATCCGTTCACTTATACTCATAATATTAATGCCAACGGTAACCTAAAGATCTCCAATAATTGGTCTTTCTCTTTTAATACGGGGTATGATTTCCAAATGAAAGAGATCACTCAGACGGCTTGTACTATTTCTCGCGATCTACACTGTTTTGAGATGTCGGCTAGTTTATCACCCTTTGGGCGTTGGAAATATTACAATTTTACCATTCGGGCTAAAGCTAGCATTCTGCAAGACTTGAAATGGGACCAACGAAGCCAGACTCAAAGCAATATTCAGTGGTATTAATGTTGTGGCTAATCAGTTCGGAATAAACGATAAAGATTCTGGGTAAACCAAATATCCATTTATAAGAAAAGGAATGTACCCCAAAAGTTGAATTCAACTTTTGGGGTACATTCCTTTTTGCTATTTGATTATTTTACAGTAGAGACTTATGATCGGTGCAATATCGAGGCTTTATCATCCTTACCATTTGACCTCATCTTGTCCATGTGCTTTCAAATATTCATTGGTTCTACTAAAATGCTTATTCCCAAAGAAGCCATTATAGGCCGAAAGAGGCGATGGGTGGGCTGAGGTTAAGACCAGATGTCTATCACGATTAATGAATGCTCCTTTTTTTTGTGCATAAGCTCCCCAAAGAATAAAGACCAGATGTTCTCTGTTTTCGGCAAGTTGCCTAATCACTGCGTCTGTAAATGTTTCCCAGCCTTTTTTCTGATGTGATCCGGCCTTATGTGCTTCTACTGTTAGCGTTGCATTAAGTAATAGCACCCCTTGCTCTGCCCAGCGTGTTAGATTACCGGTTTGAGGGGGTTCTACTCCTATATCTGCTTTAATTTCCTTAAAGATATTAACCAAAGAAGGCGGGAAAGAGACTCCATCGTTTACCGAAAAGCACAATCCATGTGCTTGTCCGGGACCGTGATACGGATCTTGTCCGATGATCACCACTTTAACCTTGTCGAATGGGCAGAGGTTGAAGGCATTAAAAATGAGTTGTCCCGGCGGGAAAATTTGGTGATGTTGATACTC